>NZ_JAFRSC010000054.1 GCF_017427765.1 Methanobrevibacter sp. | reverse complement strand
TGAAGAAATCTGTATGGGATTAAAATTCAAACTCCACGATGCAAAACTTCACGAAGATGCAGTTCACAGAGGACCTGCACAAGTATTGCCTGCAATCAGAAACGCAATCTTAGGTTCCATGATGCTTGCAGAACCTGCATTACTCGAACCAATGCAAAAAGTAGTTATCGATACTCCTAATGATTACATGGGTTCATGTACTCGTGAGATTCAAAACAGAAGAGGCCAAATTGTCAATATGGGTCAAGAAACTGGTGACATGGCTAGAATTGAATCCAAAGTACCTGTAGCTGAAATGTTTGGTTTCGCTGGAGACATCAGATCTGCTGCTGAAGGTAGATGTTTATGGTCTACTGAAATCGCTGGATTTGAACCACTCCCACGTGAGATGCAAAATCAAATCGTAAGAGAAATCAGACAAAGAAAAGGTTTATCTGCAGAACCATTCCCTGCAAGCCACTACTTAGGTGATTTATAAACTTAAAATTTAAAAATTATATTTTTTAATTTTTTTATATTTTTAATTAAAATTATTTAAAAAATCATTATCTATTTATATGTTAATGTATAAAGTAAATTTAAGCTATCATTTAAGCTTATAGATATTGTTTGTTAATATTACAAAAGAGGTTATTATAATGGCAAAAGAAAAAGAACATATTAACTTAGCATTTATTGGACACGTTGACCACGGAAAATCCACTTTAGTTGGAAACTTATTAGTAAAAGCTGGTACCATTAACGAACAACAATTAGCTTCCGGAGAAGACAAATTCAGATTCATTATGGACACTACCAAAGAAGAACAAGAAAGAGGAGTAACCATCGACTTAGCTCACCAAAAATTCTCCACTAAAAAATACGACTACACTGTAGTAGACTGCCCAGGACACAGAGACTTCGTTAAAAACATGATCACTGGTGCTTCCCAAGCAGACGCAGGTGTTTTAGTAGTTGCAGCTGACGACGGTGTAATGCCTCAAACCAAAGAACACGTGTTCTTATCCAAAACTTTAGGTATTAACCAATTAATTATTGCAATCAACAAAATGGATTTAGTTGATTACTCTGAAGACAAATACAACGAATTAAAAGAAGAAGTATCAAACTTAATTAAAACTGTAGGTTTCAACCCTGCTGACGTACCTTTCATCCCATTATCTGCATTTGAAGGGGACAACATTGTAGACGCATCAGCAAATACTTCCTGGTACAAAGGACCTACATTAATCGACGCATTAGATGCTTTAACCGCACCTGATAAACCAACTAACTTACCTTTAAGAATCCCTATCCAAGACGTTTACTCCATTACTGGTGTAGGAACTGTTCCTGTAGGAAGAGTTGAAACTGGTGTAATGAAAAAAGGTGAAAACGTTATCTTCGAACCTGCTGGAGCTTCCGGAGAAGTTAAATCTATCGAAATGCACCACGAACAATTCGAAGTAGCTGAACCTGGTGACAACATCGGATTCAACGTAAGAGGTGTAGGTAAAAACGATATCAGAAGAGGAGACGTAGCTGGTCACACCGATAACGCTCCTACTGTAGCTAAAGAATTTGATGCACAAATTGTTGTTTTACAACACCCTGGTGTAATTACCGTTGGATACACTCCGGTATTCCACTGTCACACTTCCCAAGTAGCATGTACTTTCTTAGAATTATCCAAAAAATTAAACCCTGCTACTGGTGCTGTTGACGAAGAAAACCCTGACTTCTTAAAAACCGGTAATGCAGCTATTGTTAAAATTAAACCTACTAAACCAATGTGTCTCGAAAACGCAAAAGAAATCCCACAAATGGGTAGATTTGCTATCAGAGATATGGGTCAAACTGTTGCTGCAGGTTTATGTCTTAACGTTACCCCAGCAAAATAAGTTTGTAAACAATAATTAGAAAGTAATTTTTTACTTTCTTTTCTTTTTGTTTTTTTGGAGGATAATAAATGAATCAAGCAAGAATTAAGCTTACTGGAACAGACCCAGAAAAATTAGCATATGTTTGTGATCAACTTAAAAAAATTGCTGAAAGAACTGGTGTTGACTTGTCCGGTCCTATTCCATTACCTACTAAAAAATTAGTAGTCCCAACTAGAAAATCTCCAGATGGAGAAGGTAAAGCTTCTTGGGAAAAATGGGAACTTAGAATTCACAAACGTTTAATCGGTATTGGAGCTGATGAACGTGCAATGAGACAAGTTATGAAAGTTAATGTTCCTGATAATGTAAGTATTGAAATTGAACTTAAAGGATAAATATTTAGAATCCTTCTAAATATTCCTTTTCACATGCCGAGATAGTCTAGTCTGGTAAGGCGCAGGACTTGAAATCCTGTGAGGTTTCCCTCGCCTGGGTTCAAATCCCAGTCTCGGCGTTTATTTTTATATCTATTTTTTTAAAAAACTTTTAATTTTTGAGTCAAGCTCGTTTAAATCATTGACAACGTCATTTTTATTTAACATTTCTATTTTTGGGCGCTGAATCATTATAACTGCAATATCCTTTTCATTTGCAGCTTCGATTTTTTCAATTACTCCGCCGATTTCACCGCTTTCCTTTGTAATCATGACACTTGCATCATATTTTTCAATCAAATCAAGGTTTTCCTCTTTTGTGGCGGCACCGGTCATTTCAATGATGTGGTCCGGATCAACATTCAGCTGTCTGCATTTTTCAAGGGATGATTCCACCTTCAGTATTCTCGGATAGAATCTTTCGGATGATACATATTTCAAGATGTCTTCCATGGTGTTGGCTCCTGCAAAATGCAGTATATTTCCTTTATCGAATTCGGATTCAATCAGTTTTCCTGCATCGTCAAATGAATTTACGTAATGGATTCTTGATGTATCAATATTTTTGAGGTTTGTGGTAGGTCTCTCGAAGCGGATATATGGCATTTTCAGTTCATTTGCAACCGAAACGCTTGTCTGGGTGATGTGGCTTGCGAAAGGATGTGTTGCATCGATGATAATATCAAATTCATTGGCGTTAAGTATTGATATTATTTCATCTTTCGGAAGCGGTCTTGCGATTGTCTCGTCGCTTCCTCTTTCGCTAGCTAATTTGGCGCCATATTCTGTTGTGGTTGTGGTCAGGATATATGAATCGTAGTTGTCCTTGATATGGCTTATAATATTTGTCGAATCCTTGGTTCCTCCAAGCAGGAAAATGTTTATTTTTCTCATTGTATCAGTTTGTTCATTACTTTGTCTGTTATTATTATTGTAAATGCAACTATGACGATTAAAATCCAGTCGACAATGTCAATGCCTGTTGTTCTGAACACCATCTGCAGTTGCGGGAGATATATAATCAGAAGCTGAAGTATAAATGAAAGTATGATTCCCATATATAGGAATTTGCTTGATTTTTCGGAGTTTGCCTTTCCGTTGTATGCATTGAACAGCTGATAGACTACAAATAATGTGAATGCAACTGTCATCGCTTTTGAAGTGGTTGTATGGCTTGATGTGTAATATGCAAATACTGCAACTGTTCCTATTGCCATTACTACTCCGGTTACGAATATCTTTATTAACGTATTTCTGTTTAATATGTCTCCTGTTTCAGGTTTTCTTTGCATGATGTCTTTTTCAGCACCTTCCATACCTAATGTCTGTGCAGGAGGTCCGTCCATTACAATGTTTATCCATAACAGCTGCACAGGATTGAAAGGTATAGGCAGTGAGAGAAGTGATGCGCCGACAATTGTCAGGATTGCACCAACGTTTGTTGATACCTGGAATTTGACGAATCTTTTGATGTTGTCGTATATCTTTCTTCCTTCCTTGATGGCGGTCACTATTGTTGAAAAGTCATTGTTTTGCAAAATCATGTCTGAAGCTTCTTTTGCAACGTCTGTTCCGTCACCCATGGATATTCCGATTGATGCCTTTTTCAGTGCCGGTGCGTCATTTACTCCATCACCGGTCATTGCAACAATGTCTCCATTATTTTTAAGGGTTTCCACAATCCTCATTTTCTGTTCCGGTCTGACTCTTGCATAAACCTGGATGTCATCTGCAATCTTCATGTATTCTTCGTTGCTTAGTTCATCCAGCTGTTTTCCTGTAATTACTTTTCCGTCTGTCAGGATTCCGATTTCACGGGCGATTGCTTCAGCAGTCTTTTCATGGTCTCCGGTAATCATTTTTACTTTGATTCCAGCATTTATACATTCCTGAACTGATTTTTTGGTGTTTTCCTTTGGAGGGTCAATCAGTCCGACCATACCGACAAAGGTCAGTTCCTCTTCTGGATTTTCACAATCTCCATTTTTGTATGCAAATCCGATTACCCTCAATGCGTTGTCAGTCATTTCACCAATTTTTTTCATTAGTGTTTCCTTTATTTCAGGGGTAATTATTTCGATACTTCCATCATTATCTATGTATTTGGATTTAGCTATAATTATTTCTGGAGCACCTTTTGATAAAACCATATCATTTTCCCCACTTGGTCTATGTATAGTAGTCATCATTTTACGATTACTGTCAAGTGGGATTTCGTCAATTCTTTCAAAATCTTTTTCCAGTTCATTTTTGTTATATTTATTTTCCTGGCAGAATTTTAAAATGGCTCCGTCGGTCTGATCACCAATGACCTCTTCTCCGTTGACTGTTGCATTATTACATAGTGCACCAATCATGAGTGTTTTATCTCTGTTTGAGAAGTAGTATTCCTTGACGGCCATTCTGTTTTTGGTGAGTGTTCCTGTTTTGTCACTGCAGATTATTGTACATGATCCGAGAGTTTCAACCGAAAGCAGTCTTTTTACAATGGCGTCTGATTTTGCCATCTGCTGCATGCCTAAAGCCAAGGTGAGTGTTAAAACTGCAGGCAGGCCTTCCGGAATTGCAGCCACTGCCAGTGAAACTGCAGTCATGAAGGTTTCAACAAGAGGTATTCCCTTGAAAAGTTCCATTATAAATACGAATATACAGACAATGATAGCTATTGCTGATAATGTTTTTCCAAGCTTTTCGACTCTTTTTTGAAGAGGTGTCTCGCCGCTGTCTTCCTGGACCAGTTCAGCAATCTTTCCGATTGTGGTATCCATTCCGATGTGGCTGACCACTCCGATTCCGTTACCGGACAGTATGTTTGAGTCCATATAGACTTCATCTTCAATATCCTTGTCGATAGCTTCGGATTCTCCGGTAAGGTGTGATTCGTCAACGTGCAGATTTTTAGCTTCAATCAACATTAAATCTGCAGGAACCTTATTTCCCTCTTCTAAAATAACAATATCTCCTATTGTTAATTCTCCAGAATCGATTTCTGAAATTACATTTTCTCTTTTTACTACTGCATTTTTAACCATCAAGCTTTTAAGTGTTTCTACAGCTTTCTGTGAACGGTATTCCTGAATGAATCCGATTGTAGCATTCAGCAAAACTGCTATTATGATTACTGCAGCGTCGATTACGTCTCCTATTGCAAATGCTGCGATTGCAGCAACAACCAGAAGTGCAATAAGCGCATCAACGAATTGTGTCAAAAACAGCATAATAAGGGGGGTCGGCTTTTTTTCTTCAAGCTCGTTTCTACCATATTTCTCAAGCCTTTTTTTGGCTTCGCTTATGGTAAGTCCCTCTTTTGAAGTTTGGTATTTTGATAATATGTCCTCCATTCAATCACCTTAATATGTAAAAGCTTGCTTTTTGATAGTTTTTAAGTTTCATTTTAACATTGCCCGTATTCAAATCTTCATTAAATAATGGTTTTATTATTAGTTGTGCATCTGTTTTTAATGCCAATTTGACCAGATACGGTTGGATTTCGCTTGGCGGACGAATTGAATAGATTATGTCAACGTCCTTGTATATATCCATATTCGGTTTTGTTACATCGTCAGCTATAACATCGCTGTCATCGGGGCTTATGTCGGTTTTAAGGATTTCCACGTTGTCCTGGGAGTTCAGATAGTCATAAACTCCGCTGAACTTTCCGACCCCTATTTCAGCAACCTTTGTTGGATTTTTAACGCATTGGGATAATACGTATTCTGCAAAATCGTCCCACATCTTATCGGCCTTAATATTATTCTGAATTTTCGTTTTCGAGTTCTATTGTCTCTTCTTTAATTTCGTGTCTTTTTTCGGCCAGTATTTCCATCAGTGCAAATACAAGTCCTGTTGCCACAAATGTCAGGTGAAGAGCGATTCTCCAAAATTCAACATTCGGATCTATGGTGGAAGACACGTTTAAAAAGTCCTGCAGCAACTCCACAAGAGATATTGCCACGATTGAACCGATGATTTTGAGTTTGAGTCCTGAAAAGTCAAGACGACCCATCCATGACGGACGGTCAACGTGGTCTTCTGCAACATCGATTTTTGAAACGAAGTTTTCATATCCTGAAAATGCCACAATCAAAACAAGATTTGCGAGCAAGGAGAGGTCTAAAAGTTCCAGTACCTGTATAATCCATTCATTGTAACTCAATGTGTTCATGATAAATATAAAGCCGACAACGTTTTTAACAAACTTAAACAAGATCAATACCAAAACTAGTATCAATATAAGATAGATTGGGGATAGAATCCATCTGCTTGCATAAAGCAGCCTTTCTGTGTAGTCTTCAACTTTTTCTTTTAAGCTTTCATCTGAAATTTCAATCACCTTTGTATTTCATCTATGATGTTTAAATAATTATAGATAATATAATGTAGTTTTACATATTATTTATATTCTCATTATACAGATTGCATTTTTGACTGGCCGGAATAGTCACAACCGCTTCTAGAATTTCATCAAAACTGTTAAATAATGAGTTGGCTAAAATTTGATATAGGTTTGTTTTATGAAAGTCAGAAAATTCACACCCGATGATTTAAAAAGAGTTTTTGAAATAGAAAACATGTCATTTGACCAGTCTTACGGAATAAACATGTTTCAGCAGTTATATGAGATGGGTGTCGGATTTCTGGTTGCTGAAGAAAATGGTTATGTAATCGGTTACGTTATTTTTTGGATTAAATATGAAAATCAGGGTCATATCATTTCAATAGCTGTTGATAAAAACTACAGGAGGTTGGGCTGCGGAACCCAGCTTCTGGTAAAGGCCATTTCAATATTGTCACTGCTTAATCTTGATACCATTTATCTGGAAGTAAATGAAAATAATGTCGGCGCCGTTGAGTTTTACAAACAGTTCAGCTTTAGGGTGGACAGGGTTGTTCCGGGATATTACGAAAACGGTGACGGGGCTATAGTATTGTATCTGCCTTTAGATAAAGGTAAAATTACCCGCAAGTAACTGCTGATATTCTCCGACGATGTCAGCAGGCATATTTCCTGTTGCAAACAGTATTGCGATTATGAGTATGTAGAATCCGAATATTGCAAGCTGGATGTGTCCATGTCTTTTTGCAACAGGGTCTTTTCTGGTTGACAGATAAATTGCAATAATAAGTCCGATAAGGCCTCCTAAAAATGAGAAAATGTAACCTAATAATATCAGAAATCTGCTGGTTTTATGGGTAGCAGTATCTGGTGTGCCGTTTTTATTAATCACAATAGGATTTATGACGCTGTTTTTTTGCATCTGATTTTTAAAAAGTAGTGGTGTGCCGCATTTGACACAGTAATCAGCTTCATCAGGATTCTCATATCTGCATAATGGACATTTTTGGGAGTTTGCTTCTATTTTTGGAAATTCGTATCCGCATTTGATACAAAATCCGTAAGCATCATCACTTGTTGAACCGCACTGTGGGCATCTTCTAAAAACCATACTATCACTTACTAATTAATTAATAATAATAAGTTTATAAACTTTTTTAATTAGTATTATGGTTTAATAGGTTAAAAAAAGTATTTGAAGAATAGGCATTAAACCTAATTCTTCCTTTTCATAATGAAAATTCCACAACCAATGCCTATTAAAGCACCTATTATAATTCCAATTATTAATGGCAGTCCAAAGCTATTTTCTTGAGCAATATCTCCTGTTGGCGCATTCATAATGTCTTGAATACCTTTTAGTACTGTGTCATTATTAACATCATCTAAAACAATGATTCTGTTGGATAAATCTTTGTGTTCTTTTAGGAATTCATTAGCTGTGTCTTGATAAGCTACAAATAACATTCTTTTATTGGTATTGTTGATGCTGTGTTCTAGAATGTGTGCAACTTCATCTTCAGAAGTGAATTTATACACGCTTATATTTATGTTGTTGGAGTCCGCAATATCTTTAACAAACACTCCGTTTGTATCATTTGCAACAACCATGGTGTCTGCTGTCACATCCACGCCGTGGGCAGATACTGCAGTTGCTCCAATAATTAAAAATAGCATTATTGATAATATTTTTACATATTTCATTTTATCTCCTTTAAATTTGATTTATTTCTCTTATGTCTGGCTTAATTTTATCTATTGCAGTAATTATTACTACATTTGCAAAGCCTTCAATGATTGAAATGAATAAATAGAATGGCAGTAATGTTGATAGCAATATATCAAAGTTCATGGCTCCGGATATTAGCAGAATAGCTATTTGGCCAAATGTCGCAAACATGATTCCAATAATTGTTGATCCAAATATTGCTGCTTTTTCATTTATGTAGGCGAATAATTTATAAAATCCGTAAGTGGTAATTGACAGTATGAACCCCATTACTATGAAATTTGCACCTAATGATGTTAGTCCACCCATGTTTAAGATAAATACTTGCATGAGTAGTGTGATAAATGAAACAATTGTACTTGATAGAGGACCTAACAAAATAGCTATCAGAGGTATTAAAAAGAAGTGTATCGGAACACCCAAAGGTGATGGGACTGAAACAGAAGTCACAACCATTGTAAACACACTAAAAAGAGCTATTGATATTATTCTTTTTTCTTTATTTTCATCTTTAGAGAATTTATAAAAGAATATTGAAATGATTATCAGAGTTATAATCCAGTATATTGCCGCCTGTTCAAAACTTATGATTCCATCGGGTAAGTGCAATTAATCACCTTATTCTGTTTTCATCTTAAATTTGAAGTAATACCATATAATAGTATTTCGTATTACTTTAGCAATGGATTATCCGTAATTTGTATTACTTTTTGAACAAATCAGTTATATTTCTAAGTATTATTTAATAATTTTCATCAATTTTTTAAGAATAATAATTTTAAATTTTAGCTCAAATTAGTTATTTTCAGTAACGAAAACTGTAAATTTTGTTATTTTATAAAATGAGGTTAGTATTACTTTTTACTTTCGTAATAATCTTTTCAATTAATATAACAATGTTAAGGTAGTCAATTTTAATCAATTATTTGTAATTTTGTTTTATTTTTAAAAGTAGGTGGTGACTTTTAGGGGGTTGTGTTAAACTAGATTTTTAAATCTAATTTAACACATTTTCAAATTTTGGAGGTCAATTTTAGGTACACCTAAAATATTCCTCAAGTAAATATTATCCTTTAAATTATATAAATGTTTGGAAAATTACTCTTAAAAGATTTTCATGAAATATTTTTTTTAAATAGGGATATTGGAGGGATATTTGATTTTTTTTAAATTGATTTCACTTTTGATTAGATATTATTACTTGGGTGGTAATTTGTATAACATTGTTAATTAATACTTTGATAACTGGTTAATAGGCGAAGATTATTATTTGGGAAATAGAGAATATAATGGGGGTTTTAAAGTCAATAAGGGATTTTAATTTTTATTCATGTATTTATATATTGTTCGTGTTGATTAAATTTGTAATACTTTTTTTCAAATTTTTATATATAGAGTAATAATTAACTTTATATATGTATTACTTAATATAGGTAATCTGGATATTCTACAGTATGCGAATATCCTTTTCAAATTTTGGAGGTTGATATTATTAAAAAACAGGTTGTTTTGTTTATCACACTGATTGCTTGTTTAATGCTTGTAATTGGTGCAGTATCTGCAGAAAATACAGATGCCTTTTGTGATTCTCAAAATGGTCTTTCTATAGGTAATGATATCTCAGATATTGTTACTGGAACTGATGATTCAACAGTTGAATCTAATAGTTTGTCTTCCGATGGGGCAAGTTCAGTTTCAGTAAATGTGAAAGTAAATTATGAATATGCTGATGATGCAAACAATTTAGTTCCAGACTTCTATTTGGTCTCAAATGATAAATATCTTAATTTTACTAAAATGTTTGATATAAATACTAAAAATTATGTTTTAAAAATAGATAATTTCAATGGGAACAGTTTAAATATTAGTGCCATGACTGCAGGTTACGGTACTGAAGTGAAAGTCATTGACGGAGCTGATTTGACTAAACTCATTTCATTTGAGTTAAAAGCAAGCGAAGCTTATAAATTAGGAAGAACTGTAACTGAAATTGCTGATTCTAAATTAGATTTTAAAACTGCCGATGATGTTCTTGCAATTACTACTGCAGGAGTTGCAAATTTAAATGGAAAAACTAGTGAAGATGCAATGGAAGCAATTGTTAATTATGGAAAAATCTCTTATAGTAACGTATTAATGTTGCGTCAAAGTGCGGTTGATCCGGTTGACTTTGCTTTTGTAGTTAAAAAAGGAAAAGAATTAAAAGCTATTGTTTTCCAAAATGCATCAACTAAATATTCTTATTTAGGAACTATCTCTGAAGATATGACTAAATCAGAATGGAATAAGTATTATAATGCGGTCATTGGCGAAAATGCTTGGGCATTTGCAAGTTTGGCAAATGGTTGGTCTGCGGGCGTTTCAAGAGAAATACTTCAGGAAGCTGCTTTCCATGGCCATATTTGTGAAGGTACTTTAGGTGGATATAGTATTATTCAAGCTTTATTGAAATATTATCCTCCTGAACAAGAAACTAACCCTGGTGGTGTTGGTTCTCCAGCAGATATTACTGCTTACAAAGTACTTGGTGTTCCGGGCGGATCTGATGATGATGCGGCATTATTCTTCTTAGATGATACAATCGGTAAAACAGGATATGTTGGTATGAATACCACTTACACTGGAGCTACCGAAAATATGCTTGGTTTTATTAAATGGTATTCAAAAACTAAAACTGGTGATTTAATCATCATATCTTTTAATTCAACCAACGTTAAAAAACTTTTCACAAAAGAAACTAAAATTAACCCTGATGCAGGAAGTTTAGAAGAATTAAAATACAATTCATGGTGGATTAAACAAATCAACACCAATCCTGAAAAATTAGTCGACTTCTTATATGAGTTCACTGGATTAAATCAAGAGCAGTATAACTATCTGATGGGAACTACCGATAATGTAACTTACGATGGCGAACCATTCGATTATGGTATGGATGGTCATGGTTTAGATTTAGATTATATATTGTCTTTAAATCTCTCAACTGCTAAAAGAGCAACTGGTAATGCTGTTCAAGGTAAATTAACCGATGATGAAATCAAACAAATAGGTATTGATGCTGCAAATAAAGCTAAAGAAATAATTAAAGAGGAATTGGGTATTGATGTCGGTCGTGACGATGTTGATTTCCTCGCTTTAACTGACGCAGGATATGCATTCTTAAACGGACAAGACACTGTTATAGCACGTGATGGTCTTTATGAAGTTTTAGGTGGAACATTATACAGTCAAAATGTATTAAGTCTTCACCAAGCTGTATGGAAACCATTATGGTTTGCATTTGCATTCCGTTATCCTGATTCTGATGAAGTTAACATGATTTATTTAAGATATAATTCTGATACTAAAGACTTCTTTGTCGGCACACTTGACGGCGATAAAGTTGTTAACATTGGATTTGAAACCTTGAATAACAGTGCTAAGTTAAGAGCTATTGAAAAATCATTTGTCCCTGATGGAAATTGGTTCAATGTACAAACTATTGTGAATGCGTGGAATGAACACCCATTATTTGACCAAATGGCAACTTTCTTATACCATGCACACGTATGTCCTGGTGTACAACCTGGATTCTTTATAACTGACCATATTTTAAATGAATATCCGTTAGGTGAAAATGAATCTTATACTTATATTGCATCCAGTATCTATTGTAAAGATGACAGTTTAACTTATTTATTGGACTTATCTCCAGGTTTAGGTAGTTACTATGTTCAAAAATTACCTAAAAACGAAACTGTATCTGAATATATTGGCGGTGGAACTCAAGAAGGTATAATCGTTGTATGGGATAACAACCTTAATATAGGTAGAGCATCAATTGTAAGTTTCAAATGGGCTACCATTGATCAAAGCATGTACAGTACTTCAGAAGCTAAACGTGCTGCTCAAATTAAAGCATATATTGATATTTATGCAAATAATGAAAATCCTAACATTAAATCACTTCCAGTTGTATCAACTGATAGTGAAAAATGGATTACTGAAGAACAATTCAACATGCTAAAACAAGGTTCTGGCGATGATTATAATGCAATTACTTATTTAAAAAGCTTAAAAGATGTTACTAAGGAAGATTTATTAAAAGCTATGAATGAAAATTCCAATAGTAATTCCAATAGTAATTCTAACTCTAATAGTAACTCAAATACTAATAGTAACTCTAATAGTAACTCTAACTCAAATAGTAATTCAAATAATCCTGCAACCCCAACAAAAACTTATAGTCCTTCTTATTCTAGAAGTATAGGAACTTCCGGAGCAGTAGCAAATAACGCTCCTGCTGTTAGTGATGATTCACTATCTGACAGTGAATCTGATGATTCACAGGACAGTCCTAGTGATGCAAAATCATATGAAGTTTCCAAAACTCCTGCAACAAAAACTGCTGATTCAAACAGTTTAATTTATGCTTTAATTGGTGTTTTGGCCATTGGTGTCGTACTAGGTTTAGGATACATGAAACGTAAAAACTAATTAAATGAAGATTAATAACTCATAGAGTTATTATATCTTTTTTCTTTATTTTTAAAAATTTTATTATTTTGGTGATGGCGATTTTATGAATTATAAACATTTGTCCTTATTGATTTCAATAATTTTTATATTCTCTTTTGTTTCTATGGCTGTATGTGCTCATCCGGGCCATGGCAGTGAATATGTTGAAGAAGTTCCATCTTCACAAGCTCCTGCAACTTCTCAAGTTCAAAGCTCTTCTGGTGAATCTTCCCATTCAAGTTCTTCTGGTGATTCATCATCTGGTTCTTCTGGAGGATCCAGTTCATCTAGTGGAGGTTCGGGATATAGTTCCACTTCAAAGGCTTCTGGAGGTTCTAGCAGTTCGGATTTATCTTCAGATTCTTCATCAGGCATTTCTGAAGTAAAAGATAATTCAACTGCTGAAAACGTTAATGAAACAAATAATGGTACAAACTCATCTGTTAATGAAACTTTAAGTGAAAATAATGGTTTATTCACAGTAAATAATGTAATAATGTTAATTATTGCTTTATTCAGCGGATTTTTCATTGCAGTTATTATATCAAAATTATTATTTGAGAAGTAAATGGTGATACAATGGCTTTTAGTTTAGTATGGTCTTTAGGATATATAATTTCTTTAATAGTTTTTTCAGTAATTGTTGGTTTGATTTTTCATTTCAATGAGACTTCTAAAAAGACTTTGGCTATATATGTTGTTATTTCACTTGTATTTACTTCAGCAGTAGTTTATTTAATTAATCTTTTTAAAAATCAATTATATTCTGCAATTGGTGTTTATAATTACACTTTTCTATTCTTAATTGCATTTGTGTTGATTTTTAGTGGATATTTGTTGTCTAAAGAAAAAAAATTTAAGGACAGTTTCAAAAAGGTGCTTTCGTTATCTTATTTGTGCTTTCTGTTAATAGTTTTTGTATGTATTTTATCAAAAACTGATTTATTAGGTTTAAATTCTTTACAACTTTGTTTGTTTACAGCAATTTTATTTAATTTATTGGTTGCGACAATATTTTTCTTAGTTAAAAAGTTCAGTTTTAATAGGTCCTTTACAGTTTTAAGAGATTTATTTTTTGTTTTTGGATTGTATTTTTTAATAGTTTCATTATTACTTCCGAATATTATCTCTTTAGATATGAATGATATGAGGCCTATAAATATTGCTTCTGTCGAGTCTATGGTTGTTACATTTGTATTTTTAATTGCTGTGGCGGTTTTAGGTTTATGGTATTATAGAAAAAATACTTTATTTAAAAAATGATTGATTAGTATGTGGTGATTTATGTGGTAGGTATTCCTGGAAGTGAGTTTTTAACAGCAGCTTTAAATGTTGTCTCTCAAAGTTTGCAAATTCCAGTAATTATATTTTTGCTTGCATTTGCGATTTTTGCGGTTTTTGCTTTTGGAGGGCTTATTTCCGATTATTCAACTCGAAAAAAACTAACCCGACAATATAAAGAAGAACTAATATTTTCTTTGGTTAATGCAGGTTCTATTGAAGAACTTAAAAATATTGTTAATGATAGCGGGATTTATGATAATCAAAAAGAGGTTTTATTGAAAATAATTGATGCACATTCCCTATCTTCAGATTCCCGTGAAGCTTGGGCATTGAATTTGATTGAAGAGGAAGAGGTCATAATGGCCAAATCGCTTGAGAGGGTTGACATTGTTACTCGTATCGGTCCGACTTTGGGATTAATGGGTACTTTAATTCCTATGGGTCCGGGTCTTGCCGCTTTAGGTAGTGGGGATGTTACAACATTGGCAAATGCAATAATTGTTGCATTTGATACTACCGTCGTAGGTATTGGATCTGGTGCAATTGCGTATGTTATCTCAAAAATTAGGCGCAGATGGTATGAAGAATATTCATCTAATCTTCAGTTGTTTGTAAATGCCGTTTTGGAAAATTTGGGTAAGTAGGTTTTGGTATTATGATTCGCAGAAGAAAGGGGAAATTTCTAAACCAAGGTGAAGAAGACCCGATGGCGGGGACATCTAATCTTGTAGATGCTATGCTGGTTATTGCTGTTGGTCTTTTGGTATTCTTAGTTATTTCATGGAATATGCAAAATATAGTGTTTAATGATAATATGGATGAACAGCAAAGGCAGAAGGTAAAAAATGCAATTCAGGAAGTTTCTCAACTTGACCAAGGTGAAGAATTAAATGAAACTCCAGATATCAGTAAATCTTCTGGAAATGGATTTACTGAGATGGGTAAAGTTTACAGAGATTCGGACACGGGTAAATTGATTATGGTTGAAGGTTAATTATATTAACCTTGCCTTAAACTTTTTTTAGATAATTATATTATACTTGCAGAAGATATAATAAATTAATGATTGAAAAAATTGAAATTACACAAAGATTTAATTTTAAACGCTTAAACAGACATTATGAATGTTTCACTATTGATTTTTTAAACAGTAATGGATATTATAAAATTTCCGAACGAGGAAGCGGGGATAAATTCTTGTCTGAAAGCCCTCTTTGTGACAAATCATGGATTGACATTTTAGTCGACCTTAGAAGTAAAATGACAAGTGAAATCCGCACTTTTGATTTTGAAAATGCCAACCAGTTTCTTCATGACTTCAATGATTTAAATCTATTTGAAAATTTTGAAAGTGAAAAGTTTTTATACTTTGAAAAGCTTGAGTTAATCTATTCATGTATTGTAATAATATATTCTGATGATGGATATTATGAATATAGTTTTAAAAATAATTTTCCAAAAGATTGGGTTAAATTCGGTGAGATTCTACAAAACTTAGTTGGTTTTGACGTATTGCATCTGAATTATCAAAAGCAATTCGCAACACCATTATATCATGAAATTAAATGTGATGGAGTCTATTTTGATGGGGAAAAATTAAAGCTTAAAACAATAGAATTCGGCCATTACAGAACATATCCTTATGATTTGCCTCATCCTAGATTAATAATTGATTTTAAAAATAAAACCGTTGATGGATATATTGAAAAAAAGTTAGATTCAAATGATGAGAATCTCATTTTAAATCTCCTTGAAAAATATCATGTATATGCCTGGATTTTGGGCGATTATCATAGAAAATCTCAAACTCGCGATCCCGATGATCTGGAAGGCTATGACTGGTATCTGGAATTGGTATTTGAAGGTAACGTCATCTGGCATCTTTTCGGATATAATGACTATCCTGACACCTATGTTCATTTGGGCCGTGAAATAATTGGGATTACTGATATGGACCTTCTTGAAATAGGTACGATTTCTCCAAAGGATACTGAGTTATTTAATAAATTTGGAGATAAAATTTTGCTGAAATAGCTGTTTTTCCATTAGTTATTTATATTTAAAAAAAGATACTTATTACTATTATATTAATTTAATTTTTATAGGGATAACATGGCTGAAGTATCATCAAAAGAATTATATGAATTTAAAAAAGCATTAAAAGAATTGGCGCAGAAAAAAGGTAGAGGTACAGAGCTTGTTTCCGTTTATATTCCACCTGATAAGCAATTGAGTGATGTCGGTAAGCACATGAGAGATGAGCTTGGTCAGAGTGCTAACATTAAAAGTAAACAAACAAGGAAAAATGTACAGTCTGCAATCGAAGTAATCTTACAGAGGATCCGTTTATATAAAAAGCCTCCTGAACATGGGCTTGTTTTATTTGTAGGTATGATTCCTAAAGGCGGTCCGGGTACTGAGAAAATGGAAACTTACGTTTTGGAGCCACCTGAACCGGTTACAACCTACTGGTACAAATGTAACAATGAATTCTTCCTGGAACCTCTCGAATACATGATTGAGGAGAGGGATACCTATGGGGTTGCTGTAATTGACAGAAGGGAAGCAACCATTGCATCAATGAAAGGTAAAAAAATCAATATTCTAACTCATATTACCAGTGGAGTTCCAGGAAAACATAAAGCTGGAGGACAATCCCAGCGTAGGTTCGACAGGGTTATCGAACAGGCTGCTCATGAGTTCTTAAAACGTATCGGAGATCACATGAACGATGATTTCCTTCCTTTAAAAGATGACTTGAAAGGCATCATTCTTGGAGGTCCTGGTTTTACCAAATCAGACTTTGCAGAAGGGGATTACCTTAACTATGAACTCAAACAGAAGATTTTGTCAATTGAGGACACATCATATACCGGAGATTTCGGTATTCGTGAAGTCATCGAAAAGTCAGCGCCTGTGTTAAGCGATTTGGACGTAATCCATGAAAAGCAGATGGTTCAGAAATTCTTAAAGGAACTTACCAAAGATCAGGGACTTTCCTCATACGGTGAGGATGAAGTCAGAAACAATCTCACCATCGGGGCTGTCGATACATTGCTTTTATCCGAAGACTTGACTGCAATGCGCAAAAGGTTTGCATGTCCTAACTGCGGTTTTGTTAAAGAGTTCACCGTCAAAACACAGTCCGAAGCGGATAAAATTGAAGAGAGATGTCCTAACTGTAATGAACTTTTAAAAGAAGAGGATTCAACTGATTTGGCTGATTACTTTGTTGAAAAGGCTGAAGAAATGAGTACCAATGTCGAGTTCATATCTACAGAAACTGATGAGGGCATGCAGCTTTTCAGAGCTTTCGGTGGAATAGCTGCGATATTGAGATATCACGTTGAATACTAGTTGTTATAATAGTGTGGAGACTTGTCTCTATTCTTTATAACATTACTTTTTCTTTTTTTCTTTTTTGGAGTGTAGTAGGCGTTCAATCCTTCTTCTATTCTTATTTTGTTTATCAGCCTGAAAAACAGGTGTCTTGAAATTTCACATTCGTCGTATAACTCGATATATAATGAATGCAGGCTTCTGTTTTTGGACAGATAACTGCTTTTTAGCTTTTCGTATTGTGACCTTTTGATTTTTTCGCAAGCCATTGCCTCACCAATTTGTGGTTTTGTATATCAAAAAATAATTTTTACTGTATTTTGTATTCTGATATGTTAATAATGGCATATAAAACAATATGCTTTTTTTATTTGTACCTATTTTTGTTTAATTTTTTGGTTGATATTCTCTTTATTGTTTTGATATTGCTTTGGATGGGAGGTGAATGTTGAAAATTGTATAGGCAGTTTTTGGCTGGCAACCATTTTCCGACTTTGTACATCAATTAATTATTTTCACTAGACATTTTGAATTATTATTTTAAAACGGATATTTAATTTAGCATAAATTTTTGAATATTTTATAATTTGTTTAAGACAAATCTTAATTTCTTTGAATATTATTCTAATATTTTATTAAATATTGAAAAATATTTAAATATAAGAAGTTCCATATAATATATTATATTGTTAAATGTTGCTGCTTGCCAGTAAAAATTTTAAAAATTTAATGATATAATTCTAAATTTTATTTGGAGGAATGTTTTTGTCATACGTAGACGAAGTAATTGAAACTATTATAGAACAAAACCCTTCCGAACCGGAATTCCACCAAGCTGTACGCGAAGTATTGGAATCCTTAAGGGTTGTAATTGAAGAAAATGAAGAAGAATACAGAAAAAATGCACTTCTTGAAAGATTAACTAATCCTGAAAGACAATTAAAATTCCGTGTCCCATGGATTGACGATAATGGACAGGTACAGGTAAACACAGGATACCGTGTACAGTTCAACAGTGCAATCGGACCTTACAAAGGAGGATTACGTTTCCACCCATCTGTAAATGTAGGTATTATTAAATTTTTAGGTTTCGAACAAATTTTCAAAAACTCCTTAACCGGACTTCCAATCGGCGGAGGAAAAGGTGGGTCTGACTTTGATCCTAAAGGAAAATCCGACAGAGAAATCATGGCATTCTGTCAATCTTTTATGACTGAATTATGCAAATACATTGGTGCTGATACCGATGTTCCTGCTGGAGATATTGGAGTAGGTGGTCGTGAAATCGGATTCTTATTCGGTCAATACAAAAGAATCAGAGGATTATATGAAGGAGTATTAACTGGTAAAGGTTTATCATTCGGTGGTTCTCTTGCAAGAACTGAAGCTACTGGATACGGATTATTATACTTCACAAACGCTATGTTAAAAGCAAACGATATTGATATTGCAGGAAAAGACATTATCGTATCAGGTGCAGGTAACGTAGCTATTTATGCAATCGAAAAAGCTCAACAATTAGGCGGAAACCCAGTAACCTGTTCCGATTCAACCGGTTGGATTTATGATCCTGAAGGAATCGATGTAGAGTTATTAAAAGAAGTCAAAGAAGTAAGAAGAGAAAGATTAACCGCATATGCTGAAGCTAGAGAAAGTGCTGAATACCATGAAGGTAAAGGCGTATGGACTGTTAAAGCAGATATTGCTCTTCCATGTGCTACCCAAAACGAATTGCAATTAGAAGATGCAAAAACCTTAGTTGCAAACGGTGTAGTTGCTGTTGCTGAAGGTGCAAACATGCCAACCACAATCGAAGCAACTGAATACTTACAGGAAAACGGCATTTTATTCGCTCCAGGTAAAGCATCCAACGCTGGTGGAGTAGCTACTTCCGCACTTGAAATGTCTCAAAACTCAGAAAGGTTATCATGGACATTTGAAGAAGTTGACGGTAGACTTCAAACCATTATGGAAACTATCTTTGCAAATGTTGCTGAAGCTGCTGCAGAATACGACATGGACAAAAACTATGTTGCAGGAGCAAACATCGCAGGATTCAAGAAAGTTGTTGACGCTATGAACGCACAAGGAATCGTATAGATTTCCTTGTTTATTTTTTCTTTTTTTAGTATAATATTTAGTTGTATAATTATTAGAAGATTTTTAACTTTTTTAATATTATTTTAACTCGTTAAACTTTATTTTTCTTGTTTTTAATTGTTTTTATTCGAGTTTTTTTATTTTCATCGTAGGGTGGTATCATGTGGTTCATTGTGTTTTTTCATATCTGTGATTTTACATACTGTCGCACTTCAAAAGTTAATATGTACTATCTTTTACTAAAGTAATATTAAATTTCTTTTATATTCAATTGAAATTAGTCAAATGTTTTGATTATTAAACAGAGATTGATTTTCTTTTGAAATTTAGAATAAAGTAACTGGAGGCAGTATCATGGATATTGAATATATTAAAGATAATTATAAATTCGAAACATTAACTGAAAAACATGATTTAAGTAATTTTGAATGTGGTTCTGATGATTTAAATGATTTTATAAAAAATGATGCATTAAACCAACAGGAGGATAAAATAAATATCACTAAACTAATAATTTGTGAGGAAGAAATTATTGGATTTGTATCATTGCTGACTGACACTATCCCTTTGAAAAACATTCGGGATGAAAATATCAGGTTAAAATTAAAACCTCATTACAATGAAGATGTTGAAAAGGTTCCGAAAAAGAAACCATTGCCTGCAATAAAAATAGGAAGGTTTGCAATCGATAAAAAATATACGAATAATGGCTTAGGTTCACATATCCTAAGAAATGTCATAAACTCCATTAGGAAATTATCTGAAAATGATGTGGGATTAAGATTTATCATTGTTGAAGGTTATGCCAGTGCTTATAATTTTTATGCGGTCCATAATCACTTTTCAAACTTAAAAAAAGATGATGAATTAATTAAAGATAAGTTAGACAGGATTATTCAACAAAATCCTGAACAAACTTTCTACTTGTATCTTGATCTCAAGAAAAGTTAAAATAGGACTATTCTTTGAGATTCACATTTTTTTCTAAATTCACGGTCTTCTCTGCTAGGAGGTTCATTCATTTTCCTTAAAAAATCCCTAGCTTCTTTACCATTTAATGTTGGAGTTTCACCAATAGGTTTTGCCATGTGCATTCACCTCAGTAATAGTTTAATATTTAATTGTATTTTATCATTTAAATAGTTTACATTTCTCATTAAGGAAGTAAATAATTATTTTTTTTAAGATTATGCAAATATTTATATAGTATGGTTTTTTCAAAGCAATTTTACATATTGAAAGCAATTTTTGAGGTTTATTGGGAAGTTTTTAACAGACTTTTTTTCAAAGTAGGGTGGTTACACCTAATTCCCACACAAGGAATCGTATAGATTTCCTTGTTTATTTTTTCTTTTTTTAGAATATTTGAATTTTATTTTATTTATATATTATTTTTAAGTATATTTATTTAAAATTAAGTTAAATTTGTTAGGTTGGCTTCTTTTAAGGTATTTTTACAAGTTATTTTTTTTATTTTTTTGTGTTTTTGTGCAAAGCCGCACTTCAAAAATTTTTATATTTTTTCAAATAATATTCATTGTTGGAATAACCTTAAGTTTTATTCTAATATTGAATACATATTCACTTAGTGAATAACTTTTATAATTATTCTCATAATGAATATGTATTCTGTTAGTGAATAACTTTATATGTTATTTGATGATAAATAATAATTGAAGGTGTATATATGATACCATGGGGAACTAGAGAAAATCTTCATGAAGATGAATTTTACAATAGGGTTGCAGAAATAGACAATCTTAAAAGCCTTTTAAACACTACATCTAATGGAAATGCGCCGCAAATCTTGTTGAATGGTCTTAGAGGTGTTGGAAAAACAGTATTTCTTAAAAAAATTAAAAAGGAATTGGATGATGGTTACTTGGTGGTGTATATCAATTTTTCTAAGGCAGAATGTTATCAAAAAAGAAACATGTCTGTAGTGGGGCTTTTGGAATTTTTCTTTAAGGAATTTCTAATTGAAGCAAAAAATAAGAAGTTAAACACTTTGGATAAGAAAATAGAGAAATACTTTAAAGTCAACGATTTTAAAATCAAAGATTTCATACAGCTTGACAAGTTTCCAATACCTATTTTTGACAGTGAAACCAATGTTGAAAAACTAATGGATTTTGTCATGACATTGCCTGAAAAGATTCATGAAAGCAATTCCGATAAAATAAAAGGAGTATTGATTTTCATCGATGAATTTCAAATCATTAAGGAATTGGATGATTATAAAGAATCATTTTTATGGAAATTGAGAAGCTATATACAAAATCAAAATTATGTATCTTATGTTTTTTCTGGATCAATGAGTATGCAGGATGAATTGATTTCAGAAATCGCAAGTCAACGAGGTGCTTTTGGAGGTAGAATGCTTACGATTAACATATCTCCATTTAGCAAGGAAACAGTAAAATCATATTTGACACAAGAGGCTCCAAATCTTAAATTCAGTGATGATGGGTTTGACAGGTTCTATAAATGCACTTCTGGAATTCCAGCATATGTTAATATTTTTGCAACATTGCTTCCAAAGGACATGGAACTGGATGAAACTCTGGTAAAATCCGAATTTGAAGATAAAATCAAGGTTATTAACACTCACTTAATTGTAATGTGGGATAAATTAACACTTCGTGAGCAATACATTGTAATTTCTTTAATCGACGGGCCTTTAAAAAGAAATGAAATTGCAAAAACACTAAATGTCACTACGGGATCCATCAGTAAACCGTTAGTTAATCTCCAACACCAAGAATTGGTAATTTTAGAAAATAATTCCTACTATTTATCCGAACCAATACTTAAAAGATGGTTAGAATTAGAATTTGAGAAAACTGGGACTTATCCATTTAGATTGGATTAATTTTGTTTAAAAAATAGGGTGGTATCGCCCGTTTCCCGCACAAGGAATCGTATAGATTTCCTTGCTTATTTTTTCTTTTTTTAGATTATTAATCCTTTATTTAATTATTTTGCTGATTTTTATCTTGTTTGATTATTTTAGTTGATTTTATTTTATTTTTAATTGTTTTTTTTTTAAGTAGGGTGATATTGCTAGGGTCATCGTGTTAAATGATTTTTCCATTAATTTGAGGTTATTTTTTAATTTAGGCAAACATTTAAATAGTATGTTTTTCTCAGAACAATTTTTCATACTTAGAACAATTTTTCAAGGCCATACAATCCTTAAAACTTATATAATGTGATAAATAAATAGGTATATCGTAGGGAGGTGATAATATCTATGGATGAAGAAAAAATGAGACTCATCTCAGCAGTCCTAATGTTGATCACTGCATTAATTGAACTCTGAAATGCATATTGGGGGATTAATTTCCCCTAATATTTACTCATATTTTTCTAGTTCATTGGTATATAATACTTCCTACATTTAATTAAAAAACTTAAGAGAGTTGGCTAATTAATGGTAAGAATAATATTAACTATGATTCAAATAATATTATGTTTAATAATAATTTTTTTAGGATATAAAAACAGAGAATACTTGAATATTCTGGTTGGAGCATGTTTGATGATTTTATCTTTAGTTTGATATTTTAAATCAGACCTTTTTATTTAATTTGGTGATTTAATGGCAAGTAAAAAAATTGAAATTTCCCAAGGAGTTCATGACAAGCTATGTGAGATAACTCCGAAAGGCAAAACGTTTGATTATACCCTCAGTTTTCTGATTGATTATTATCTGGATAATGAAGAATTTTCTGATGAGGGAGCGGAATATTACAACAAACAAATTGGGAAATTCGAAAGCGGCAACTATGAGGGTGTGCGTAAAGTTTCTCTAAATTATTTGGAAAAAGACTGGATTGTTAGTTTTTAATTGCAAACATTAGTTAATAAAAGGATGTATGGTCATGACTACTGATTCAAACAATAATTAACTGATTTGGAATATTCAAGCGAACAACTGCTTCTCGTAAATCTAAATCATGAAAAGTTAATGTATTGTTCAATTTGAAAAAATCGCATGAATTTTATGATGGGATGGATTGGAATTTGATGAAGATATTTTTAAAAAAATTTTAGTATATGTGTATTTTAGAAATCATTAATAGTAAATTTTTATAATAATGCTTTGTATAGAAAGCAGTACATATAAAAAAATTTAATAATGCTTTGTATAGGAAGCATTAAATATCATGTTTGATATAAAGTTGTATAGGTGTGTTGCATGATTAAAAGAGAATTGTATCTGGACAGAGTTCGCAATCTTTTCGGGACTGATTTCATTAAGGTTGTTGTAGGACTTAGAAGATGTGGAAAAACCTCTTTAATGAAAAGCATTATTGAAGAACTTCAAAATCAGGGTGTCAAAAAGGAAAATATTATTTATGTCTCATTTGAACAGGTCCAATATAAAAATATTTTCACTCAAGAGCAATTGGATGCATTGGTATTGAGTTTGGTAAAAGATCTTGAAGGCAAAATATATCTTCTTTTTGATGAGATACAGCAGGTTGAATCCTGGGAAAAATGCATAAACTCATACAGGGTATCTTTTGATTGTGATATCTACATTACCGGTTCCAATTCAAAATTGCTTTCAAATGAACTTGCAACTCTCCTTTCAGGCAGATACATTAAAATCAATTTATATCCATTTTCATTTAAGGAGGTTTTGCAATATAAAAAAGAGATTGGTGGTTTTGAGTTAACCAAAGATATTATTGAAGAATCTTTTAAGGAATATCTTTTGTTTGGGGGGATGCCGGGCCTACTTCCAATTGCTGATGAAAGCACTAAGGTCAATGCCCTTCATGATATCTATGATTCAATCATTGTACATGATATCCTTTCTAGATATACAATTAATGAAATTGATTTGTTCAAACGATTTTCACATTATCTTATGAATTCAACCGGCCAAACATTTTCAAAGACTAGCATAACCAATTATTTGAAAAGTGAAAACAAAAAGACAACACGCAATACAATTTCCAATTTTACAAACTATCTTGAAGACTCACTATTCTGCAAAAAAGTCAGACGTCAAGATATTGTAGGTAAAAAGATATTAAAAACAGAAGAAAAATATTATTTGGCCGATCAGGGATTCCATCATGCTCTTGTGGACAATAACAACAAATGGTTGGGGAGAATTCTTGAAAATGTTGTTTACAATGAACTGATTCGAAGAGACTATTCTGTAAAAATTGGTAAGATATATGACAGAGAAATAGACTTTGTCTGTGAAAAACAGGGTAAGAAAGTATATGTTCAAGTGGCATATCTTTTATCCGATTCAGAGACTATAGAAAGAGAATTTTCCCCATTACTTTTAGTTCCAGATAAATATGATGCTTATGTTTTAAGTATGGATGAATTTGACATGTCCCAAGATGGAATTAAACATAAAAACATTATAGATTTCTTATTGGATGATGAAATTTAGCGGGTATGGTGGTTCTACATATTCTCGCACAAGGAATCGTATAGATTTCCTTGTTTATTTTTCCTTTTTTTTAGATTTTACGAACTTAATTGCTGATATAAACTACTTTTTATTTTAAGTGTTTTGACACTTGCTGTGTGCATTATAGATTTAATGGTGTAAACCTTTAATATTTGACTGTTGAACTTGAAAGTAAGGTTCTTGACATTATTATAAGACTCACCCTCGGAAGTTGACCGTAATTCCTCCTTACTTTCGTTAAATATAAACTTAGAAAAACTTTATATTTGCTAAATGTTATAATAATTAACACGAATATGATTGTCATATTCAAGAAATGGGTAAACCTCCCGTTTCAACTTATATGTAGTTTATTGTCTAAAATGGGTGATGGTTTGGAAGTAAATCTTCTAAACTATTTAGACAATATTTATTTTTAATTCTAGAGTTCTTTTGATAATTATTATTTTAATAGGGAGTATATTTTTGAAAAGACTATTTTTTGTAAGTGGGTGGTTCTACCCAATTCTCGCACAAGGATTCGTATAGATTTTCCTTGTTTATTTTTCTTTTTTTAAAATAACTATTATGCTTATTTTTTTAAGTATTTTGGGATGTAAGTGAGCACTTACATTCGAAAAACTATTTATATGGTCTTATATAAACTAATAAACAGGTCTGATGTGTTCATTGGAAATGAAAACATCACTGCCTGAAATTAATCAAGGTGATTATTATGATTGATCATTGGACTAGAGATCTTATTCATTAGGTATTAAAGCTGTCGAACTATACACGAATTGGGAGGTGAAAATATGACTTTTGAGGAAGCTGTTGAAGAGATTTGGAGATATAATGGTTTAATCTGAATGTAAAATTAACTGATAGGAGGTGAATATTATGACTTTTGAGGAAGCTGTTGAGGAAATTTGGAGATATAATGGTTTAATCTGAGTGTATAATTAATTGATTGTTTGGAGGTGAATATTATGACTTTTGAGGAAGCTGTTGAGGAAATTTGGAGATAT
>NZ_JAFRSC010000053.1 GCF_017427765.1 Methanobrevibacter sp. | reverse complement strand
TTATGACTTTTGAGGAAGCTGTTGAGGAAATTTGGAGATATAATGGTTTAATCTGAGTGTATAATTAATTGATTGTTTGGAGGTGAATATTATGACTTTTGAGGAAGCTGTTGAGGAAATTTGGAGATATAATGGTTTAATTTAAATACAAAAATTTAATGAGTGGAGGGATCAATTCTGAAGAAAAACAATCACTCGAAAACGCCGCCTGTCTGGCGTGAATATGGCTGGCAGGTGGCTTTAACATAACTATTTTTAAAACAATTTTTATCTGGTTTTGGCTAAACTTGGTGACAGCCTATTTAATTATTTTTTACATTGAATGTTTAAACAAATGCAGTTTAACTTTTTTTTAGATTCATGATGTTTTTTAATTTTAGATGAATATCTTGTCAATTGATTTATAATATGTTTAAAACATAAATTATAGTATTAATTTTTAAGATGATTTCATGAGCAGTGTGAAAAGAATATTTTCAAATATGGGGTGGCTGGTAAGTTCACAGCTGATTATTACGGTCTGCACATT
The DNA here is from genome assembly GCF_017427765.1 of Methanobrevibacter sp. Classification (GTDB taxonomy): domain Archaea; phylum Methanobacteriota; class Methanobacteria; order Methanobacteriales; family Methanobacteriaceae; genus Methanocatella. Next base: position 9,080 of record NZ_JAFRSC010000053.1, on the reverse strand, counting down.
TATATGGACCATAATAATTGCCCGATATCTTGGCGTAGCTGAATATGGAATTTACGGATTCGCCATTTCCCTAACCGGAATATTGATTATCATAGCTGATTTCGGAATCAACACTCATATCGTAAGGGACGTATCGACAGACAATTCATTAGCATCAAAATATCTTGGAAATGCGATTCCTCTGAAATCGGTTTTTTCCATTGCGGCATTCATGGTGATGGTGGTGGTCTTGTTTTTGATGCAATGCGATGAACTTACAGTCAAGGTCACAATGCTTTTTGCAATTGAAATGATTATCAGATCTTTCTGCAATCTGTTGAATGGAACTTTCCAGGCTTTTGAAAAGGTCAAATATCAGGCGGCTGCAAACAATATTCAGCAGGTCATTCTTTTGATTTTCATTATCATTTCGATTTATACTGATATGGGCATTTTTGCAATTGCCGTTTCATACATTCTCTCGAATGTCATTGCATTGGCCTATGGAGTTTATGCAATGAAAAAACACATTGTAAATCCCAAATATGGGTTGGATAGGCAATTCTGCAGGAAAATCACTGTTTTATCTCTTCCATTTGCAATTACTGGGATTCTGTTTTCTGCATATTACTATATCGACATCATAATGATTGAACACCTTGTAGGGAGCTATGCTGCCGGAATCTATAATGCAACATATAAGCTGATTCCTGTACAGAACATTCTGGTTTCAATATATGCAGCTGTAATTTTTCCTGTAATGAGCAAGTTTTTTAAAAGCAATGACGAATCTATGCTGTTTTTCAGCTATGAAAAGTCAGTCAAATATATGCTGATGCTTATCATTCCATTCAGCGTTCTAATTGTTATATATTCTCCGGCACTGATTCAATTGGTCTATGGGTCTGAATACGGGTTGGCTTCAGGAGTGCTTTCTGTTTTAATCTGGACAGTCTCTATTCTGTTTGTTTTAGCTCCCGGAACAAATCTTTTGAACTCATCTCATAAGGAAATGACTGTCAATATGGTTTACATATTCGGAGCGGTTGTTAATGTCATTTTGAATCTGATTTTAATTCCTCACTTTTCATATTACGGTGCGGCGGTTTCGACAATTTTAAGTTATGCGCTGATTGCGGCAATACAGAGGATTGCAATCTACCGTCTGGGCCACGGATTCCACAAAAAGATATTTTTGGACATATTTAAGATTATTGTGGGAGCTCTGGTTTTGGGAGTCGTTTTCCATTTCATAACTCCAAACATATGGCTGGCGCTTCCTTTGGCGATTGTTATTTATTTCCCTCTGATTTATCTTTTAGGAGCATTTGACGGGGATGACAAACGCATCATCAGGGAGGTTTTGGGCAGATAATCAGTCTTTGGGCCTGAAACATGGCCTTTAAATATTGCTGATTATATAATAATTAATGATTGTAGTTGCCGGGATGACAATTCCTGTTGGAGCGTATGCTCCGTTGTCTTGAAATAATAACAGATGAGTGTTGGTTGTCATGTTTACATATCCGAAAGTTTTAAAACGAAAAGAGATTAAAAAGATTTCCAAATATCCGTGTGATGAGCAAATCAAAGATGCATATCTCAAATATCTGACAAATTACTCCTTTGGGGAATTTGTGCAATTCCACCTGGATAATGGTGGGGATTTGGAAAAGTCAGTCTTAAGGTTTGCCGATTTGCAGCTGGAGCGATTCGAACCGAATTCTCTGATATGGATTTCTCATGTGATGGTCAACTTCATGATATATGTGGATGTTAATCTGGATTGCGGGGAGTGCTATGACGCTTACGCTTCCGCTCTTCAGCTGACTGTCCTTTCCTGTGCCATGAAAATGGTGATTGACAAAATTTCCTTTGATGAAGTTCCATTTCCTGATTATTCCAAAATCTGTTTTAATAAAATTATGGAAAGATGCCCTGATTTTAAATACGATTTAAAAACGGACTGCACTCTGGCATACAAATCATTCAACAATGATTTCGGTTTTACACCGGATGAATTCTACCATAAAATGAGAAATCATTTTGACGATGAAGGTTATTAATTTCTTTAAATATTTTAATATACTTTTTGTTTTGTGCTCAAGTAATTTTCTGATAAATTGCCTTTAAAATACTTGATTTTCACCGGTTTATGTAGATATATCTTGTGTATGTCTTATTTTCATGTTTGAAGTAATAGTTGTAGGGGTTTGTAAAATTGTCTTCATTTATAAGCTAAATTACTTAAATTAGGAGTATGATCTATTATTTGATTATAAGTTTGTATATTGTCGAGTGTATTCGACAATTACATTAACTTTAGATGTGCTGTCGATTGTATTCTACAATTGTATCAATATTGTTATTTATTTAGAAGAGCAAAAATTAATTAGAAAATTAATGATGGACAAACAGTACCACTTTTTTGTCTGATATTAGGGTTCAAGAATAATTATGAGGGGTCCAAAATCTGACCAAAAAATGAACCCCTTAAAATTATTAAAATAATGATTAAAAATAGTGGATGGCAGGATATACACTGATAAAATTATTATATCTTAAATTAATTAAAAAGAGGTTCATTATAAAAACCTTAAAAATGAACCCCCTGTATTTTATTGGATAAATTATATACAATAGAAAATTATTTAAATGGCTAATTGTATATTTAATATACAGAGGTGTTTGTTTATGTTAGATGAAATATTAGGTGATTATCCTCAAATAAAAGTAATTGATTATTTATTGATGAATCCATTTGCCGAATTATCCAAATTACAAATTGCAGTTGGAGCTGAAATCTCCAGAATCACATTAAACAAATTCATTGATGATTTAATAGATAAACAATTAGTTATTAGAAACAATAACTCAAAATATCATTTAAATTTGCAATCTCCAATTGTAGTAAACTTAAACATGCTTTTAGATGAATTAAACAAGATAGCAATTGAAGAAGCAATGAATTGTGCTGATGAACCTTATGATGAATTAAGCGATGAGGAATTGGATGAAATCTTTGATGAAAACAGTCCTGATGTGGATTTAATCCAATTGGAAAAAGAAATTCAAATAAGAGAAAGCTATGATGTTTACATTGAAGATGTAAATGAAAATTATGTATTGATAGTATAACTTTGGAGGTTTATAATATGAAAAATGAAAATATTTCGGTCAACAAAAACATGATAATTGATCCTGATTCAGAACTAATCTATGCATCATCAGTAGGTGTCGGTGCAGATGATGATGAAGTGAGATTAATCCTATTCAACAAACGCTTAACATCTGATGGTGAAAACATTGAAATAATAAACGAATCAGACACTCAAATAATATTAAACAAGTCTACAGCATTCAAATTAAAAAGATTGCTGAATCAACACTTAAAATAAATTTGGGTGATTTATAGGGGTTTGGACCAAGAGCAACTAGCAGAAATCCGAGTTGACATATTGTATTTCTTATACAGGAACAATTACTGGCAAAAAAGACACACTCCTAAATCCAATATCTGCAACAAACTATCACAACATCCTTGCAAGGAAATTAACACAGCATTAAAAAAGTTATTTAAAGATAAATTAATTAGGTTTAAGAAAACAAATCACGGGGATGATGTGTTTCTAAACATTCACGAAAAATCAAAAATCGAAAAAGAAATCAAACATAAACTGGACCAATTATACAATTGGAAATAAACGGTGTTTACTTTAAATAATTCTCTATTTTAGCAAATTTAATTTTAAATGTTTAAACATCATGCATGGCCAATGTTTCCAACAACATCTTTAATCAAAAATTTTGACATTGTCTGATCTTTATTTTTCTAAAAAACAATTATTTTTCTTTTTTTACTATTTTTAAGATGCAAGTGAGCACTTACATTCGAAAATCTTTATATATGAGCTTGTATAAACTAATTAGTAGGTCTTATGTGTTCATTGAACTTGAAAACATCACTGGCCGGAAATTAATCAAGTGATTATGGACTGGAAATCTTATTCATTAGGTATTCTGACTGTTGAAATATACTCGATTTGGAGGTGAAAATATGACTTTTGAGGAAGCTGTTGAGGAAAGTTGGAGATATAACGGTTTGATCTGAATATATAATTAATTGATTGGAGGTGAAAATATGGGGAATGTTGATTTAAGAGATATTATTGATTTCATACCTGATTTCAGATGTTTCTAATGTTTAATAAATTCGCAAAAAATATCCTATGGGGGTGAAAATTCTGCGAATTGAACGTGACACGTAAATGCTGCCTGTTTGGCGCAATCGAGCAGGCAGCTTTAACATAACTATTTTTTTAAAAAATCATTGCTCTAAGCTTATTTTCTGGTCAAATATTTTCATGTAAAAATAATGCATAATACGTATGTAAGAACTATTAATATGTCATCTAAGGGTTTTACAGGGCTACTTTTTCCTCTGATTGGGTTGGTGGGATTTGTTTTTGGATTTCTGATTAGTCTGTCCAAGAGATGCACCTATAAAGCCAGTGTTAACTTTGCAGGTGACAACACCTACGCTGCATCAAGCAAATCTGTAAAAATAACAATTAACTAAGTGAGATTAATTTTTTCTCACTATTTTTTTCTTTTTTTAATGTCTGTGGACACGTAATTAAAAAACAGTTGAAATCACATTATTTCAGCACATGGATTGTTCCGATTTTGTTTTGGGAGTATGTGTTTGTTAAGATAGGATTATTTCACCTGATTTGTAACATTCATCTAAGTATTCCCGTGACTGATAATATAAATCTGAATTAAAATTCAGTAATTTTTCAGCAATCCATGATGAATACACTTCTCTGATTCCTCTAAAAACATCTTCCTGGGAGTAGTTGTCTTCGATAAGTCTTTCAAACACTTCACCTATTTCCCAATAGTCTGGAACATTATATTTGCATGTTGTAATATTGTCAAAATCTCCTGTGGGAATGTTATTGCGAGTTATAAAATCATCAGCCACTTTTTCAATTGGTTTGCAATGAAAAACATCTTCGTAGTCGTATATTCTCTCCAGATCTTCGCCTAAATATTTGATTACATCTTTTCTATGATTATTTGTTTGTCTGGAGATGAACTCAACTAAACTGCATGTGTAAAATAGGGAATTGTTATTCTTATCCATGAACCTTCCTCGCTTCTTTAAATTTTATGGTTTCAAGAGCTTTTTCAGTGTTAAAACATATCTGATGGGTTGGATATCTGAATTTTACCAAAGCCCAAAATGCTTCTCTTGAGATTTTTCCGTCTTGAAATTCCTGTATGTAATTGTAGATTGTATCATCGGCCATTGGGCCTTCAACGATATCCCATTCTTGTGGTGTTCCGATTCTACAGGCTATTATGAAATCTAACCATTCTTCAGTCATTTTTTCAAATTTTAGGATTTTCAGTGAGTCATCTGGTTCGTATTCATATACATTGACAATGCCTTCGCCGAATCTTGTTGCCCAACGGATAGCTTGTGTTTCCATAATTGTACAGTAAAATCCGAAGTAAAAGTCCTTGTTGAATTTTTCAATTCTAATTTCTGGCTGTTTAACAATCACGGTACTGCTATGATAAATTTCCATAGATACCCTGCCTCATTTAATTTGATTTCTATAATACTATTGGTTTTTCTTATTTAAAAACTTTTAAGATGGTTTATTCGAGGTATTTTTGAAGTAATTAACATGCTTTTTATCTGATTTTCCATTGAAAACATCACTGATTGTTTTGCATTAGCAAATTGAAAAAATCTATTTTCAATAAAAACTTTTAAACTTAAAATTGGCATTAACTTTGATGTTAAACAATCTAACTGGAATATTAAAATTAATTTTATATGCTTTTTTGAATTTTAAATAAAAATATTTATTAAATAAATATTGTTATAAATATTATTTAGTTGCGATAATTAATTTATTGTATAACGATATTAGGGGGAAAAGCATATATTTATTAAAAATACTAAACGTTTGTTGCTGTTTTTAATCATTTTATCGCTAATATGCACGCTATCATGTATCAGTGCTGCCGAGTGTGATTCAAACAGCATCGGTGATTCAACATCCGGAGATTTGTCTGAAATCCATGTATCTCCTGATGCAAGTGACATAACCGGTGACGGGAGTTTAAAAAAACCATTTAAAAGTGTGGGATATGCTGTCAACGCCAGTAAAAACGGAGCAACAATTTATTTAAATGACGGCAAGTATCTAGGAGATGACAACAGAAATATCGAAATTGACAAATCACTCACCATTATCGGAAAATCCAAGCAGAATACTATAATTGATGGTGAGTCCTGCGCAAGAATATTCAATGTGACTTCCGCAGGAAGACTGACTTTAATCAACATCACTTTCATGAACTCTCATGCAACCGGCAACGGCGGAATGATTTACGCTGAGGGCGGTGAGATAAACATTAAAAACTGTATTGTGATAAATTCCAGCTCAGATGCAGACGGCGGAGTCATATACAATAACATGGGAACTTTAAATATTGAAAACTCATGCTTTGCAAACAACAGCGCATATGAACATGCAGGCGTTCTCTATACTATGGGAACAACTGTCATTAAAAACACCAATTTCACTGAAAATGTTTTAATTTCAAAATGGGGTGTCGGCGCCTGTATTGTGGCTGGAGGAAAACTGGATTTGGACGGATGTCTGTTTTATAAATGCTTCACCACATATGCTGCGGCAGGAATTCTTAACTATGCAAATGCAACAGTCAACAACTGCAGATTTGAAAGATTGTCTACAGAATATACTGCAGGAGGCATAAGCAATCACTACTATATGATAATCAACAACAGTTATTTCGGATACAATGAGGTTCAGTATTATGCGGCTGCAATTCTTGCTCCTCCAAGCGGACAGCATGTTGTAACAGAAGTGTACAATACCATTTTTGAGAGAAATCATGCGTCTTTTCATGGAGCGGTATCCAATAATTTCAAAGACACTGATCTTTTAATTAAAAACTCTGCAATTGTAGACAACTATCTTCAATGGAATAGGGCTTATGGAGACTTTGCTTTAGATGAAAATGCAACCATACAGTACTGCTGGTGGGGGAAAAACACAATAAATCCTTATTATTATTCACCTCACGACGGCGTTAAAAAACCTGAAAAGATAAATGCTTCCAGATGGCTGATAATGACATTCACTGCAGATAATGACGTTATTTATACAAATGATGTTAATAAATTAACAGTCAGCCTAAAGCAGTACTTTGACAATGAAACTAAAGAAATCTACAGATATGATGAGGATTTCAATCTTCCTCTTGAGGTGACCTTTTACACAGATTCAGGTACTTTGGCTACAAAGAAACTTGTAAACGGTGTTGCAACTTTTGATTTCACTCCAAAAAGTGGTGTCAGTGCAGTTTATGCAAAAATCAACAATCAGGTATTGAAACTGGACAATTTCCAATCAAAAAACATTACCAAGACAACTCCAAAATTAACAGCAAATGAAAAAACATTCAAGAGTAATGACGAATCTAAAAAATATACTGTAACTCTTAAGGACGTCAACGGCAAAGCTATCGCAAATGCTGCAGTTACTCTGAAGGTTGGCGGTGCAACATATTCTGCAAAAACCAATTCCAATGGTGTTGCAACATTCAACCTTAAGAAACTAACCAAAGTGGGCACTTTTGATGCAACCGTTACCTATCCTGGATCTGACAGCTTCAATAAGGTTACATCAAATGCAAAAATAACAGTCAAATCTGTCTGGAAAACAGTTTCAAAATCAAGCAAGGACAAGGCAATGGTTAAGAAAATACAAAAGGCCTTAAAGAAAAACGGATACTACATCAAATACAAAGGTCATTATTTAAAAGTCGACGGTATTTTTCAGGATTGCACTGTAAGGGCTGTTAAACAGTTCCAAAAAGCCAATGGTCTTAAAGTGACCGGAAAGGTCGACTACAGGACTGCCCAAAAACTGAAACTGGTCAAATAGATTTTAATGTAAATGCTTCGGCATTTGCTTTTTTATATTTTTTTCAACTATCAAAATAATTGTTTTTAAGGTTAATTAAATCCATAGTTTCTTTTTTTGTTTGCAGTTTAATGGTCTGATTTTGTCATTAACGCAAGGGTTTTTGAAAATCCATTCCAATTTTAAAACCGGATATATATCAAACACTTTTCAAAAGTAAGTTTCAATGTCATGATGTTAATGTCTGTCTGATTAGTCTTTAGATTTTCCTGGTGTTTAGGTTTTAGTCCGACCGTAGATTTTGATAATTAGAAAATAATTTAAATGAATAATTCCAAACATCTAATTAATTAATATTAATATGGGGTTTATTATGGTAAAAGTCGAAATTGAGTTGACAGATGAGCAATTTGAAAAACTTGAAATTTTAAAGGCAAACGATGTTGATCCTGGTCAGGCAATTGATCTTCTTTTCGGAGTTCAAAAGGAAGCTATTATTCAAGTTGAAGACCAAAATGGCGCAGATAATCTTTTGGATAAACTATCTGGTTCAGATGCTGATGCTAAAATCAAACAGGAATTGCTGGAAAGGAATTTTGATGTAGTCAAATCTTATGACCGATCCATGCAGGAAGCTAAACATAAAATAAAATGGTCTGAAGTTTTCAAATTCTAAATATTAACTGATCAATTCCCCTTTTCTGGTAATTTTGATGATTTCTTTCGCATTGGGGGATTGAATTATAGTTTTTTTGCTGTTTTTTTTTAGATATTTTTAGCTCAATTATTACTTCTTTTTACATTGGTTTGGTGTATTTTTTTTCTTATTTTCTTGATGAATGACAGTAACAATTATTCTATTGGGGATAAAATTGAAAAAACTGCATTAAATTGATTTAAGGTTATGGTGTATTTTTTTGTAAATCCTTTTTAAGATTTGTCACGGCAGTTTCAAAATCACATTTTTCTTGAATAATGTTCGCTTAATTGAACCTCTCCGGCTTAAAGAAGCCGGAGATTCTTAGGCCCTGCCTATTGTTTCGTCAAAACATTTCCATTTATATGAATATATGAATTTGCCTTGACCAATAGGCATGAAATCTACTAAGCAGAGGACCATTGAACCAG
>NZ_JAFRSC010000052.1 GCF_017427765.1 Methanobrevibacter sp. | reverse complement strand
TCTTTTATTTTTAATTCATAAAATCATATCAATTAATGTTGCATTAAATGTGATGTATGATTAACTGTAACTATTTTAATATTATTTTGTCCTTTTGTGTTTTTTTCATAAAGTCACACTTTGAAAATATTTATTATTAATGAACTTGATATAATAAATTATAAAATTCTTTAGGGATTATGTATGAATAATCGTGTTAAAATTGCTCATGAGTTTGCAAATGCTATTAATTCTGATAAGATAGTTAGAATTATATTGTTTGGTTCTGTTGCTCGGGGTGATGATAGTAAAGATTCTGATATTGATATTTTAATCGTTTCTGATTATTGGGAAGAAATCGATTCAATTATTACTGATGTAGTTGGTGATATTGCTTTTGATCAACAGGAATTAATTTCTCCACATATTATGTCAGTAGACAGATTTAACAACACAAAAGATTATTCATTTTTAACTAATGTGCTTGAGGATGGTGTTGTACTTGTCTGAAGTGGATGAATTTATTTCAAAAGCAAATGATAAGTTAATCTCAAGCAAAATCCTTTTTGATAATCATCAGTATGCAACATCTGTTAGTGCAGCTTATTATTGCATGTTTTTAACTGCTAAAGCATTGTTAATTAAAAAAGAGCATTATCCTAAATCTCATGAAGGTTTAATCTCCTTATTTGGTCAAGTGTATGTAAATCAAGGTGATTTTGATAGAAATATAGCTAAATATCTTGCACGTGCCCAATCTTTACGTGAAGATGCTGATTATGATGCTGTTGATGGGATTACAGAAAGTATTGCAAACTTATGGATAAATAATACCGAAGAATTTATGGAAGAGTCCAAACGTTTTTTATAAATAAGATCATGTTTTAATTTTTTCTTATATTTTAAAATAGACATTCTTGATTACCGCAAATATTTTAATGTAATGTTTGTAATAGTATAATGAGGAGCTAAAAGTACATTATATTTTGTATAGTATACGGGCAAAATCATTTGTACATAATTTGGGTGTTATTCAAATTAGTAGTCATTAATATTTAGTTTTTTCTTCATTAACTTAATATAACTTATTTTTTGATTTTATAGGACATAATATATTTATATTTTTAAAAAATAAGGCTTTTTTTAAGGAATTATTTTGGTCTTTTTTGGTAGGTGTTTATATTTTGTATAGTTTTTTCAGTATATTGACTTTAAATTCTTTGAAAAATTTTCGTGAAAAACATTCTTTAACTATCTCATATTCTATGTTCCCTGGATTGAAGGGGATGTTTTGAATAGAATAATGGTTATAATTAGATTACAATTTATTTAGGGGATATGAAAAACAAGAAGGAAATAATCAAATCTAACGGGAGTGGGAGGATAGTGAATGAGGATTATAGTCAGGTATCATTTCAGACAGTTTCGTGCAATGGGTGACAGTGACAGCAATGAAATAAACTAAAAAATAAGTATTATCAGTTATAAATATTTAAAATTTTTAGTCATGTCCAAATTTTTTTTAATGATAAAATATAAACATAAGTTTAATGAATAAAATTCACATCAATATTCTAACATCATTAAGGATAATTTTAGGATTGCTTTTCCTTTATTTTACAATTGTCCAATTCAATATTTATTATCTGATATTCATTTTTATTTTAACTGCAATATCAGATAATTTGGATGGCATATTGGCTCGTAGATTTAAGTTAACAACAGATAATGGCGCCAAATTTGATGTAATATGTGATTTTATTTTTATAATGTTATCCACATTGGCAGGAGTTTTAATTAATCTGATTCCATTCTGGTTTTTATTTGTGATTATTTTAAAGTTAATTGAGTTTTTTAAAACATCTAAAGGAGATTTCCTTACTTACGATAAGTTCGGACATTTAGTCTCTTTGATGTTTTATGCATTTCCGATTGTAGCCATTTTAATTAATTCAAAAACCATTGTATTGATTTTAACTTTATTCATAACCATTTGCGCAGTTATATCTTCCATTTTAAGGATTGGTGATAGAAATGATTTCGCTTAGGAAAATAAATTCTTTATTGATTGTTATAGTTATTTTAGTGCTGGTTAATCATGCTATGCTAAATATATTAGGAATGTATGGATTAATCAGCTACACGCCGGATTTTAAGATAACCGGAAGGAGATTATTCTATCCATTAGTCGCACATATCATTATAAGTTTATACCTATATTTTTCAGATAAAAGAAAACAGATTACTACCTATTCAAAATTAATAGCTGAAACCACTCAACAGATATTGACAGGAATATCCATAATAGTTTTTGCAGGTTTGCACATTATAACCTATATTTTTATTCCAGCAATAAATCAGAGCTTGTCAATCAATTTGATTCATTTTATAATTGATAATCTACTTTTCATTTCCATTGCATTACATCTAAGAGTGTCAATACCACGACTTTTAATATCATTCGGATTTTTGGAAGGTAAAAATTCATATAAACATTTTAAAAATAAATTAAGCATTATAATATTGCTTATTTTAATTTTATTTATCATTGCAGAAGTGATATTTTATATTGGAGGCAATCTATGAGTAAAATTATCGTTGTTGGAGCAGGCATTGCCGGTCTGACCGCAGCCATTAAAGCATCAGAAAGTGGGGTTCCTGTTAATTTAATTTCTCCAGATTTTTCAGAGCGTTCCCAGTCTGTAATGGCGATGGGTGGAATAAATGCCAGTTTAAACACAAAAGGTGAAAATGATTCAGTAAAACAGCACTTCGAAGACACAATGAACAGCGGATGCTGGATAAACGATGAGAATGCCGTTTGGAAACTCACTTCTAATGCTCCAAAAATAATCAGTTGGCTTGAGAGGTTAGGAACCAGTTTCACAAGAGATGAAAAGGGCAATGTTGATTTAAGATACTTTGGGGGGCAAAAAAAGCAAAGAACCGCATATGCAGGTGCAAGAACTGGAAAACAGATTGTAACATCATTAGTCAATGAATGCAGGAAAAAAGAAGCAGAAGGTCATGTAAAAAGATTCACACCTTTCAGATTTGTATCATTGATTTTTACAGATGAAAAGGAATGCTGTGGTGTCAACTGCATCAATGAAAATACTGGAGAAATTAAATCATTTACAGGGGATGCAGTAATCCTCGCTACAGGTGGCTTTAATAACCTGTTTGGAAGAACATCAGGTTCCATTCATAATGATGGGTATGCAACTGCAAAAGCTTTCACACAAGGTGTTGAGCTTGCAAATCTTGAAATGATACAGTATCATCCAACAACAGTCAAAACTCCCGTGAAAAGAATGCTTATAACTGAAGCTGCACGTGGTGAAGGTGGAAAATTGTTTATTCTAAAAGATGGCAAACCATGGTATTTCATGAAAGAATGGTATCCAGAGCAGGCTGAATTGATGCCAAGAGATGTGGTATCAAGAAGCATTTACAAGGCTTCAGATGCTGGGCGAAAAGAAGTTTATCTTGACATAACTCATCTTGATGAAAAAACAATCAAAGAAAAGTTGGATGAAGTCTATGATGTATGTATGACTTATTTAAATCTAAATCCGATTGAAGAACCAATTCCAATATATCCTGGAATACATTACTTTATGGGCGGCATAAGAACTGATGAAAATCATAAAACCAATATTAATGGATTATATGCTGCTGGTGAGTGTTCATGCCAATATCATGGAGCAAACCGTTTGGGAGGCAATTCTCTTTTGGGTGCTATTCACGGAGGTTGCATTGCAGCTGAAAATGCAATACTTGAAAACCCTCAAGGCAAAATCATCAGCGATATTGTTTCACCAGATCGATATGAAGATAACCGAACTGCAGATATAATGAACAAATCAATGGGGATTTACAGAAGCGAAGATGAATTAAACAATGCATTAATGGAGCTTGATAAAATAAATGAAGATAATGCATTGATTTTACTTGCAAGGGCATGTATTATCTCAGCACTTGAACGAAAAGAAAGTAGGGGCGCCCATCAAAGAATTGACTATCCTCAAAGCAATGAGGAGTTTAAAAAATCCACATGCGTAAGATATGACGGCAGAATCAGGGTCTCGTTTAAATAGGGGTTACAATATGAATAACATTACAGTTAAAATTAAAATAGATAATGAGTTTAAATATTTTGAATATGATGGTGATTTAAATATTCCTGTCACTACTCTGCTTGAGCGACTAGACTGGCCGATTGAATACTCATGCAGTTGTCTTCAGGGATTATGCGGAGCATGTGCAATGGTGATTAACTCAGCTCCAAAACTTGCCTGCAAAACATTTCTAAAAGATGAAATAATGGTTACAAAATATAATCAGATATCAATTGAACCGTTATCAAAATTTCCGGTTATCAAAGATTTGAAAGTGGACAGATCTGTGTTATATGATGCGATGAAGGATTGTAGTTTATGGTTGCAAAGCGATGCAAGAATAGGTGAGGATATTGACTTTGAATATGAAATGTCATTATGTCTGATGTGTGGATGTTGCATGGAGGCATGCCCCAACTATGGGATTGATGATTTTGTCGGAACACCGGTTGCTGTTTATGCATCGAAACTAATCAACCAGGAAACCAGTCATGATCATTTAAAAGAACTAACGAACAATTATAAAGAAAAGTTTTATCCGACATGTGTCAAGTCTATTGCCTGTGAAGATATTTGTCCGATGGGCATTTCTACTCAAAGGGCAATATCTAAAATGAACAGAAATTCCGTTTGGAAGATTTGGCATTTAATCAGATAATGCCCTATTTTTCAGTATATAAATTTTTAACCCATATGCAGAATTTAGATACAATATAAAGCACAGGCAGTTCTATCAATGGTCCGATAACCAAAGCTATTGAGATTAGCTCATGACCTGGAAAAGAGTTTATCGCGATAGCCAATGCCAATGGTGAGTTGCGTGCCAATGTAGTCATTGTCAGGCTTACATATTCGGGATATGTGAAATCAATCTTTTTTGATACAATCAAATCAATGAAAACATTAATGATAAAGAATATGATCAATGGAATAAATATTGTGATTACAGAATCGAGATTTGCAAACAGCAAGTCCCCTTGACTTGCAAATATACAGAATATTGCCAATGCTAAAAACCAGATTTCCAAATCGGAAAATAACTCTGTAACTTTTTCTTTTAAATCCTTGTTGAAGAAGAATTTTATTATTTGGGCCACTGTGAATGGTATTACAATAACAATTAAAAGAGAGTACAATAATTGAGCATATTCAATTGTATTTCCACTTGAAAAGAATATTAAAAGATAAACAGGTAACAATATTATCTGCAATACCAGATTGATTGGAAGGATCGATAAACTAAGTGTCAAATCCCCTTTTGCCATTTTGGTAAACACAAGATACCAGTCTGTGCATGGAGTCAATATCAGCATGAAAAACCCAATCAACACATCGACATTTCCATTTAAAAATAATGATCCTAAAAAGTATCCGAAAAGAGGTGTCCAAAGGAAATTTATAATTAAACTTGCAGTAGTAAACTTGACATTTTTAAAACTGTCTTTAATATTATTTATAGGAATTTCAAGGAACAATCCGAGTAACATCAAGCATAGGAATATATTGATCAGATTTTCACTGTAGTGAGAGATTAAATGAATATTGGAGGAAATCAAACCTATGATTATAGCTGTGAATATTATTATTGGTTCAAGCTTTTCTATCAATTCCAAACAAACACCTCTTTTAGGTATGCCTAAATTTATGTCATTTCAAATATATAACTTTTAATATAATCAGTAATTACAATAGTAATCATTTCATATTTTTTTAGATAAAATAAGTAAAAATTTTTGATATGGGTTGTAATAAAAGAATAAAAAATATATATGTTTCTTAGTTTTATATTATAATTTGAGAGCTAAAAGTAGTAAATATTTTGTATAGTATACGGGCAAAATCCTTTGTACATAATTTGAGCGTTATTTGATTTATTACTTATTAATATTAAGTTTTTTCTTCATTAACTTAATATAATTTATTTTATAATTTTGTTAAGCATAATATGTTTATATTTTTAAAAAATAAGTCTTTTTTTAGGAATTAATTTGGCCTTTTTTAGTAAGTATTTATATTTTGTATAGTTTTTTCAGTATATCAACTGCATATTTTGAGTAAATTCTTTGAAAATTATTTAGAACACATTCATTAACTATTTCTTATTTTCATGTTTCCAATAATGTTGATGTGGACAGGGGGTATTCCACATGATTGGTTAAGTTTATGTTTTGTGGCCGAGGAGTAATCAATCCTCGGAATCAATAATACATACACTTGATTTTTTCCAGTAACAGTTATTGCAAGTTTTGCACTTTGAACTTCCGTGTTTATTTTCCATCCATTCAGTTAAAAAGCTTTGGCTTTTGACAAATGGCCTGTACATTGATAAATATTCTATATCGGTAGTATTTATCAACTCTTGAATGGTATCCATATCTGACCAGCCTCCTCCTAAAACAACAGGGATTGAAACTTCTTTGGATACATTATCTGCAAAGTCAACTAGCATGTTTTCGTTTGACTGTCCCTTTCTGAAGTATTGTGGGGATAAAAATTTAGTTATCTGCAAACTGTCGGCACAGTTTTCAGCAAGGATTTTACATATCTCCAATGAATCATCCCTGTCTTGATACAGATTTACTTTGCAGTGAATATGCAGATTTGTAGTTTGTTTTATCAGTTTTATAATTTCTATAATCATCCTGACACGATTGAACGTATTTCCACCATACTCGTCTTCCCTTTGGTTTTCAAAAGGATTCATGACTCGTGAGAGATAATAATTGTTCCCGATATTTAACTGGATTCCATCAAATCCTGCAAAGGCGACTTTTTTAGCTGCAATGACATAATCGGTCTGAATTTTTCTTATATCTTCAATTTCCAAATCATTGACTTCTATCATCTGTTTTCCATTGACATTGCAGTTGACAAAACCGATTTGTGCAAAAATCGGTGTGTCAAATTCATGGGCGATGTCTGTCACTTCTCTGAATTCCTTGATGAAGAAGGGGTAGTTGATATAATGGGAATAATCGCTGAACCGGTCATGTGAATACATTGAAATCAGCTCAGTGACTATTATTCCGACATTGTTTTCAGCCAGTTTTCCATATCTTTTAAAAATTTCCTGAGTCAAATTCTTTTGGGATTCATTTTCAGATTCCCACAAGCCTGATCGGATGATTCTGCTTTTCAGGTTGAATCTACCAAATGTTGTATTGTCGAATATGCTTTTCATGAATTTACATTATTCAAAATAGTATAAAAAGAGGTCAGTAATTCCGGAATTACCAGCATCTCTTAAGGATAGTGATAGCATGTGCTGGTTTTGGTCCTGTAGCAGTTGTTGCACTTTTTGCACCGTGATGTGCCCTCTCCAGATGTTTTCCATGATGTTAAAAAGCCATCTTCAGCTACAAACGGTCGATACATTGACAGCAATTCAATATCTGTTTTGTTTAATATTTCATTCATATGCTGCATACTGTTGAATCCCCCTCCCAAAATGACCGGAACGCCAACGCTTTCAATCAGCTTTTGGCTGAATTTTACCAGTTCATCTTCTTCGGAAACTTCTCTGGTAAAGTACAGGGGAGATAGGGGTTTTGTAACCTGAATGCTGTCGACACCTACTTTTTCAAGGAGTTTGCACATTTCAATGCTTTCTTCTGCATCGATTCCGCCTTTTCTTCCGTCATATGCATTCACTTTGCAGCTGATGTGGAAATCAATGTTTGTCTTGATTACTTTAATCAGTTCCAATACACATCTCATTCTGTTTAATGTGTTTCCTCCATATTCATCTGTTCTTTGATTGAAATATGGGTTGATTAATTTGGAGAGAAAAAAGTTGTTTCCCAATGCCATCTGTATTCCATCAAAACCTGCCAACTTAAGTTTTTGAACCGCAACAATAATGTCTGATTGAATCTGGCGGATATCTTCCATTGTCAGGTCATTAATGTCAATGTCCAAGTCAATTCCTCGGTTATATTTAATGAATTCAATCTGGCCCAAAATGGGAACATCGTGTGTATGGGCAATTTCGGCCAGTCTTTTAGCTTCCGTCATGAACTGTGGGGTGTTGCTTTTAATTGAATACTCTGAAAACTTGTCTTTCGGATAAATTGAAATCAGTTCAGTGATGATTAAACCTACATTGCTTTTAGCGATGTTTTCATATTTCTCATAGACTTCACTCATGGGCTGTGTTTGCCACAGACCGGTTCTTACAATACGGCTTTGGAGTTTCAAATCGCCGATTTTGCAGTTGTCAAAAATGTCCTTCATGAATCTAGATTAGTAGGATATAATATAAAAATAGACTGGTAACTCTTGAATTACTCTATATTGAATGCTTTTTGATATTCTGCCAAAATTTCGTTTTTCTCATTATCGTTGTATCCTGCATAATTCAGCTCATTGAAATAGTAGGATGTAATCTCATAGAGAATTTTATTTGTTTTAAGGCCTTTTTCTGTTAGGGAATACTCTGTCTGGATTCTTGAGCCATCTTCAATTGTGGTTTTATTAATCAAATCATTTTCTTCCATATACTTTAAAGTTTCAGATAGGATATGATTGCTGATTTCAGGATTTGCCTTTTTAAACTCGGAGAAATGTTTCATTCCTCTGAATATGTTTGAAAGTATGCAGAATATCCATTTCCTGTTAAAAAAATCCAATGTATTTCCAATTGGGCAAATATTATTTTCAGCCATATAATCAACCGCCAAGTAATTTTAGAATTACTCATGTATTTATTAATTAAATATTGTAAATATTCACTTAAATAATTTGGTGGAATGAAAATGAAAATTACATGCTGGAGCGATTTTGCCTGCCCTTACTGCTATATTGGAAATATTAGGTTGGAAAAAGTAATAAAAGATTTGAATCTTGAAGAGGAAGTCGAATTTGATTTTCGTGCATTTGAACTTGACCGCAATGCACCGGGTGATGTCGAATCAACAACTGTTGAGAGATTTGCAAGGAAGTATGGTCTTTCCATTCAGGATGCTAAAAAGGAAGTTGACAACATCTCCA
Source organism: Methanobrevibacter sp. (assembly GCF_017427765.1). GTDB lineage: Archaea > Methanobacteriota > Methanobacteria > Methanobacteriales > Methanobacteriaceae > Methanocatella. Next base: position 9,910 of record NZ_JAFRSC010000052.1, on the reverse strand, counting down.
GACTGGGAATTGAAGATGGAATCGATTTTAAATATGAATCAACACTTTACACCAACACCCGTGATGCCCACAGGCTAATGAAACTTGCCCAAAGCAAAAAGGATGCAAAACTCTCAGAAAGATTAAGTAAACTCCTGTTCGATGCTTATTTCACAAAAAATCTGAAATTGGCTGACAGGCAAGTTTTATTTGACATTGCATGTAGTGCTGGCCTTGAAAAAGGAGAAATCATGGAAGTTTTAGACAGTGATCTGTTCAATATGGAAGTTGAAAAAGATGAGGGGCTTGCCCTTTCAATTGGAATACATGCTGTGCCTTTTTATCTCTTTGATGGAAAATATTCAGTTCCAGGAGCTTTGTCATATAATGATTTCAAAAATGTATTAAGTCAGATTACAAGTGAAAATGAGGTCAATGATGATAATGGTGGGGATAGTTGTGAAGGGGGAATCTGTAGATTTTAAATGAAAAAACACCAAAATATTATTGATAATCTTTTATATGAATTTGCACTAAATATTATAATGTAAGAGTTAAAAGTAGTAAATATTTTGTAGTATATACGGGCAAAATAAAATCCATATTATTATCGAGTTATTTCCTTATTAATCAGTAATATTAAGTTTATTTTTAATTAGATTAATATAACTTATTTGATGATGTTATTTGGTGGAATATGTTTATATTTTTAAAAAATGAGTCTTTTTTTAAGGAATTAATTTGGCCTTTTTTGGAGGGTGTTTATATTTTGTATAGTTTTTTCAGCATATTGATTTCATTTTGAGTAAATTCTTTGAAAATTATTATGCAAAATATTCATTATCTATTTTGTATTCTATGTTCCATCAGGATAATGTTAAATTTATAATTCAATATAGTATGGGCAGATGTTTACAAAACGATTATCTTTTGTTTTAAATCCTTTTGGAATTACTCCCAATTGTTTAAAACCCAGTTTTTCATACAGATGGCGTGCCACATGATTTGTTTCAACGACAGCATTGTATTGTAATATCAAAAATCCCTTATTTTTTGCAACATTCATAGAGTCTAATACTAATTTTTCTCCGATGTGTTTTCCGCGCATAGCGGATGATACTGCATAGCTTGCATTTGCAATGTGACTGCATCTTCCCACATTATTTGGATGAAGAATATAGAGTCCAACCACCTTTTTATTTAAAATAGCCACTCCAGTATATGTTTGTGATGAAAAGAAATCTTTTCCAGAGTTTAAATTTAGGATATTCTCTTGGGGAAATGCAATTCCTTCCTCAACTATTTCATTCCAAATTTTAATCATTTCTTCAATGTCGTTGTCACAAAATTTCCTAATATTCATTGATTAATATTTTACTGATTACACAATAATAATTTTAATGTTGAAGAAGTCAGTTTTAATAATCGGTGTTTTCCAAAAACATCTTAGTGGAGTATAAGTTTTTCATGCATAATTCTTGATGTTGTCATTAATTAAATTAAAAGTAAACTTATAATTTTAATTTTAATAAATCTCATTTCTCAGTAACGTGGAAGTTATCAAAATTCAAATGGATTTTCAAATTTGCAGATATCAACTCTCTTTAAAAGTAAGTTTATATTAAGAAATGTGCATCGTTAATGTTCTATTTGGGGACTATGGTGAAAAATACCAAGTCTTCATCACCAGTGTTGATTATGGAATGTGAGGATCCTTTTGGACAAACATGGCATACTCCGGGTTTTAAGATTTCTTCAACTCCGTCACAAACAGATATCCCTTCTCCGCTGATGATGTAGTTTATGTCATGATTGCTTTCCTGCGGATGATTTCCGATGGATGCTTTTGGAGGAATTATGCATTCAACAAACCTTCCAATTTCATTTACTTCCATCTTTGCATTTACTTCGCCTTCTCCGCCATTCATGTGAGCAACATCAATTCCGTCTATTTTATTAAAATCAATAATCATTTTTTATTCTCCGTGTATAGTATAAATTAATTTTTCTTGTACGTTATATTTTATTTTTATTGTGAAGATTGTTTTTTCATAAAGTCACAGTTTGAAAATATTTATTATTAAGGTAACCAATATTTTATATTACAACTAGTAATGAAGGGGGGTTGGTTTTGGTTGAAGAAAATGAATTAGATTCAACATGCGGAATTTCTGATGAAGAGCTTACAGAAAGATTCAAATTATCTATTAAAATAGATCAATATATTTGTAAAATTAAAGGACTTCCTATTGCTGGTTATGATGATGATACTAATCGTGCTTACTTGGAGTATCCTGATGGGAAATGGGAGTATGTCAAAGAATGAGAAAAGACTTCCAGAAATTATTGTTTTTGCAGTCTCCATGGTGCAATAAACTACTATTTTACATGTGGTTAAATCTATTTTAATGAAGTTATTAACATTCTAATGTGTAAAAAATTTGTCATGGTTTTTCAATATTATAAATTTTATTGAAGATTATTTTATATATTATCATTCAATATATTGAATAAATATTTATATAATAACATTCAATATATTATCAAAGAGATGGTTTATTATGAATCCGGATAATGAAGATTCCTTTTATGATTTTTTACAAAGTCAAATTACAGACACTCCTTTATCTCTAAACAATGAATTATCCAATAGTGGTGTTAAATTTAATCATAGGGATGATTTTAATGAAATAAAAGTTTTTATAGATGATTTCATCGAGGGGAATAATGTTAATCGCTATATAGTATTGCCTGGTCTTAGGGGTGTTGGAAAAACAACAATTCTATTTCAGGTATATGATTATCTGTTGAATCAGAAAAACATCAATCCTGAACAGATATTGTACTTTTCATGTGAGGAAATAAATAAAATAGAAGATTGTGATATTTATGATATAATCAAGTATTATCTAAAAACATTTCATAACTCATCACTACAAACCATTGATGAGAAAATATTCTTATTAATAGATGAATCACATTTTGACAAGGATTGGTCAGTTTCAGGTAAATTAATCAATGACAAATCAAAAAATATTTTCATGATTTTTACAGGTTCATCCGCAATAAACCTTGAATATAATGCGGAAGCTGCAAGAAGGATGATACGATATCCAATAACTCCACTTAATTATTCACAACACTTGAAATTGAAATACAACTATCAAACTGATATTTCTAATGATTTGGTGGACTTGTTGTTCAATGGTAATGTTGATGATGCAATCATAAAAGAAAAGCAGGTAAACCGTGATTTGTTAAATCTAAAGAATTACAATTCAATGGATTGGGATAATTATTTTAAATTTGGTGGATTTCCATCAGTGATGCATGATACAAATCATAGAAATGCATCAAAAAAATTATATTATTCTGTTGAAACTGTTGTAACAAAAGATTTGGGGACAATGAATAATCTGACTGCAAATACACAAACAAATGCATTAAGGTTAATGAAATTTTTAGCGGAAAAATATCCCGGAGACATTTCACAAAATGCACTTGCAAATAAAATTCAAACATCAGCAGGATCTGTAAATACAATAATGGACTTGCTTGAAAAGACACATTTGATATTTCACACTGAACCTTATGCAGGTGCAAATGCAAGAGCAAAAAAATCATGGCAATATTATTTTGCAACACCAAGCATAATGCATGCAATAAATATTAAATTCGGATTTTCATCCATAAAATTGAGTGAATATGAAGGAATTTTACTAGAAACATTAGTTGGGTCAAACTTGGTCAACTTGAAAAATAGTGAACAGTTCTTTGAATTCAGCATATTCTATGACTCATATAAAGTAAAAAAGCAACGTGTTGACTTCATAATAAAAAAAGATTTTGATGAGGTAATTCCGATAGAAGTTGGGCATGGTAATAAAGGCGCTGATCAAATTAAAGATGCAATAAGACGTTATAAATCTCCACATGGAATTGTTATTTCGGATACGACAAAAACAATTGAAAAAGTTGATAATGTAATATTTGTTCCAATAAAAACTTTTTCGTTAATGTAAACTATAATGGGAAATATTATTTATTTTCCATTATTTTAAATATTGTGTTGTTTTTAAATATTAGTGCATCAAATATTATTGTGTTAGAGTTAAAAGTAGTAAATATTTTGTATTGTATACGGGCAAAATCAATTTAAGAAGTTTTTTAGATTTATAAAACAGCATTATTATTTTATTTTAGGTTTAATTAATTTTAATGGTGTGGGAAATTAAATGGAAGAATATTTAATAGAAACTCCAAGCATTGATTATATGAATCCACATATTCAGAAAATGGTTAGGGAATTATTGAATCAATCTGACGATAATTTGGATTATATTAAAAGATGTTATGCGTTTGTTAGGGATGAAATTCCTCACTCATGGGACATTAAAACAGATGTGGTTTCAAGAACTGCCAGTGATGTGCTTAAAAACAGAACGGGTATATGCTGGACAAAATCATGTCTTTTGGCAGCACTTCTCCGAGCAAATAGGATTCCATCAGGTATCAGTTATCAACTGCTTACAAGAGTAGATGATGCCAATGAAGGTTACATGATTCATGCTTTAAACACAGTATATATAAAAGATCTGAAAAAATGGATTAGACTTGATGCTCGTGGAAATAAGGAAAACATTGATGCTTATTTTAGTTTGGATGAAGAACATCTTGCTTATTCAATTCGAAATGAGTTGGGTGAAATTGACTATCATGATAATCATGCAGATTTGGATGGTCGATTGGTTAATATTCTGATGCAAAGTGAGGATATATTGGAGATTACAACTGATTTTGAGTTTTAGTCATATTAACACTCTAATACTTGAATGAAAAGCAATGAAAAAAGATTTTTAAAATTGAATAAGGATAAATTTGTTAAACAAATTTTATTAAAAGAAGTTATTGGTTGCAGGTAACACGTTTTGCTACAAAATATTGGTTTTATATTAATTGTTTTTATTAATGTTTCATTTGATGTAACATAAAATCTATTACATATTATATGTAACGTAAAACTGATTATGTAATATAAAAACTATTATATACTTTGTCTAACATATTTATTATTACATAATTTGAGTTAATTATATTTTGGTGATATCATGTCTAACTTGCCGTGGGGAACCAGCAAAGTTTTAACCGATGAAGAATTTTTCAACAGAACACAAGAAATAAGCAATCTGACAAATCTTTTAAACTCTACAAGCGAAAACAATGCTCCCGATATTTTAGTGACTGGCATTAGAGGAGTGGGAAAAACTGTTCTGTTAAATAAAATCAAACAATTTATGGATAAAAATTATCTTGTAGTATATATGGATTTCAGTGTTTCTCAAACATATCAGAAGAATAAAATGTCTCTTAAAGGGTTGTATGATTTTTACTATCAAAAAATCATAGAAGAAACACACCTGAAAGGATTAAACACTTTAAAAAATCATATTAATAAATTTTTTAAAACAAATAATTTCAAATTAAAAGAAGTGGTTGTCGCAAATGCTTTTGACATTTCCATTCCAATCCCAATAATTGGGACTGAAAGGGATTTGGAAAGATATAGGGATTTTGTTTTTAAACTGCCTCAGGAGATATATGACAACAATAAAGATAAAATCGGCGGTGTGATAATTATCATTGATGAATTTCAAGTAATTAAGGAATTGGATACCTATCTGGAATCATTTTTATGGAATTTCAGAGGATATGTGACCGAACAGAGAAACGTCGCATATATTTTAAGTGGATCCATGGGATTGCAGGATAATTTAATCTCTGAAATTGCAGGTCAAAACGGAGCATTTGGTGGAAGGATGCTGACAATAAATATCAATCCGTTTTCCAAACAGACTACGCAAAATTACCTCGCAGAAAGGGCACCTGAGTTAAAGTTCAGCCAGGAAGGTTTTGAAAGGTTTTACAAATGCACATCGGGCATTCCATATTACATTAACATTTTTGCACGCCAACTTCCGACCAATCGGGAATTGGATGAAAACAATGTAATCGATGCATTTGACAATAATATATCATTCATTGTCAGCCATCTGATTAACGAATGGAACAGACTAACCACAAAAGAAAAGGATATAATAATAGCATTGATTGATTCTCCATTGAAAAGAATTGATTTGGCCCGAAAATTAAATGTAAAATCAGGTTCATTAAGTGATAAACTGAATAAATTGCAGAATTTGGATTTAATTCGCTTTGCAGGTGGTGAATATGAGATTTCTGAAAAGCTGCTTAAAAGATGGCTTGAAATTGAATATTCTCAAAAAGGAATTTACCCTTATAGATTTTAATTTATAGGTTCTAGAATGATGACGTTCTTGCAGTATTATACTTCTTTTTGAATTTTTTACCCTTTCATTAAAAGGTTCAATCATTCTATTTAAAATCGGCACTTCCTTCCCATGCAATATTGGAGTATTTCAATAGGATTTACCATGTTCATATCCTCTTTTAATAAGTATACATATTATGTCTGTTATTTAGTTAAATGATTAGTTTTACAAGTATTGCAATATAAAATAACTAATAAAATTCATGAAATAATGGGAAAAATACTGATAAGAATTAAATATATATGTCTCTTCGTTGTATATTATAATCTGAGAGCTAAAAGTAGTAAATATTTTGTAGAGTATACGGGCAAAATCATTTGTACATAATTTGGGTCTTATTTGGCTTATTGGTCATTAATATTAAGTTTATTCTTTATTAACTTAACATAACTTATTTTATGATTTTGTTAAGCGCAATATATTGATATTTTTAAAAAATAAGTCTTTTTTTAAGGAATTTTGGCCTTTTTTAGCAGGTGTTTATATTTTGTATACTTTTTTTAGTATATTCTTTCAAAAATTATCATGAAAAACATTCCTTATCTATTTCATATTCTATGTTTCCAACATCTTTTATTTACAAAATATTTAAATAGCATAATTCATAAACTTATCATGATAAGTTTTATATTGAGATGAGATTATGGACATGATAAACCGAGTTGAAAAGATAGATTTTATTCCATTATTTCCTGCATTAACTTTAATTTTAAAAGGCCATACAAAATTTTTTGAAAAAAAGCTGGAAGGAACCAATGTGACTCCATCTGAATTGCCTTATATATTAAAAGTTTGTGGTGACAATGGAAATATTTCTCAACGAGATTTATCAGAAATCTTCAGCGTATCTGAACCTGTTGTTACCAGAACTCTAAAAAATCTTGAAAACAAGGGATTCATAATACGAACTAAAGGTCCTAATAATAAAACACGAAGACTGCTTTCCTTAACGGAAGAGGGGTTTGAAATAAGTGAAAAAATGTTAAATATTAATGATGAGTGGCTAGAAGAGTTATTTAAGGATATGTATCAAGCGGATATTGATAAGTTTAATGGAATAATTAAATCATTAACTGTTAACTCTTTGAAATTATAATCTTCTAATTGGTTATGTGTGTTTAAATAAGAGATGGGAGTGGATTGATGCAGATTATTACAATTAAAAACTTTACTAAAGATTACGGCAATGAAAAAGGCGTTTTTGATGTATCAATAGGCATAGAAAAGGGTGAAGTATATGGCTATTTAGGTCCTAACGGTGCGGGTAAGTCAACTACTTTAAGACATTTAATGGGATTCAGCAAACCTGATTCTGGCACATTATCAATAAACAATCTTGACTGTTGGAATGATAAAACAGCCATTAAAAAAGACATTGGGTATCTTCCGGGAGAAATTGCATTGCCCGAAGACATGACTGGAATAGCGTATCTTAAATTAATTGATAAACTTCGAAAAACCAATGATTTGTCCTATGCAGAAGATCTGATTGAATATTTTGAAATAGACACCCATATGCAAATCAAAAAAATGAGCAAAGGTATGAAGCAAAAAATCGCAATAATAATGGCTTTAATGCATAATCCGGAAATATTGCTTTTAGACGAACCTACCAGTGGTCTTGACCCATTAATGCAGGAGAAATTCATTAGGCTAATCAAAAGGGAAAAACAGAATGGAAAAACCATAATCCTATCTTCACATATCTTTGAAGAAATAAGTAAAGTTTGCGACAGGGTTGGTATCATCAAAAGGGGCAAACTAATTAAAGAAGTGGTGATGAAGGATTTCAAGCACTCAGAAAATAAAACATACAAAATCGAATTTAAAAATGAAAATGATTTCAATAAAATAAGAAGAGCATATCCTGATGCTGATTTCAAAACAAAAGAAATGCAGATTATAATTTCAATCACTGACCGTGAAATTAATGACCTCATTTCAAATTTGTCTTCATGTGAGGTAGCTTTCCTTAAAGAAGAGAAGCATACGCTGGAAGAGTATTTCATGAAATTTTATGGAGATGAAGAACATGTTTAACATTACTTACTTCAATTATCTGGTTAGATCCAATTTCAAGTTCCTATTGGCTTTCACTCTTGTACTTTGTGCATTTTTAACAGTAATGTGTAATGTCTTTACGCCTGAAACCATTAGTGGAATAAGTAATACTACTCAGGGAACCATTGCTTCAAATATTTTAACCGGTAACGGCACATTAATAGGCTTTATGTCTAATTCATTCTATGCCCTTATGGCAATTATCTTCCCAATGGTTTATTCAATTGTTGTTGGAAACAGGTTGATGGCCGAAAAGGTGGATAAAGGAAGTATGGCAAGCTTTTTATCCACTCCAATTAGCAGACATACATTCACAATCACAAGTGCTTCATATCTGATTTTGTCTTTAATAGTGATGTGGAGCATTGCATCATTTGTAGGTATTGCTGCTGCCAATGCTTTCCAGCCAGATGCATTGGATATTGACATGTTTTTAACACTCAATATTGGCGTTTTTTTATATCATTTTGCCATAAGTTCAATCTGTTTCTGTTCATCATGCATATTCAACACATCTAAAAACTCACTGCTGATTGGTGGAGGGCTGCCACTCATGTTCTTTGTAATTAGCTTGTTCGTTAAATTATCCGATTCATTGGATTTCCTTAAATATTTCACATTAAATACCTTATTTAACCCTTCAGACATATTAAATAATAGCGGATATGGTCAAGAATTTATGATAATGGCATTAATGGGCGTGATATTGTATATCATAGGAATATTATATTTTCAAAAGAAAGACCTGCCGTTATAATGATTAAATTACTATGTTTCCAACAGTATAACGTTAAAATTACAATTCAATATAATAAGGGCAGATGTTTTCAAATTGATTGGCCTTTGTTTTAAATCCTTTTGGAATCATTCCCAATTGTTTGAAACCCAGTTTTTCGTACAAATGACGTGCAGCATGATTTGTTTCAACGACAGCATTGTACTGCAATATTAGAAATCCGTTTTCTTTTGCAATGTTCATGGAGTCCAATACTAATTTTTCTCCAATGTGTTTTCCGCGCATGGCTGATGATACTGCATAGCTTGCATTTGCGATATGGCCACATCTTCCAACATTATTCGGATGAAGGATATAGAGTCCGACTACCTTTTTGTTTAAAATGGCAACTCAGGTATATGTTTGTGATGAAAAGAAATCTTTTCCAGAGTTTAAATTTAGGATATTCTCTTGGGGAAATGCAATTCCTTCCTCAACTATTTCATTCCAAATTTCAATCATTTCTTCAATATCGCTGTCACAAAATTCCCTAATATTCATTGATTAATATGTTATTAACTAAACAATAATAATATTAATGGTACGGGTCAGTTTTAATAATCTATGTTTCCAACAATGAATCTAATTTAAAAATTTCAACAGTTGCTGTGGTTTTAATAGTTGCTAAAAACAAAATTTAAGAATAATTTAAAAGATATATTTCATTAGTAAGTGATTTTAATGGAAGTCAAAACAAAACCTGTTGAACTGATTGAATTATTTTACGATTTGATTTTTGTATATG
>NZ_JAFRSC010000022.1 GCF_017427765.1 Methanobrevibacter sp. | reverse complement strand
GTTCTGCGGATAAGCCTTTTCTTTGTCTGATTTCTCTTACGATTTGATTTTGCATTTCACGTGGGAGTGGTTCAAATCCTGCGATTTCAGTAGACCATAAACATCTACCTTCAGCAGCGGATCTGATATCTCCAGCGAAACCAAACATTTCAGCTACAGGCACTTTAGATTCAATTCTTGCCATGTCCCCTTCTTGACCCATGTTAACAATTTGACCTCTTCTGTTTTGGATTTCACGAGTACATGCACCCATGTAATCATTAGGAGTGTCAATAACTACTTTTTGCATAGGTTCGAGTAATGCAGGTTCTGCAAGCATCATGGAACCTAAGATTGCGTTTCTGATAGCAGGCAATACTTGAGCAGGTCCTCTGTGAACTGCGTCTTCGTGAAGTTTTGCATCGTTGAGTTTGAATTTTAATCCCATGGAAATTTCTTCGCCTAAAGGACCGTTTTTCAAAGTATTTTCAAATCCTTCGAGTAACAATTCTTTAACTTCATCCAAGTATTGGATACCACGAGTCATGTTGAGGAATATGCTTCTGTTGTGAACAGCCCATACTCTTCTGGCTTCTTCTTTATCTAAACCATGTTCCATGAAGTCGTTAGCTGACTCTTTACCTTTAACTCTACCTTCTTTGATGTCTCCTTCTTGGATTGCAGCGTAGAGTTCAGGTTCGATAGGTTCAACAGTAATGTAGAATCTGTTGTGCTTGTTAGGAGATTTACCTTCAACTTGTGGAGAGAGTTTCCTTACGGTTTCTCTGTATACAACAATAGGTTCGGAAGTGGTAATATCTACACCTTTGTCTTTAATTCTGTAACCGATAACTTCCAAGTGAAGCTCACCCATACCGGACACTAAGTGTTCACCGGTTTCTTCGTTAATATCGATTTTAACGGTAGGGTCTTCTTTACCAGTTTGTCTTAATACTTCAATCAATTTTGGTAAGTCTTTGGTATTTTTAGCTTCTACAGCTACAGTAACTACAGGTTCGGATATGTGTTCTAATCCTTCAAACTCTTTGATTTTGTCTTCAGGAGAACATAAGGTTTCACCAGCGATAGCTCCTTTTGCACCTGCAACATATACAATGTTACCTGCAGGAACTTTGTCGGTGTTAACTCTTTCAGGTCCGAAGTACACACCTACTTGCTGTACTCTGGATTTACCGTGGGAACCGACCATGTAAACTTCAGTACCTTTTGAAATAGCTCCACCATATACCCTACCGGTTGCGATTTCACCAGCGTGTTTGTCAACAGATACGTTGGTAACCATAACCGCTAAAGGTCCGTCAGGGGAGGTATTAATCATACATTCACCAGCAGGAGAATCGATGTCTCCGTCCCAGATGTTAGGTACTCTGTAAACTTGAGCTTCTTTAGGGGAAGGCAAGTGTTCTACTACCATACCTAATAATACATCGGATAAAGGTACTTTTTGTGCTAATTCTTTTTCGTTTTCAGCATTACAGTAATCAATAATGTCTTTGAAATTGATTCCAGTTTCTTGCATGGTTGGAACGTTGATCGCCCAGTTGTGGTAAGCTGAACCGAAAGCTACACTACCATCAGTGAAGTCCAATTTCCATTCTTCTTTTTTGTCTTCAGGAGCCATGTTTCTAATCAATTTATTAGCTTCCATGAAGATTTTCAAGAATCTGTTTTGTAATTCTTCAGGTTCTAATTTTAACTCGTTGATTAATCTGTCAACTTTGTTAATGAATAAAACTGGTTTTACGTTTTCTTTTAGAGCTTGTCTGAATACAGTTTCAGTTTGAGGCATGATACCTTCTACAGCACAAACTACAACTACTGCACCGTCTACAGCTCTCATAGCACGAGTTACGTCCCCACCGAAGTCAACGTGACCTGGGGTATCAATCAAGTTAATTAAGTATTCGCTGTCCTTGTAATCGTGTACCATTGATACGTTTGCAGCATCGATAGTAATACCACGTGCTTGTTCTTGTTCATCGAAATCCAAGAATCTTTGATCACCTGCAAGTTCTTCGGAAATCATTCCTGCACCTGCTAAAAGGTTATCAGATAAAGTGGTTTTACCGTGATCGATGTGAGCACAGATACCAATGTTTCTGATTTGGTCAGGTTCATACATTAACTCTTTGATTTTTGCAATCATTTTGTCTCTTCTACTCAAAATAACCACCTAAGATATAAACATTATATGATTAGTGTGCTGCTTTAGCAACTCTTTCTTTCTCTTCAGCTTTTTGTAAAGCAAAACTTCTTGAATCTTCTTGAGAAGCAAGAATTAATTCATCAGCTAAACATTCAGCAACAGATTTTCTGTTTTTGAATGAAGATTGTAAAGTACCTCTTGTTAAGAATCCTAATGAAAGGTCAACTCTTCTTTGTGGAGAAATGTCTACAGCAACTTGGTAACCGATACCACCGTATTTGATACGGGTAGTTTCTTCACGAGGTGCAGTGTTTTCAACTGCAGTGACTAAAACCTGAACAGGATTCTTTTTAGTTCTTTTGTGGATAATTTCTAAAGCATCTTTAACTATGTTGTAAGCCATATTTTTCTTACCGGAGTTGAGATGGGTTCTCATAACTTTATTCATTAATCTTTCAACAATTGATACTTTAGATTTTGCGAATTGTCTTTTTACGTGTCTACCAGAAGTATGTGGAACTAAAGTTTCATCTAAGCAGATATATTTTACTAAACCTAAGTCCTCAACTTTTACTTCATCGAGATCCCATTTACCAAATAATTTACTCATAAATATAACCACCTTATCTTACAGGTTTTTCTATTTTTCCACTTACCATTTCTGATAAAGCTACGTTATTAACTTTGGAAACTTTCCAACGGACTCCAGGAATATCTCCCATGGATCTTCCGGATGGTCCACCGATTCCTTCAATCATCACTTCATCGTGTTCATCGATAAATCCGATAGCTCCGTCACCTGGTGCGAAAGCAGTCAATTGTTTACCGTTTTTAATTAACTGAACACGAACACATTTACGAATAGCAGAGTTAGGTTGTTTTGCTTCTATCCCTACTTTCTCGATTACAATTCCTCTTGCTTGAGGAGCTCCTTCGAGAGGATCCGCTTTAACATCTAATCTTAAAGCTCTTCTTTTGTAATCTACATCTTTCCACTTAAAATTTTGTCTATTTTTTTTAAGTTTTTTTGCAGCAAAAAGTCCTGGCATATTTTTTTCCTCTAATCTTTTTGTTAAAAACCATATCTAAGAATCCACCGCTGCGATTTATACTATAGACTATAGTACAATCTAAATTCAAAGATATTAATCAGTAATAATAATTAATTAGATAAATTGCTTTATCTAAAAGAAGATATCTTGAAATAAAATTCAAAACATTGACAAAAAGCACACATAGTCAAGTTATTAAAAAAGTACAGATATCTTAAGATAAAATATATATTTCAACCTTTATAAAGGTATGTTTTTTTAGGTTGAAAATAAAAATAAAAAAGTTTTTTTTAAAAAATAAATTAAAATAAAATAGCCAAAAAAGCTATTTTAAAATAATATTGTCTATATTATGTTGTCTATTTGCTAACAATTTAGCTCTTTCAATATTAATCCCGTTCTTACCGATAGCAATACGTTTGTTTGTATTGTCAGCTGTTACAGTAGCTATTTTTTCGCCTGACTGTTTTTGACTTACTTTAACAGTTTGCAATTTTGCAGGGGATAAAACATTTTTAATAAACTGTATCGGATCATCATCCAATTCGATAATCTCAACACCTTTATCTACTGCTCTTTGAACTTTAGATACGGAACTGCCTCCTTTACCGATAGCAAGTCCCATGTCACCATTCTTAACAACGAAAGTAACTTTTCCATGTTCATCATCGATAATGCAATCTTTAACCATTGCTCCAGTCATATTTTCGAAAAGAGCTATGTATCTAATTTCATTTGCACTAAATTTAATAGACACTTAAATCTACCTCAAATCGTCTAATATAGTAGAATCTCCTGGATCGTTTACGATTAATGTAGCAACAGTGAAAGGTTTACCACAAACAGAACCCAAATCTACACTAGTTCCATCATATACTAAGGATGGAATTTCGGAAAGATTTGCGTAATATTCAACATCTTCAAGAATTTCTTTAGGAGCGTTAGCAGCAACAACAACGAGTTGGCCTTTTCCTAATTTTAAAGATTGAATTGATTTTTCAGAGCCTAAAGTTACATCACCAGTATCTACAGCTACTCTGATTCCTCTATCTACGTCCATCATCTAGCCTCCTATTAATTTTTATAATCCATTTTGACACCGACTGATCCGGTACCAAGAGGTATTGGTTGTCCAATAATAATATTTTCGATGATACCTGTTAAATCATCCACTTCACCGCGAATACTTGCGTTAAGTAAATGTTTACCAGTTTCTTCAAAAGCTGCACGAGCTAATACACTTGATTTTTCACCACTAATACCATGTCTTCCAATGGATTTTACTATACCTTCTGAAGTCATGATATCAGCAACTAACATGATATGTCTTACATCAACACTAAGACCCTGTTCTGAAAGAGTGTTTTGAGCTTCGTTAATAATAGATTGACGAGCAGCTTCAATACCTAAAACTTCACCGATTTCATGAATGTTGTTTGTAGTGGTTCTTACATGGTCAATACCGTCCATGTCGAGAATCTCTTTAAGGTTTGATCCTTCAGTGTGAATAATCCATTCACGGTCATCCTTACGGATAATAACCTTACCGATTCCTTTTATACCACTGATTTGCAAGTCACGAACCTTATCTGCTAAAAGACGAAGTTCACGTATTTCAAACTTGGATTCAGATTTATCTGATTTTTGAGAAGGAATTGTAATGGTATCATTTGTAATTGTTGCCTTCTTGAAGGTTTTTGAAATGATTGCATCAATGTCTTCTCTTTCAAGTCTTTTCTCTTCAATCTTCCTATTGTCCAAAACCGCTTCAACTTCCATGGTTCCATAGTTCAAATTAAAGTCAGAAAGAATATCGTTTATTGTACTTTTACCGATTTTATTAGCTAAAGTCCTAACAAACTCTTCATCATTGCGTCTTTCTTCATCAAAATAGATATCCATGGTTGGAGTAGCAATCTCTTTTCTAGCATCAACAATCTCAATAAGTCTTGGAAGACCTAATGTTACGTTTAACTCAGTTACCCCTGCATAGTGAAAAGTACGCATAGTCATCTGAGTACCAGGTTCACCAACAGATTGTGCAGCTACTGTTCCAACAGCCTCTCCAGCTTCAACATGAGCTCGGTCATAGGCAGCTTTAAGTCTGCGAATAAGTTCACGTAATTCATCATCAGTCAAATCCCTGTTGATGTATGATTTAGCCAAATCTTCGATATAACTATCTGGAAAAGCTATATCAAGATTTTCTTCATCATTGAGCTGAGCAATAATCTCATTTATTTTAATTATAACATCTTCCATAGTTACACCTACTTACCTTCCATTTCCATTTCAAGTTTAATCTCATCAATGAGTTTGTTTAAGTCTGCAGGTTTACCGAAGTCGGATTTTGCAGGGTCAACACCATCTTCACCGAACATGGTTTGAATAACATTACCCTGATTATCAGTAACAAGTCCTGAAGATTTAACCTGCAAGTCTTGAAGTGCGTTTACAAGTCTTCTTTGCATGTAACCGGACTGAGCTGTACGAATCGCTGTATCTACAAGACCTTCTCTTCCACCCATTGCGTGGAAGAAGAACTCGATTGGGTCAAGACCTGATTTGTAACTTGAGTGTACAAATCCTTTCGCTTTAGCCCCTAACTCACCTTTCTTGAAGTGAGGTAAAGTTCTGTTCAAGTATCCTCTTTCGATACGTCCACCCCTAACTGCCTGCTGACCTACACAAGCAGTAATCTGAGTTAGGTTCAGCATGGATGCCCTTGCACCGGTACGTGCCATAACTACAGAGTGGTTTTCAACAGCCATCACATGGTCATATGGGTCTTCTGGGTATTGTTTACCCATTGTAAGGTAGTTTTCTGCAATACTACCGGACATGTCCCTAGCTTCCCCGAGAACTTGCATGATTTTCATCTCTAAAGTCTCTTCGAGGCTTCTACCAGGTAATGCTTGGAGGTATCCTTCCTCATAAGATTGAACAAGCATGTCTACTTCTTCCATCTTCTTGTTTAAGTGCTCATTAATTCTGTCCTGAGCCTCTTCAGGAATTTCCTCATCATTTAAACTGGTAGTAATACCGGTTTTCATAATTCCACATATAGCTAAATCTGTTGAACGGTCTAAGAACTCTTTAGCTCTTCCAGGACCATATTCTTTAACAATTTTATCTAAGATTTTACCTGAAAATGAACCGTAAGCTGATTCATCGATTACACCCTGAGTCAAGATACCGTTTTTGATAACGACACTTGCATCCTCTTCTGGATATACTACAGGACATTTGGAAATCTCAGCACTATAAGATAAGTTTAAATCATTTGGCAGTAATAGTGAGAATAACTCTTTTCCAGTCCATTTATCTCCTTTATCTTTAAATATGAAAGAATCTTCACCGAAATCAGAATCATATTTTAAAACCCATTGGTTGGATTTGAATGGAGGAATTTCCAAGTGAGATTTACGGATAATCTGTAAAGCTTCCTCTTCTGTAAATTCCACACCGTCTCTGGTTAAGAGATATGCTCCTGAAATGTGGTCGTGAATAGCACCGATAATCGGTCCACCGAACCTTGGAGATAAGATGTGTTCCTGAACACGCATTAAAGATTTTGCTTCAGCACGTGATTCGTCAGTCTGGAAAACGTGCATGTTCATTTCGTCCCCATCAAAGTCCGCATTGTATGGAGGACATACACATAAGTTAAGTCTGAAAGTTTTGTAAGGCAATACTCTAACTTCGTGAGCCATCATACTCATTCTGTGAAGTGAAGGCTGACGGTTGAATAAAACCATATCCCCGTCTTTCAAGTGTCTTTCGACAATGAAACCAGGTTCCAATTGTTCTAAAATGAACTCTTTGGTTTCTTCAGTAACTCTTCTTTTGGTTTTTCCGTCGTTAGAGATTACATAGTTTGCACCAGGGTGAATATCAGGACCGTTTTCAATGAAAGTCCTCATTTCATCAATGTTCCATTCATTAACATAAACAGGTACGGTCACTTCTTTTGCAATCATTTCAGGCACACCGACCTCATTGATACTGATGTTAGGGTCAGGTGAAATTACTGTACGTGCAGAGAAGTTTACACGTTTACCGGAAAGGTTGGATCTGAATCTTCCTTCTTTTCCTTTTAACCTTTGTGTTAATGTTTTAAGAGGTCTTCCTGACCTGTGTCTTGCAGGTGGAACACCTGATGCTTCATTATCAAAGTAAGTGGTAACGTGATATTGCAATAGCTCCCATAAGTCTTCAACAATCAATTGAGGAGCTCCTGCTTCCATATTCTCAAGTAAACGTTGATTGATACGTAAGATATCTACAAGTTTGTGAGTCAAATCGTCTTCTGATCTCTCACCGGTATCCAAAGTAATTGAAGGTCTTACGGTTACTGGAGGAACCGGAAGTACAGTTAAAACCAACCATTCAGGTCTTGCAACTTCTGAGTTTACTCCTAAAATAAATGCATCATCATCAGTAATCCTTTCAAGTCTTTCACGTACTTCGGAAGGAGTTAATTTGTAATCGCCTTGACGAATAGTAACAGGTTTATCTAAAATAATAGCTTCCTGAGGTGCACCACAATGAGGACAGCAGTATTTCAAGTCAATTTCCTCATCATCTTCAGGCATGGTTTTTAACTCTCTTTTAGCGGATTTGTAAACATCCTTCAAGATATTATTGATACTTTCCTTGTTGCCCATTGCTTCACGAATTCTTTCTTCGTAAAACTCGATTTGCTCATCATTTAAGAGAATACGACCACAGTCATTACAGGTGGAACGTAAGATTTTGTGAATGACATCACCAAAACCTACATGAATAACAGGTCTTGCAAGTTCAATACTACCAAAGTGACCTTGACAATCCCCACCTTTAAAACCGCAGGTCCTACATACTAAACTAGGATCAATAATACCTAAACGAGGGTCCATCAAACCTTTCTCAATAGGAAAACCATCATCCCCATAAGTATCAGGATACTCGACAGTGACAACAGACATCTTACGAATATCCTCAGGAGACATTAAACCAAAGTTAATTTGTTCAATTTTTTTAATATAATGTGTCATGTATTGGCTCCTTTAATAAATTTAATTATGCTTTGTCTCCTAAAACTAATTTAGGGAAAATACATAAACTCTTAAGTTCGTCTAATAATAATTTAAATGCGTATGAAATTTCTACAGGATAAGTTTCTACATCTCCACAGATAGGACAGTATTTCTTATTCTTGTTTCTGTCATATACAGCTAACATACCACAGTTTTCACAAACGATTGCTTCATATTTGTCTGACTCATCAAGAAGTCTTTCTTTTAATGTTAATGCTGCACCGTGTGCGATAAGACAATCCCTTTCCATTTCTCCGAATCTTAAACCACCTTCACGTGCTCTACCTTCAGTAGGCTGACGTGTAAGTACTTGTACAGGACCTCTGGAACGGGCATAAACTTTATCTGTAGTCATGTGGTGTAATTTCTGATAATATGCCACTCCTACAAAGATTTCAGCATCAATTCTCTCACCGGTTACACCGCTGTATAATGATTCACATCCTGCGGATTCAAATCCGTGATTGATTAATTGCTGTTTGATTTCATCTTCAAGCGCTTGGTTGAATGGAGTTGCATCAACTCTTTCACCTTCAAGACAACCTGCCTTACCGGCAACCATCTCTAACACCTGTCCGATAGACATCCTTGATGGAATAGCGTGAGGGTTAACTATTAAATCAGGCACTACACCAAATTCTGTAAATGGAATATCTTCAGGAGATAATATTAAACCGACAACCCCTTTCTGACCGTGTCTTGATGCGAATTTATCACCAAATTCAGGTTGTCTGGTATCCCTTACTCTGATTTTAGCTAATCTTGAACCTTCGACAGTTTCAGATAAAAGAACTGCATCGACAATACCTTTTTCACCGTGTCTTACAGTTACTGAAGTTTCTCTTCTTCTATCAGCAACAGTTCCGAAGTCTTCTTCCAAGAATCTTGGAGGAGAAGTTTTTCCGATTAATACATCACCGGATTCCACATAGGATTCAGGGTTTACAACACCATCTTCATCCAGGTTTCTGTATGCCTCTTCGGATCTGTATCCTTTAATGTTTTTATCTGGAACTTCAAATTTGTCCACCTGACCTCCAGCATATCTTTTTTCTGAAGTATCGTAAGCTCTGAAGAATGAAGATCTTGCCAATCCTCTTTCAAGGGAACCTTTGTTGATAACCATTGCGTCTTCCATGTTATATCCTTCATAAGACATTAAAGCTACAACGAAGTTCTGACCGGAAGGTCTTAAGTCATAATTAGTTGAATCGATAATACGTGTTTTAACGATAGGAGTTTGAGGATGATGTAACAAGTGAGCTCTGGTATCGGTACGTAATGCATAGTTGGAAACATATAAACCTAAAGCCTGTTTTGTCATACCCGCTTCCATGGTGTTCCTTGGAGAGGAGTTGTGGTCGGAAAATGGAATAATACCTGCACAGATACCAAGCATTGTAGCAGGGTCAATTTCCAGGTGAGTATGTTCATCATTCAATTCAGCTAAAGTCATTGCGATATATGAGTTTTCCTCTTCTTCAGCATCAAGATATTCAATGAGACCGTTATTTATCAAATCATCCCATTTCAATTTGCCGTTGGCAACTTTATTTAAATGCTCTTCTTTTAAAAGAGGTTCTCCTTCTTTAACAATTATTAATGGTCTTCTAGCTCTACCAGGATCATTGAATATATAAATCTCATTGTTGTCTTCATAATATGTAATATTCATTTCATGAGATACAATTCCTGCTCTTCTTTTTTCTCTCATGTCCTGAGTGAACTCTTCAGGGTTGGTACAGGTTCCTAAAAGTGCACCGTTAATATATATTTTAGTTTTAACACCAGGAGGAGTGACTGTCTTGAGAGTAATGTTTAATAGGTTTTCTTCCTCATCGATAGTGACCATACCATAATCAGTAGCATATTCATCAGCATGAGTTTCAATGGAATATTCGCCTACCGGAACATTTTTGATTGTACCGCCGCCTGCACTTCCTGTAGATGCAACATAGTCATCATCTTCATCAGATAATATAACGGTTGCCCCTTGGACAGGAGCGCCGCTTTCATCACTGACTGAAATTAAAACATCTTTGGTTGCTCTAGGAGGAGTGATCTTTTTAAGAGAAATGTTTAATAGATTTTCACCATCGCCAACAGTGAATGAGTCTAAATCACTTTCATATCCATCAGCATCTGCTTCAACGGAATATACACCAAATGGAACATTTTTAATAGTACAACCACCAGCCTTACCTGTGGAACCGGAATAAGTCTCATCATCATCAGATAATGTTACTGTTACTCCCTGAATAGGACTGTCATCTTCATCACTAAGAGATACTGAAACATTACCGGTTTGTACAATTCCGGAGTCATTTCCTACAGTTTCATTTCCAGTCTCACCATCGTCAGTTGTATCTTCACCGTCATCATGACAGTATTCTTCAATGATACTAAAGTAAGTATTTATATCGTTTAAACGCTTTTCTTTTTTTGCTTCATCTTCTTCATCATTGTTTTCAGTGATGAAATCTTTTCTAACAGATTTAACATCATCCAAAGGAACTCTTTCATCAAATCCGAAAAAAGCGTAAGCTTCATCTACCTTTTTTAAATCATTTTTAGCCAAACATCTCACCCCCTTAAATCAACTCTACATCCATTTTTTCAATAACATTAATAATATCTTGATCATCAGAACCTTCTGAAATATTACACATCAAAGCTAAGTTCTTTACCAGACCACAGTTAGGTCCTTCCGGAGTTTCGTTAGGACAAATCTTACCGAATTGTGTTGGGTGCAAATCTCTTGCTTCAAAGTGAGGTTGGCTTCTTGTCAATGGAGATACAACACGTCTTAAATGAGAAAGTGTTCCCATGTAACTGGTTCTGTCCAATAGCTGACTTACACCAGCTCTTCCGCCTACCCAATTACCGGTAGCAATAGCGTGTTTAATGTTTTCAGTTAAAACATCACTACGAACTGCCTGTTTAATGGAAAGTTCCTTACCTCTTGAAAGGCTTCTTTCAAGTTGGTAGCTCATATCTCTAGTTAAATTGGTGAAAGCTACTCTGAATAAATCTTCCATCAAGTCACCGGAAACCCTGAGTCTTTTATTGGTATAGTGGTCCTTGTCGTGAGGTTCTCTTTTTTCCTCAATAACTTCAAGTAACATTTCAGTCATTTCTGCTAAGTAAATAGCTTTATCGTAACATTTTTCTTGTTCAGTACCCATATGAGGTAATAAATAACGGTTTACAACATCTGTTGCACGTTTAATACGATAATCTTTAGGCATGTTTTTAGCTACCCTATTACCGATGTATTTGATAGCAGCATTTTGCATATATTCTCTTCTTTCTTCAAGAGACATGCCATCCATTTCATTCTGGTCTAATTTTAATGCTTCAAGTGAGACCTGAATATCGTCCGCTATCATCATTTGGAAGTTATTATCATCTGAAATTGCTGTAATAATCTCTTCATCTGTAGCTAAACCAAGAGCTCTAAGTAATATAACTAATGGAATTTCGCCCGGAAGATATGGGAAAGAAATTCTTAAAAATACTCCATTTTTACGAGGTTTTTTGTATTCCAAAGTAATTCTTGCTCTGAAACCACTTTTAATTGAAGTTACAACAGCTTTTGCATGTCTTTCTTCAACTTCACCTAAACGTTCAAGAATAATTTTATTTGGAGCAATTTCCTCCATAGTTACAACAGCTCTTTCGGAACCGTTTACAATGAAGTAACCTCCTAAATCCTGAGGGTCTTCATGTTTTTCAATTAATTCTTCATCGCTGAGACCGTTAAGATGGCAAATATCTGATTTAAGCATTACTGGCAATTCACCAATATATACTTCTTCTAAAGGATTGTCTTCGCCTTCTTCATTCAATGCCATTTCAAGGTACATGTCTGCGGAATAATTCAAGTTCCTAAGCCTTGCTTCAGTCGGGTCAATTTCGCTACTGGACCCGTCTGCTTCTTTATTAGATGGTTTTTCAATACGTACTTTACCAGTTTTTAAAGTGTATTTTCCATCATCTAATGTAATAGGTTCAGTAATATCTATAATATTTTGAATCCTATTATTTACAAAATCGTTGTATGATTTAATATGATGATCAACCAAATCATACTTATCAAAAAATGCATCAACTAATTTCCAGTTATTCTCTGTCATGGACATCCTCCAGCATTACGTAACGCAATAAAAATAATAAATAAATAAAAAATAACAGATAGGATTAAACCTAATAACTAATTCATTTAATCATTATTCTTAATTTACTCATAACTATCTCCATTTAAGATAATTCCTCTCAAACTAAGTTCAAATTTATTATAATGAATTTCTAAAAACAAAAAAAATACAGAAATTATACTATATTAAATTTACTTTCTAAGATTATATTAAAAACTAATATTATCCTTCAACAATTCTATAAGTAATGAACTCTCCAGCTGTTTCACTTTGACGAGTAATTCTCAACACATTACCCGGTTTAGCATCAATAGCTTCAACAACAGGATCATCTGCCCTAATCTTAGGGAGATCTCTAAAATCATAATCGACATCACTAAATTCTTCAGAAATTTCTTCTTCAGTCATGATTTCATGCTTTGGTACGAGCATATGGTCTTGAATATCTATTTTCAAATTTTTTCCTCCAGATAGAAAAGTTAAAATATAAAATTAGAAACAGGCCTGACGGGAATTGAACCCGCGGCCGCTTGGTTAAAAGCCAAGCGCTCTGCCAGACTGAGCTACAGGCCTAAATGACTTACATACTACCTAAGAACTTGAAGCGCCCTGGCCGGGATTTGAACCCGAGTCGCGGGCTCGACAGGCCCACATGATAGCCCCTACACCACCAGGGCAACCAAAACTTAAATAGTATATGTGCAATAATACACTACCAATTACTATAATTTTCATCATATATAAACCTTTTGGAAAAAGTATAGATTTCACCAAAAATCATATGCGAAAAATTATAAATAAATTGAAATCCCGCCTGCCGGACTTGAACCAGCAACATTTGGATCTACAGTCCAACGCTCTGCCAAATTGAGCTAAGGCGGGTAAAGATGGGTCCGCCCGGATTTGAACCGGAGTCTCAGGCTCCCAAAGCCCAAAGGATCGACCAAGCTACCCTACGGACCCACATACAATAAGTATGTAGATGACATACTAATTATAATATAAATTAACATGTATATAAATGTTACTATAATTTGAACAAAATAACAAAAATTCAAAATTAACAATATAAAATAAAGCCCCGGACGGGAATTGAACCCGCGACCACGAGATTACAAGTCTCGCGCTCTACCAGACTGAGCCACCGAGGCAATATTGTTAATATTATAGAACACTATACACTATATTAAAGGTCATTTAAATACTTTACTATAAACAACCTCTTTTTGTAAATTATGCACTAAAGATATAAATATAATATAATTTATAATTAATAATCATGATAAATGAGACTGAAATTTTAGACAAAGTTGAAAAAAATTTAGAAGAAATTAGATTAAAAAATCCATTAACTCACTGTATAACAAATTCAGTAACCATCAACGACTGTGCAAATGCAGTTCTTGCAATAGGCGGATCTCCATTCATGGCAGAAGACGTGGAAGAATTGGAAGAAGTTGTCACAATAGCCGATGCATTAGTAATAAACATCGGAAAATTAAGTAACGACCAAGTGGAAGCCATGAAAGTAAGTGCAGAAACTGCAAACAAAACCAATACTCCAATAATCCTTGATCCAGTTGGAGTTGGGGTAACAAAACTCAGAAATGAAACCACATTAAATTTAATTGATAATTATAAAATTACTGCTATTCGCGGAAATATCAGTGAAATAAAAGCTATAGCAAAATTAAAAGGAATTATTGATGAAAATAACGCAGCCAAAGGCGTTGATGTAAACCTTGATGACATAATCACTGAAGAAAACTTAAAAGCAAATGGAGAAATCATTAAAGAACTTGCATCAAAACTAGAAACAACCATCCTTGCCAGCGGCCCAATAGACATATTAAGCGATGGAGAAACTACAATTGCCATTGATAATGGAGATGATATGATGCCATTAATCACAGGCAGCGGATGCATGTTATCCTCAATCGTTGGAAGCTGCATTGGAGGTTCAACACCCCTAGAAGGAAGTCTTGTTGCAATCCTTGCAATGAACATTGCCGGAGAAAAAGCAAGAGCCAAAGTTGATGAAAGAGATGAAGGAACCGGCTCATTTAGAGCATATTTAATTGATTACCTTTACAAAACTAATGCCGAAAGCTTAGTTAATGAATCAAACATCCAGATATTATGAATAACATAGATTTATCACTATACCTCGTCACCGACAACAGCGATGACGTGGAGAAATTTTTAAAGACAATTGAAGAAGGAATAAAAGGCGGAGTCAGTGTAGTTCAAATCAGAGAAAAAACTGCAGATACACTGGATTTCTATAACTTAGCACTTAAAGTTAAAGAAATAACTACCAAATACAACGTGCCTTTAATTATCAATGACAGGGTCGATGTTGCACTGGCCATTGATGCTGATGGAGTTCATGTCGGACAATCAGACATGCCCTGCAACGTTACAAGAAGATTGATTGGTGAGGATAAGATACTTGGCGTTTCAGCGGCCACCATTGAGGAAGCGAAAAAAGCTCAAAGAGATGGTGCTGATTATATTGGAACCGGAGCAGTATTTCCAACACAAACCAAAAAAGATGCAGATTCAGTAACAAAACAGCAATTAAAAGAAATAGTTGAATCTATTGACATTCCAGTTGTGGCGATTGGAGGCATAACCTTAGAAAATGCTATTGAACTGAAAGATACTGGAATATCCGGATTATCCGTTGTAAGTGCAATAATGAGTTCTGATAATCCTAAAAAATCATCTGAAAAGCTATTAGAAATATTTAATAGCTAATTTTTATTTTTATTTAAAAAAAAGAATGAAAGTAAAAAAATTATTTTTTACTATTTTTTAAAGCTTCAACAGCAGCCAGTTGTTTACCGGCAAGCATACTGATACAAGCTCCACCACCACTGCTTAAGTGACTCATTTGATCTTCCAATCCAAGACCAGCAGTAGCAGCTGCAATATGTCCACCACCAATAAGTGTAAATCCATTGGAAGTAGCCATTGCATTAATTAAATCTTCTGTACCCATTGCAAATTTAGGATCTTCAAACACACCTGCAGGACCGTTTGCAAAGATATATTTAGCGTCTCTGATTTCTTTTGCATAATATGCAATAGTTTTAATACCAATATCAAAAATTGCTTCGTTTGGTATTTCATTAGAGTCAATGTCAACTCTTTCACCATCGATTTCACAAGCAACATCGATAGGATACTTGACTTTATCGCCAAATCTTTCGATTAAATCTCTTGATTTTTCAACCATATCTTCATATCCTTTACTTGCTATGAAATCCCTATTGACCTGACCAATATCTGCACCTGAAGCCCATAAAACTATATTTCCAACAATACCTGTTGTTAAAATGGAATCTGCTGTACCATTGCTCAATACATTTTCCATAACATCAATTGAATCATCAGGCTTCATTCCACCAAGTAAAAATACACATGGATGTTCTACATTATCCAATGCGTTTTGAATGACAGTCAACTCCTCCTCCATTACACGACCTGCAGCGGAAGGGGTGTTTACTGTAAAACCAACCAATGATGCCTGAGACCTGTGAGCTGCTGCAAACGCATCATTTACATAATAATCAACCAATGGAGACAAATGTCTCACAAGCAATGTTTTAGACTGTTCTTGCGGGGTTCTTGATAAAGTCTCTTCTGAGAAAAAACGTGCATTTTCAAGCAATAAAATTTCATGAGGTTTTAAATTACGGATAGCTTCTTTAGCAGAACTTGAAAATAATGAATCGACGTATTTTACTCTTAAATTTAAAATATCAGACAATGCATCTGCATGTTGAGATAAAGTTGTGAAATCCTTTTTACCAGGACGGCTTTGATGAGCAAGAATTACAACTTTAGCACCTTTATTGGACAGTTCTTTAATTGTTCTTGCATGTAATTTCAGTCTTGTATCATCCAGAATAATTCCTGAACTTGGATCTACCGGAGCATTAATATCTACTCTCACAAGCACAGTTTTGTTTTCTATGTCAAAATCATCAATTGTATTAAAATCAGCCATTTTCTCACTCATAATTATAATTTACTTACCAAATCAAGTAAAGCATCCTTTGGACTTTCAGCCTTAATAATTCCTGATGCAAGCAATACTCCATCAGCACCCAAATCCATAGCTGCTTTCATATCATCACCAGTAGTGATTCCGGCACCGCACAATACTTTAATATCCTTGTTAATAGCTTTAACCTCTTTAACTGTATCTTCAACAACTTCAGGTTGTGCCTGAGATACTGGAATTCCAGTTCCTATCAGTTCAGGAGGTTCAACAGCTACTGCAGTTGGAGCAAGAGTGGCAACAGCTTTTGAAGTTTCAATGTTATTTGTACAAACGCAAGATTCAATTTCATGCTGTTTGCATAATTTTATAACTTCATCAATGTCTGCCAGTTTCATCCTGTTTTCAGAATGGTTAATCAATGAACCGCTTACTCCCGCATCAATTAAAGTATCTATTAAATTAGAACCTGTGTGTCCGCCTGGAGAAATTGGATCAATGTGTTGAGCATAAATTGGAAGAGAAGCTTCTTGGCTTATCCTGTAAATATCTGCAGCCTGAGGAGCTGCAACCATAGTGATTCCGGATTCGCTTGCAGCACTTTCCAAATCATGTGCAAGTTCCAAAGCTTTTAAACCACTTGATTCCAAATATGTTTTATAATTCAATATCACTATTGGTGTATCCATAATAATCCCACGAAATAATTTTATTATTATAATATTTGGTTAACATTATTAAATAAATTTATGATTTAATTCTATTTTTTGCAAGTTCAATATATTTCTCGTTAATATCATAACCGATATAATTTCTCTTGTTTTGAATAGCTGCAATGCAAGTTGTCCCGCTGCCGCAGAACGGGTCAAGAACAACATCCCCCTCATAGGAATATAAGTTTATTAACCTATGGGGAAGTTCAACAGGAAATGGTGCAGGATGGCCAATTCTTTTGGCATTTACTGCCGGAAATGTCCATATGCTTTGTGTCCATTTGATAAAATCATCCTTTTCGATTGTATCCTTTTTCTCCTGAGCTTTATTTTTGGAATAGGATTTCTTTGAAAAAACAAGAATGTATTCGTGATAATCCCTGAGCACAGGATTTGAAGCTGACATCCAGCTTCCCCATGCACAGGACCCTCCGGCACTGGCAGACTTATCCCAGATTATTTCACCGCGCATCAGAAAACCCAAATCAAGCATTATCTCAATTATCATGGCATGAAGCGGAATATACGGTTTTCTGCCGACATTTGCAATGTTGATGCATGCTCTGCCGCCGGTGACCAGTTTCTTATATGATTCATGAAAAACAGATGTCAAAAGTTCCAGATATTCGTCCAAAGACAAATCATCATCATATTCCTTTCCCACATTGTATGGTGGAGAGGTAATCATTAAATGGACGCTGTTATCAGGTATTTCATCCATGTTTTCACTGGATTTGCAGTATAATCTGTTTAACTGTTTTTCATCAATTTTTGATTCCTTAAAATCTATCTTTTTAGGAATTTTAAAATCTTCGAATAATTTTGCACTGTAAAATTTTTTTGAACTGTGAGATTCTCTTAAAACCGAACCGAATGAAGAAGTTTGAGTTTTTCTAACCACATTAAGACCTCTTTAGAAGGTTTAAAAATTTTAAACCTTTATTTTCATATGTCTCCTCCTGATTAGCTATTTCAATTAACTTGCCTAAATTTCTTGGACTTTCCATTCCCGAAAAGAAATTCAAATCACTGCTGAATAGATTATTCAAATGTATTTTCAGCTCATCCGTATTGTCAAATCTGATAAAACCTTTCTTGGGAGTGGTCTTTCGAGTATTTCCATGATTTAGCGGAAAAGGATTCAATGACCAGAAACCCTGAATCAAACCGGAATGCTTTAAGTAATCTGCCTTTTTAGAAAACCCATTTGACAAAGGAGCATTTCCAATGACAATAATAGGTATCTTAACAGATTCAAAATTTGAAACACGAACGTCAATACATTTTCCAATAGCCTTCAGGACCGAATCGGAACGTGTGAAACTTGGTTTTCCCTGATGAGACCTATAATCACCGGCTTCAAATACATTATCAAGGCCAGGTTTATATTCCCAATTCCACACCAATGACATTTTTACTTCACATATTAGTTTTACCTGCGATGCCTTTAAAATCTTTTTATCTTCAGTTGCAACCACAATATCTGCCGGCGAACTTGAAGTTATTCCAAGAGAAGGAATTCTTGCCTGCTGGACAACACACAACTCATCACCTATCAGAGATGTGAACAGGTCAGCTACCCATTTTTCCGTGAAATTTCCAATAAGGGAATTTCTAGCTTGAAGTGTGGATTTTCTTCCCCTGTATCTTTTTGGCCAATATGCCAGATATCTCCCATCATCGGTTTTATAGAACAGCTGCTCTGGAGATGCGAAACTTCTAGACTTAATAAAAAATAATTTTTCTTGAGATTTATTCCATAATTTCATGAATAATCCTATAATTATTAAACATATAAATATATTTATTAAAATAAATGCAATATTGTTCAATATTAGTAAAATTAAGTTGACCTTGTAAAAATGTATATATTAGCAAATCTAAACATAAAACTGATTTTATGTCATTCAATGAAAGCCAAATAGAAAAACTAGAAAAGAGTGGATATCGATTTGTCGGAACACACGGACATGCGGCAGTTAAGATTTGCCATTGGACACGCCAAAGTATTACCAATAAGGGAGTATGCTATAAGGAAAAGTTCTATGGAATCAAATCCCACAGATGTCTCCAGATGTCTCCGGCGGTTCCAAACTGTCAGCAGGAATGTGAATTCTGCTGGAGGGATTTGACCTACACCCAAACCAGTTGGGAAGATGAGGAATATGATGACCCAAAAACAATAATCGATGAAGCAATTAAAGCTCAAAACAATCTACTTTGCGGATTTTATGGAAATGACAGAGCAAATAAAACAAAATTAGAAGAAATGAAAAATCCAACCAACGCCGCAATTTCCCTTGCAGGCGAACCGACCCTTTACCCCAAAATTGATGAACTGATAGGCGAGTTTAACCGAAGAGACTTTACAACATTTGTAGTCAGTAACGGCCAGTGTGTTGAAAGATTACGCAATCTCGAAAACGATCCATACCAACTATACCTTTCCTTGGATGCGCCTAACGCTAAAATATTTAATGACGTCTGCAGACCTAGAATAAATGATGCATGGAACAATTTAAATGAATCACTTGAAACATTAGCCAGTTTTAACTCACGCACATGTATACGAAATACCTGTGTTCGTGGAAAAAACATGGAAAAACCTGAAGAATATGCAAAACTAATCAAAAAAGCAGACCCAGATTTCGTAGAAATAAAAGCATATATGTGTGTCGGCTCATCACGTGAGCGTTTGACTTTAGAAAATATGCCTACATTTAGTGAAGTGAAGGAATTTGCAAAAAAAATAGGTGATGAGTGCGGTAAAGAGTTAGTAAATGAATCTGAAGTCAGTCGTGTTGTTTTGCTCGAATAGCTATTTTTCTGCCCAAATCAAATGCATTTTCTAAATCTTTAGGAAACTGAGTTTCCCTTAAAAGCTTTCTTTCTTTTTCATCGAAAGCATCTGAAACATATCTGGAATAATCTTTAAACTGATATGTTTCATAGACATAAAGGTGCTCAGGTTTACTAAACACCATGCTTAAGCCCATTTCAAAGTGGTCATGAAGGTCATGATAACCGATTTGATAAGAAATCTCTTCTGAAGCATTCATGGTGTAAATACAAGCCAGCGGCATTTTTTTGTGGTCAACTGTTTCAGTCTTGCTGTATGCGACGAACGGAAACATGAATCTTTCCTCAAAACACCTCATATTTCCTGTCACATCACTAAAATAAATTGGTGAGCCTAAAATGACGCCGTCAGCCTGAACAACCTTATCTAGAATAGGTTTTAAATCGTCTTTTTGAACGCATCTGCCATAATGTTTTCCATTAACTCGTTTACATGCAAAGCAACTCCTGCATCCGTGAAACGGAAAGTCATATAAATCTATTCTCTCGGTTGAAGCATCCGGAAATACAGATTTAATCCCTTCCAAAGATTTGTCAAGAAGTTGAGCAGTATTGCAGTTTTTTCTTGGAGAACCATTGATGGCAAAAAATTTCATTTATTTACCTTCCGCCTTTAACTCTTCACAAAGCTCAACAGCTTTACGTGCAGCCTTTTCCATTGAAGTTTCATAAGGAATTCCGGCTTCTTCTAAAAGCCTTTGGCCTTCTTTCTCATTGGTACCGGTCAGTCTGATTACAATATGTATTTTGCGATTGGATTGTTCTAAAGCTTTGATTACACCACGTGCAACATCATCTGCCTTAGTGATTCCACCTAAAACATTTAAAAATACAACTTTAACAGGATCATAGTTCAATACAATGTTTAAAGCCTGATTGATAATATGTTCGGAAGCTCCACCACCAATATCAAGGAATGTAGCCGGTTCTCCACCGTTAAGCTTAATCATGTCCATTGCAGTTAATGTTAAACCTGCACCATTACCGATTACAGCAATATCTCCATCCAATTGGACAAAGTCCACTGCCTTTTTCTTATAGTGCATTCTTTCAACTAACTCCTGATGTCTGAACAGTGCATCGTTTTCAACAACCATTTTTGCATCAGCAGCAATCAATCCGTCAGGAGTTAAAACCAATGGATTAATCTCAGCAGTATCTGCATCATATTTGGTAAACACATTGTATAATTTCCAGATCATATCTCCCATTGGGGAAATCAATTCGGACGGAACACCCATTTTACGTGCAATTTCACGTGCCTCATACGGTAAAAATTCAAGTAAAGGATTAGGATAATATCTGATAATTTTTTCAGGGTTTGTCTTAGCCAAGTTTTCAATTTCGACTCCGCCCTCTTTACTTGCTAAAATAACAGGTCTTCTAGCGCCTCTGTCTACAGATACGGTTACGAAAAATTCATTTAAAATTTCGGCTTTTTCTTCAATTAAAAGGTGTTTTACACGTTCACCCTTAATTTCCATTCCTAAAATTTCATCAGCAACACTTAAAGCTTCACCAGGGTGGTCTGCAAATTTTACACCACCAGCTTTACCTCTACCACCAGTTAAAACTTGTGCTTTAATAACAACAGGGACATCCATCTCTGAAGAAATGGTCATGGCTTCTTCAGGAGAGTATGCAACATGCCCCTCTAAAATTGGAATACCTTCATCATTAAAAATTTGTTTTGCCACATTTTCAAAAAATCTCATTTTAACACCTATTCATCGACTAAAGCGTATCCTGCTTCAAAAGCGCTGATATTTTTCTTTTCAGTTCCTTTAGGAACACTTACTTCAATAGCTTTGATAGCAGCTTCTTTGGATATTACTTTAGTAATTTTTGTAATAGCTCCAACCATAACAATATTAGCTACAATCTTGAGTCCGATTTCATCTGTAGCGGTCTGTGTAGCGGGAGCTTCATAAACTTTAATATTATGCTCGTCTATAAATTCTTTAACATCTTCGACATCAGTTGTTCCAGGATCAACAATCAATGTACCATCATCCTTTAAATCCACAATGTATTTCATTAAAGCTTCATTAGACATAGCCACAAGAATATCAGGGCTTTGAACTTTAGGATAATCCACTTCAGTGTCACTGATAACAACTTCACATTTGGAAGCTCCTCCACGAGCTTCAGGACCATATGATTGGGTTTGAACGGCTTCTTTACCATCGAAAAGACTTGCAGATTTACCTAAAATGATACCTGCAAGAATAATTCCTTGACCTCCAAATCCACAGATTCTAATTTCAGTTCTCATTTTATCCACCTACAGCTCCTCTTCATATGCGGAATTAATAAGGGTCTTCTTACCGAATTTTTCCACACTAATCTTATCAATGTTTTGAGTAAATTCATCTCTTTGAGTATTTGCAAATTCCCCAACGACAATTTTGCCTTCCAAATCCTTAGGTTTCATTCTGTCTGCAGCAGATTTGAACACAGTATTTGCTTTCATGACCGCAGCCATTGCAGTTGGAGTTTTCAATTTGTTTTTACGGCCAAAGTAAGTTGGACATTGAGTTGCAACTTCAATAAATGAAAAACCAGGATTTTTCAAACCGTCTTTAATGGATAAAACAAGGTTTTCAATCTGAACAGTAGTCCATCTTGCTGAATAAGTAGCACCTGCCGCTGCAACAAGTTCTGCTAATTTGAATGGAGCATCCTGATTACCGTATGGCGCTGTTGTTCCGAAACTGCCTTTAGGAGATGTAGGGCTGATTTGACCCCCAGTCATGCCGTAAATATTATTGTTAATACAAATTACAGTCAAGTTAATGTTTCTTCTGGCAGCGTGAATCAAGTGATTACCACCGATTGATGCAGCATCACCGTCACCAGTAAACACAACAACATCCAAATCTTTATTTGCTGTTTTCAAACCAGTTGCAAAGCTTAATGCTCTTCCGTGAGTGGTGTGTAGAGAATCACATTTTAAATATCCTGGAATTCTTGAAGAACAACCGATTCCGGAAACCATTGCAATATTATCGAAATCCATTTCTGCCTTTTCCATAGCTGCAAGGAATGCGTTGATAATTGCTCCATTTCCACAGCCCGGACAGAAAATATGAGGTAATCTGTCTTCTCTTAAATAAGGAAGAAATCTGTTTTGTTTTTGTTCAGTCATTTTAGTTACCTCCCAATCTATCAATTTGCTCTAATATTTCATCCGGAGTAGGCAATAATCCTCCAATAACACCCATCAGATGAACATTGGAATTTCTTTTACATGCACGGTCAACTTCATAATACATTTGACCCAGGTTCATCTCAACAACCAGCACATCCTTTGCGTTTGCTGTCAAGCGGGCAACTTCCTCATCAGGAAACGGCCATGGAGTATCAATTTTAATATAACCTACTTTCTTATCGCTTCTGTTAACCGCTTCAACAACAGATCTTACCGGTGCACCATAAGAAACGATGACCACATCTGCATCTTCACAGTTTTCAGATTTAACAGAGCAAATTTTATCTTTATTGTTTAAAACCTTATCACAAATTCTTTGAATGAGTTTATCATGAGTTTCAGGATTGTTAGTGTCAGGATAACCTCTTTCATCGTGAGTAAGACCGGTTACATGAATATTGAATCCGTCACCAAAAGCAGGCATTGGAGTTGTTCCGTTTTCAACATTTTCAAACGGCAAGTAATCATCGCTCATTTCAGGTCTTTTTCTTGGAACTATTTCAATATCGTCACTGACTACAATTTTTTCCCTCATGTGCCCTATAACTTCATCAGCCATGACAAATACAGGGCATCTGTACTCTTCAGCTAGATTAAATGCTTTAATTGTAAAATCAAAGAATTCCTGTACGCTTGATGGAGATAATGCAATCGGTTCATAATCCCCGTGAGATCCCCAACGTGCCTGCATCATATCCCCCTGTGCAGCCATGGTCGGCTGTGCTGTTGAAGGAGAACCACGTTGAACATCAACAATAACGATAGGAGTCTCACTTATGAATGCATAACCGATATTTTCCTGCATTAAAGAAATACCCGGACCAGATGTTGCAGTCATTGATTTAGCTCCTCCCCAAGAACCACCAATAATAGCTCCAGCTGACGCAATTTCATCTTCCATTTGTACAAATGAACCGCCAACTTTAGGCAACTCACGAGCTAAAGTTTCAGCAACTTCAGTAGATGGAGTAATCGGATAACCTGCAAAAAACCTACAACCTGCAGCTATCGCTCCTTTAGCACATGCTTCATTTCCTTGAATAAAAAATTCTTCAGCCATTTTAACACCTACTTTTTCCCCTTTGTGAAATTAGGATTGAAATTAACATCATTTCCATCTTTCATCCACCAATTTTCAGCCAAATCTACAGTAATAGCTTGGTCAGGACATGCAACTTCACAAGTACCGCATTTAGTACATCTTTCTTCAAACTTAACAAAAGGCAACTGAACTCCTTTTTTGTTAACGTCCGGAGATATTGCATATACATTCTGATAACACATGAATAAGCAAAGATGACATCCTTTACACAAATTTTCATCAATAATAATCAATTTTAAATCTCCTAATATATTTATGATAAATAAATATAGAATGTATATAATATCTGTTATTAAACATTTAAATATCTTATGAGAATCATGTGAGATTTGAAAAATTTATTAAAAATTAAAATAAAATATCTAAATATGATTCATTTGACTACACCAATTACTGATGATGATTTAAAAGACATTAATGTAGGCGACCAGATTTCAATTTCCGGAACCATTTATACCGGCCGTGATGCAGCCCTGCCCCAATTGGTTGAGTTGGTTAAGAAAGATGAAGTTCCATTTGATTTGAATGGAACTGTAATTATGCACACTGCATTCAGTGAGGCAGGAATTGCTCCTACAACCAGCAATAAAGAAGAAATTGAATCAACAATCCCATTTTTAAGCGAACATGGCGTTAAAATCCATATTGGAAAAGGAATGTTAAGCGATGAAACTGCCGATTGTTTAAACGCAAGCAATTCCATTTTTGCAATAACTCCTCCGGTAGCGGCATTGCTTACAAACAAGGTTTCAGAGAAAAAATGCATACTTTTTGAAAATGAAGGTATAGAAGCCATGTTTGAGCTGAAAGTTGAAGATATTCCGGCAATAGTAGCAATACATAACTGTGAAAAAATTTAGAAATCAATCCATACTGATGTCCCTGATATAACGTGCCGGAACACCGCCGACAACTGTATTTTCAGCCACATCACGAGTAACGACTGCTCCAGCAGCAACAATAGCCCCATCTCCTATTGTAACGCCTGAAACAACTGTGACATTTGAACCTATCCAGACATCATTGCCTATTTTTATTGGAGAAGGAATAAGATTACCTCTTTTTTTAGGATTTTCTTCATGATTTAATGTGGCCAAAACAACATTGTGGCCAATCAGCACATTATCACCAATGTAAATGCCTCCCTGATCCTGAAATTTACATCCTGAATTGATAAAGACATTTTTGCCCAGATGAATGTTTTTGCCAAAATCCGTGAAAAATGGTGGAAAAACCCTGAAATCATCACTGACTTCACTTCCGATTAATTTTGAGAACAATTCTCGAATCTCATCAAAATCATGATATTTATAGTTCAGCTCACAGGTGATTTTCTGCGCTTCCTGAGAATAGTAATTGCAGGTCAAAGCGGCCTCTTCATCCATTGTTAAAGTTTTGCCTTCATTGAAAATATCCAATATTTCACTAAGTTCTAACATGAATGATGGTTTATCAAAAATAGTATTTCAAATTAATGTTTTAAAAAAAAATAAGAAAAGAGAGTTATGTAAATAACTCATACTTAGAGAATCTATTCTTCGTCTTCTTCATCTGAAGATTCTTCTCTTTTTTCGAATTCATCTACGAAATTGACTTTGGTAATTTCTTCAATGTTGTCCCAAATGTCTTTAGCTATTCTGAATCTTGCAAAGGTAATGTCCATGTAAGATTGTTGGTCGAATTTAGCCATTTCATCCAATTTGATATTTGCAACGCCATCAACGATGTTGATTTCGGTTTTGTCTATGTCAACATTAGGATTGGAGTAGTGTAACTCAATCATACTTTTGATTTTTTCTTCTTCATCATCAATAACTTCGGTTACTTCAACATCGTAAATTAAATCTTTACCTGCTAATTCATGGTTGAAGTCAACTTTTACTCTTCCACCGTTTACGGTTAAGATTTTACCAGTTGAACCTTCTGCAGTAATTCTCATACCTGGAACAGGAGTCATACCTTGTTTTTTGAACTCTTTCATAGGCACTAACTGTATCATTTTAGGATCACGAGGACCAAATGCATTGTCAGAATCTACTTCAATGTGTTTGGTTTCACCTTCTTTTAATCCGATGATTGCTTCTTCGATTGCAGGTAATAAGTGGTTTCCACCTACAACAATTGGAATTGCTTTGTAAGTTTTATTTTCATCGAAAATTCCTGCTTCTTGTGCAATTTCATCATAAGTAGTATCAAATACTTCATCAGTTTCTTTAACTTTACCAGTAAAATTTACTCTAACAAAATCTCCGTTATCTATTGCCATAATAATTACGCTCCTAAATAATTTTGATTAAATAATTTGTTAATAAATATAACATTTTATAGTTTTAGTAACCATCACTTATTAAAGTTTTGTATTATGAGATGGAATGTAAAAAAACGAGTATTGATAAAAAAAATTAATACAGAAAATTTCACCATTACTTCTCAAATGCTCTTTCTAAAAAGCTATATTATTTATAAACATATAATTATAAATCATGCAAAGAAGAGGTGCCGTCAATCTACCACTCCATGGAGGACATCCGCCACGATGGCTATTTACAAGAATGGTTGAACTATCCGGAGCGCTAGCTTCAGTCATCATTGAAGAATACAGTTTAGCGGAATTTTTAAACAGAATTTCAAATCCCTACTGGTTTCAGGCATTCTCATGCGTATTAGGTTTCGATTGGCACTCTTCAGGGACAACCACCACAACTCTCGGTGCCCTTAAGGCATCACTATCTCCAGAAGAGCATGGAGTTTATTTAACCGGAGGAAAAGGTGCGAAATCCAGAAAAACACCTGAAGGAATCCAGCACGCAGGAGATGTCTTTAACTTGAAAACCAAAACAACGGAAAAATTAGTTGAGACAAGCAAACTGTCTGCAAAAATTGACAATTCCTGCATTCAGGACGGATATACATTATATCAGCATAACTTCTTCGTTACAGAAAAAGGAGATTGGGCTGTCGTTCAGCAAGGCTTGAACACCCAAAACAAATATGCCAGAAGGTATCACTGGCTGGGCTCAGATGTGGAAAAACTCCTAAACGACCCCCACAGCGGAATTTCATGTGATAAAAAGACGCCCAACACCTTGAACATGTCTTCAAAAGAAAGTGAGGAAGCCCAAAAGATAAGTGTTGATTTAATCAATGACAATCCAAACCATTTAAGGCAATATTTTAAAAGAAAAGACAATCAGATGCTTTTAGAAGATTTTACAATGCCTGCCCATCACCCCGTTTTAGACATGGACATTTCAGACAAGGAATTTGAAGTCCTAACAAAAGCATGGGAA
Source organism: Methanobrevibacter sp. (assembly GCF_017427765.1). Lineage (GTDB taxonomy): Archaea > Methanobacteriota > Methanobacteria > Methanobacteriales > Methanobacteriaceae > Methanocatella. The sequence continues at coordinate 86,208 of NZ_JAFRSC010000022.1, read as the reverse complement.
ATACAGCCTGAAAACTACGAGGAGTTAATATTGCTTCAGGGAATCGGACCTAAAAAAATAAGGGCTTTAGCTTTAATTTCAGATTTGGTTTACGGAGAGCCTGCAAGCTGGAAAGACCCCGTTAAATACAGCTTCACCCATGGAGGAAAAGACGGTTTTCCATATCCTGTTGACAGGGAAGTATATGACAACTCCATCCAAACAATAAAAGACGCCCTTGACCAGGCTAAAATTGAAAAAAGAGAAAAAATAAAAGCAATTAAGAGATTGGATGATTTTATCTCCTAACGGTTTTCATCGTGTATGTTAACGTTTTTTCCGTGAGCTGTCGGAATGACTTCAAGAACCGGATTTTCAAATTCAAGATCAAACTCTTTACCGTCCATAAGCAAGTGCTGGAATACTGCAAGAGAGGATACTTCAGAGTGAGGCTGTGTTGTAACAGACACGTTCCAGTCAGCAGCCTTGTAAACTTTTCCTGGAACTTTAGCTCCCCCAACGACAATCAGAATATCAGCACCATCTTGTCTAACTTCAGGTGCAATCTCATGAGCCTGAGAACCGTACATTGTCAGGTGTACAACTTTACCTCCGTCTGCTTTCCACCTGTTGATAACTCCCATATAGCTTTCAGCGTATTCAATTTCAAAACTTCCGCCAAATCTTGAAGCGGTATCCCTTACGTTTTCCATGAGCTTATTGTCACGTTCACCTGCAAGATAAATTTTGCTGGCTCCAAATGCACGGGCAGTTAAGCAAACATGAGTAGTGATACGAGTATCTCTTTTTAATCTGTGATCCAATCTTAAAACATTAACATTCATAATATCATTAATAGATTAACCATGAAAATATATAATCATTTTGAAAAGACGATGAGAAAAACCACCTGTTTTAAATTTTGGGAGGTAAATAGAAACTTCATTAACGAGAGATATTAATCATCATGTTCAGTATTTAATGAAAAATTCAAAGAATATGCAAATAAGTGGTAAATCTCATCAATACTACTTATCACAATTCTAATATATAAACATGCGATTAAATAACTTCAATATTGATTTCAACATGTAAAAATTAGTTATAAATAAAATAAAGCCACCGTCATGAACAATAATGAAAACAAACGACCGACTTCATTGCTCATTCCAAGAACATCACCGTTGGCCAGAACAAAATTTCTCCTTGCAATCAGCGCAATAATAATGCCACTTACAACAGCACCTACTACACCAAATATTCCTACAGTACCCCCTAACAAACCGGCAATGATTGCAATTATTATTGTTGAAGCAAAATAATTGGCAATATTGGTTTCTTTTATAAAATAGCTGCCGATACCAGGAGTCAATGGTATTGACAGTAATGCTGTAGTTAGCAAGGATATCTTTGCAGACATCTCACAAATTATAATACCCAAAATAAAATTATAATCAAGGATATTATACAAACCGGCAATTGTCAGACTGGCCACCAAAAATAATGTTGCAACACCTCCGGCGCCGACTGAGGAATCTTTCATGACCCTGATTTTCTTTTCAGGTGCTCCATGAACCATCACACCATCAGCCATATCCATCACACCGTCAAGGTGATTATAACCAGTGATGAGCATCAAAAATGCATAAACGACTGCTGCTGCGAAAAATGAATTAAGATGCAGGAATTCTATAGAGACATAACCGCATACTGCTGCCAAAATCCCAATGAAAATGTGTAAAAATGGCCAGCACCATGTGAGCTTTGTCATATACTCAATTGATGTAAAAACGTTAATCGGCAGTATTGTTGAGAATGTTAAAAGACCCAAAAGTGATCTAATAGGTGAGAATTCTTCATCTTCAAAATAATCATCATTTTCCATAAAACCATTCCTCAATTTATGAAAGTGAAATATTAATTGTTATATTCTATTTTATTTCCTACAATATAATATATTTCTCCATCGGCCAATAATTTGATAATGTTGTTGAAACATTATTTCAACAACTTTATTTTTAATCTAATGTGGTTTTTATTTTTATGTTAGAAAAACACTTTTCAAATATTAAATGAAATATAAATAATATATTCAACAAACATTACCATATATTTTTTAACATTAAGGTTTTCACTATGTCAGATATATCTTTAGAAATGTATAATGATTTTTCAAATGTTATTTCAAATGAAAATACAATATCCTGCGATTCAGTCTTAGAAATATTAAAGAAATACGCCTCTACCGTTTCAGTATTTGATTTAATGGCAGTTAATGCCAAGATGATTAAAGACTCTGAATATGTTCAAAAAAGCTATAAAGACAAAGGCCACAAAGTATACGCAAAATATTTTTTAGGGCGTCTAAAATACATTTCAGGCGATGAAACACATTATTCTAAAAACATTGACAAAGAGGAGTTTATTGATGCAATCGCTACATTAAAATCATATCATATGAATGGCACAATAAACAATGAAACTAAATTTCCATTAATCTACGGCATTGTTTCACTTTATACCACATTTGTTTTAGAAGAACCGATTCATCCCGTGGGCACACCATTTCCCGGATCGCTTGAAGTTGAAGAAATAGATGGAAAATATTATTGTCCAGTGAAAGATGCTAATATCGATTCTCCGAATGCTGTGTGTAAAATGTGCCTTGCAGAACAATTAGAATTCTAAAAAAATGAAGAAATGAAGATAAATTATATATTCAATGACTGTTCCTCAAAAATTTTTGACACACAACCGGCAATCAAACCTGCAAAAATACAGTCAAGCATTGGGGGCAACCCATAAATGATTCCAGGTTTTGCTTCAATATATCTGTTAAAGTTAAATGCTGCTTTTGTTCCTGCAATCAGGTTTGCAATTGCAAGACCTAAAACATTACCCGCATATAAATCATCACGATTACCTCTTAAATCGACTTCCCTTATACGGTTTGCTGCAAAATCCTCTTCTGTTCTCATTGCAGCAACCAAAAGTGTTATAACATTAACATCAGATAATGATTTAAGAATTTGTGATTCTAATTTATCTTTTAACTCTTGTGTAACCTCAATGTCAACAAGTTCGAGCCCCGCTTCAACCAGATCTCCAATCAGAATTCCCTGAGAGACAAAATAATCCAAAATTCCGAAAGTCAGATTTAGATTTTCAAATGCATCTTCAACAGATATTTCAATTGCCTCCTCAAGCCTTATTTTCAGCTCATCCAAGTCAATTTCATCATATTCTGCATTGTTGATATCCAAATTTTGCTCATCACTGGCCGGAATATTGGCCAGAATGGCTAAAAAATCATTTGTGTTCAATATATTGCTAATGTGAAACGGCAAGCACATGTTGGCTAGGACTTTTGCCTTAATGTTGGTAATGATTTTAAAGATTTTAAGCAAATCCCTTGGAGAGATTACTCTATCAATATAAACCACATGGCTTAAATTGATTCTTGCATCAACAAAACCCTTTGAAGAATTTGCAACCTTCAAACTGTCAGTGAAATCCTCAACAGCAACATCATTAGCCATGAAAGTAAAAATTGTCAAATCATCATAGGAAACATTGAAATAATTTAGCGAATCAGTGGCCTGGGCAATGTATGATCCCTGAGACTGGTTGAATGTTTCCGCTTTTTTGGCTGTTGAATCAAACTCGTCTTTCGCCTTCAGGATATTGACGTTTTCAATGATATCAATACCGTCACTGACAGTGAAATCACTGAAAGCCAAAAAATAATTTGGATTGTTTATACAGATTCCATAATCCTTTTCAATAATATTAATTTTACTTCCCACCATATCATGACCTACCACATTTAATACAAATAATATATTAATTATTTAATTTAAATTTTATATTATAATGAGTAAAGGTATTATATTATGACAATTATTATTGACCCACAATCAAGCGGAATCGCAGGAAACATGATTATTGGTGCATTGGTAGATTTGGGAGCTAATGCAGATGATTTAAAAGAAATCATGGAAAAATCAGCAAAAGAATTTGGAAAAGTGGAAGTTACATTCAAAAAGATTACCAAACAGGGAATTGATTCCACCTACTGCAATGTGGAAATGCTGGAGCAAAAGGACTCCATCAGTTATGCAGATTTTATTGAAAAAATCAAAAATCTGGATTTGGATGAAAAAGTCAAAGAAACTTCCATTAATGTATTTGAGAGAATTGCCATTGCCGAGTCAAAAGTCCATGGAAAACCTTTAAATCAAGTTCATTTTCATGAAGTTGGAGCCAGTGACGCAGTAGCTGATGTAATTGGGTCAATATATGCATATTACTGCCTTAATTTAGACGATGATAAGATAATAGGCCTTCCAATTGCAGTTGGAGGAGGTAGAGTTAAAACTGCCCATGGAACAATACCAGTTCCGGCACCTGCAGTTGTAGAAATATTGAAAGGTTTTAAAATGATTGGAGGTCCTGTCGACAGCGAACTTGCAACACCTACAGGATGTGCAATTTATGCAGAGTTGTGTGATGAGGTTAAGGATTTCATCCCGCTGACAAATCCTAAAAAAACAGGTTACGGAGCGGGCAAAAAAGATTTTGACCACCCGAACGTTTTAAGGATAATTGAAAGTAAAGATATTGTGGAAAGTGATGAGATAGACGTTATTGAAACAAATCTTGATCATTTGACCGGTGAAGAGATAGGATATTTATTTGACAGACTCCAAGACGAAGGCGCATCGGACGTATCCATTGCACCAATCATCATGAAGAAAAATCGCCAAGGAAGCCTTTTGAAAGTAATTTCACCAAGGAAAAATAGGGAAAGGCTGATTGATGCAATATTTAAAGAAACCGGAAGTCTGGGCATTAGAATAACCCCAAATATCCACAGAGGAATAGCAAAAAGAGAATTTGAAAAAAGGACATTTGAAATAAATGGCAAAGAATATGAAGTAACATTTAAAACAGGATATGTCAATGGCGAAATTATCTCAAAAAGAGCAGAATATGAAGATTTGAAAAAAATCGCTCAGGAAAGCGGACTTCCACTTAAAAAAATTAAAGAGCTGATAAAATGAAAAAAGCAATATCCGTTTTATCTGGAGGACTTGACTGCACTGTTGCAACCAGCACATTTGCTAAAGATTATGAAATTCATGCAATAACTTTTAATTACGGTCAAAAAAGTTTTAAAAGAGAACTTAAAGCTTCAAGAGAAATATGCGATAAGATGAATTGGACTCACGAAGTAATTGACCTTCCATGGCTTTCAAAAATAAGCACATCCAGCCTGAACACATCTGAAGAGATTCCAGAAGTTTCAAGCAATGATTTAGATGATATAGAAAAAAGTATGAAAACCGCAAGCAGCGTTTGGGTTCCGGCAAGAAATACAGTATTTACATCCATTGCACTATCTTACGCCGAAAGTATCGGAGCAGAAATCATAATTGTAGGTTGGGATGCAGAAGAAGCTGCCACATTTCCAGACAATTCAAAAGAATTTTTAGAAAATTTCAATAAATTAATAGAAGCCGGCTCGCCGGACAATATTAAAATTGAAGCGCCGGCCATTGATTTAAATAAAGAGGAAATAGTAAAGCTAGGAGCTGATGTTGGCGCTCCAATGGAATTAAGCTATTCTTGTTACAAAGGTACAGAAAAACACTGCGGCGTTTGTGAAAGCTGCATGAGAAGAAAAAGAGCTTTTGAAAAAGCAAAAATAAAAGATTTGAGCGAATATGAAATTTAGTCATACTCTTTTAAATCTTTTTTCCAATTTGCATCATCCAAACTAATATTTGACCTCATACAATCCGCAGTATATTCAACAGCATCATATAACTTTTTAACGCCTTTTTTAGACTTTTTATAATTGGCTGTTCTTGACCTTTTAATGCCAATCTTACTTGCTTCGGCATATGAATCAATGTCAGCACCAATGAATATGAACTCCCAATTGTGATTTTTTATCATTTTGGAAATTTGGGATTTTGAAAATTCCACAGAAGAGTTTTCCATACCATCAGTCATAATAACAAACAATACTTTATTGCAAATCTCTTTTTCAAGAGTTACGATTGTTCTTCCGATTGCATCCAAAAGAGCTGTTGAGCCCCTAACGTAATATTCGTTGCTTGTTAAATCACAGACATCATTAATGTCTTTTCTTTTATATAACACATCATACCCATGATCAAAAAGAATTGTAGTAACTTTTGTGTTGAGTCCTTTGTCCTTTTCTCTTTTTATAAATGAATTGAATCCACCAATTGTATCCTTTTCGGAGCCGTACATTGATCCGCTCCTGTCGATTAGAAATATTAAATCCAAATTCTGCTCACATGGATCTACCTTAACCATCATTATCACTTCCAACAAATTTTTTAGATATAATCTAATGTGTTATTAATAAGTTACTAATAACTTACACACAATATATTAATGATACGTAGTATATAAAGTTTTCTAAAAAACAAAAAAAATAAAAAAAGATGTTATTCCAACTCATCTAAAGACTTTAAACCCATTTCAGTAAGCCTATAAAGACGTCCTTTTTTAGCATCAGGGTTTATGCATTCAACAACATCATTTTCTCTTAATAACTTTAATACATAGGATACATGATTAAGCAGTAATCCTGTTTCAATTGAAATAGTTTTTGGCATCTTAAAACCAGTATCTATGGATTTAACAATTTTTAGTCTGTAACTTGATTTATTAATGTATTCAACCATTTCTTCAACATCCATATTAACACCTCACTACAGTTTATTTCCACAATTTGTACAGAAAGTATCATGTGAACCGACAATATTGCCACAGTTTCCGCATCTCAACTCCTCATCAAATTTAAAACCGCAATTAGTACAAAATTTAGCGTCAATATCTGCTGGAGAACCACAATTTTGACAGTATTTTGCTACATTTTCACCAACAGCTTTTTGAGTTTTATTATTGCCTGGATGAGAATCAGATAAAACAGGAGATGAATGGAAATCCTTCTGATTTTCAATTTCAGCTATTAAAGCATTCATTGATTCAATTCTTTTACTGTCAGACGGATGGGTTGAAAAAAAATCATGATTGTTTGGGTTTCCACCAGCCATTGACTGCCAGAATGCTGGAATTGAAGATATATCATAACCTGCCCAGTGAATTATCATCATACCCAATTTATCTGCCTCAATTTCCTGGTCTCTTCCCCAAGGATTCATTAGCAAAAATTGAGAACCTACAGTTGCAATATTGGTGGCTGCTCGTGTAAGGCTTCCAATTTCGCCCAATCCAACTAAATCCAAAGCAAAACTTCCAAACCATGCAGCGGAAGAAATTGTATTTTGAGCCTTTTGAGCACTGATGCGTGTTCTGGAGTGGTCAAGCAGGGCATGTGCCATTTCATGGCCTAAAATAAATGCAACTTTTTCTTCAGTATTTGCAACTGAAAGAATGCCTGAAAACATTACAATTTTTCCACCAGGCATGCAAAATGCATTTACCGTATCATCAGCAACCAGATGGAAATCCCAGTCATAATAATCCTCAGTATAATCGCTTCTGCCGATTTCAGACAGAAACCTTTCAACAGCCTGAATTAACCTTATAGCAACATTTCTAACCAACTGCCCATTAGGAGTATTATCTAGAAGCTGTGCCTGATTAATCATGGAATAATATTCATTATAAGAATCCTCAAGAAACTTATCATCATTTACAATATCAAAATGAGATTTGCCAGTAAACGGATTAATGCTACTTCTGTCATCTTTTGCCATATATAATAATATATTCAAATTGTGTATAAAAAGTTTTTTAAATATCAGACCCCAGTCATTGACAGAAATATATGGAGAAAAAAAGCATGAAAAAATCATGCTTTTAAATCCATGAATAAAAAGAGAGAATAAGAGGAAATAATTATTTATTTCCTTTTGATTACAGCATAACCACCAAGAATAGCACATACACAGAATAATGCTAATATTGGATTGCCTGTAGCCGGCATTGTGTGTGTTGTTGTTGCGTTGGTTGCATTAACATTTTCACTTGCAGCATGAGCGGTGAAGTTTCCGGATGTGGTCATTGTTTGTTCACTGTGGTTAGTATCAGGAGGTACGATTGTGCCGTTGTGTCCGTCTTGGCTTGCGTCTAAGTAAGGATCTCCGCCAGCGGCGTGAATTTCTTCATCGTGAGTGTTATCCGGAGGAATAATCAAACCGTCATGACCGTCATGGCTTGCATCCAAATAATAGTCGTTTGCCTGATTTGAAGTATCGTCAGTTGCACTGACTGCGCATACAGAACATATTACACAGAAAATTGCAAGTATTGCAAATAATTTACTTTTGAATTCCATTTGTATCACCCATTAATAATCGAATTTTTTTATGAAGTCAATAAATTTAAAATGTGAGAAGTTAGTTTTGTAAATTAACACCTCTCTGCACAAGTAAATATATAAACAAGCCCATATATAAAGATTTTAGAATGTAAGTGCTCACTTGCATCTTAAAATGATTAAAAAAAGAAGAATTAAGGTTATTATATAAAAATAACAATAATGAAAAAGAAAAATTAAATTTAAAAATATAAAAATCTAATTTCAAAACATATCCCATAAGAACATTTGAAAAAATTGAAATAACAAAAGAGGAAAAATTAGTGATTAAATTTTAAAACAGGTTTTAGGTTATACCGACTAATATTTCAAAGAAAATTAAAAAGCCAGTATTAAAAACCTGACATTTGAATTTAAATAAAAAGTTAGTAATATAAGACTAAAATTTTAAGAAAATAAAAAAGTTAGTATTATATACCTAAAAAAATATAATATTATCATGATTCAACGAGAGTTATATTTAAAACAAATCATCCCATTAATTGACAACGACTTGATTAAAGTAATCACAGGAATTAGAAGATGTGGAAAATCTTACATGCTAGGACTAATCAAAGAAGAACTCATTAAAAGAGGAGTAAAAGAACACAACATCATACTCATTAATTTTGACAGTAAAAAATATAAAAACATCAAGAACAATAATGAACTGGACAAAATCGTTGAAAAATCAATGAAAAATAAAAAAGGAAAAATATATCTATTTTTTGATGAAATCCAAAATGTTAAAAAATGGGAACGCTCAATTGCAGGATACAAAGTTGATTATAACTGTGATATTTACATCACAGGTTCAAACTCAAATTTACTGTCTGGAGAACTGGCAACACATTTGACAGGACGATATTATGAAATAAAAATGTACCCATTTTCCTATCAGGAATTCCTAGATTACCATCAAAAATCAAGCAGTTTAGACTTATTTAATGAATACCTCCAATATGGAGGAATGCCACAAACATTTGACCTCGGCGAAACACAAAAAATAAACTATTTAGATGATTTATTCAACTCCATATTCTACAAGGACATCGTTAAAAGATATCAAATACGAGACATAGACAATCTCGAGAGATTAACCACATTCATTTTTGACAACATCGGAAATGTATTCTCAGCTTCAAGCATAGCGCAATACTACAAAAAAGAAATGAATATGAAAATTTCAAACAAAACAATAACAAACTACCTAAAATACTTAGAAAATGCATGCTTTATAAAAAAAGTAAAAAGAGAAGATTTAGAAGGCAAAGGCATTTTGAAATTCAATGAAAAATATTATGTGACTGACCATGGATTTTGTGAAGCAAAGGCAAAAGGAAACATAGACAATATTGGAAGAGCAATGGAAAACATTGTTTATTTTGAATTTTTAAGAAGAGGATGGAAAATAACAATTGGAAAAACCAACGAGTTTGAAGTTGATTTTGTATGCCGAAAACATAAAGAAACCATTTATGTTCAAGTAAGCTATTTGCTTGAAACAGACGAAACAATTGAAAGAGAATTTAGGCCATTTTCAAAAATCAAAGACCATTACCCAAAATATATCATAACCATGGATCAATTCGATAGATCACGAGATGGAATAAAACACATCAATCTAATAGATTTCTTGACTACTGAAGACTTAAACTAAACTGTACAAATAGTACCGACCAATATTTAAAGAAAAATTAGTTGGTACCTTTAATATTTAAAACAAGTACTTTTCTTTTTACTATAACAATTATTACAGCTGTAACAGATTGATTCTCCTTCCCCGTTAGCTTTCCAATCAGCCAAAAAGTCAGCTTGCGCTACGAATGGCTTAGACATGGACACGAATTCAACATCAGTATTGTTCAATACTTCATTGATTGTATTCATATCCCTTAGAGATCCACCCAAAACAACGGGAATATCCAATTCATCAATTAATTTATCCACATAAACTAAAAACGGATGCTTATCATTTCCATCATAAAGGTAAGAGATTGTTCTTGCAGTAAGCTGAATACTGTCAGCACCCGCTTTTTCCAGCTCTTTAGCAATAGCTATACTTTCATCTGCAGTGACCCCACCTTTTCTTACATCCCATGGATTGATTCTGCAACTTACATGTATATCCATAGTCTTTTTAATGACCTTGATAATCTCGGCAGAAATTCTCACACGGTTTTCAGTGTTTCCACCATATTTATCTGTTCTTTGATTGAAGTAAGGATTCATGAAACGGGACAAATAAAAATTGTTTCCCATATTAATCTGGATACCGTCAAAACCTGCAAATGAGAACTTTTTAGCAGCCATAATTACTTCAGCCTGCAATTTACGGATTCCCTCTTCAGTAATTTCATTAGCTTCCACTTTTTGATTGTCTCCATCATCATAATAGAAAAACGCCAATTGGCCTAAAATAGGCACATCATATTTGTGGGCAATGTCTGTAACTATCTGATAATCTTTAATAAAACCCCTATAATTTAAATTTGAGGAATATTCAAAAAATCTGTCCTTATGGTCAAGTGCAAAAATTTCAGATACTATCAATCCGGTTCCACTGCTTGCAATTTTTTCATATCTGTCATAAATCGCAGGAGTTAAAAAGCCCCCTTCTTCGGTTTCGGTTTCCCATGTACCGGTTCTCACAATACGACCATTAAGCTCCAAATTTCCAAATTGACATTTATCAAAAATATCTTTCATACAATCACCCAAAATATCTAAAAAAATTAATAAAAAAAAGAAATTAAAAGGTTATCTATTTGATAACCATTAAAATATCGCCGATACTTACAGCATCACCAGGTTCTACGAAAATTTCTTCAACTGTTCCATCGAATTCAGATTGGATATCGTTTTCCATCTTCATAGCTTCAATGACCCCGATATTATCGCCTTTTTCAACTGTATCTCCAACATTGACGTTGAGTTTAATAATCATTCCCTGCATTGAAGATATTACTCCACCTTCAACGTTTCCGACAGGTCTTTGGTTGCCTTCGCTAACGTCCATAAATCCGGTAGGCATGATTTTAACTTCGAAAATGTCCCCGTCGACTTCAACGTTATATTCTGTTGGAATTTCAATTCCCTCATCCGGAAGTGAGTGAGGAGGTAGAAGTTCTTCCTCTTCAGCTTCTCCTTTAAGGAATCTTGGAGCAACTTGAGGATATAAAGCATAAGTCAAAACATCTTCATCAGATTCAATGAAACCTTGCTCTTTACCTTCTGATTTGAATTTTTCGAATTCAGGTTCAATTAAATCTGCAGGTCTGCAAGTAATAACTTCCTCATCACCGATAATCTTTTTAGATATTTCTTCATTTACAGGAGCAGGAGTCTTACCGTACATACCTTTCATATATTCTTTAACCTCTTTTGATACAGTTTTGTATCTTTCGCCACCTAAAACATTCATTACAGATTGAATACCAACAATCTGACTTGTTGGAGTTACAAGTGGAGGATATCCCATGTCTTTTCTAACACGAGGCATTTCCTCTAACACATCATCATATCTGTCGATTGCATTTTGTTCCTTAAGTTGAGATATGAGGTTTGAAAGCATTCCACCAGGAATTTGGTATAACAATACGTCTGCATCGATACTTTCAGAAATCGGGTCAAGAATACCCAAATATTTTTCTTTAATATCATCAAAGTATTTTTTAATATGAGTTAATAATTTTAAATCAAGACCAGTATCAAACTCGGTACCTTGAAGAGCTGCGACCATACTTTCAGTCGGTGGCTGACTTGTTCCCCATGAAAGCGGTGATATTGCAGTATCCAAAATATCAACACCTGCCTGACATGCCGCATAATAACTTATTGGAGTCATACCACTGGTACAGTGACAGTGTAAATCTACAAGCAAATCAGTTTCTTCTTTTAAAGCAGAAACCAAATCATAAGCAGCTTTAGGAGTAATTAAACCAGCCATGTCTTTAATAGCTACTGAATCACAGTCAAGAGCTTCAAGATCTTTTGCAAGTTCTACAAAACCCTCCAAAGTATGTACAGGACTTATGGTATAACTGATAGTACCCTGAACATGTGCACCCTGATCTTTAGCTACTTTAATTGCTTTTTCCATGTTCCTTACATCGTTTAAAGCATCAAAAATTCTGAAAATGTCAACACCATTTTCATAAGATTTTTCAACGAATTTGGTAACAATATCATCAGGGTAATGTTTATAACCAACCAAATTCTGTCCCCTTAAAAGCATTTGAATAGGAGTTTTGTTGAATTCAGATTTTAATTGTCTTAATCTTTCCCACGGGTCTTCGTTCAGGTATCTTATACAAGTATCAAAAGTAGCTCCACCCCAGGCTTCAACAGAGAAGTATCCGACATTATCCATCTCTTCAGCAATAGGAATCATGTCTCTTGTTCTCATCCTAGTTGCAAGCAAAGACTGGTGAGCATCACGAAGTGCTGTTTCTGTAAATCTTACTTTTGCCATTAAATTACACCTCTTTTAAAATTTAATTATAAATAATCTTAAAATATCCAACTATAATATATGTTTTTTGTATTATATAAATTAACAATATAAAATAGTTTAAACATACACTAAAAAAAAGAAATTAAAAAAAATAAGAAAAGAAAAATTTGAAAAATTATCTTTCCAATTCACCGGAAATGAATTTTTCAACATTTTCATATGCTTCATCATCAGTAACTTGTATTGGAGGATGTTTCATAGTATAAGAAGAAATAGAAGTTAATTGTCCACCAATACCTCTTTCCAAACCAATTTTACAGCATCTTACTGCATCGATAACACAGCCTGCTGAGTTTGGAGAGTCTTCAACACTTAATCTGAGCTCAATGTTCATCGGAACGTCACCAAATGTACGGCCTTCCATTCTCAAGAAGCATAACTTATTGTCATTTTGCCATGGAACGTAATCACTAGGACCAATGTGAATATCACGGTCAGCCATTCTTTCATCTAAAACAGACTGAACCGCTTCAGTTTTTGATTCTTTTTTGGAATCCAACCTTTCACGATTAAGCATGTTTAGAAAATCAGTGTTACCACCAGTATTGATTTGATAGGTTTTATCTAATTTAACTCCCCTATCCATGAATAAACTAGCTAGTGTTCTGTGAGTGATAGTAGCGCCAATCTGTGCTTTAATATCATCTCCAACAATAGGAATTCCTTTAGCTTTGAATTTAGCATCCCACTCATCATCACTTACAATGAAAACAGGCATACAGTTAACATAAGCTATTCCTGCATCAAGAGCACATTGTGCATAATATCTTGCTGCCTCTTCAGAACCGACAGGCAAGTAATTTACCAATATTTCAGCACCGCTTTCCTTTAAAACTGAAACAACATCAACCGGATCTTCATCACTTACGACAAATGTATACTCATCATCATAATTTGACATGTGCTCAGCAACACCGTCCAAAACATGACCCATACTGACTTTTACGTCATATTTTGGGATATCTTCTTGAAATACAGTAGTACAGTTTGGTTTTGCAAAAATTGCCTCATCAATAGTTTTTCCAACTTTTCTTGCGTCAACATCAAAAGCAGCGACAACTTCTATGTCACTAGGTTCATATCCGCCAATTTCCCAATGCATAAGTCCAATAGCATCTTCTGGCTTTTTACCATCATAATAATGAATTCCTTGAATAAGTGAACTTGCACAGTTACCTATTCCGACAATAGCTATTTTAATTTTATTCAAATATAACACCAGCTAATTAATTAATTTAAGTAATAAATTTATTAAATAAAATACTAATATTATGTTATACATTATAGTTATTTAAAAGTATGCCTTATTTAACATAACTACTGTGTCAAAAATGCTACTAAAACATATATTAAGAGAGATAAGATGAATCCATATATAGAAATATTAAGACCAGGCAATGCAATGATGGGTGCCATAGCTATAATTTTAATAGCAATCATCGATAAAACAATTAGTATTCCAATTATTCTTGCAATGTTAACCGTATTTTTTGAAACTGCCGCAGGAAACGTTATTAATGATTATTTCGATTACAATATCGATTTGATTAACAAACCCGAACGGCCAATTCCTTCTGGAAGAATTTCACTACAAGCCGGGAGAAATTACGGATATCTATTGTTTTTACTTGGAACAGTCTGCGGATTTTTAATCAGTTATATAACCCATAATTGGATTCCGTTTGCAATTGTTTTAATATCCGATGTGATTCTTTATCTGTATGCATATAAACTAAAAGCAACACCATTAATCGGAAACCTGGCAGTCGGATTTATGACCGGTTTTGGATTTGTATTCGGAGGATTTACAATAAACAATCCAACAATAATATCCACATCCATATATCTTGGATTTTTTGCATTCGTAATGACAACAGCACGTGAGATAATAAAAGATATTGAAGATATCGAAGGGGACAAATCAGAAGGCGCAAGGACACTTCCTATTCTGATCGGTGATAAAATCCCCGCATTGATTGCAGTGGCATTAATAATAATAGATTGTGCATTATGCCCTCTACTCTATTACAACCACATTTTCGGCATCTTTTATTTGTTTGTAATAGCTATAGCAGTTATTTTATTTATTTACTCAGCAATATTAATTTTAAAATCAAGAGACCCAGATACTGCCCACAAATCTTCCAAACTCCTGAAAATAGGAATGCTGATAGCATTTGTCGCATTTGTATTTGGATCCATCTAAGTAATTATTAAATAGTTATAAATAAGAGAGTAATACATAATGTTTGAAGATTTTAATTTGAAAAAACAAGACATGCGTTATTTATTAGGTTTATTGATATTTAATGCAATTCTGGTTACATATTACATCAATTTCAATGTGCAGTTAGGAATAAGCTGTTCTGATGTATACCTATATCTTTTAAACGCACTTTATTTTACTGGAACAAACATTCATGCAACAGAAAACATATATCTGTCTCCAGTGGTCTGTTTTTTAACATCACTATTGTTTAGATGCGGTTTGGTTGATAAACTGGCAATATTTATTGTTACCGGACTTTTCGCAATATTCGGCAATATTGGTTTATATCTACTTCTCAAACAGTTTTATGATAATACTTTAAGCATAGCCGGTTCAATAATCTTTTCAACACTCACTTTAAACTTAACATGGCTTGCAAATGGAACTTTAGATATCCCAGCAGTTGCTCTGACAATCTGGTTAGTGTTATTCAGCATAATAGCTATTAAAAAGAACCCTAAATTTTACACATTAGCAGGATTATTCTTTGTTTTAAGCGTATTTACAAGGTATACTGTTGTTTTAACAATCCCTGCATTATTAATTATTTACATATATGAAAACGGCCTTAAAATAAAAAAAGAAGATAAAAAACATGTTTTCAAAGCAATAACAATCTCAATGGTAGTTGGAATCATTATTTTTGCAACAGTTTTTGTTATGGGTCACGGTCAGTTCGGAGGCGGACAGATGCTTGATCGGGCTTCCGGACAAACAGGATCTTCAACCGACCCTGCATTTAATCCGGATTACAGTTATTATTTAACAAATCTGCCTAATTTTATCTCAAATTCCCATACAGTATTTGACGGAAATCCTGTCCTTCAAAATCCGACCGTGCTTTCATGGACAGTTATTTTAATACTGATAATTGGCGCATTGCTTTGGCTAAAGGACACCAAACCAAAACTAGAAAAAAAGCATGCTATACCAATAGCATTGTTTTTGATATCCGCTTTAATCTTTACAAGAATAACTTCATTAGTTACAATCTTCCTTGTTAGTGTTGGATTATATCTGCTGGGCAAAGATTCAGACAATGAAACAGGCATAGCAATGTTTGTTTGGATAATTTCAAATATTATCTTTTTTACATATCTCAATATCCGAGTAAACAGATACATTATCCCAATATTTCCAGCAATGATTTACTTTACAATAAAAGCTATTGATATTATCAACAGCAAAATCCGAATCAACAGAAATATCATCCCAATAGTTTTAATTGTTTTATTTGCAGTTCAGGGATTTGCATTTACCGAAACATTCGAGCCTACAACACAGTATCAGGTTACCGAAGAGATTTCAAATTATATCATAGACAATAACCCCGATTATCAGGATATCCCTATTGGAACATATAATATACGACCTTACAGATGGTGGATTGGAGACAATGTAATCGGAATACCTTCAGGCAGCCATGAAACCATCGATGAAAGCAATCTTACCTACTATATTTCAAATGCAAAACAGCCCCAACTAAAGAATTATAGTGAAATTAAACAATTTGATAATCTATATTTATATCAAAAAACAAGTTATTAGATACATCTAATTTTTCAAATTTAGATTAAAAAAGACTATTCTTTAAATTAAATGAATCTCCATCCCTTTTTAAAATTTAAAAAATTATATCTTAAAATTAAAAATCATTATTTTTAGAAAGATATATAATAATCAAAATAAAAAAGTAATAACATAAGTAATTTAAAGAGGATAATATGAAAGTTGTATGCTGTAAGAACTGTGGTGCAAAATACCAACTCGATGATGATGACGATATATCAACATTTGAGTGTTCTTCATGCGCAGGAGACCTAGAATATTTAGAAGAATATTCTGATGATAAAAGTTCTTCTCGTTCCTCATTTATAGATTCATTCAAGTATGATAACTCACAGATTGTACAATGTGAAGACTGTGGATTAAAATTTAAAATAAGAAGCAGCGATAGCATACTTGACTATGAATGTGATAGTTGTGGAGGATCTTTAAGATATTTAGATGAACAGCTCAATGAAGAGTTAGATAAATATGTTGAAGAAAGAAAAAAAGAAATTAAAACCATCAGACAAGAAAATAAATCCCAGGAACTCCCTGTAGAAGAAGAACAAACAGAAGATAATACACTCTCCTTAAAATCAATTACTAACAGATTAGAAAATTTCTTCTCCGAAGAGAATATGCTAAAAATAGCAGATGCCGAAAAAAAAGAGCAAGAAATTAAAGAGGAAGAAGAATTAGGTTCAAAAACTGCAAGAACCACAATTCCTGAATCTGTTTTAACTAAATTTGGAAAAGAATTTGCTCTTCCAAAAACTAATGATTACAATATTTTGAAAAACTTCCTTAAAAATGAATTTTTCAAAAGCATGAATGAATATTATCCAAATACTGCTGAAAAACCTTCTGAGAGATCTATAGGTGGTTTTATTGATAGACTTGCAATTCCAGAGCCTGAACCAGGAATTGGAGATTCAAGTACCGGTTCACTTTTAAGTACTGGATATGATGATTTCGATATCAAAAATATGGATACTAACACTACAATCCTCATTGTAGGTGCTGTAATATTTATTTTAAGCATCATTGAAATCTTATTAATAAACAGCGGTATTGGAATAATTGCTTTGTTCATTGGAGTAATTATCTTATGTTATGGAATTTATAAAACTAGAGATGTGAAAGAAACTGAAATAAGAACAAGAATCATCAGAGAACACTTGTTAAGTTTACCTGAAGAATTCTATGTATTCTACAATGTAAAAACCCCAACATCAAACTCTAGTATAAATCACCTGGTAGTAGGTCCAACCGGAATTTATGCACTTATCTCACAGAAATACAATCCAAAACTTAGATTAGAATCTGAAAATGAAAATTTAAATTTAATAGGATCTAGTGAATCTGATGAAGATAAAATTGAAGAAATTCCAACCAATGGAAATATGAGAAGATTTAGATACACAACAAAACAAGCTAAATTCTCTCAAGACAATAAAATCAAACAAAAATCTTTAAGTTTGGGTGAAGATTTAATTAACTTCTTAAATGAAAACAACATCAAAAATTGCTTTGTCGAACCGCTAGTAGGGTTTATCAACAATGAAGTTGTTGTAATTAATATGCCTTTAACCGATGAAGACTTATTCATAGAAGAATTATTAAATAAAATCCAAACCAGTACTATTAAATTAGATTCTGAAACAATCGACAAATGTGCTGTTTTAATCAACAACTATTCTGCAGATTGTTCTTCAGAAATTTAATTTTCTTTTTTTAATTTTTAAAAATAATATTAATGATTCTTATTGAATTCAAATTTACGATATTCTTCTTCAATAACTGCCAAAATATTTTCAAAACCATTTTTTAAATCAATAGATAGCATTTTTTTATGCATTTCCATTCTCAAATCAAAATCATTTACAATATTGACAAATTGGTCAACAATGTCCTGCTTGGATAAATCTTCCACACGCCCCATGTTAATAAAACCATTGTTGTTATTTGCAAAAACATGTGATACATCCCTGTCATCCTGACATAGACATATTGTAGGAACTCCAATTGAACAAATCTCATACATGGATTTGTTAGGAGAAGTGAAGATAACATCCGCTTTAAATATGAATTCACTAACATTTGGGACATTTCTATAGATTTGAATTAAAGGATTTGATTCGTATTTTGAAATAAGATCATCTAAACCTTCATAGTCAAGGCCTAAAATAACATCAATTCTTCCCTCATAATTTGTAGCCAAAATGGAATCAATTATTTTTTCAGTTACATTATTGGAATCAAATTGTCCAAATGCTATTAAAACCCTGTTGACTGCATTAGTAATTATTTTAGGCGGCTGATAATAGAATTCATCTTTTAAAACGAAATATTTATGGCCTGTAAACACATTACGTGCACCCAGTTCATGTTCGTATAAATCATCAAATACGACATCTGCAAGGTCACTGCCTACACCCAAATCTTCAAAATTAACAACAAAATAACCCTCTTCCTTTAAGGCTGAAATATATTCTACAGAAGTATCTAAAATATCATTAATTACAATTTGAGGACTATACTGCTTTAAAAAATTTAACAAATCATTTTTGTCATCATAGGTTTTATAGGAAAAATTGTTTCTATCAACAATATCAATACCCAACTGATAATGTTCATCAATTAAAAACAATACCTCATGAAACACCAATTTGGAAGCTAAGGATAAACATCTATTAATATGACTGACACCTATTTCCTCAGAGGCGTTCACAACAATTGCAGTTCTTTTCTTTTGCAAGTAATTTTCTGCAATCCACCAATCCTCATAAGTTTGAATATTAACTCGCTCTTCACGGGAAACTTCAACTATGTCAATATTGGTCCCTAAACGGGAATCTTCATGAACAAACTGTCTTCGAGTGGCTAAAATTGCACCAGTTTCCCTAAATGATTTTGGAAGCAAATCCGTATCCACACGTTCAATATAATTTGGGAAATATCTTCTGTTGTCTTCATCATATCCCCAGCTTAAATGTCTGTCATCAACAACAGAAATTACACTATCCAAACTGAAATCTTCAAATTTTTCGATAGCATTATCCAAGGTTTCCGTTTTAATTAAAGGAGATGTTGGTTGAAGAGTAATAATTATATCATATTCGTCAAAGGCCTGTTTTTCTTTTTGAATCATGGCGTCATGGATTACAGGGTCAAGTGAAACCTCATCAGTTGCCAATTCATCTGACCTCCTAACAACACTTGCTCCGAATTTCTCGGCAATTAGCGCAATTTGTGAATCGTCAGTGGTTACAACAACATCATCAACATACTGAGACGCTTTAGCTGCCTCAATTGAGTATGAAATAAGAGGTTTATTATTAAGCAGTCTTAAATTTTTACGTGGAATGCCTTTTGAGCCACCTCTAGCCGGAATAACCACAAGAATTAGATTATTGTTAAACATATTTATCCCTTAAATTATAATAAAATATAATACATCTAATAATAAATATAATCAATGTATAATATTAAATCTTCGGTGTTAGTATGAAAAATATGTCAAAAGAATTAATAGATAGAATAAATAAATTAGCCACCCCTGTTAAGATTATGCACGTCTGTGGCTCCCACGAACACACCATAATGGAAAATGGGATTAGAAGCCTCCTTCCTGACGATGTGGAAATTATTGCAGGTCCAGGATGTCCTGTTTGTGTTGTACCTTCACGTGAAATTGATGAAGCTCTGGAACTTATTGACAAAGGAGTTACAATCACCACTTTTGGAGACATGTTAAGAGTACCTGGTTCTGAAAGATCCCTTGCAGATGCCAAAGCTGAAGGCGGTGACGTTAGAGTAGTTTATGGAATTAACAGAGCTATTGAAATTGCTGAAAAAGAAGACAATGACGTGGTGTTTATATCAGCAGGATTTGAAACAACAGCACCGACAACTGCTGCGGAATTATTATCCACACCACCTGAAAACTTCTCAGTTTTATCATGCCACAGATTAATACCTCCGGCAATTGATTTTTTAATTAATTCCGGCCAAACCAGTTTAAATGCATTAATCCAACCGGGACACGTCTGTACAATTATTGGAACAAAACCTTTCGAATATTTCTCAACTGACTTTGGAATACCTCAAGCAGTAGCAGGATTTAATCCATTAGACATCTTAATGTCAGTTTATATGATTTTAAGACAAATCCACAACGAAACACCGAAAATCGACAATGAATATGCAAGAGCAGTAAAAGAAGAAGGAAATGTTATTGCCCAAGAAATGATGGAACAGGTATTCGATGTAACATCAAGAGAATGGAGAGGATTTCCAAAGATTCCAAATTCAATTTTAGAAATCAAAGATGAATTTGCCGAATTTAATGCACGTGAAAAATATGATATTGAAGTAAAAGACGTTAATGAAGCACCTAAAGGATGCATATGCGGACCTATTTTAAGAGGACTCGCAAGGCCCGAAGATTGTAAGTTATTTAGAAAAACATGCAATCCGCTTCACCCAATCGGCGCATGTATGGTAAGTAAAGAAGGAACCTGCAACATCGCACACAGATATTCTCGAGGATAATATGACAATAGAAGCAATAGCAGTAGATATCGACGGAACAATAACTGACGATAAAAGGCAAATTTGCATTTCAGCAATTGAAGCATTACGCAAAGCGGAATCAAAAGGAATACCAACAATAATTGTTACAGGAAATGTTGTTAACTATGCATATGCAGCAGAAGTTCTTATCGGATGCAGTGGAGGTCTTGTTGCGGAAAATGGTGGAGTGGTTTTTAAAGAAGGCGAAAATGACAATGCAGTTGAAACAATGGTAGACAGAGACTTTGTTAGTTCTGCAGAAAATCATCTAAAGGAAAAATTAGGTGAAAAATTCGACCAGCACGCCTCACACGACAACATGTACCGATTAACTGAAACTGTATTTTACAAAACAATTGCTCTTGATGAGTTAGAAGAAGCATTGAAAGATTTTAAATATTTAGATGAACTTGAAATTTATGATAGTGGTTTTGCACTCCATATAACCGATAAAAGAGTAAATAAGGGAACCTCACTTAAATACCTATGTGAGAGAAATGGAATAAATATGGAAAACGTTATGGCAATCGGCGATAGCCAAAATGATGAAGATTTCCTCAAACAGACAGGTTATAAAATCGCTGTTGGAAATGCTGAAGAAAAATTAAAAGAAATAAGCACATACACCTGTGAAAAAAACTTCGGAGATGGTGTAGCTGAAGCCATTGAAAAATTTGCATTGTAGTGATAACATGATTTATGAATTAGCTGAAAAGGCACAGAAAGCTGTTGAAAACAAATGTGATGCATACGAAATTTATATTGACGAATCCAGACTAATCGAATTGGACTCCAAACAGGACGAACTGAACTTTGCAAAAGAAGAAATCGAGCAAGGAATTGGAATAAGAGTCATTAAAGATAATAAAATTGGTTTTGCATTTACTTCAAACCTTGATAAAATAACCGAAACCGGAACACAGGCCATTGAAAATGCAAAATTGAACAAACAGGATGAAAACTATGCTTTTTCAGAAGTTGAAAAAGTAGTTGACGTTAAAAAAGTGTATGATAAAAAATTCAATGACCTGGATCTTGATGAATCAGTAGACTTTTTGAAAAATGTAATATCAATAGCCAGTGACAGCGGATGTGAAATAACCGGTTCTGGTTTTTCTGCAAGCGAAGGCAGATCATTAATCATTAATTCAAACGGAGTTTCCATAGAAGATGAAGGAACCGGCTTTGGAATTGGACTATCCGTAACTATCCAGAAAGACGGGAAAATCGCAACAGCATACAATTCACAATCCTCAAGATTTTTTGATTTGGACGGTGAAAAACTAGCTAATGACGTCTGTAATTTAGCTAAAAGCTCACTTGACACAAAACCAATTGAAACAAATGATTATAGTGTAGTTTTAGATTATTATGCTGCAACAGGTCTTCTTCAAACATTCATGTCTGCATTCAACGGTGAAAACGTGATGAGAGGAAGATCCATACTTAAAGGTAAAATAGGAACCGAAATTGCAAATCCAACTCTTTCAATTATTGACAATCCCCTTTTAGAAAAAGGAATGGTCAGCTCAAAATGCGATGGAGAGGGAAGCGTTAGCCAAAAAACTGATTTGATTAAAGATGGTGTTTTAAACTCATTTATCTATGACATTTATACTGCAAATAAAGAAAATGTCAAAACAACCTCAAATGGATACAGAGGTTCATATTTATCAACACCGATGATTTCACCAACAAATCTGGAATTCAAATTCAGTGAAATGAAAGATTTGGAAGAAATTAAAAAAGGTGTTTTAACAACAAGCGTTTTAGGAGCTCATACTGCAAATCCGATTTCCGGAGACTTTTCAGTAGAAGCAAGCAACGCATTTAAAATAGAAAATGGGGAATTAACCGACCCTATAAACAAAGCAATGATTTCAGGAAATATCTTTGAAATTATGAAAAAAGTAGAAGGTTTGAACACCGAAATAAAACAGTACGGTTCCTTTATCATACCAAAATTATTAGTGCATGATTTAAGAGTCGTAGGACAAAATTAAGAAAGAAAAATTAAATCTTTTTTAATTTTTCTCTATATCTGTCTATTGAATCATGAGAATAATCAATTAATAAATAATCCTCTGTTAACTCTTTATTTTTATCAAATTCCTTTAATTTTTCATTCATTGCATTATCAATTTCTTTATCCAATTTTTTTAATTGCTTTTCAAAAGAAAATTCTGTTTGTCTAATGTTAATATTAGATTTACGTGCAATTTTTTCGATTTCTTTATCGAAGTCAATTTCATCTTTTTTAGACATTTTTACACCTACATTTCAATAATAGGCAATTGAATTTCAGTTATATAGTCCTTTTCATTATCACAGTTGTGGAAACTTTTTATTAAAACCTCTTTAGGAGATCCTATGATGTGATAATTATTTTTTTGTGCTATTTCAACTAACTCTGCATAGGTATCTAAAATATTGTCAGTTGGCCCAAAGTGTTTGGCTGCCAAAACTTTATTTTCTATCATGTCAACGACACGAATCCTGTCAGTTTCATCTGCATCTCCTTTAATGGCAATGCTTACATCATAGACCACATCACCATCATCAACTTCATGTCTTGGTGAGAAATAAACAATGAAAGGTTCGCCTTCAGTTTCGATTTCTTCAGCATCAACCCATCCCATCAATATAGAAAGAAATACTCCTAAATCTTCGATTGGGGTCTTACAATTAATTACTCCCAATTTTTGTTCGGGAATTACTTTAACCTCATAATCCATAGTTACACCTTAAATAATTTATAATCTTAATTGAATAAAAAGACTTCTACTTGCTCGCCTTCATCCAATATTTCAACTAACTTCGGAATCTTTACATAACCGTCAGCAGTTGAAAGGGAGAATATTGCACCTGAATCTTTAAAAATCGGATGAACTTCCTCTCCATCGACTTTAACTAACTGATATTGCATCCTTCCGACTTGAGAGTGGATTCTGCGAGTCATTACACCCTTAGTGGTTTTTAACTCAAAGTCCCTGTCAATTCCAGCAAGTCTTGTTAAAGGCTCTGCAACAAATGCATTGAATATCATTAAAGCAGATACAGGATTGCCCGGAAGACCTATAACAATCTTACCGTCTATGACGCCAACAATTGTTGGTTTACCTGGCTGAACAGATATTCCATGAATATAAACTTCACCCAATTCATCGAGAACATGCTTTAAAACATCTCCAAGACCTGCTGAAGTACCTCCTGAGCAGAAAAGCACATCAACCTCTTTTAGGGATTCTGTAATTTTTTGCTTAACTTCGCCGTAGTCATCTCTCATTACACCCAAGAATTTCGCATCTGCACCACAGGAAATTGCATCGTTTTTAATCATTCCCCCATTTACATCATAGATTTTTCCATATTCCAAATCTTCGCCCTGAAGAGTGATTTCATTTCCTGATGAGACTATACCAACAGTTGGTTTTTTGTAAACTTCTATTGTTTCAAAACCCTGTGAGAGCAAAACACCAATTTTACCCGGATTTAAAAAGTCACCTTTTTTAAGAATAAGTTTGCCTTCTTCAATATCTGAACCTTTTTTTGCAACATCCTGTGAAGGAGTGGCAGTTGTAAGCAAATTAACTTTATCATCAAATTTTTCAGCATATTCAACCATTACAACAGCTTCGCCACCTTCAGGCATTGCTGCACCAGTACTGATTTCAATGCACTTGCCTTTCTCAACTTTTTTGTCGGTTGTAGATCCTGCCTCCAAAAAGTCTATTACCTCCAAGGTATTGGGAGACTCTTCTGAAGCTCCAAAACTGTCTTCAGCAAGAATAGCAAAGCCGTCTTTTAATGCTTTATCAAAAGGCGGGAAATCCATTCTGGAATAAACGTCCTCAAAAAGAATCCTTCCATAGGATTCGGTTACTGCAATCTCTTCACTTTCAGCAGACAAATTTTTATCAAATAACTCTTGAATAATATCAATAGCTTCATCACATTCTTTAATTTTTAAAAATTCTGTTCCCATAGATATCCCTTTATATAGAATCCAATAACTTAATATAATAATATATTCATAAATATATAAATAATTTAATCTTATGTGAAAGCTATTATATTTTGGAGGAGAGTATTTGTCAAAACCTAATCAAAATCAACAACAAGAGTATAGGAGAGTAAGAACCCCTAAAAAAGGTGAAATACCTGGAGTAGTTGAACAAATCATGGGCCACGGTAAATTAAAAGTCCGTTGTGCTGATGGAAATATAAGAATGACCAGAATCCCTGGAAAAATGAAAAAACGTATTTGGATTCGCGAAGGAGACGTGATTCTTGTAAAACCATGGGATTTCCAATCCGATGAAAAAGCCGATGTAATTTGGAGATACACCAAAACCGAATCAAACTGGCTTGAAAGAAAAGGCTACTTAAAAATGTAGCTTTATTTACTTATTTTTATTGATATAGATGGATTCCAAGATTGCTAAAGCAGATGCAGCTCATGAAAAATTGCATTCCCGAAAAAGGAAAAAAGACAGTTCCGAGAGAAAAGTAGGAAATGAAATTTTTGACAAAATAACATTAGAAACATTATACAAATTAGCAAATCAGGGATTCATTGACGTTTTAAACGGAGCCATAAGTACAGGTAAAGAAGCAAATGTACTTACAGGCATTAGAGACGATGAAAGTTTTGTGGCCGTTAAAATTTACAGAATAGCCACTTCTGATTTTAAAAAAATGGACTATTACCTTAAAGGAGATCCGAGATTTAACATCAAAACCAAAAATAAAAGGAAAATAATTTATTCCTGGGTTACAAAAGAATTTAAAAACTTAACAAGATTGTATGATGCAGGAGTAAATGTGCCAAAACCGTTTACAAGTGCCAACAATGTTTTGATTATTGAATTTATTGGAGATGAAAACGGCAACCCCGCACAGCCGGTCAAAAACCAGCCACCAAAAAATCCGGATGAATTCTTTAACAAATTATTGGTACAGCTCAAATTATTCGTTCGTGAAGCAAAATTAGTTCATGGAGACTTGTCCAACTACAATATCTTAAATTTAAACGAAGAACCGGTAATCATTGATGTTTCACAATCTGTCGTGTTGGATAACCCAATTTCAAAAGAACTTCTTGAACGAGACATGAACACCCTGGTTAGAGAATATACAAAACTGGGCGTTGAAACTAATTTTAAAGAAATTTGGGAATATGTTAATCCTTGGTAAAAGATGTTTTACTTAGATGAAAAATACTTCTCAAATGCTCTCTCTGTTAACATTTTTTATAGAAAAACTATAAAGGTGTTAACTATGAATAATAACGAACTGTTGAAAAACCTAGCCATAAGTTGTAACCACTCGGAGGAAACACAACGAATATATAGACTAGCATTGACCAACTATGCTTCCTATTTTAATCAGAATCTGCATGAACTATTAGCTGAAGCAGAAGAAGATGAAAACAACAATATCAAATGGAAACGTCGCCGTGTAAAAGCAAAACTAACAGAATACAGACACCACCTTCTACAAAAATATGCTTTAAACACAGTCAAAAAACACATGATTGCCATAAATAAATTTTACAGATTCTATGATATTGAAATACAGAAATTGCCTATGATAAATGAAAAGTCAATGCAAAAAGCACAACCGATTTATTTTAAGGATTTGCCAGATAAGGAAATCATAAGGGAAGCTGTAAGCATCGCATCACCATTTATGAAAGCAATAATATTGTTTATTTGCTCCAGCGGTTGCGGAAGAGCTGAAACTTTAAATTTGACAATTCTAGAATATATCAATGCACTATCTGAATATGTGCCTCAAAAATGCAGGAACATCTATGAAATAATTGGCATTACCAATAAAAACGACAATGTCGTTCCTACTTTCAACATTAAAAGAATTAAAACAAACAAATATTATACAACATATTGCAGTCCCGAAGCTGTAAAAGCGATTAACACTTACCTTTTAACACGCACAGACCCATTAACCAATGAAAGTACATTATTTAAGACACATCCACAATATTTAATAAATAATTTTCAAAAAATCAATGATTATTTGGGTCTTGGAAAAGTAGAAAAATACAATCGCTTCAGAAGCCACATGCTTAGGAAATTCCATGCATCAGCCTTATACAATGACGGCATGAGTTTGGACAAGGTTAATGACCTGCAGGGCAAGGCCAAAAACAAAACAGATCAGGCATATTTTCTAATCAATCCTGAAGATTTGAAGTATGATTATATTCAACATCTGCCTGCGGTTACAATAGGCAAAGAGATTGAAAAGATATCTATCAAATCCCCGGAGTTTATGCAAATGGAAAAAGAAAATCAATCCTTAAAAACAGAAATGAATAAAATGAGGAATGAAATTGAGGAGATATATGATTTGAAGAAAACAGTCCGGGGCATCATGGAGATGATTGAAGAAATGTGATGATGCCAAGGTTTAATTTTGATAGATTTGACTTTGGTAAAAAAACCATAAAAACTATGTAAACTTTAAAAAACTTTTGTAAAGTTTTTTTAAAAAATCGTTTATAATTATTTTTAGATTAATTGAAGGATTTTACATAAGTTTTGGTGATGTGGTTTTTGTAAAAAAACTGAAGTTTCAGGGGTAAGGGGGAGGTAACTTTGACAAGTCCTCCCACATACTCTGAAAAAATATGGTTTTTTAAAAAATCGTAATCTTGAAAAGTGATAATAACCATTCTTTTTTTGATTTAAAGGATTCTAAAAGCTATTTAAAAAAACCATCCCAAAATTTCTCAATAGTTTTTATGGTTTTTATAAAATTAACATCACAATATTATGAAATCATAAGACTACAAATAATCAACATAAAGAATGATTAATTTAAAAGGGATTACATCCCTTATTTAATTTAAACATAGTATTTTTTATGATATCTAATAATATGAACCTATTCATTTGAACATTGCATTTACTATTTTAAATGCCCATATTTTCGAGAACCCGGCCATATTTATTCCATATCTAAATCCATTCAACAACTACCTAAAAAAGCTTGATTATTACACTTAAGATTATTTTCAAAGATGTAAATAATGGAATTTTTAAAAAGTAGCTATTAGAAATCAAATTAAAATTTGTCTAATTCATCTACTGAATACAAATAACATGAGAGATTTTTCATGAAGATATTAAAACAGATGTACAATCAAAAGAAGGAATAAAAATGAGTTTTCAAATATGTCCCACTTGTGAAACAAAAAACGAAGACAAAGAAGAGTATTGCTTAAATTGTGGTCAAACTGATTGAAAACGATTCCAAAGACAAGATATTAACAGAAAAACTGCCAATCCCAAAAGATAAAATAATCCTTATGGATTTAAATTACACATTAATCTCCAATTCCTGGCCTATCAGATATGAGAAACTGCCTGAAAAGATCAACAAAAGACAATATGAGCACCAACTGATTGAACTAATCAAGGACAACTACATTATCCTAATCACAGCAAGCCCATATTGCACATCATATGATTCACTAAAACACATTGAAGAAAACACTGATTTAAAAATAGCCGAATCCTTCTGGAACTTCAATAAAAGACCTCATGAATTGAAAAAATACTGGCTTGAAAAGGCAGTGCTGCCAACTCACGGAGATAATCCGGAAAAATACCTAGCAATCGAGTCTAATAAAACAACAAGAGCAATGTATAAAAAATTTGGAATAAAAGCAAGACCGAAAGGTGAATTTATATGAATAATGAAAAAATTAATTTAATTTATATAAACTACTAAAAAAAGCATCATTTGATATTTAAAACATTTCTCAGAAAAAACTGGAATCTTAAACAATAGTGTTAATACAACTCTTGGTTTTTTCAAACAATATACTAACTATTTTATTACACAATTAACCCATAATTTTAAATAATCAACAGAAATATATATAATAAATGTAATAAGTAGGGTAAAATAATGACTACGGATAAATTATTAGAAGAAGTATTATTAAATATAAAAAATGATTATGAAAACGCTATTTTAAAAGGTGGTGAAGAATCTGTACACTCTTTAATTAGATCCCAACAATTAATCAATTATATTCATGAATATGTTAAGAATAAACTGATTTTAGAAGGAATACCCAAAGAAAATATTTACCCTCCATTAAATTCATCAAAACCAGAAGTGAAAATGTCTGGTTTTTTAAAAACAAAAGATCAAGATGTAACAGTATTAGGTTCACATCCTTATTCTGAAATTATTGAGCGAGGGGTTTTAAAAGGTAAATCTGACAAGATTGGAAAACACACAATGAGTGTCAGTTTATCTATAAATATTAGAAGTCAATTAAGTAGTTTAGCAAAAAATTTTGATACATTATTTGAAAGAACATTTGCTGAAGCATTAAATCTTCATTTAAGATGTCCTGAGTTAGTTATGGGCGAATTATATATGGTTCCTTTATTTGCATATGATCCTATAAAAATAAAAAATAAAGAAATTGGATGGAAAGAACAATTACCCCTAGAAAAATATTTACCTTCATTTTCTGAAATAAATAATCGAAAAGATAAAAACGAAGATTATTGGAAATATGAACGTGTTGCATTATTGATTGTTGATTTTAGAGATGAAAAACCAAAAGAAATAAAAAATAATAAAGATTTATTAAACACTGGTTTAATTGACGAAGAAAAACTAGAAAATATTAATTTAAAAGAATTAAATACTAGCAATTTAGTTTCAGATTTATTAACTTGTTATGAAAAACGACATGGTAGTTTATCGCCTCTGAAAATTAATAAGAGGTTTAATATCTAAATCATATAACTTAATTAGAAATTCATCAATTTTTTCATTACTTTTTTCTTTTAATAAAAAATTTCTATCATTATCATCTAAATTTGGAATTGAAAATAATTCTATGAAATTTTTTTGGAAACAAGGAAAACCTCCTTCAATATTCACACTTGTTTTATTAATATAATAATCCATAACAATTGAATTTAAAATTTTTTGGATAATTCTTAAATCAACACCATTTTTTTCAAAAATAGCATAACCATTGCAAAACAAAGAAGACTCATCTGAATCCAATAAAAAACGAGGTTTCTTACTAAAAGTAGGAGTTAATAATTTCAAACCATATGTATCAACACCTTGTTTTCTACCATATGCATACCAGGATTCATATTTTTTCTTTCCTTTATCCCTTTTAGAAAGTTCATTTTTTATAGCATATAAATATTCATAGCATTTTGGATATTTCTTAATCAAAATCTCTTCAGGAATAATTTGAACTTTAGGATGAGAGTAATATGGAAAAATTATTCTTAATGTATTATTTTTTATATCATTTTCATTTTTTACAGTGGAAATCTTAATAATACTGCGAGTTATTTCCTTTTCAATAGGATATGAAATATTATTAAACATTTTATAATAAAATTCACCATCTTCACAATCTCCATCTATAAAATATAGTTTATCTTTTAATGTTGCAATGCCTGCCTTAATATTAGTTAAATCACCTAATTTTTCACCACAATTTTCAATTTTTTTAATATTTTCCTGATCCTGAGACTCCAATAGCCTCCATTTTTTATTGTTTAAATCCTTAACATAAATAATTGAAAGATTTTCATTATTCAAATTTAAATCAATACTTTTTTCAATTGGTTTATATTTAAAATAAGATTTTTCTATTTTTGATAGGATTACTATACAAGTATATGTAGAAACATCCTGAAATATTTTTAAATGTTTAAAATCCATAATAATTTCAAGTTTATTAACCATCCATTCCCTTAGTTTCCTTCCAGATAATGAAGTAAAAAAATTATTTGGAGTGATATAACCTAATTTACCCTTAGGTTTCAGTAACTGATACCCTAAATAAAAAAAGGTAAAATATATATTAAAATTTCCTTTATTAATATTACTCCATTTTTTAATTAGATTATGTTTTGTTTCTAAATCTAAATCTTGAATTCTTAAATAGGGAGGATTACCTATAATTACATCAAAACCTTTAATTAAATCTTTTTTTGTAGCAAAAATACCTTTTTGACCTAAAATATTCGGAAATATACTGTTCCAGTCACATAATAAACTATTTTCATTAATAATATTAAATTCTATTTGATTAGTATCTTCAGAATTATATAAAGCATACAATGTTAACAAAATCTTAGTCCGTTTAACCGCATAATCTAAAATATCACAACCAAAAATATTATTTTCTAAAATTTGTATAACAGATTTATTCGTTAAATGTTGAATTCTTTTTGTAGCTTCTAATAAAAATCCCCCACTACCACATGAAGGATCACAAACTGTTTCATCACCAGTAATACAATTATCCACAATATATTTAATAATAATATTTGGAGTATAAAATGCACCATTGGTTTCCCTATCCTCTTTAGGTATCAATAATTCAAAAATTCTCTCAACAGCTTTTAAATCAAAATTTGAACAATAATTCTTAATTACAACTTTAATATCATCAATATTTTTATTATTCTCCATAAATTCTTTAATAAGTAAATTTTTTGAAAAAGAAACATTATTATCATCTAAAAATAATTGGATAACTGCACTTTCAATTTCATGAATCGAAAATTCATTTAACAAATTATCAATTATCCCACTTGATAAATTCATATTTTTTACCATAATATCTTCTCGAAATAATTATATAAAAATTTAAGTTAACACTATTATTTAAATTAATTGAAAGAGCAATTGAGAAGTAATATTTAAAAAAAATTACAAACCTTTCTTAACACGTTAATTACCTTGTAAATGTTAAATCATACCTCTTTGAGTTTGAATCTGTCTATTAATACTACTCTATTCAAAAGTTAATCATGACGCTTAACCAATTTTTTATATTTCCATTATTTATCAATTGCAACTTTATTTTTTCATCTTTTGGAGTTTTAGAATATAAAAGTCTCTTTCAAAAATTTGTGGAATTTGAATTTTCACAAGTTTTTGAGTCACGAATTTTTTCGCTCAATTTTTTATTTATTTTTAATTTAAAAGTAGTGAAATTAACATATTAAGTGGAAATAATATATTAATAGTCTAATATTAAAACAAAAGCTCCATATGGATATATTAGGTCAAAACAATTTAAATTTTTCAATTTTGTACCTGAGTTTTCTGAATTTCACCAAGTTGATAATCTTTCACGTTTTGGATGTGAATCTATTAATAAGAATTTGATTAAACTTTAAAAAGTAGGCAAAATTCATTTTTAACATGAAAATCTAATTATTCATCTTATAACTCAAAATAAAATGTTAAAAATTGAAATATTGAAATAAAATTAATTTTTTAAAAATTAATAAAAAAATCTGTACTATTCAGAAGTATAAATGTAAAAATAAAACTCTTTTGTATCAATCACTATTGTTGAATTGTATAACTATTTAAATAAATTAAAATTTTATCATGTATTAGCAAATCATATGAATATTGATGTTGGGTTTTATTTTTCAAAATTTTTGATCTGGAGGGTACTTTTTTTAAAAATATTCGTGATATTAATAGATATTGTAATGCATTAGATTTTTATTTATATTCTGTTGATAAAGAGTATGGATTCATGATTTTGCATTAATTACTGCATTACAAATCTTTGAAGAAGATATTATAATAAATAGTAATAATATAAATAATTTCATTATAGTTTTAATGAATTCAACTTATTAATTTCTAGTTCATCGAATATCTTTAAATGAAAAATATAAATATAATTAATCATGCCATTAAATTCAGATATTTCATCTTTGCTATGCTTTAAAATCGAAACAAAAATGGAATCATATTTAATATTAAATTTTTCAGAGGAATTTCTAAAATTAATATCTGTATGGTTGCACAAAATTTTATGATTGTTAGAGCTTGTATTATATCTTGATAATCCATTATCAGATATAATCAAAATTATCTTATCACTGCAACTTGCAATATTCACATATTTCAGTTCATGACTATCAAGCAAATGTTTTTGCAAATAGATATTATCAATATTATCCAAATCAATGTAATTTGCCATTACAACTGCATTTACTCCCCTATTTCTTTTTTCAAGTTTCATTAACTCTTCCTCATAGGATTTATAAATATCAGTACTTTTAAATTCTGCAATTGATTTATCCCCTATTACTTCCAATAACTTTTCATTAAATGGATAAGTTAAAATGTTTGGACTCCTGCAATATATTTCTTCATCTGCCAAAAGCAAAGGGAATGGATCAATAACCAATCTCATTATGGCTACAATTCTAATTGAAGAAATTAGATTATCTTCAAAATCTTTCAATTGTCTTTTGTGAAAATCATCATCATAGTTATTTCTAATACCGTAAAAATTATCAAAACCTGTCTTATGAACAAATTTATTTAATTTTTTACAGGTATCATTAATCTCATTAACAAAGTTTGGCATTTTATTAGAAACATCTCTAAATTCAATTCCATTATCTTTTAAATATCTTAAGGTGCTTGCTCTAAAGTTTCGATATTCCTTGGTTGAAAAGAGATTCATATTATGTATCATCTGTTCATATTCGTTATCGCCGACATCCAGCATTATTGTTGCTAGTTCAATTGAGGATCTCATCGAATAATAAGCATCATCAAAATAACCTAATTCATATAACTTTATTGAATTAGCTAATGATTGACCTGCTTCTGTAATAATCATGTTAATCTTATTTGAATGAAAAAAATCAACGATTATTCCACTGGTTAATGATTCTGAAATTTCATATATTAAACTGTAATAGTATTCTTTATTCTCGATTTTTACGGGTCTTAAATATCTTTCTAGTAAATTTTTTTCATAAGTATGAACCATACTATTTCACCCTTTCTTTAATATTAAAATTATCATCAACAAGGTCAATGAAATATAAAATATTCACAACCTGTTTATAAATGAATTCACTTTCAAATTGGTCTAAAATAGGATTGTCATGTGCATAGGTCTTATTATTTCTAATATCATTGAATTGTGACAACAATGTACCTGTATTTCTAAAAATGGTTTTTGACATTTGTGATTCCACATAATTATTCTGATTTAAAAATTTAGCATATTTTTTAAATAAAGAATCTATTCCATCAGTTTTAGTGTAGGAAATATTATGAGAATCACAAAGTCGTCTAAATATATTATGTGTTAATGTATGCAATTCCACTAACGCAAAAATTGGTTGTCGTTCATCAATTATATAATTAATCTCATTAATTAAATCAGTTATTCTTTTTTCATCTGAAAAATCATTCTTAATTTTAACAGGATTATAATATCTATTTAAAATTATTTTAGCTTCGCTAACTTCATTTTCATCACCATAATATTCAAATTCATAATAATCAACTAAATCACTAATTAATTTTAATGTTTTGCTAAAATCTTCAGTTTCCCAAAAATATTTTAATGTATTGACCATAGAGTCTGTTCTATATCTCTTTTTAACCTGATTTGAATATTCAACTGTGAAAACATCCAAATTTACTGAGTCCCGAATGAAATTTTTCAATCCGTCTCTTGAAAAATCCAAAACATATCCTGATTCCATATTAAATAAATTCTCAAAAAAACTTAATTCTCTCGGTGAAAACATAAATAACTCCCTATAATTTTAATAAATAAATAATATTATAAATAATTATAGAGAGCAATTGAAAAGTAATATTCATGAATAAATTAAGGTTTGATTAATGAGTATATACCTGATTCATTTAAATAGAACAACAGGTGAGAGGTTATGCTAAAAAATGGGATAAATAAAATAGAAATTGAAAGTTATGATGAACTTGTAAAAATAATCTATGGAAAACATGAGGAAAATAAAATTGATCTTCGTGAAGATTTTATATTCAGAGGGGTATCAGATATTAAATATGAATTAATTCCATCATCACTTAGAAAAGATAATTTAAACCAATTAAAAATTGATGAACTTATTGAAAACAACAAAAAATTTTGGATTGAAGTTAGTGAGAATGAAGTTAAAGAGAAAAATTTAGAATGCTATGAAGATGAAGTTGATTATAAAAAAAGATTTTATATACAAGTTGACAAATATGGGAATCCTACTTCAGGCAAAAACAAGGATTACACTGTTGCAAAAAATGAATTGCAAAATGAAAAAGAATTATATATCCTTCAAAAATTTTTTAACTATGCTGACAGATGTGGTTTAAAAGTTAACACAAATAAGTTCACTAGAGCATTAATACATCCCACTTCACAATTACACCCGCCAAAGTTAGATGAAATATTTTACGATTATCCCGAAATCATATCCTTAGCTCAACATTATGGTTTACCAACAAAAGCATTGGATTGGTCTTATGATTATAAGGTTTCATTATATTTTGCTGTAAAAGATGTATTATCTAATTCAAATACACAAGATTGTGTTTTATGGGCTTTAAATTATAAATTATTTGAAAATAGACTAATAAATAACGAATATACAATTAACTTAACTATTTACAGGCCAGAATATAATACTAATCCCAACTTAACTGCTCAAAAAGGATTATTTACATTTTTAAATCATTATGTTGGAAATTATGAGAGTCCATTAGATGAAATCATATCAGAGGAGTTAAAACATGACCTAACTGACAGAAGCAAAGGAAAATCATATAATCGGAATATTATTACAGTTCCTCCGAATTTAACTCCAAATGATACTATTTTATATAAATTAATCATATCTAAAGAACTTAAAGTAGAAATTTTAAATGAATTGTATTTAGATGGATATTCAGAAGAATATTTATTTCCAGGTTATAATGGAGTTTCAAAACATGTTATTAATGAAGTTAAATTAAAAAATTTATTAAAAGATTCAGAACCTTAAAAAAATATCGATTAAATCCCCTGAGCATATTAGAAAATATGATATTCTAAAACATCCATCCATAAATTATAACATGACTACTCTATTATGTCAAGTCCATCAACATGATTTTGGTATTGATTATATTCAATACAGGAATAATTAAAATAACCTATTAATAATTAACATGACAAATTATTAATCAATTCTTTAATTAAAAAGTCCATCAAAAAGTCCATCAAAAATCGATGAAATCCATCATTGTTTAATAATCTGGTGATGAGAATTGTGCCTTTCTGTTAACAATAGTTTTTTTAACCAAATTAAGTTCGACTAATTTTCTAAAATCTCTCTCAGCAGTAGGTTTTGAGGTATTGAACATTTTAATATGATCGTCATAAGTCATGGAAACATTGTTATTTAC
The DNA here is from genome assembly GCF_017427765.1 of Methanobrevibacter sp. Classification (GTDB taxonomy): domain Archaea; phylum Methanobacteriota; class Methanobacteria; order Methanobacteriales; family Methanobacteriaceae; genus Methanocatella. The sequence continues at coordinate 49,695 of NZ_JAFRSC010000022.1, read as the reverse complement.
TATTTCAGTTAAAATGTCAAATTGGCGTTGATTTAAACCCAAATCAGATAGATTCAGAACATTTTTACTGTTTTCTCTTGGAATAATTTCACCACCGTTTCCTTTAAAGACCACTTTAAAAGAATCATTTCCTTCAGAAAAAATTGGTTCTTCCAATCCTAGTTTTAGCATTTCATCTGTCATTTGAGATATACCCCTGCCAATGTGTTCCATATAATTGGTTTTATAGAAAATATCACAGATTAATGCATTTCTATGAGCAATACTATCATCCTTTTTAATATCTTCAATAGTTAATGGATATTTGAGCTTTCCAGGACTCATAACTTCGATTCTATCATCGAATATAAAGAACTCTATAAAACTTGAGGAGATATCATAATTTCTATGAGCCAAAGCATTGATAATAGCTTCACGAATAGCTTTAAGCGGATATTCATCAATATTTACCCTTTTGGTTCCTTCAATATAAAATCCTGATCGAGTATTCTTTTTAAAGAAGTTTTCAAATTCATCTAGGAATATCAAAAAGGAACTGCTTGAATCCACTCTATCAATAGCATCAAATTTAGTCACTCCATTAAATCTAACCATTTTAATTTCATGAGAGATGAATTTTGTGATATTCTTTGCAAAAAATAATACTCCTGCATTGTTTAGGTGAAATTCACCATTGACATCCTCACCAGCACCAATAAGTTTTAACACATGAGTCTTATCGTCATTGCCCCTTAATTTATTAAAGGAATCATCCTCTTTTAATAGCGAAAAGAATAAATTGTAAGCTTCATCATCCACATCATCAATTGATGATTCGAGTACTAATTTTTTATCAAAATCATCATTGTCTTTTCTTTGACTATTTAAAAATTCTACAAGACTATTTTTAATAGCTTCAATTAACTCTTCAGTATCATCAAAAAAGACATATTTATTGTCAGGTTGGATTTTTAAAATAAATTTTTCGCTTTTTTCATCTCGAGTTGGTGTGTTTTTAAGATAGAAAAATGAATTTTTATTTGAAATATGAAAAGCATCATATTCTTCTTCTGTTGCAGACAATCCGTTTTCTTTTACGGTTCCATAGTCTGAACCTATTAAACAAATGTAAACATCTGATTTTCTAACCTTTTCAAAGAATGTTGTTTCAGGAGATAAACCAGAAGCTGGAGAAAACTCAAAAAGGAATGGATTGAAAAATGATTTTAAAAAATAATCTTCTTCAAAATGTTTTTTAATAATTTGACGTTCTTTTTCAAATTCCCTCTGATTGCTGCTGATAAAAACTTCATATTTCATTATTATCCAACCTACTTGAGCCAATTAATAAAACCATCAAATCTAATTTTTCATTATGATAATTTTACATTGTCATTCCTTATAAATATTTCCAAAATAAAAAAATAACCCCGAAATAATGTTAAAATCAATATTAAACCAATTATATTATAAATTTAAAGAAAAAGATTTTATTAATATAATTAAATTAAAAAATAATATCATAAAAGGATATTCCTTTGATATATGCTGCATTCAAAAGTTAATAATGAAAACAACTAGTTTTAAGATAAAATTAATGGTACCTGAACATGAGATTTTTTGAAAAGTGTAATTATTTTATTTCAAAATTTCATAAGCATCATACAAATTTATATTAAGCATAGACTCCAAATTTTATTACAGAAATGTTGTCAGAAGAGCTGTAAGTAAAACATCTTTTTTACGGGAATATGTAGATCCTAAGTTTTAGATGTTTAGTTTTAAATGGATACAATATTTGTTTCATAATCCAATATTCTGCAGATAATGTTTTCGAATTATCCTACAATATCACTTAATATGATGCATTATCCAGTTAAAAATTTATATAAGAGTTTTTTCAGTTGTTTAAACTCATCAGGATCCATATTTTTTGATTGTTGTTTTTCGTGTTCATCGATTGTTTTTATAATCAAATCAGTTTTTTCAATCCCTTTATCTGTCAGTTCAACAATTTTTCTCCGCCTATTTGATGGATCCTCTTTCCTATTTATAAGTCCGTTTTCTTCAAAATGCCTAAGTATTTTAGCAGTATATCCATCACTTACCTTAAATAAATTTACCAAGTCCTTTTGTGTTGTCATGTCACTGAATCTGATTCTAAGTAAAAATCTTAAGTTATTAGTTGTTACAATATCATCTTTTAACCCTTCATCAGCAAATTCTACAAAGGAACTGATTAGTTCCTCAACATAATGGTAAATTAATATGTCTTCATAATTTTCTTTTTTGAAATAACTCGGTAAGCTCATAATGACATATTACTCTTTCATCATATAAATATTTATCTTATGAAAATATTTCCTTTGGAAACATTTATATATTGAAACAAATATATTTTACCACAGGTGAAAATTATGGAATATCTAACTTTATCAAACGGTATTGAAATACCTCAATTAGGATTTGGAGTGTTCCAAATACCTCCAGAAGAAACAAAAGATGTAGTTAAAAAAGCTATTGAATTAGGATACAGACACTTTGATACAGCACAAGCATACTTCAATGAAGCTGAAATTGGTCAAGCAATCAAAGAAAGTGGAATTGCAAGAGAAGAATTGTTTTTAACCACAAAAGTATGGGTCTCATCATACGGTTATGAAGAAACCAAACAGGCATTTCAGGAATCCTTAGATAAACTGCAAACCGATTATGTAGATTTATACTTGCTCCACCAATGTATGGGTGACGTATACTCAACATGGAGAGCAGTAGAGGATTTATATAAAGAAGGTAAAATCAAAGCAATCGGAGTATGTAACTTTACCCAAGGACGTTTCACAGACCTTTGCTTAAATGCTGAAATCAAACCGATGGTTAATCAAATTGAAGTAAATCCATTTTTCCAACAGGAAGGAACAGAAGACTTCCATAAGGAATTTGATGCTGTTGTAGAAGCATGGGGACCATTAGCTGAAGGAAAAGACGGAATATTTACAAATCCGATCCTATCAGAAATAGGTGAAAAATATGGAAAATCAGTTGCACAAGTAATCTTAAGATGGCTGATTCAAAGAGGAATTGTCGTTTTCCCAAAATCCACAAAAGAATCCAGAATGATTGAAAACTCAGACGTATTTGACTTTGAACTCACTGATGAAGATATGGAAAAAATCAAGGAACTGGAAACCGGCATCCCAATCGTTGAAGTCGACAATCCTGAATTCATCAAGTTCGTTATAAGTAGCATAGCTTAAAAATGGAAATTAAATTCCATTTTCTTATTTTTTTGGAGATAAAATGAATAAATTTGGACTTGTCTACAATGGAGCAATAGAAGAAAACATTGAAGGTAAAGTAAATATAAAACCCGTAAATTATGAAGTGTCAAATGTTAAAGTCAGCGGAAATTTATATTTACCTTCTGAATTTGATGAATCTAAAAAATATTCGGCAATCAGTGTCGCCCACCCCAATGGAGGATGCAAGGAACAGGTTGCAGGCCTATACGCTCAAAAATTAGCCGAACTGGGATATGTAACATTAGCCAGTGATGCAAGATATCAGGGAGCAAGTGAAGGGGAGCCGAGAAACCGTGATTATCCGGAAAACAGAATAGAAGATGTTTCCGGCATGGTAGATTATTTGACCTCCCTTGATTTTGTAGACACTAACAAAATCGGATCTTTAGGCATTTGCGGCGGAGCAGGTTACACTCTAGCTTCAGCCCAACAAGACAAAAGAATCAAGGCAGTGGCCGTATTGTCAATGTTCAACACAGGACGAGTTAGAAGAAACGGATTTTTGGATTCTGATATCAGTGGCATTGGCGAAAGACTTCAAAAAGGAGCCGAAGCTCGAAACAAACTTCTCAAAGGTGAAGTGATATATGAAGGAGACAATCCTGAAATGACAGAAGAGGAAACTCGTAAGATGATGGAATCTCTTCCTGAAGGACTTTACCGTGACGGTGTTGAATACTATGGAATAACACACAAACATCCAAATTCCAATTCAAGATTCACCACAGAATCTCTACCGAAGGTAATGGCCTTTGATGTTGATGACAGAATGGATTTAATTACTCAGCCATTATTGATGATGGCCGGAAGTTCTGCCGATACAAAATACATGACAGATTCAGCATTTGAAAAAGCAATAAATGCTGAAAACAAGGAGCTATTCCTGATTGACGGTGCAAGTCATATCCAAACATATTGGGTAGATGAATACATCATACAAGTGACCGATAAGCTTGAAGAATTCTTTAAATCAAATCTGTAGTACGTGCACATGTTGTTGAACATGTTTAAAATTAGTGTTAGTTATGGAAAACTTGAAAGAGAAAGTAATTATCATTACAGGTGCTTCTTCAGGCATTGGAGAAGAAACCGCAAAAGTTCTTGCAGAAAAAGGCGCTAAAGTAGTATTAAGCGCAAGACGTGAAGAGAAACTTGAAAAGCTCGCATCCGAAATAGGTGAAAATGCAGCCTATATAAAATCAGATGTAAGCAGTTTGGAGGACATAAAATCTTTGGTCAGATTGGCAAAAGAGGAATTTGGAAAGGTTGATGTTGTATTTGCAAATGCAGGGATTATGCCTGGCGGAAATATGTCAGAACTCAAAATTGATGACTGGATGGGAATGATTGACATCAACATCAAAGGAGTATTAAACACAATGGCTGCTGTTCTTCCGGATTTCATAGAACAAAAATCAGGCCACATCCTAGTAACCTCCTCCATTGCAGGTACAAAATCAGTCCCTGGAAATGCTGTTTACAGCGGTACCAAGCATTTCGTCCGTGCATTAATTGATTCCTTCCGGTCCGAATCAGTTATGGAAGAAACCAATATTCGCACAACAATTATTTATCCTGGAGCAATTAAAACTGAGCTTTTAAATACAATAGCCCCATCTGAAACCAAAAGTATGGTTGAAGAGTTTTACGAAAATGTCGGTCTTGAACCTGATGCCATTGCCAATGCAGTAGTTTATGCAATTTCCCAACCGGACAATATTGATGTTTCAGACATTGTAGTAAGGCCGTCTAAGGAAAGTTAAATCCCTTTCTTTCAGATTAAATGACATCCTAGGTGAAATCATGATGAAAAGACAAATAGGAAACACAGGATTATATGTAAATTCTGTCGGACTCGGTTGCATGGGACTTTCCCATGCTTATGGCAGTGCAGTTCCAATGGAAGAAGGGATTGAATTTCTAAAACAGTCCTTTAAAGAGGGTTATAATTTTTTTGACACCGCAGAAGTTTATGTGGGAAAAACCAAAAATGGAACTGCAAGTAACAATGAAGAAATGATTGGTGAGGCTATCAAGTCCTTTAGAAATGATGTGGTACTAGCCAGCAAATTCGGAATAACAATTGACGGAACAGCACTTATTCCCGATTCATCACCCCAAGCCATCCGAAAGTCACTTGAAGGCAGTCTTGAGAGATTGAATATAGATTGTCTTGATTTGTACTACCAGCACAGAATAGATCCGAAAACAGAACCTGAAACCGTTGCGGAGGAAATGCAGAATCTGATTGATGAAGGCCTAATCAAAGCATGGGGCATATCCGAGGCAAATGAAGAATATCTTCGAAGAGCAAATGATGTGTGTCCGGTTAGTGCAATTCAAAACAGATATTCGATGCTTGCAAGATGGCATGAAAACCTATTTCAGGTTTGTGAAGAGTTGAATGTGAGCTTTGTTGCATTCTCACCAATGGCAAACGGTTTTTTAACCGGAGCATATAACCAGAATTCCACTTTTGAAGAAACAGACTACAGAACAAACCTCCCACAATACAGCCAAAAGGGATTTGAATCTGCTGCAAGCCTAATTGAATTGCTGGCAGATATTGCTGATGAAAAAAATACGACACCAGCACAGATTTCACTAGCTTGGATGTTATCAAAAAAAGATTATATTATCCCGATTCCAGGAACAACTTCCATTAAAAACATGAAATCCAATTTCAAGGCAAGTGAAGTCAAACTGTCAGAGAATATTGTAAAGGAGATTGATGAGCTATTGGACAATATTGATGTTCCAGTTTTTGGAGGTCATCAAGTAACCGGACAATAACACATTGAAACAATAACTCTGAGAAATTTCTATTTGATAACAAATAAATCTAATAAAGGTGAAAATAATGAGAATTAATATTGAAGAAGCAAAAATAACACCATTACCTGTTTTAATGGTGGGAACATACGATGAAGAAGGAAAAACAAATGTGATGAATATTGCTTGGGGAGGCCAATGCGGACCAAAACATGTTGCACTTAACATCGGAATCACACCTGGCGGAAAAAAGACACTTAAAAACATTGAACTTAAAAAGGAGTTTACAGTAAGCTATGCGACAAAGGACACAATGAAAATATCAGATTACTTCGGACTGTTTTCAGGAAATGTTGTAGATAAAATTGAAGAATCTGGAGTCAGCGTCGAAAAAGCAGAAAATGTGGACGCACCGATTATAGCAGAATATCCATTGACTGTTGAATGTAAGGCTTTAAGCATCAAAGAAGAACTTGGTGAAATGAAAGTCATCGGGGAAATCGTTAACATGTCTGCAGACGAATCTATTTTGGATGAAGGCGGAAACATTTCAGTTGACAAACTGCAACCTATAATGTTCGATTCCATTGGAAACACCTACAGAATTATTGGAGAAGTTGTCGGACAGGCATTCAATGATGGACTGAAAGTTAAAAAATGATTTTTAACTTTTTTTTAATTTTTTAAGTATTAACAAAGAAATAATTATATTTTAAAAAATCATAACCGTATGGATTTTCATCATTTAAACGAGACTCCACGCCCTCACCAAATCCCCATTCAAAATCACACCAGAATGTAGTTCCACAAATTCATGATGGTCACCTAAAGGATTATAACTCCCATAATTAGGACAAATTGGCATTATTCACCCAAATAAATTCCAATTTCGATTAGTTAAATATAAATGTTAAAATATTGACTAATCATCTAAACACCATTTAGCTGATTATAATAATTTAAATATCAATTCCCTTCTGCTTTACTACAGCATGAGCGGTTGCTTCAAACCAACTTCGCAATTCTTTATTTGCAGCATCCTGATCTTTTGCAGCTAAAAACAAAGTTTTAATATCACCCAAACTGATTAAACTATTGAACTGAGTTGTAATAACAACTGCAAAACTACAGTTTGCATCGCCTCCGCCACCATTTTTTTGCCATTCATCAAGAGCATCAAAAACATTTCTCAAAGTACCGTTTTCATATGCATCTTTAAACTTTTTTGCGTAATCCCATTTTTCATTAGCACTATCTTTTTTTAATTTATCAAACAAACCCATTAAAATCACCATTTAGTTTAATTGAAATCATATCAACAGTGAACATATAAATATTTTAAATTAAATACTATTTGTATCTGATGCCTCAAAGGTGAAAACATGGGATTTTTGGATAAAATATTTAAGAAAAACAACACAAGTAATGAGACTTCTTACGATACCACAAATTATCAATATGCTTTAGATTTCAAAAAAGCATTTGAAAAACAGGACACTGGAGTAATGAATATTCTAAATCAATGGGTAAGCTATGATAATAGTGATGATGATGCTTATATGTTTTTAGCTTCTACAATCATCTATGCAGGAGCTAGAGTTCATGCAGGAGACACCTCCATGTCCGTGTCCAAATTAAAAACTCTATATCAAAAAGGATTAACTTCAAAATATCATGATGAAGCATTATATAAATGGTATGTGGACACTGCCAAAATGTTTGTATCCCAACTTTAATACTTAATCCTATTTTATTGAAGTGCATTGCACTTCATTAACTTATTTTTATATATTAATTTCCTGAAAGCCCAGTGAAAAAATTCTTCTCAAAAAACATTAAATCCTAACTTTTAAATACTCGCTTTAATAAAAACATTTAAAAATTTAAGATTAAATAATTAATATTAATTAGATTAAAAGGTGAAAATTATGCCAGAAACAGATTATTTAAAAATACCTCAAAACAGAGTAGGGGCATTAATCGGAAGCAATGGAGGAGTAAAAAAATCCATTGAACAGGCAACTGGTACACATTTGGACATTGATAGTGATGATGGAACAGTTTATATAACACCTAGAGATGATATGGAAGATCCTTTAGGAGTTTGGAATGCAAATCATATCGTTAAAGCAGTTGCCCGTGGATTTAACCCGGAAGTTGCACTTAAATTAGTTAGCGATGACATTTATCTGGAAGTATTAAGCTTGCCATTATACATAGGAAAATCCAAAAAAGCACTTGCTAGATACAAAGGCAGAATAATTGGAAAAGACGGGAAAACACGGGAAATAATTATGGAAATGGCAGAAGTGGACATGGCAATTTATGGTAAAACAGTTTCCCTTATCGGAGAAATGGACAATATCATGATTGCAAAAGAAGCTATCGAAATGATATTGAACGGGTCCAGACACAAATCTGTTTACGGATTTCTAGAACATAAAAAAGAAACTTTAAAAATGAAAGAGTTTAAAGACCTGGTTGGAATTGAAGACGATAAAATCGAATTCAAGGATGGCATCGACTTTGATGAAAAAGATTATTAGGAGCACTGCCTCCTATAACTTATTTTTTAATACACCCATAAACCATGCCGAAAACAATATTTTATACACCTACCAATTTAATGAAAGCTTACTGTAAAAATTATGTAAATAATAGTAAAACCTTATATACTGTAACCAACATATATAGGTAGTGTAATGTAAATACTATATTTTTTACATGTTTTTAAATTATTATTTTACCATATATTTAATCGGACTAGCTAGGGCACCGCATACATATTACTTTTCAAATGCTCTCTGACTTGATTTAAATATAGTATCATATAATACATTTAAATATATAATTTTAAGGAGGAAAAATTTTGGCCCCAGAACAACAAATGGGACTTGATTGGGAAGAAGACTTTCAGAGATTAACCCCATCACAGTTCTTTAGAAAAAACAAGCAAATGCTTGGATTTACAGGTAAAATTCGTTCTTTAACTATTGTTTTCCACGAACTGATTACAAACAGTTTCGATGCAGCTGAAGAAGCTGGAATATTGCCTGACATTGATATTGAATTAAAACGTATTGATAAAGAACATTATATTTTAAGACATAAGGATAACGGACCTGGAATTCCTGAAGATTACGTGATGCAGGTATACTGTATGATGTTTGCAGGATCCAAATTCAGAAACATCCAATCCAGAGGACAGCAAGGTTTAGGTTGTAGTGGTTGTGTGCTTTTATCACAAATGACCACAGGTAAACCTGCCCGTGTAATTTCATGCTACAAAGAAGGAGATGAAATTAAAGGAGTGAAAATGAAGTTCCAGATGGATGTTGAAAACAACCGTGGAATCTTGATGGAAAGAGAAGATTATCCAGCAGAAAGTACCGGAGTATGTATTGAATTACAGTTTAAAGACGTATCATACTCACTTGCAGAACAGGGTGCTTTTGAATATATCAGAAGAACCATGATTGGAAATCCTCATGCAAAAATCACATTTAGAGACCCATCAGGACACAAATACATCTTCAAAAGAGCTGCAGATGTTGTTCCAGTACAGCCAAAAGAAGTCCTACCTCACCCAAAAGGTGTTAGCGCTGACGATTTAATGACAATGGCTAAAAATACTGACAAAAGAAGATATAAAAGTATGTTAACATCTTCAATGTCAAGAATGTCAAATAAAAGAGTTGACGAAATTGCGGAAGCAACCGGAATTGACATGAACAAACGTCCGAAAGCTATGACATTCCCTGAAGCTGAAGCTATTGTGCACTGCTTTAAGAAAATGAAATTCATGGCACCTCCAACCGACGGACTTATACCAATCGGATCTGAACAAATCGAAAAAGGTATGAAACAAATCCTTAAACCTGAATTTGTAGCTACAATTACAAGAAAACCGGTTACCTATGCGGGAGGAGTTTCATTCATTATTGAAGCAGGTCTTGCTTATGGTGGAGATGCAGGAAGAGTTGTTAATGAGAAAAGAAAATCTGAAATTATGAGATTTGCAAACAGAGTTCCATTAACATTCGATGCCGGAAGCTGTGCTATTACAGAAGCGCTTAAAAGTATTGATTGGAAACGTTACGGTCTTAAAGATTTAGACAACACCCCATTAACATTATTTGTCAATATCATTTCAACACAGGTACCTTACCTTTCAACAGGAAAACAAAGTGTATCACCAGAGCCTGAAATTGTCCACGAAATCAGACAGGCTACAATGAAATTAGCCCGTAAACTTCAAAAACATATAAGGGCTAAAAAAGCTGCTAAAGAAAAAGAAAAACGTTCTAAAGTATTCGAGGAATACGTTCCAGTAATTATCGAAGAAGCAGCAAAACTCGGTGAGACCGGAGTTCCTGAATATCAAGATATTTTAGTAAAAGTAACCAAAAGGGCTCTTGCAGAGCTGCTTGGTGAAAAAGTTGAAGAAGAGGAAGAAGAAGAACTTGATGCAATCATCATGGAAGAAGTTGATGAATTTGGACATACCGTCGAAGCAGGTAACTCCACATTAGATAATTTCACAGACGATGATGAAGAAGAGGAATTTGAGGAGTAGGTGGTTAAATGGATGAACTACAACAAAAAAATCAAGACCATAAAGAGAAAACTAAAGAAATAACCCTCAACCAATTAAAAGGATTAGGCCAAGAAATTATTGAAGACATTGAAAAAAATAAAGTTCCTAGTATTAAAATTCCATCCAGAGGTACCGGAAACATCGTTTATGATGAAGCTAAAAGATACTATGTATTGGGCGACAGATTCGGTAGAAGATCTTTAGGTAATGTGAAACAAATCAGAAAATTAGGCCAAATGGTTTATGTGGGAAATTTCTGTAAGGACCTTGTTGCAAGAGAAAAAACAGCTACAATCAGGGAAATGTATTATGTTTCTGAAGGTTGGGGAATCAGTTTTAAAACACAACAAGAATCCAACATTATCGGAGAAGACCTGGAAGTTAAACTCGGAGTTACACGTGAAGATTTAGGTTTAATGCCTGAAGAAGACGGAGCATCAGTTTATGGAGACCTTACTTTATTTGATGAAGTGGAAATTAATGCTTCAAAGGTTGGAAAATCAGGTTATACAATATCCCCTACAATTGATCAAGTTGTATTCGACAAGTGTAAGGTTGATAAAGTATTGGCTGTGGAAACTATGGGAATGTTTCACAGGTTAGTTCAGGAAAATGCTCACAAAAGATTCAATTGTTTGATTGTGGGACTCAAAGGACAAGCTGCTCGTGCTACAAGAAGATTCCTTAAAAGAGTCAACCAAGAACTTGATTTACCAGTCTACATTTGTAACGACGGAGACCCTTGGGGATTCCACATTGCACAGGTAATTATTTCCGGAAGTGCAAAATTAGCTCACGTTAATGAACAATTAGCAACTCCTGATGCTAAATTCATTGGAGTAACTGCATCTGATATCATCAACTATGACTTACCTACCGATAAGCTCAAAGACGTTGATGTAATGAGATTAAAAGAGCTTTCAAAAGACCCAAGGTATAAAACTGATTTCTGGCAAACTGAAATTAAAAAGATGCTTAAAATTGGTAAAAAAGCAGAACAGCAATCTTTCTCAAAATATGGGCTTGAATATGTAGTAGATACATATTTCCCAGCTAAATTTGAAGAAATGGAAAATCAAGCATAGACTTGATATTTTCCTCCTTTTTTTATTTTTTTAAATTTTTAACCAAAATATTTATATACTAAAAAATTCATATACCCTAGCACGTATAGGTTGTGTTAATTTGAAAGAATGTATGGATAGTGAAAATTTACACAGGAGACTCAAAAAAATCTCAGGTCAAGTCAATGCAATTGACCGTATGATTGATGAGGATATTCCCTGTGAACAGATATTGATGCAAATTAATGCCGTAAAATCAGCATTACACAAAGTTGGATACATTATTGTTGAAGGACATCTTGAACACTGTGTAAAACAAGCAATTGACGAAGGAGATTCAGATAATGCTTTAGGTGACATTACATCAATCATCGAATATTACTCCAGACTTTAATTTTTTTAAATTAACACTATACCCTATGGGGTATATCTATACTAATGGGGCTGTTTAATATGAAACTAAAATTAGACAAAAGTCAAAAAATTGACTTGCTACTAATAATAGTATCCGTAATAAGTATTATTGCAAGTTATACTCAATCACTCGATTATCTCTCTTGGATTGCAGTAATACTTTGCGGATTACCGATATTGAAAGAAAGTGCAGAAGGATTGATTAGAGAATTTGATATAAAAGCGGATTTGCTTGTGTCCATTGCAATAATCTCTTCAATAATAATTGGAGAAGTTTTTGCAGCAGGTGAAATTGCAACAATTATGGCAATCGGTGGATTTTTAGAAGAATATACTGTATCCAGAACTCAAGGAAGAATTGAAAAACTTGTTAAACTCACACCTCAAGTTGCAACAAGAATTAGAAACAAAATTGAAGAAAAAATTTCTGTCGAACAAGTACAAGTCGGAGATATCTTAAAAGTTCTTCCAGGCAAAAGCATTCCAACTGATGGAATAATCATTGAAGGAGAAACATCCATTGACCAATCAACATTAACCGGCGAATCAATGCCTGTTGATAAAGTTAAAAATGACAAAGTTTATAGCGGAACAATAAACCTTTACGGATCATTTACAATGAAAACAACAAAGGTCAGCCAGGACAGTTCCCTTCAAAAATTAATAAAATTGGTTGAATCATCAAACCCTGAAAATGCAGAAATCGTGAAAACCGCTGATAAATGGGCAGCAATGATTGTTGCAATAGCTTTTAGTGCTGCAGTACTGGTTTACTTATTCACATTTGAAATAACAAGATCAGTAACCGTTTTGGTAGTATTCTGCCCTTGTGCATTAGTCCTTGCCACACCTACCGCCATAATGGCCGGTATTGGAAATCTGACAAAATATGGAATTCTGGTAAAAGACGGAGCATCAATAGAAGAGCTAGCTCACATTTCTGAATTGATATTCGATAAAACCGGAACATTGACATATGGAACACCAAAAGTAACAAAAGTAATCTCAGATAATGAAAAAGAAATGATGTATCTGCTTGCATCTCTTGAGTCAAAATCAGAACATCCTTTAGCCAAATCAATTGTAAAATATTACAACAGTAATGATTTAGCTGAAGTGTCTGATTTTAAAATGACTATTGGAAAAGGAGTCAAAGGAAAAATAAACGGGAATTTGATAATAGCCGGAAATCAAAAATTCATTGAAAGTGAAAATATCCAATTAGCCGATGAAAACAATTTAAGAAATGGAGAGACATCAATTTATGTCTGTAAAAACCGTGAAATTTTAGGAAAAGTGATATTAGCAGACGTCTTAAGAGATAACTCAAAACAAACTATTGAAAAATTAAAACGTTTAGGAATTAAAACCACATTGCTTACCGGAGACAATGAAAAGACCGGTTCATTTATTGCAGGCGAAGTAAAAGTGACAGATGCAAAATTCAATTGCCTGCCTGAAGATAAATGCGAATACATCAAACTGCAACAGCTTAAAGGCAGAAAAGTTGCGATGATTGGAGATGGAATAAATGATGCACCGTCCCTAAGAAAAGCCAATGTTGGAATAGCTATGGGAAGCATAGGAAGTGACGTGTCAATTGATGCAGCCAATATTGCACTAATCAATGACGATATCGGAAATCTGCCTCACTTAATAGCACTTGCAAGAAAAACCATAAAAATAATTAATTTCAATATTGCATTTTCCCTCGGATTAAACTTTATAGCAATGGTGTTGGCTCTTTTAGGTCTTTTAGACCCAATTACAGGAGCATTAGTCCACAATATCGGATCAGTAATTGTTATCATTTATTCATCAACTCTGGTTAACTTCAAGATATCGAGAAAGGATTATAAAAAATATAAAAAGTTAGGTTTAACTAAAAGTTTAAATAAATCAATAACATTAACTATAATATAGGTGAAATTATGGCTGAAAAAGAAATTAAAGTAGTGGGCATGCACTGCCCATCATGCGTAAACGCTGTTGAACTATGCTTAAAAGACGTTGACGGAATTGACGATGCTAAAGCTGATTTAGACTCCGGAATTACAACAATCACAATGTCTGGCGATGTTAGTGATGCCGACATTAACGAAGCTGTCGAAGAAGCAGGCTTTAAAGTAGAATAATTCTACTTCTTTTTTCTTTTTTTCTATTTTTCTTATTTTCAAATATCAAATTATAAATAACTTAAACAATAAATTTTAATCCATATAATAATATTTTTAAAATTATTATAAATAAAAAAGGGATTAAAATGAAAACTGTTGCAATTAATGGTTATGGAACCATCGGTAAAAGAGTGGCTGATGCAGTAGCTGCTCAAGATGATATGAAAGTAATTGGTGTAAGTAAAACTAGACCAAACTACGAAGCAAGAACTGCAGTTGAAGAAAAGGGCTATCCTTTATACATTGGAATTCCAGAAAGAGAACAATTATTTAAAGACGCTGGAATTGAAATAGCCGGTACTGTTGAAGACATGATTCAGGAAGCAGATGTTGTTGTTGATTGTACTCCTGGAAGTATCGGACCACAAAACCTTGAAATGTATAAAAAAGCAGGTGTTAAAGCAATTTATCAGGGTGGAGAAGACCACGACCTAACAGGCCTTTCATTTAACGCTATTTCAAATTATGATGATTCATACGGTGCAGACTACACCAGAGTTGTTTCATGTAACACTACTGGGCTCACCCGTACATTATCCACTATTGATCCTATTGCAGATATCAAAAAAGTCAGAGCAGTGATGGTGAGAAGAGGTTCAGATCCTTCTGAAATTAAGAAAGGACCAATTAATGCAATTGTTCCAAACCCTCCAAAAGTACCATCCCACCACGGTCCTGACGTAAAAACTGTAATGAATGGTATTGATGTGACTACTATGGCATTACTCGTACCTACTACATTAATGCACCAACACAACATTATGGTTGAAATCAACAACGATGTTGAAACTGAAGAAATTATTGAAGCATTAGAAAAACGTTCAAGAGTAATCGTCGTATCAGCTGAAGAAGGTTTAGGCTCAACTGCCGAATTAATGGAATATGCTAAAGAGCTTGGAAGAAACAGAAACGATTTATATGAAATTCCAGTTTGGAAAGAATCCATTAATGTCGTGGGAAATGAATTGTTCTACATGCAAGCAGTTCACCAGGAATCTGACGTAATTCCGGAAAATATTGATGCAATTCGTGCACTCCTAGAAATGGAAAGTGACAACGAAAAATCAATTGCAAAAACCAACGAAGCTATGGGAATATTCTAAATTCCCTTTTTACTATTTTTTTAACTGATTTAAATGAAACATAATGTATTTTTTGGCCCTGCTGGAAGCCCCATTGATTATAAAGGAGCCGCTTATAAAGCTCCAAAATATATTTGCGAAGAAGGACTCGATTCCTACGAATATCAATCCCCATACGGAGTAAGAATTGGGGAATCCTCAGCAACTACATTAAAAAAAGAATCTGAAAAACATAATATCCTAATTTCCATGCATGGTCCATATTATATCAATTTATGTGCAAAAGAAGAAGATAAACTTGAAAAGAGCCTCAACCATTTAATTTCAATGGCCCGTGCCGGAGAATGGATGGGTGCTTACAGATTAGTTTTTCATCCTGGTGCTTATTTAAATAGAAAACCTGAAAAAGCAATGGAAATTTCAAAAAATACCGTCAACAGATTATTTGAAGAACTTGAAGCGAAAGGCATTGAAGATTTTACATTCGCTCCCGAAACTACTGGAAAAAGAACTCAACAGGGAAATATTGAAGAAATCGTTGAATTATGCGCTACTTTTGATCATTTTGAACCGACAATTGATTTTGCACACATTCATGCTCGTGGAAGAGGATTTCTAACAAAAAAAGACGATTATAATTGCATATTCTCAACAATTGAAAATCAGCTCGATATTGACCGCCTGCATTGTCACTTTACAACCATCGAATATGCCAGTCACGGCGAAGTAAAACATCATACATTAGATGAAAGTGATGAATATGGTCCGAATATCGAAGATTTACTTGCAAATCTTATTGACAATGGATGGAAAGCGAATATCATATGTGAAACACCTCTAAGAGATGTTGACGCATTAAAAATGAAAGAGATATATAAAAACATGATTTAATAATCTTTAACGGAATCTATTAAATCATCCATATCTTTAAATAAATTATTTATATCCTCATCATCTTTTTTATTTGAGCTTAAATGAATAATTAATTCATTAGTTAAATCATCCATTTTATCAATGAATGTTTGCAGAGTAACAAGTTTAGACTCAATCTCTTTTTCAATGAAAGGATTTTCATCAACATCCATCTCAGCCATCTTTCTTGCAATTCCCAATTGAATATCAAATAGATTATTTGATTTATTGATTGAAGAATCGAACCGTTCGTATGCCATATGGCTTGAATCAAAAAGTTTTTCAACTAATTCCTTAGCTCTGGCCTGTTTACTGTTATATTCTTGAGCCAATTCATTGATTTTTGCATCATACTTTGATGGGCTCTTTTGAATTACAGATTCATCCTTGTAAACAGGTTTTCCGCAATCCGCACAAAAGTTCTGGTTTGGATCGATTTTTGCTCCACAGTAAATACAAAAATGATTATGATTATCTTCAATTGCCATGATAAAAACCTAATTTAATATTTGATAATATTTATTAAAAAACTTATAGTTTATTGTTATCTTTTAATTTCAAAACAACAATTTCAGAATCAGTTCCCCACCTCATCGGAGTGTCCATTGACCCGACACCTGTTGTAACATGAATATATTTGCCCAAATCATTCTTAAAAAGACCCATATTATATTCAAACATCCTATTTGCAAAATTTATGGCAGGATAGAACTGTCCCCCATGAGTATGGCCGGATAATTGAATATCAAATCCGATTTTAGAGAACTCATCGAAGTAATATGGTACATGATAATTAATAATATTAACAAAACCTTCACGAATAAGACTATCATCTATTTTTGGAACATCCCTATCTTCAAAACTGAATGTCAAACCGAAAATATTCAAACATTCAAATTCAAAACTTTCATTATCCAAAACAATAATACCTGCTTTTTTACATGCTTTAAAGACATTCTCAATTCCAGGATAGAAATCATGGTTTCCAGGAGTAAATAGTATAGGCATGTTAACTTTTTTAAATTCAAGAAAATCATCCTCTTCAACTACTGATGAACCGTCTGCCAAATCCCCTGAAATGATAGCAATCTCACAGATGCCTTCAAGTTCTTTTAATTTGTCGACGACTTTACGGATAATCTCTTTGTGTCTTACAGAGCCAAAATGAACATCTGATAAATGAGCAATGCTGATTTCACAAGGCAAATTCTCGAGCAATATAGTTTTTTCATTGACAACCAATTTATGAGCTTTATAATAATTATAAATACCAAGGATTGGTACAATTGCAAGTAAAATAACTCTAATCCAAAAAGGAAGTTGTACAAAAGCACCAATGAGATAAATAATTAAAATATCTATTAAAAACATCACTGAAGCCCACATCCAGACTCCATCAACTGTCTGGCATAACCTTCCCAGTTTGGTTGATTTTTCTGCCTCCAGAAACATCGGCACAACATGCAATAAACCTATCACCACAGTCAATAAAATAATGTAAACATCATTTACATTGCCCAAAACGGCAAATGTATATTTAAGCAGGAAAAACTCAAATAACATGTAAAACGGCGTCATAAACATTACTCTTCTTGTTCTAAAACTCATAAACTCTACTCCCAATTAAACATATATTACTTTCAACAAGTATTTAAATAATTAAAACAAATAAGAAAAATGTTAAAAAATGAGGTTTAGGAGGTGATGATTTGAAAAACGATAGCAAAAAACAAGAACTAAAATCAGTTAACACAAAGCCAGTCATTAAAGAAAATGAAAATAAGGATTATGCAGAGCTTGTTGTACTTAAACCAGTCGGTTATCCATTTGAATTTAATTTGATGGATGAGGATATAGAAATTACCAACAAAGATTTATTTGAAGAATATGCACGTGAACAGTGGTTGGGACTGGTCGTATGTGAAAATTCACATTTGTTTGATCAAAAAATCATCCCAGATTATGGTTTTGAAATTGTAACTGCAAAACCAAATAATTCCATAATTTCTGAAAAAACAAGAATTAAAATAATTACCGATGAATTGAATAAACTAAAGGACAATACAAAAATCAAATCAAATTTACACCTTTCAGATATCATTGGCCAGGAAAATGCCAAAAATAAAGTTAAGGTCATTACAAAATATTTGGAAAGTCCAGAAACATTCGGACCATGGGCTCCAAAAAATATATTGTTTTACGGACTTCCAGGTACAGGTAAAACCATGCTTGTAAAGGCACTTGCCAATGAGCTTGAAGTCCCATTGTATTTAATTAAGGCAACATCATTAATAGGAGACCATGTCGGCGATGGTGCATCTAAAATTCATGATTTGTTTAAAAAAGCCAGTGAAAATTCACCATCCATAATATTTATTGATGAAATCGATGCAATTGCACTTCACAGATCTTTTCAATCATTGAGAGGAGACGTTTCAGAAATAGTAAATTCACTTTTAACCGAAATGGATGGAATAAGTGAAAATGAATCTGTAATAACAATTGGAGCAACCAACAATCCTACTTCATTGGATTATGCTGTAAGAAGCAGATTCGAAGAAGAAATTGAATTCAAATTGCCAAATGATGAGGAAAGATTAGCTATTATAGAAAATAATTTGAAAACCATGCCTTTAAAATATGAACTTGATTTAAACAAACTTATAAAAGTTACAAAAGGATTGTCCGGAAGAGACATAAAAGAAAAAGTTCTTAAAACTGCTCTTCACAATGCAATAGCTAATGACGACAGCATAATCAGAATGCAAAATATTGATTATGCCCTAGATTCAACAAAAATTAAAAACAGTGATGTTAAAGGAATGTTTGAATAGATATTCCTTTAATCTGAATTAAAAATATACTCTGCTGCTTCAATGATTTGTTTATTTTCATCTTTTGCAGCAACTTTAACTTTTTTTGAAATATCAAAAAATATCTTATTGACAATTGAGTTGGTTAAATTATTCAGAATTTTTGCGCTACCATCTACATCAGCCAGCTTAAGACTAGCTTTTTGAGTTTCACGTTGTCTTATCTCTTCCATAGATGCTCTTAAATTACCAAGAAGTTCATCAACTTCCATTATTTTAAAGGTTTCTTTAAGCAAAATGAACTCTTCATCGATGATATTTTCTGCTTCACCAAATTCCTTAATTCTAAGACTAGTATTCTCATCAGCGATTTCCCTTAAGTCATCAATATTAAATGATTTAACACCCAATTCACAAACATCTTCAGAAATATCACGAGGATTTGCAATATCAACCATCATTAAGTTATTATAATCTCTTTCAATACCTAAAAGACGTTCCTTGTCAATAATGGCATGAGGAGCGCTGGTTGCACTGATTACCAAATCGGCAGTAGCCAAATAATCTTCCAGTTCATTAAAAAGAATAGCTTCCCCACCCAAATCTTTTGCCAAATCAACAGCAACATAATAAGTCCTATTTGCAACAAAAATAGCATTCAAATCTTTTTCAGCAAGTGCCTTAGCAACTAACCTGCCCATCTTTCCAGCACCAATGACCAAAACAGACTTGTCATCCAAACTGCCCATGTGCTTTTCAGCAAGGTCAATTGCTGCAGAGCCAATGGAAACTGATCCCTTATTGATTTTAGTTTTGTTTCTTACAACCTGGCCAACATGAATTGCTTTTGTAAAAATAGTGTCAAGAGCCTTACCGCAGTGATGTTCTTTTGAAGCTTTATGCTTTGCATCCTTAACCTGACCCAAGATTTGATCTTCACCAACAATCATTGACTCTAAACCTGAAGTCATTCGCAACAGATGCATAACAGCTGAGGGACCATATTCAATTACAATACTCTGATTTTCATGAGACAATAATTCATCATCCTCTGAAATATAATCGTTACTGATATAATATTCTTTCCTATTGCATGTTGAAATTTCAACAAATTCATTTATGGAATATTTCTCCTGCAATTTCCAGAACAGTTCATCCATATCTTTGGAAATGCTTTCCATTGACTGAATATTTGCCATTTTATGGTCAACTCTTAAATTAAGTATCACTCTAATCCCCTTATTAAATTATCAATATAAATTTTAGCATCATCAATTTTTCCATCATCAATCAAATCGTTGATAGTTTCATCTTCAAAAATTTCATAAAGATATTTTCGCCTATCTTTCTGATTTTCAATATTTTCTTTTAAAATGGAACGTGCATAATCCTGAAGTTCGATTTTTAAGATATCTTCTTCAGTGATTATTGATTGAATTTTCTTTCTTAATTGACGAGCCATCAATGGGCTTTTGCCGTTTGTAAAAATAGATATTTCAATTTCTCCTATATTGAAACTTGTTGGAACAATTACATCCCCTTTATGCGGAAAATCTGCTCTATTAACCAATTTATTTTGAGCTATTCCGCAAACATATTCGGACAACTCTTCATCACCACTGGCAACAACTACCAAATCAGCCCACTTGACCAAATCATCAGCATCATCAGTTGAACATAAAACAGCCCCTTTATGTTCTAAATCTTCTGACAAGTGATTTCCAGCCAACCTGACATTAGCCCCATGGTCTAAAAATTTATTAGCGCGCCTGGTTGCAACCTCACCTGTACCTAAAATAAAAACATTTAAATTAGATGTTTTTAAATAAAGAGAAGTCCAATCCATTTTAATCAGAATTTTCAAGAGACCTTGCATGTAAAACTTTTACAGCTGCCCTCAAATCATTATTGCATTCAGTTAAAACATTCATAGCTTCCAATTTACTTACATGAAATGTTTCAGCCAATGCTTCTGCTTTTTCATCAGGATCCGGTTTTTTAACACCGACCAACCTTTCGGATAACTCTTTTTTTAAGTCCAAGTATTCATCATGACTCATTCCCATATTTCTTAAAGTCATATCCCTTAACGGACAAGGTTTTGATGGCTTACAGCACCAAATAAGAGAACCGAAACAGGTCCCTGCGCCTTCACCTAATCTAGTTTCTTTACCGAATTGAATCTTAATATCAATATACTCTTGAGGAGTTAAGTTTACTTCCTGTAATGCATTTAATACCGGACATGGTTTAACTGGAGGGCAGCAAAAAGCCAATCCTCTAACATCCCCACCCCTGCAAATATGAGATGGTGCATCTTCCCAAGTCATAATAAACCTCCAAAATAATTTAATATAATACGTAATATTTATAAAATAATAATATAATTTATTTTAACTAAGAATATATAATCTTTTTGTGAGGAAAATATATAACCTTCAAAATATTAACATATTTGTGCAAGAATTCACCGGCTTTTCCAAAGCAATGGTTCAAAAATAAAAAAATATTAAGATTAAACCAGATTAGGTTTTAAAATGTCAAAAGAAACAGTGCTAATTGAAGGTATAACCCTCACATTATACCGCAAGAATATTAAAAATATGTATCTGCGCATTTTACCGCCAGACGGCGAAGTTAAAATATCTGCCCCATTATATTTATCCGATGAGGAAATAACCAATTTTGTAAAGTCCAAAAAAGAATGGATTTTAAAAAAACAGGACCTGATTTTGAAAAATGGCATTAAAGCACCTTTGAAATATGTTAATAGCGAAAAACATTTTTTGTGGGGAAATGAATATACTTTGCAATTGATTTCAAATGAAAACATTAAACAGGTTTTAGTAGATAAAGAAAAATCAATATTATATTTGCCGGTCCCTAAAAGAAGCACCATTGAAAAGAGAAGAAAAATACTGGCTGAATTTTACAGATTAGAACTGAAAAAAGCAATCCCTCCGGTTTTAGAAAAATGCGTAAAAATCGTTGGAAAAAAACCTTCAGAAGTCAAAATAAGAAATATGAAAAATTGGGGAAACTGCAGATATCAGGATAAAAGAATTACACTTAATCTAAATCTAGCAAAAAAAGATCCAATATGTTTGGAGTATGTGATGATTCATGAACTGTGCCATCTGATAGAATTCAATCATGGCAAAAAATTTAAAGAATTAATGGACGATTTTTGTCCGAATTGGAAAAAAATAAAAAAAATATTAAATGAATAAGAAGAATTAATGTTCTTTAAGCATGTCTTCTTTTTCATCTACAGTTAATTTATCGACTATTTCTTCAGGAGTGCCTATATCCAGGAGTTTACCTCCCCTCATTAAAGCTGCCCTGTCACAAACATCTAACACGAAATCCATATCGTGAGAAATAATAATGAATGTTTGTTCTAATTCAGCACGAGCTTTAAGAATAGAATCAGTTACAACAACACGAGTAACAGGGTCCATTGTACCGGTTGGTTCATCCAACACGATTAAATTAGGTTCTTTAATTAAAACTTGAGCAAGTGCAACCCTGTGCTTTTCTCCTACACTTAACTGGTCAGGATATTTATCCAAAATAGATTGAGCATTAACATCAGTGAACCCCACGGTAGTTAATGCATGAACCGCTTTCATTTTACCGAACTCAGCAGGTAAGTTTAAACTAATAGCATCAGTCAAGTTACCTAAAATTGTTCTGTGAGGATATAATGAATATTCCTGATGCAATAAGCCTATATAAGGCATGATACGACCACGATTAAGTGGACCGACTTTAGTCATGTCAATCCATTCATCACCAAGTTTAATTTGAATATCACCACTACTTGGCTCAGTTAATCCCATTAACATACGGGTAGTAGTTGTTTTACCAGAACCACTTAATCCAACAATACCGAAGATTTCTTCTTTATTGATAGTTAGACTTATTCCGTCAACAGCTTTTACAACACCACGTTCGATAGAATAATAATGTTTTTTAACATCTTCAAGAACAACTTCCGGTTCACCAAATTCAGGGATTTCAGGTTTTTCAGGAATAGGAACTGTTTCCATGAAGCTGTCTACAACTTCTTGAGGATTGCCCTCTTGTTTAATTTGACCATCTTCCAACCAAATTACACTATCAGCAAGTTCAACCATTACTTCAGGCCAGTGAGATGTGATTAACATGGTAATTCCTTCATCTTTTACACCTTCTTTTAAAGTGTTGTGAAGTTTTACTGCAGTTTGTGGATCTAAAGTACCAGTTGGCTCGTCTGCTAAAAACATCATTGGATTTTTAGCTAATTGCCTTGCAAGTACAACTCTTTGTTTTTCTCCCCCACTCAAGTCACGTGCAATATGAGTAATCCTGTGGTTCATCTGAACCATTTCTAATAATTCCAAAGCAAAGTAAATTTTCTCTTCATATTCTTTGTCATCACCCATTGCTCTCATGACATTCTCAATAACAGTTTCCTCATCATATAACGCGAAGTTACGTTGTAACATAATGGAAATTCTTCTTTTAATACTTGCGAATAATTTTCGTTCACAATTGAAGAAATCTACTTCCTGAGTTTTAAATGTTGCTCCGCAACTGCATTTTTTACCGTCATGAGAAGGTGAATCAACAAGACCACATTCCGGACAGATTGCAACATTAATCAATATTTGACCTCCGTCAGGCATGTAATCCTTTGTACCTCTGAGCATGTTGATTAAAACAGATTTTCCACTTCCACTTCTCCCTAATATACCTAAAGTCTCTCCTTCATTGATCTTCAAATTAATATCTTTAAGAACATCGACACCATCAAAAGTTTTTGTAATATTCTTAAGAGTTATAAAATCCATGTAATCACCTATTGAAACTATTTTTATTTTAAACTATTAATAATGTTTTCTAATAACAATTGTTTTAAAAATATTAAAAATCAGAAATATTAAAATCTAAATTACCAGAAATAACTCCACGAGCTATTGAAAAACCGTTTACACCAGTTTCAATCATTTTTTTAACATTAACATCACTATTAACAGAATTATTTCCAATAACTTGAATGTGAACATTATTACATATATCTTTTAAAAGATTATAATCTGCATCGAAAACTCCTTTTTTCATAGCATCAATATGTAAATAATCAGCGCCAGCATCTTCAATTAAACAAGCAATGTCTAAAGTATTAACACCTTCAACATTAGCACGAATCTTAACTGAAACTTCACAGCTAACATTATCCACAACTTGAGAAACAAAATCTTGTAAGTCCTGCCTTTTTAGCATTTCCTGCCCACAACCAATACTTAAAATTTCATCTTGGCGGCAATGACAATTAATTTCAACAATATCCAAATCAGGAATATTGCCGACATCAATTATTGGTTGAGGAGTAGTTGATCTTACATTAGCAGACACTTTTACATCACTATGAACACTTTTTATTGAAGCAACCTCGTTTTCAATATGAGAATAAATTTCATCTAAAGGAAAATCAAATTCTTTTCTTCCCCTTTCAATGATTCTTTTACTTGCTTCAATAGTTGGAGCATCTAAACTATATCCACCCAAAGTAGCTACGTTAAAACCAAATGGAATAACTTTATTTAAAAAATTAGCATCAGTTATTCCGGCCATCGGTGCAACTACTTTAAGCATGAAAATCCTCAATATTCTTTTTCGATTACCCAAGTCCACATTTCATTATTGTGGGCACGAATTTCTTCAAGACCTATATCAGCCATATAAGCAGCATCTTCAGCGTTTTTGCCTCTTCCAATACCTGCTTTAAGTTTAATGCCAATTTCTTCATCAATTTCAACCATGATATCTTCGATTTCCTTTTCGGATAAACCATTACATGGGGACATGAAGTTGTCTCCACCGATGAAGAACAATAATGCTCCTTTTTTAATCAATTTTGTCATTAAATAATGCTGAGCCTTATTAACCATAAAACTTGTATCAAATGCTGATTCTATATCAGTCAAAGTTTCAGTGACACTGTTAATGTCTATATGTGCTGCTTGAACGAAACTATCTTCTTCACTTACTAAACTATCGATAGCTAAAATCTCCTTTCTTTCACCTGATTGAGCGCTTCCTGCTTTTTGAAGAGCAATAGTAGCTAATTTTTGAGCTTCATGTGGAGTTTCAGCAGCACCTACACCCATACTTATAGTGATAGGGTATCTGTTTCTAATAGATCTTTGAATTCTTAAATGATCTTCTTCATCAAGACCATTTGAAATTGCAAGTAAATTATCGAATCTTGTAAAGAAAACTAAACCTTTTTTATTCCCAAAATGATTATTTAAATCAGCAAATAAATTTGCCTGAAGCATTTGTAAATCAGATTCAGTTCTCGGCCTTGGAGTAACAGTCCAAGGACCATAATTGTCAATTTGTATTAAAGTCATTTGTATCATTGAATAACCGCCTATTAAATATTAAGGAATATTTTCAATAATAATTTTAGCCAAATTTTTTTTAGCATCTAAATTATTCATTATAGTATTTGTAACTATTACCTTATTAATTATTTGATTTACCTCAACTTTCTTATCGTCATCTTTTGTATCAATTACAAGAGCATCTAAAAAATCCTGATATAGTGATGCAACACCTATTGCAGAAACATCTACATTAAGTGCTTCCATAAATTTGCTTGCAGGACCCGAAACTGCACCCGAACCAATAATTGGAGAAACAGCAACTACATAAGCATTTTTTAAAGCTTCCCTTACTCCTTCAAGAGACAAAATCGGTGAAATTGAAGTAATTGGATTTGATGGACCTATTATAACCGCATCAGAATTATTTATCGCATCAATTATTCCTGAAGCTGGAGCCACACTGGAAAACTTAACATCCAACACTTTAGGTTCGGAGCGATGTTTAATTAAAAAATCATGAAATTCCAATTCACCAATGTCAGTGACTATTTTAATGTCAGAGTGTTCATTACTCATGGGAATAATTTTTGATGTCAAACCCATATTTTTCGCTTGAATCTCACAGGCTTTCGCCAAATCATATTTTTCCATCAATAATGTTTTTTGTATTTTGGTTGCTCTGTCCTTATCACCTATTCTCAACAGTTCAGAACATCCTATCTCTTCAAGCCTTTCATGAGTGATAAAAGTATCATCTTTAATACCATACCACAATTCCTCATTGATTAAATCAGCCATCGTATATAAAACAGTGTCAATATCTGCAGAAACATAAACTCCTGCAAAATAATCATTTTCCAATGTATTAACAATAATAGTTAATTCAGCAGGATCAATTATTTCTTTTAAACCCTGCAATAATTTTGGGGTTCCTGTGCCCCCCGATAAAACTGTAATCATAAAACCACTTATTTTCTAAATACATCAAATTCCTTTGGCATGATTAACGGAGAAATATCTGAATCAACATTTCTCAAATCATCAAAATTACTGAATCCCCTTACAATTACAACAGGCAGCCCCTCATCTGCTTGTCCCATAATAAGAGATGCTGCAGCAGCCAATTCATCGGCAGTTGCAATTTCAGTAGTTTCAAGTTCACGACCGTATAAATCTTTTTCACCGACTCTTTTCCAGAGAGGAGAAATTCCAGAACATCCAATAGCAGTCCCAATAGCTCCAAATCTAAATGCCCTTCCTTGAGTATCAGTTATAATTACAGCAATTTCTTCGCCAAACTCATTTTCCAAATATTCTCGAATTTCAAAAGCAGATTTGTCTGCATTAACAGGCATAGGAGTAGCTAAACCTTCACCGACATTTGATTCGTCAATTCCAGCATTTGCACAAACAAATCCCTGTTTTGTTTCAGTAATAATAAAACTGGGACCAACTTCAACAATCTCATTTGATTGTTGGATAATAGCTTCAACGAGTTTTGGATCTTTATTAGCTTTTTCAGCCAACTCAAAAGCTTCATCGGATGGGGTCAAACCATCTAATTCAATAAAATTACCTTCAGCTTTTGAAATTAAAGTTTCTGCGATTAAAATAATATCCCCGTGATTAATTAAACAACCCTGCTTATCTATTGCCTCTTTAACAATTTTTGAAATATCATCATTGTCATCAACAATAGGAATATTCTCTAAGCCAATTAATTCAATAGTCATAATATCCTCTAAAAAATTTTAAAAAAAAATAAAAAATTATGGATTATAGACATCAATAGTCCATTCTCCATCAAAAACAGCCGCACATGAAGTTACTGGCTTTTTATAATTTGCAAAAGTACCTTCATCAAAAATAAATTTAGCAGATTCAGTAGCTGTTTTTGCTTCAAACTCAACTAAATCATGCACCTGACTTCCATAAGTTGAAATAAATACCGCATCCCCATAAGGAATTTGCTCCACTAACAATTTTTTATCATTAGCAATTCCAACATAACAGCCATATTCATCTTTTTTATTGGTTGATGTGACAACAGCAGCAATTCTTGGAGTATGATAATCATCTTTTTCATAATCCATAGTAAGCAATGAATATGCAATAGCATCCTTGATATTCATTCCTAAAGCAATTTTATCTGCTATAACATCAGTATGAGAACCATTAGACACAATTGCCATATCCCTTACAATACGAATACAATTGTATGTGATATATGTGTTCTCATAAATATCCTTTTCAAAACCTTCTTTCGGAACAATCGCTGCACGATTTTCAAATTTCAAACATTGTCTGTTTGGAAATGATCTGCTTGAAACACGATATGCCACAAAAGGTTTTCCGTCATTATTCATTCCTGTTGATAAAATTCTACCTGTATACAATTTTGTTCCCCCAATTATACTTCAGGACGTTGAACAGCTTCATCTGGAGAGACTCCCGCAGGAGTTTTAATATCTATTTCACCAGGTTTAATAGAAATCTGTCCTTGGTCGATTACTTTTCCTAGAACACCAACTGAACTGCCCGATATCGTGTCTGACTTATCAACACCATTAACTGTAACTTTATGTAAATTAGCTACAGGCATAACATAGTATTGTGCATCACCAGAAACATCAGTAACATTTGGTTTTCCAGTTGCACCATCTGCAACACTAGAATCATCAGTTTGAACATCAGTAGCTGAAAAATTACTTGTAACCACTAGAAAAATCATGATTGTAAATAGAATATCAATGAAAGGAACCAGATTAATACTTGGTTTTTGGTCTAAAACTTTCTTTTTATAGCCTCTAACATCAATAGCCATCAAATCACCTATTGTTTAAGTTTACTTTCAGTAATTTCAGCATTAACATTACATTTTTCTAAAATAATATTTGAAATACTTTTATCTAACATACTAGGTTTAAATGAAACCTTAATATTAGCATAAGGATCTGAAATTAATCTTGTATTTACAACACCTTCAGCTTCCTGAAGGGCTTCAAGTGCACATTCGACATTGGAATCCACCCTAACTTTAACAACTGCAAATCCCCAATTAGTCATTTTTGTAGCAAGCTCAATTTTATCCATTTCAGATTCAATAAGCCCCTGGATATAAGTATAAATAGGCAACAATATAATAGCCACTAAAAGTCCCATAATTGTTGTTGTTAAAGCAACGTAAATACCTTCAGCCATGGCTGCGGAGTCCGGATGAACCCCCAATGATTTAAATGTCATCCAAATACCTATAACAGTACCAATCAAACCTAAAAAAGGAGCAAGCTCCGTAATGGTTTTAATAGTACTCAATCCTTTAGTCATTTTTGCCACTTCAACAATGAAAATTTGCTCCATACTTTCTTCAACTTCTGTTTTATTTTTATATCCAATCTTTAAAGTTTCAGAAATAATTTTAGAAATAGGGTTTTTAAAACCGTTAATTTGTTTAAGAGCTTCAACTGCACCACCTCTTTCCATGGATGCAGTAACAACGCCAAATATCTCAGTTGTATCAACTTTGCTGATTCTTCTAAGATAAGCAATTTTTCTTATTGAAATAACAATACCATAAATTCCAACAAAAAGAATTATGTAAGTAATAATTCCACCTTGAGTGAAGATATCCACAATCCCATCAAGAAGTGGAGCAATATATTCAATAATCATTTTCATCCTCTATATACTATTATTATCGAAAAGTTTATAAAAATAAATTTATTAATTCATATACTTAAATATTATTTAAAAAAAAGATGAATTATCTCAATTTAGCTACAGTCGCCCATGACCTTCTTACAAAATCAGGCATTTCATCATACGAATAATGAGTTAAGAATTCCTTTGTTTTTGGGTCAGAAGGATAACCCGAACCAATTCCTCCGGATTTAATGAATTCCTTGTTGATTTGCGAAATTTGATTATCCCTTTCAGCTTTAGCAATGATTGAAGCCGCACTCACTTCAATATATTTATCATCAGCCTTATGTTCAGCTATAACATTAACACCAGTGTCTTTGCAAAGATTTTCCTGAAAACGTTCTGCTTTAACATCAACAGCATCGACTATTGCTTTTTCAGGTTTCATTTTTAATAAAATAGATTCCATTGCATTTTTTTCTATTTCATTAAGATTGATTCCTTCAGCCCGCATCTCATCAATTTCACGGGCAGTAATAACAACAATCTCATAATCAAACATCTTTTTAAGTTTGCGAGATAAAATAGTTCGCCTATGAGGAGCCAATCTTTTAGAATCCTTTACTCCCATACGCTCTAAAACTTTTTCCATTTTTTCAGGTACAACAACGCCCGCAATAACCAAAGGTCCCAAAACAGAACCTCTGCCTGCTTCATCAATACCTAAAATATCCATAAAAATCAATAAAAAAAAGAGAAATAAATAAAAATTTATTTATTTCATAGCCCTAAGACGGACTTCAGGTTCTAATGCAAGAGGTTCGGCAGCTACAATTGCAGTACCTTTTGCTACAACAGTCATCGGGTCATCGGAAATTTCAATAGGAATTCCTATTTCATCGAAAATTCTTTCTTTTAAACCACGAAGTCTGGAACTTCCACCAACTGCAACAGAATTATTGTAAACACCCATCATCAATTCTGGAGATAATCTTTCCAAAATCATATTTAAGCCACCTACAATTTGTTGCATATATGGTTCTACTGCTTCAGCAACTAGCATTGAATCAATAACAACTTTTTTAGGCCTATTTGTTTCTAAAGATTTACCAATTACCTCAACACTCAAGTTTTCAAGTTGTTCTGAACAATGAACCATACCCACTTCAATTTTTGCAGATTCAGCATCATGAATACCAATAGCTACATCATATTTTTCTGCAACAAGTTCTACAATTCTATTATCTATATCGTCACCACCACATCTAACGGTTTCAATATCATTTATACCACCAAGAGAAATTACAACGACATCAGTTGAACCTGCACCAATATCGACAACCATAGTACCATTTGGCTCTGCGATAGGTAAACCTGCACCGATAGCTGCAGCTAATCCTTCACTAATGACCAATATATTTTGAGCACCAGCTTTTCTACCAATCTCTTCAGCAGCATTTTTTTCTACTTCAGATGCATCACCAGGAATACCAATAACTATCCTTCCAACACTTTCTCCTTCATTAATACCGATTTGCATTGCTTTAATAAGTAATGCTTGCGCTTGTACAACATTCTCAATTACTCCCTTTTTCAAAGGTCTAACTGCAAGAATGTCTTCCGGAGTTCTTCCAAGCATTCTTTTAGCTTCTTCACCAACAGCCAAAACTTCTGATGGATCATCTTTTTTAACTGCAACAACAGATGGAATTTGATATAAATCAAATTTATCTCCTGAAGGTTTTGCAATTACAGTGTTTAAAGTTCCTAAATCAATTCCTAAACTATTGCTAATGACTCTAGTATCATCAACTTGTGGTTCTTCCTCGTCTTTTCCGAAAATATTCATGGTTAATCCTCCGTTACAATATCTTTAAAGTCGATAACGAATATTTTATTAGATGTAGCTATGCTTTGAACTTTCCCAACGTCTGCATCATTTTTAATTGAAACTACAAGAGTTGTTAAAACAACTTCATTTGCATTGTAGAAAGGTTTTAAAGCAGATTTTATGAAATTGGGTAATCTAACTTCATTATTTATATCAACATCAATGAAACTAGTAGTATGAGATTCCTGAAGAGTTTTAAATTGAATTCTTGATTTCTCAAGTGCAGATGCTACATATTTAACAACATCATTCGGCCCAACAAGAACCATGATATTAGGCTCATCAGCCAAATATTTGCGAGATATCTGAACATATGCACCACCACCACTTCTAGTAATGTCTTTGAAATCATTAATTACAATAGAGTTACCATAAAGCATGATGAAATCAAATTTTTTATCCAATTTGCCTTCTTTTAATATTACATGTTCCCTGAATAAGATCTTTATAGTAGCATTGGATAAAATAGCTTTATATGCCATTTCATCAATCAATTCGACATTGCCTGCAATAACACACCAATTTTTTTCGATTTTATAATCTTTATCTGATGTGGCTCTTGCAGCTTGTCTAAGAACACGAATATTATCTTCAATCATTTAACTACTCACAATTCATTAATATTAATTCAGTTACTAAAAACAGATAACATAAAATTCAAAAGAATAAATGAATTTTCAGTCATCAATTTATAGTCTAACAATTAATATTTATTAAAAATATTATTATATATATTTTATCTTTCAATTGGTAATTTATCAAAAATAGTCAAAAAATCTCAAATTTTAAAGAGAACTAAATAGTTACTTTGACTAATTAAAAAAAGATACCTATATGCCAAGTAAATTTTAAAAAAGTAAAAAAAATAACAAATCAATAAAGAAACAACACTTATAAATAATTAAAAACAAATATAAATAAAAATAAGGCAGAAACAAAGACAAAATTAATAACATATGAAGTAAAAAGTATTACTGGAGTTAAACATGAAAATTGAAGATACAAATATTAAAAAATTTATAGCAATATCTGACATAATATCTCTATTAAATATGAGTTGTGGCTTTTTATCAATAATAAATGCCCTCAACAATAATTTTGAGTTATCTGCCCTATTAATGATATTTGCAATAATGTTTGACTCAGTAGATGGTTGGGTAGCAAGGAAAACCAACAGACAAGACACATTAAGATTCGGAAAAAATATCGATTCCCTATCAGATGTCGTATCTTTTGGTGTTGCACCAGCAGTATTCGTATATTCAACTATTAACACCACATCCCCCAATATTCAACTAATTGGCCTAATAGTTAGCTTATTAATTGTTATTTGTGGAGTCTTAAGATTAACAAGATATAATGTAATTGCCGATGAAATCGATACCAAAGATTTCATAGGATTCCCAATACCTGGAATCGCATTTGTAATTGCCACATTATATTTAAGTGGAATATATAACCCATATCTTGCTTTAGCATTAAGCATAATCATCTCTTTAATTATGATAAGTACCATTATTTATCCCAAATTCGACAATATTCCAATACTTGCAATATCATGCATCCTAATATTCTTGTTAATTCTTCCATTCAAACTTGTTATGTTTAATATTAATATACCAGCACTATTATTGTTAGTATTCTGCTTATACTACCTTATAATTAATTTAATTAAAAATTACATCCAATACTAATTAAATTAACCATCTACTTTTAATAAAATTATTAGGAGTAGAAAAATGAACAAAAAACCTAAAGATCCATTGTTCCCAAAAGGTTTTGGAAAAACAAAAGAAATTAAACAACAATATTATGAAGAAAATTTGCCAAAACCGAATAAAAAAGATGAAATAAGTCCTTTAAGGAAACTGAATCATAAAATCGGAATCTATTTGAATCCAAAATCAACAAAGATAACTGAAGATGAACAAAAAAGAAAGATTGGGATTATAATAACAACATTAATAATAATTACATTAATCATATCATCCTATTATTTCCTAATCTACCAGCCCCAGCAAGAAGAACTATCACTCATGAGAACAACAAAATTAAATGAACTTCACGACTTATATTCCGGACCGTTAATAACTTCACCAAATGCATTAACCTTGGAAAATAAAATTAACGATGCAAGAAATGCAGAAGAATTAGAAAACATCAATATTCTAACACCTGCAACGAAGGATTGGAAATCATACCATAAAAAATCAATTACGGCTAACCAAGATAAATACAACAGAACAATGGTCGTTTATGAAAATGAAAGCAAAGACGTTTTAATGAATAGTGCAGAAGCAATAAAAATCGTTAACGATAATGATGCAACAATATTATCCCAAATCAAATTCGAAAAACCGAATACCGTATCCGTACCAATACTCGTTTCCCGACTTCAGGCCGGAGCGGGTTTAATTAATGTAGGTAGCGTAGTAGATATCTATTTGAGTTCTAACTACAGTGAATATGATACAAATATCACCAACACAACAAGCCCTGAAATAAGCGGATGTACTGTTTTATCGATAATGAGATATGAGGAAAATGGGGAAATTGATTCTGAGTATTCAAAATCAAATATGAATGTTAAAGGAAATACAACATATCCGAAAGAAAATACTAAAGCATTTTCTTCAAATGTGTTGGAACTTCTTAAAGGATCCATTATTAAGGGATATGATGAAAAAGAAACAATCGACATGCTGAAAAATTATGGAGTCAAATTATCCAATTACGAACGTCAAATAAATCTAGGGGATTTGGATGCGCAATATATGCTTTTGATTGAAACACCAAGAGATAAAGTTAATTTCATGCTAAATAATATGGAAAATATAGTGTTAACAATTCCAACATCCAATGCACCAAATTGGATGATTAATGAAATAAATACCGCATACACCAATTAAAAAAATTATTATATTATGCAATACAAAAGTGATATTATGAATAAACCAACTATTTCAACAATAGTCATTATAATATGCATACTTATAATTGGATTATATGCCTTAGGAGAAGTCAACTATTTCTCAACTAAAGTTTCAATAGAAAGAAATATTGAATCTCCAGCAATTTTAATACCTTCCATAGGAGTAAATGAGAAATTAAATAATGTATCATTATCTCAGGGAGTATTGCATGAACCTACATCATATAATCCGCTTGATGGGGACGTATTACTATTTGGACATAGGACCCTGCAGGGTTCACCAT
Organism: Methanobrevibacter sp.; assembly: GCF_017427765.1. Lineage (GTDB taxonomy): Archaea > Methanobacteriota > Methanobacteria > Methanobacteriales > Methanobacteriaceae > Methanocatella. The sequence goes on along the minus strand of NZ_JAFRSC010000022.1, from coordinate 15,457 downwards.
TTTTAAGGTTGAATGAACTGAATTCGGGAGATAAATTGGTTCTAGAATGGCCCGGAATTGGAGAAATAACTTATACTGTAACTAATTCAACAATCGTGCCTGCAACCTACGAGCTTGTTGCTCAGGAAGGAGGAAACAAGCTGTATCTAATTACATGTGACCCGATAGGATCTACTGAAAACAGATTGATAATACAAGGAGAGGTGAGTGAAACCAATCCGCTCAATACAGAAATAATTAAAGACAATCCTCAAGAATCAAACGCATGGATTATAAGCGCAATATTCTTAATTGTAGGAATAATCTTTAGTTTCATATATCCTAAAAATCAAAGAATATTCATCTTAGCAGCAGTATTGATTATATCAGCAATATTATTCTACTGTTGCATGTTCCCAATACCGTCTGAAATTATTTACGATAAGATTAACTTTTTAAACGGAGGATTATAATGGATGTTGATAAAGAATACTTCTCAAATATAACAACCCGTGAAAGAGCCATATTTGAAGGCGCTATAAGTATGGGTGCACTATTTCACCAGTTCGTAGGAACCCCAGTGAATAAAAGTACTAAAAATAGCTTAGAGACAAGTATGGAAGAATCATTAAAGTTGCAACCTGCAATTGAAGATGTGAAAGTGAATATTCGCTTCGACAAACTTGAAGAATCAATGACCGAATTTGACTATACTTCACTTACAGGAGATATGCTGGATGTTAAAATCTATACAAAAGTAGATAATGTTGAAGCTATAATAAGAATAGAGTTTATTGAGGAGTTAAATTATCCTCTAATGTATGTTGAAAAAATTACAGAAGATTGAAGGTTAAAACAAATCTTTTAAATCTTCTAATAATTCTTTTATATGGGTTTTTTTAATATGATTCATTAAAACTACTCGGATGGATACTGGGCATTTAGCAACAGAAACTTTCCAACCTAATTTTTCTAATTTTTCAGCAAATTCATTAGTTTCGATATCCGGATGATTGAAAGCTAGAATATTTAATTCAGGTTTGCATATAACATCATATCCAATTTCAAGCAATCCATCATATAGATATTGAGTATTTTTCATTAAATCTTGTGCCAAATCGGCATATCCTTCTTTTCCAAAATAGTTCATTATTGCATAAGTTGCAGCTGAAGATGCACCTAATCGAGTACCCACAATAGTGGATTGAGTTTTTACAGTCAGATATGGAGAATCAACGGCCATAACTTCCAGATACTCTTCTTTTCTAAAAATTATTCCCCCAGCAGGAATTGGTGCCAATCCCATTTTATGAGGATCAACAGTAACGGAACAAACACCAGGTAGGGAAAAATCAAAAGTAGGTAAATCATATCCCCTTTGTTTTAAAAATGGAATAGAAAAACCACCGAATGCAGCATCAACATGGAAATAAATATTATTATCAAAAGCTATTTTTGAAATTTCTTCAATAGGGTCAATTAATCCCAATTCAGTAGTACCTGCAATAGCTACAATTGCAACAGTCTTATCAGAGATTACTTTTTTTAATGAATCAACATCGATTTTATAATTTTCATCCAATTCCGCTTCCACAATTTTCAAATTTAACATATCAGCTGCTTTTTTAAAAGAAAAATGTGCAGATTCAGGGATGATTATTTCACCGTCAACAATTCCTTTATATTTTCTTGCATGGTTTCTAGCAGCACGGATAGCCATGAGATTAGCTTCAGTACCTCCAGTCACAATATTACCATATGCAACATCAAGAGACAATATTTCACCAATAGATTGAATAACCTCATCTTCAATACGTTTTGTTCCTTTAAAAAGGCCAGGATCACCTAAATTTGTATCAAGAAATTTGCAATAAACTTCTTTTGCAAATGGATGTGCCTCAGTACACATTGATCCTAAAATCCTTCCATCAGAATAATTATAATCCAATTCATGGAGTTCGGATAATTCTTTTAAAATATCATCTTTATCTACTGGTTTATCTTGCATAAAACAACCTAACTAAACATTATTATAATAAAAATAAAAATAAAAAAGAGAAATAAAAAGATTATTCTAAACGTTTACGTGCAGCGTCAAGAATAATTTTTTGTTCAGCTCTAGCAACAGTCTTTCTAACTTCAGCAATAGCATCAGTATTTGAAGATACACTAGTAATTCCAAATGCAACAAGTTTTTCAACAATGTGTGGAACACTACCTGCTTGACCGCAAATACTACATTTAACACCCGCTTCAGCACATTTTCTAATTGTTCTTTCAATTAATTTCATTACTGCAGGGTGTTCTTCAGTGTAGTGTTTTGCTACAAACTCATTGTTTCTGTCGACTGCAAGAGTATATTGAGTTAAATCGTTTGTTCCTAAACTTACAAAGTCGATTCCAACTTTAATATATTCATCAATCATTATTGCAGCTGCAGGAATTTCTACCATCATTCCAAACTCAACATCCTTGTGAGGTTCAAAGCCGACTTCAGAACAAAGTGCTTTAGCTTGTTTAAGTTCTTCAGGACTTTGTGATAATGGAATCATAATACCAATGTTAGTGTATCCTTTTTCATGTAACTTTTTAATAGCTTTAAATTCACATTTAAGGATTTCAGGTTGGTCCAATTCTCTTCTGATACCTCTCCAACCGAGCATTGGATTGTGTTCTCTAGGTTCGTTTTCCCCACCTTCTAAAGTTATGAATTCATCTGTAGGTGCATCTAAAGTTCTGTACCATACCGGTTTTGGATAGAATGCATCTGCTACAATCATAACATTGTCTGCAATGGTGTCGATTAATTCATCTTCTCTTCCATCAGCAATGAATTTGCCAGGGTGAATACCTGAAGTTAACATTAAATGTTCGGTTCTTAAAAGTCCAACACCATCAGCACCAGTAGCTGCTGCTTTTTCTGCTGCTTCAGGCATACTTACATTAGCTTTTACTTCAGTAACAGTTATTATTGGGGCTGCTTCAACAGCACCTCCTTGAACTGGAGCTTCAGGTTTGGTTTCGGAAATTCCATCAAATACTAAACCTTTTTTACCATCCAATGTAACACCGGATTCCTCTTTTAATGTAGTTGTAGCATCACCAGTTCCTACAACACAAGGAATTCCGAGTTCACGGGAAATAATTGATGCATGGCAGGTTACTCCGCCCTCATCAGTTACAATACCGCTTGCTCTTCTCATAGCAGGAACCATATCAGGAGTGGTCATGGTAGTAACCATGATGTCGCCATCTTTGATTTTATCTAACTCATCAATATCCAGAACAATTTTAACTTTACCAGATGCCATTCCAGGACTTGCACCAAGACCTCTTACAAGAACTTCACCTAAATCTGAAGATTCATCACCAGTGTCTTCTACTGCATCGCCTAAAGTGGTAATTGGTCTTGCTTGTAATAAGAATAAATTGTCTCTTTCAAATGCCCATTCAGTATCCATTGGTTCACCATAATGAGCTTGAACCCTTTTACCCATTTCAGTTAATTCAATGAGTTCATCATCAGATAAAACTCTTTCTTTTCTTTTTTCTTCAGGAACTTCAACTTTGACACTAGTACCGCTTTCATCATTAGTGTACATGACTTTTTTATCACTAATGGTTACATTGATAATTTCATTGTTCTTTTTGTCAACTTGATAATTATCAGGAGTTACATCACCGGACACTACTGATTCACCAAGTCCCCAAGATCCTTCAATTAAAGCAATTTCTTCACCGGTAGATGGATTTACAGTAAACATCACACCAGCTTTGTCTGCAATTGCCATTTTTTGAACAACAACTGCAATATAAACTTTAGAATGTTCAAAGTCATTTTCTTCTCTGTAGAAAATAGCTCTAGCTTCAAATAGTGAAGCCCAACATTTCCTAATGTATTCAATTACTTCATCATCACCAGAAACATGTAAGAAAGTATCTTGTTGACCTGCAAAAGAAGCTTCAGGTAAATCTTCTGCAGTAGCTGATGACCTAATTGCAACATCAGTATCATCTTCACCAACTCTTTGACAAAGTTCATTATAATATTCACGAATAAAGATGACTAAATCTTCTGGAATAGGAGCTTCAATGATGATACTTTTTATTTCTTCAGCAGCTGCCTGAAGAGCTTTGGTATCATTAATATCAATTTCATCAAGAATGCTCATGACTTTATCATTAATTCCCGCTTCGTCCATGAACTTTTCATAAGCTTGTGCAGTTACTACAAAACCAGGTGGTACTGGAATACCTGCTTGAGTTAATTCACCCAAATTAGCACCTTTTCCACCGGCAATTCCAATGTCGGATTTATTTAAATCCTCAAATTTTACAACATACATGAAATATAACCTCTTGGATTAAAATTTAAATAAATTGACAATAGTTTAGATAGAAAAAACAACGTCAATACTATATATTAAATATTAATTTTAAAGTTTAAATATTTAATTATAAAAATCGAAAAATCAGTAAAAAAAAGTTTATAAAAATTATAAAAAAAGAGTGAAAAGAAATTAATTAAAAAAATTATTTAATTAATTCTGCGCCTTTGTCAACAACTATTTTGCATGGAACTGGTAATTTCATACCTGCTCTTTTTAATGCAACTTTAGCCTGTTCAAAGTTTTTTTCTTGGCAGTCAATAGTGATGACTCTTTGATCTTTTTTAACAATAGCTTCAACACTGATTGGTTTACCGAATGCGTTTCTCATACCACTTTGTACCCTATCCGCACCTGCACCAGTTGCCATCGGGTTTTCTCTTACGATTTGGTGAGGATATACTCTTAATTTTAAGTGGTAACCCATTCTACCAGCAGCTCTTTGCATTAATCTGTTAGAAGCAATCCTTGCTGCTTCTAAGGAGTTGTGTCTAATTTGAGCTGGTTTTTTAACAGCTAAACTTAAAGATACAGGGAATTCATCTCTTAAATTACCCATATCATATTGTACAATTCTTGAATTTGGGGTTTTTCTAATATAATCTCTTCTTGTATAAGCACGAACCATAATTATTCCTCCGAAATGAAAATAACATGATAAACATGTCTAATTAAAAAATAGCTATATAATTATTAAATTCCAATGATAGCTATATAAAAATCATATATCGTAATATATAGAATACTTAAATATATTAATTAAGTCATTAATAAATGTTACCATATTTTCAAAAATGTATTGATAAAAATTAATTTATACATCAAATATAATATAATATTATTATTGAGAATGAAGTGAAAAAAATGAAAATAAACGGATCAATAAGACTAAATTATAAAACTGAAGAATTTGCTTGCTTGATATATAATTCATTAGAAATTGATAACGAAAATTATCTTGAAAGCAATCTAAACAAAAATACTATCGATTATAAAATAAATAGTGAAAGTTTAGGCAGTTTCCTTGCAACAGTTGACGATTTGATTGCTTCAGAAATAGTTGCGGAAAAAATAATTGAAAAAACAAACAAATCATGAAAAGATATATATGAATAAAAATAATAAATATATACATTAATAAAATTTATTCGTTAGAGTGTGTAATTTATGGAATGTCATTATCATCCTGAAAGAGAGGGCACAGATATTTGTGCAATATGTGGAAAATCCATTTGTAAAGAATGTGGTTTAGAAATTGCTGGAAAAATTTACTGTAAAGACTGTTTGGAAAAAATTGTAGGCCTTGGATTAGATAATTCTAGCCCACAAGAAACAGTTGAACCCGAACCGGTTCATGTTGAAGAGCAACCTGTTGAAGAAAGTGTCTACCAACCGCAAGAAGACTATGAAATACCATATGCTCAGGAAGAACCTGTTCAAGAATATAAGGCAATTAGTGATGATTCTCCATACAACATAAAAGACAATATTGAATATAGTGGAGGATTGGAATCATCCTATTTAATTGAAGATGAAAGCATTTATCAGCAAGCCCCACAACAAGTTGCACAAGACGAATATGAATATAATCCTCAAGAGGAAATTCAACAACAAGCAGCACCTCAAGAAGATGACTACATTTATCCAGATCACTCTTATGAACCTCAAAAAACAAGTGCAAGACAAGATCTTGAGGACAAATATGAAAAATATTTAGATGACTTGTATTTTGATGAAAAGGAAGTTCCTTTAGGTGAACAGTTAGCAAAAGATGAAGAACAATACGGTTCTCTAACAAAAAAGGAATACAAACCTAGACCTGTTGAACAACCACCTAAAGAACAGGTAACTAGAAAAGTAGCTCCAAGAAATGAGACTCCAGAAGAAATGGAAGCAAGAATTAGAGCTGAAATTGCTAGAGAAATGAGTGGTGACAAATCCGTTGATAAAAACATCCATAACTTAAATTACCAGGAAGAAAAAGAACCAATGGGTGTTGTGGATATACTATTAACTATAATCTTAATTATAGTGATTTTAGTTGTATTGTACTACATAATATACTTGTTCTTCTTAAATGCAGCTTATCCAACATATATGGATGCTATATTCGCACTTAAGAATCCGCAAAATGTTATCAATACAGTTTTAACACGTTAAAATAATGAAATATTTTCATTATTTATCTTTTTTTTAAATATTTCTAAACTATTTTTATTTTTATATCCTAAAATTCTGATTACTGAAGGATATTTATCAATATATTGTGAAATTACTTTTTTAGGTATCGGATTTTCTAAAATACTTAATACCCTTTGGCGGAAATGTGTTGAAAATCCCTGAAGAATAGCATCCTCAAGTTGATTTAAATCATCATAATACCTATTGTCAATAATATTTTGAGCTAATTTTTCATTAAACAGATTTAAATTGGACAATTCCTCAAAACTGTAATTATTTGCCGTATCTAAAATTCTATCGACATCTCGAATACCATAAATGATGGAATCATTTTTAATTTCACGTTTTAAAACCTCAATGGTTTTGGAAGGCATCATGTCCAATACATTATCAAAATTATCTTCCAAAATGCTTTCACGGATAAGGGTGCCGCTGACCCCACCTATTCTCTCAACAAAAATAAACTTATCAGCATAATCAAAACCAATTTTACTTAATGAATTGGCAAAAGAGGTTATTACATAGTTGTCTTCCTCCAATTTACCTTTTAACAGAATCTCATTAGTAGTTTTATCTACAATTTTATATGGTTTTGAAGCTACATGATGTCCCATGTTAATTCTTTTTAATATTTCATCCATTCCTTCAACAGGTTTATACCCCCTAGGAATATAATCAGTGTTTAAGGCTTTAAACATTTTACAAAGGCATAATGAATACTGGCCCGAACCCATTATTCCCATAGGAGGTCCTTCAACTACAATATCTGCACCAACAGAAATTGCAATTTCTGCCCTAAGTTCCCTTGGTAATATATATGGTATTCCTCTCCCACTTCTTTCAAATAATCCCGGCACAACAGCTACAAATAATGACTCATTAAACATATGTTTTGCAGTTTTCATACAATGAAAATGACCATTATGTAAAGGATTATACTCAGTAAAATCTGACACTAAAATCTCATCTGAAGTGGTATCGGAAATTTTATAATCCTGAGACAAATCATTCAAAAATAATTCATAATCCCTCTTCAGAATGTTTGAAACTTGAGACATAAAAATAAATATATTTATTAAATTAAAAAAAGATTATGTTTTAAAATATAAACTACATATATTAAACTAAAGTAATGGGGATTTGACAATGAATTTAGTTATAAAAAATTGTAAACTTGTAGATGATGCTGGAGAACATTTTATTAAAATAGAAAACGGAAAAATAATTGAAATTTCAAAAAATCCTATAAAAGCAGATAAGTATATCGATGCAAAAAACAATTATATTCTACCAGGCCTTATCGATCCCCACGTTCATTTTAGAGATCCCGGACTAACACAGAAAGAAGATTTTAAAACAGGCAGTTTAAGTGCGGCTGCCGGAGGATTTACAACCGTGATTGATATGCCCAACACCATTCCAAAGACCAATACCTACAAAGCACTGAAGGAGAAAATTGAAATTGGAAATGAAAAATCTGTGGTTAACTTTGAGCTTCAGGCAGGACATAATGAGCTAAAAGAAATGGAAAAAATGGTTGAGCTTAACCCTGTCTCATTTAAAGTTTTCATGGATTTGGAAACTGACGAAAGCCTAGAAGAAATATTTTCCAATTTAGGCCATCTGAAAGATACAACTGAATATAATGGACTTGTCTGTGTACACTGTGAAAAACAGTCAATAGTACAGGAAGAAACCAACAAATTAAAACAAAAACAGGAAAACAAAGCAATAGACTACAGTTATGCAAGACCTGCAAAATCAGAAGACGAATCAGTTGCACAGGCCATAAAACTTGCAGGTGAAAACAATTTACGTTTACACATTTGCCATTTAAGTTCCGCAAAATCATTGTCTCTTGCGAAAGATGCAAGTAAAACAATGCATGTAAGCTGGGAATTTACACCGCATCACTTATTGCTGGATAATTCAGCATATAATACATATGGCACATTCATAAAAACCAACCCCCCACTTAGAGAAAAACGTGACAGCATTTCATTAAATGATTTAAATTCAACTTCCATAATCGGAACAGATCATGCCCCTCATACACTGGAAGATAAAACAAAAGGTGTATGGTCATCATCTCCAGGAATCCCTAATTTGGAAACAGTAGTTCCATTACTTTTAACAGAAGTCAATAAAGGAAACATTGATTTAAAAATAATCCCAAAAATATTATCTGAAAATGCTGCAAAAGTATTTAATCTTAAAAATAAAGGAAAAATAGCTGTCGGATATGATGCGGACTTAACATTAATTGATTTAAAACAAGAAGGCAAATTCGACATTGATGAATTTAAAACAAAAGCAGAATATTCTCCGTTTGACGGTTGGAAATATATTGGAATGCCTATAATGACAATCGTTAATGGAAAAGTAGTAATGGATAAATTAAACTGATTTTTTAAAAAAAGAAAAAATTAAGGTGTGTTTACACACCTATTTATAACATAATGCGTCTTCAGGACATGCTTCAAGACATTGACCACATAAAGTACAGAATCCTGCAATTGGTAATTTAGGATTTTCTGTTTTGTGAATCATGTCATAAGGACATGCTTCGATACAGTCACCACATTGATCACATTTAGATGGGTTGAATGCAATTCTGTCTCTAGCGACAGGTTCGCCGTCAATAGTGATTTCGTATTGTTCAACTTTTAATGCATCGTTAGAACATACGGAAGCACATGCTCCACATCTAATACAACTAGTGAAAGATGGTTCAGCATCAGTTTCTACTAAAGCAGGGCAGGACATACCAGTTTTGGTAACTACACGAATAGCTTCAGTAGGACATTTGTTAGCACATGCACCAATGAAGTCACATTTTTCTGCGTCTCTTCCGATACCTTCTGCGTCTACAGGAGCACCTTCACCCCATTCGACTTCAATGTCTAATGCATCAACAGGACACATTTTTACACATAAGCCACATGCAGCACAGACACTAGGAATAGCAACAGTTAAACTTGCACTGTTTGCAGAAATAAAGTCTCCAGGACATGCTTCTACACAAGTGTTACAACCAATACATTTAGCTGAATCGAAAGTAAATGAAGTGATTTCTTTAGAACGTTTAACAGGTACTTTTTCTGCAATAAATATTGCATTCCAAGGACAAGTTTGGGAACATAATCCACATCTAATACAATCATCATTTACAGTAACTGGACTTCCAACTTCTTCAAGAGTAATTGCACTTACAGGACATGGTTCAACACAGGTTCCACATCCAACACAATCTTTGATGTAAACAGGACCTTTTCCTTTGAGGTCAAGTTCATATTCAGCAGGTTCTTTAAGACCAGGAATACCAATTACATCTACTGGGCAAATGTCAACACATTTTTGACACATTACACAGAATCCTTCAACTTCTTTTAATTTAGCACCAGTGACATTAATAGTTTCTTGTGGGCAAACTTCAGCACATTTACCACAGGAGTCACATAAAACAGAGTTGAATACTAATCTGATTTGAGTAATTCCATCAGCAATTTCGTATTCTTCTGCTTTTAATGCACCTTGAGGACAAACATCTGCACATTTAGGTTCTTCCCCACAAAGGTCACAGTGAATAATAGATTCAGGTGTTACTTCAATAGCTGATGTAGGACAAGTACCTTCACAAGCACCACATTTTATACAGCCATCTTCGTTAAATACTATCATTTGTAAAAAACCCCCTTAAATTTAGAATTTTTTAATGAGGTTTCCTTCACTGTCTACAATATCTACTTCAGCTAATCTCATTTGACTATCCATTGAGTGGGTAGCACAAGATAAACATGGGTCGTAAGCTCTGATAACCATTTCCATTAAGTTGAAGATTTCATCGCCAACTTCCATACCTGGTTTGATGTAATCTTTAGCAACTTGGTGAATACCCATTTCCATAGCTGGGTTGTTTTGGATTGTAGCAACAACAATGTTAGCGTAATTACATAATCCATTATCATCAGATTCGTAATGGTGGATTAAAGTACCACGAGGTGCTTCTACAATACCTACACCTTTACCTTCAGTTCTTTCTAATTCATCAGGGAATTTTTGAGCTGATAAGTCTTCTTCTAATGCTGCAGCAGCACATTCAGCAGATGCTAATAATTCAATGAGTCTAGCATAGTTGAATAATAATGGTGCTTGAGCATATCCAAATGCATCACGGAAAGCTTTAAGAGCTTCTTGTGCAAGAGGTGCTTCTTTAGGCATTTGGTCACATACGTTAATCCTGGATAATGGTGCAACTCTGTAAATACCTTCTGGGTATCCTAATTCTTTAATGTAAGGGAATTTTAACCAGGAGTAAGGTTTTACATGTTCTGCAACAATGTCAACATATTCTTCATTTCTGTATTCGAACATGTCGCTTCCATCTTTATCTCTGAATCTGATATTACCGTTATATACATCCCAAGTTCCATCAGGTTTTACAGTACCACAGTGTCTTGTGTCACCGAAGTTACCTAATGAAGATATTAAGTCAATGTTTTCTTCAAATACTGGAATAGCTAAGTCTAAAGTAGCTTGTGCTAATTCAACATTTTGTTTAGCTCTTTCAAGTAAATCTTTTTGAGTTTCATCATCTAATTCGGTAGAAATACCACCAGGAGTGGATGAAGTTGGGTGAATTGGACGACCACCGATTTTTCTAACCATTTCTAAACCGTTTCTTCTGATGTTAATAGCTTGAAGTGCTATTTCAGGCATGTCTTTAATTACTTGGAAAACATTTCTAGTTTTTCTAGTTCCGTTTGGAATGATTAAATCTGGTGCTGCTAAGAAGTAGAAATGAAGAGCGTGGGAGTGCATGTAGGAACCCCAGTTCATAATTTCTCTCATTCTGTATGCTGCAGGCAAGATTTCATAATCATCGTAACCGAAAATTTGGTCAACTGCTTTAGCAGCTGCTAAGTGGTGTTGTACATCACAAATACCACAAATACGAGGTACTAATCTTGGTAATTCTTCTACAGGACGACCTGTTAAGAATTTTTCGAAACCTCTGAATTCCATAACGTGTAATCTTGTTTCTTGTACATTTCCAGCATCGTCAAGATGTACTGTAATTTTAGCGTGTCCTTCAATACGAGTGACAGGCTCCATAGTAAGTTTAACCATTTTATTCTCCTCCTTTCTGCATTTTAATTGGTACTAAAGCAGCAGGTAATGTGTAAGTATAGAAAGTACCTACAATATCATCTAATTGATCTGCGACAGTTTCAGGGTCTACAGTTTTATCTTCTTGTACACCGTAGTCAGATGCAATCGCACTGATCATTTTTGCTCCTTGGTCTAATACTTTAGCAGTAGGACCGTAACATCCTCTACATTGGATACCAATGGAAGGACATTCTGCACCACATAATGATACGGTTGCAGGACCCATACATACTAAACCTTGAGTAATTAAACATAAATCAGGTTCAGGAGCACCTAATTCAAATTGTCTTTTAATGAAGTCCATAGCTAAACCTGCAGGTGGTTTTTCTCTAGGACATACTTCACAAAGGTTGGTTGAAGGTAATTCGATTGTTTCGCCTCTTAATAATGTTAAAATAGCTTCTGCTACAACATCAGAACGAGGTGGGCAACCTGGAATCATTAAGTCAATATCCATAACTTCACCAATAGGTCTTACTCTGCTTTCGAGATGAGGTACATCTTCGTGAGGAATAATTCCTTCAGGGTTTACAGTAGATACAGAGTTAATGTATGCTTCTTCTTCTAATTCTTCAACAGTCCATAAGTTTCCGAGACCTGGAATACCTCCGTAACATGAACAGGTTCCGTAAGCGATAACCATATTAGCTTTTTCGTTTAACATTTCGGCTAATTCTCTGTTTTCATCGTTTCTTACTCCACCTTCGACAATAATAATGTCTAATTCAGGTACTTCATCATATTTAGTATCCATGAGTACAGGGGAAAATTCAAAATCTGCAAATTCCATTACATCAATTAAGGATTCGTGGAAATCCGCAATGGATAAGTGGCAACCGGAACATCCGCCGAACCACATAGTTCCTATTTTTACTTTATCTGCCATATTCATTCCTCCAATCTATCTTTCAGCATCTAATTGTTGTTTTAATGGAGCTGGACCTAAATCTTTGATTCTGTTAACCATCATTTTAACAGATTCAGAGAATTTTTCACCTTCGGATGCGGAAATCCAGTCGTGGTGAACTCTTTCTTTTCCAATTCCCATATCTTCAACTAATTTATAAATTAATCTCATTCTACGATCTAATTTGTAGTTACCTGCATCATAGTGGCAGTCACCCATGTGACATCCAGCTACAAATACACCGTCAGCACCTTCTTTAAATGCTTTTAAAACAAATTGTGGATCAATTCTTCCAGAACACATTACACGAATAACTCTAATATTCGGTGGGTATTGCATCCTTGCAGTACCAGCTGTGTCTGCTCCTCCATAGGAACACCAGTTGCAACAAAACATTACAATTTTTACATCATCAGCCATAGAGTTTCTCCTCCTCTATAAATATTTTTTTCCGTCTTTAGAAAAATTTAAATCTTTCTAAATCCAATTTTAAAGTTTTTTAAAAAATTTTAAAATTTTTCTTTTAAGGAATACTGTTTAGGTATGCCTTAAAATCACAATTTATGTACTTAATGAGCTAGCTCAGCAGAACATTATGTACTGATTAATATATTTCATTAATAATTAATATAAAGGTTACTTAGAAACTAAAGCCAAAAGGTTTATATACTATAAAACAAGAATTCTTGAGAATGAAGTTAAATCAAAAAAACAAGAAAAAAAGGAAAAAATAGATGGAATTACATTCCATCAAGACTCATATCAATCATATTTTGAGTTTGTTGAGCTAATTCATCAGGAAGCCCAGTAATATCCATGTTTAAAAATCCTCTTACAATCATGGATTCCGCATCTTCTTCGGAAATACCCCTTGAAGTTAGGTAATTAATCTCATCTTCATCAATTTTACCTACAGCAGCCTCGTGAGATAATTCTAAGTTTGCAGAACTAGCTTCAAGTTCAGGAACTGCATAAATTAAACTGTCATCAGATAAAACTAATCCACTACATTCCAAGTGTCCCCTAACACCAGGAACAGCTCCGGACAAATGACCTCGGGCATAAATTTTAGATTCATCCTGAGCAACAGCTCTTGAAATAACTTCAGCACGGGCCCCTTCAGCATTAAGTAAAGCTCTAGAACCCACATCAATGATAGAATCTTTTTTACCGCCCTGAATAGATTGGAAAATAGCTCTTGAGTTTTTACCATCACAATAAGCAGTAGGATAAGATTGTAAAGTACTTACAGGACTGGTTAAAATATAATTATTGATATAAGTTGAGTTATCACCTAATTTGATTCCAGTTCTTGGGCGCACTTCAACTTGTTCAGCCCAATTATGAACCATAGTGAATGTTATTTTAGCACCAGGTTTTAAATACATCTCAGATACGCCAACGTGCATTGCAGAAGACACATCATCACCAGTTGCACAACCGGTAATCAAGTGAAGTTCAGAGTTTTCCTCAGCAATAATTACATTGTGTGCAGTTTGCATAATATCCTCATCACTGATAAACATACAAGCCTGAACAGGCATTACTTCACAGGTATTAGGAAGAGATCTTACAAAATAACCGCTTTTAACACCATCTTTTTGCTCTCTTAAAGCAGTTTTAGCAGTGTATTTATCAGCATCAGGTTTAACAACATTCCACAAGTAATCTTCAAGCCAATTATATTTTTCCAATGCAATTCCAATATTCATCACTTCAATGGAATCAGACATAGTGTTATTTGTAAAAATATTACTTTGGTCAACTTGTAAAAAGGAACCTGACCTGTTTTTTTCGTCAGTATCAACACCTACTTTTAAAAGATCTGATTTGGTCTGTTTATTTAAATCATTCAAATCATCAATCATGTCCAAAGCATTAACAGTTTCATCAGTGAAGTTTTCAATAGTTACATCAGCACCGATTGCTGCTTTTTTATCTTTTGCTCTTTCAGCATCTTCATAAACATTGCGCACACTCAACACATCCATTAAAACCGTTTTTTCTAATATCTTCTAAAATTTCAGACGGGTTTCCAGAACAGGAAATGACCCCATCAATTAAAACATGCGCTTTATCAGCACTAACAAAATTTAAAATATAACCTAAATGAGTAATTAAAAGTCCACTTCTTTTTCTACTGCGTTGTGGTTTATCTTTATCCAATAAAGTACCAATTTCAGAAGCTAATAATTCTACATTTTCAATATCCACACCGGAATCAGGTTCATCAAACATGGTGAAATCCGGCATTTGAGCAAGCAACTGCAAAATTTCGGAACGTTTAACTTCCCCTCCGGAAAATCCTAAATTGACATCACGATTTAAGAACTCATCACTGAATTTAAGTTGTCTAGCCAATTCTTGCATTCTAGGATTTAATTCATCACTAACATCCTGATTAGAAATGATTTTCAATAAATCTCCTACTGAAACTCCCCTAATTGCAGGAGGTGTTTGAAAACTTACTCCAATACCTAATTTAACTCTTTCTGCAGTGGATAACCCAGTAATATCCTGACCTTTAAATTTGATAGTGCCGTTAACAATTTTATAATTTGGAAAACCCAAAATTGTTAAAAATAAAGTACTTTTACCTGCACCATTAGGTCCTAAAAGAACATGAGTTTCTCCTTCAGCAATAGAGAGATTGATATCCTTTAAAACTTTTTTACCGGCCACTTCAACCGCCAAATTTTCTATTTCAAGCAACATATAATCACCTTAAAAAATAAAATATGAATTTGTTTTATAATAATATAATTATAATTAACTAACTATAAATAGTTAACAATGGTTCTGGTAGATGAAAATAATTTAAAAAAAATTA
>NZ_JAFRSC010000021.1 GCF_017427765.1 Methanobrevibacter sp. | reverse complement strand
TAAATCGAAGTTTGTATATTCAACTTCTTTTGTGAAACTATTTGCAAGATATATTCCTGCTACAGCAATACAAATAGCTACTGCAATTATTATTATCAAAATATATTTCTTGTCCATATTATCAGCTCATTTGGATTATAATTTAATTTCAAAAGTTCTTAATAAGTCAATAAATAAACCCATGTTAAACACATAATATATATGTCATTTACAAATAATATATCTTTTGATAAATAAATCTCACCAATATAGTCTGTTATAATGGCTGAAATTTCAAATCACTTCAAAAAATTAGTAGTTATCACCAATTGCACATGTTTAGAATTATTATTCTATAACTTTTTTGAATTTCTCCCAAATCTTAACCATTGCATATGTGTCAAGCTCACAATACTTCAAAAGAGCCTGCCTTATCGCTTTCTGTTCGTGAGGAGTCTTGTCCTTAAGAGTTATAAACGCATCAGATGCCTCATCACCCCTGTGAATCAAATCAAGATTAGAATAATCAAGTTCAGGATCATCGGGATATAAAGCCGGAAGAACATATTTAATTGAAAAGGAACCTTTCATTTCTTTTGTATAATAATCCCTGTTTTTAAACGGCACCATCAAATCAACAATATTGGCGTTAATCCTTTCAATTTCGGCTGCCAAATCAGGATACATTAAAGCGAGTTTGTTGTTGACAAGTTTTTCTTCAAAAGTCCTGTTATACACGATTACACTACCGTCCTCATCCAAATTATTAATCATGCTTTCGGCAAAGTTTCTGATTAGATTTTCATCTCCGGATTGTGCCAGAAATTCCTTATGCTGTAGTGAAGCGCCTTCAGCCGGAATAATATGCAGGGAGTACTGGAAAGGTATCTGCTGGTACGGTCTTGTACCTTCATATTTAGGTACTGCATACTGGCAGGACTCATAGTCAATGAAATATAGAGGATATTTAAGAGAGTCCAGTATTTCTTTTATTGCCTCTTTTCGGATTTTCGGCTTGCGGTTATTCAGCTCAAAGTCAATCTGCTCGAGATATTTCGGGTTAATGTCATCATTTTCCAGACCCTTAAATGAAATTTTGCCCTCATCATACTTTTTAAACTTAGTGCGTGTCTGCATTCCCCTGATGTCAAACACATTAGGTTTTGCCAAATCTTTTGTACAGTAATTCCAGAAATCACAGCCATACGGCCTGAAACAATGTTCTCCGATATGTTTTTCAGGTTCACTGCCACCACCATGTGCCTTCATGAATCTGTTTAAAAAATCAATATTTTCTCTTATTTCTACCTGCTTTTGTCTGGCTAAATCAGTAATGTCTTCTATAATGAATAGCTGACCTAAATCCAATTCTTTCCCCCGGACATAATCCTTGTTTAAATACACGATAGCTACTTTTTTTACATTTAATCCCAAATTTGACAGGACAAAATACTGATAGGATGCATCATCAATATATACATCTTCGATATGTGTGGAACTTTTAACCTCGTAAATTTCCACACCGTCGGAATCGTTTTTAAGAATATCCACACTGCAGAAATTGTTATCATAAACAAATGACGCTTCGGTAATTATATTCGGTTTATCTAAAAGCAGTTCTTCTGTTTTTTTAATCATTTTATTGATGTCATTATCAAAGGCAACGTCTTCATAATCGCCGAATAGGCCTTTTGCAAGCTCACCGACTTCACGACCTTTTTCAAAAACAGATTCATTACCATCTGCTTGTGATGCTTCCGGTTTATATTTGTCAAGCCAGTAAATCTTTTCACACTGCACGCACCTACAATAGCTTGATTTTGATAAAAATATTTCATTCATTATTAAACTCCTATCAGATTAGTTCATCCGTATTCCTCACCGATCCATGCCAAATTGACATCGGGATATCCGCACTCCTCACAGTAGCCGTCAAATTCGCCTGCACCGCAGGAAGGACAATAATCATATGACGATTCATGATAATTATCCACTTTTCTTGAAGATGAAACGTTTCTTTTTGGCGGATTGCCTGAGCTGTCAGCCGGCGTACATAATGCCAAAACCACAATTACAAACAAAATTATTGCCAATACTTCAGCACCCTTAGTGCACCTCCTTTTTAAGCTCCATAGCCAAAAGTTCATATAACTCTTTTCAACTAAATGTATCTCATTGAACCTTGAATATTTCCAACCGTGCTTTTAATCGAATCTGAGTTTTTCTTAAAGCCTTCAAGCTCACTTTCCAATTCATCGAGTTTTTTTGATATTGTCACGAGCTCACCGGCCATATTGATTGTGAAATGATTTATTGTTGATAAGTCATTAAGCTCGATTACGAATTTGGAATCCGTTTCAACAGCCTTGAAAACTGAAGCGTATGGAAGATGTAAGGTTTCCACTTCAGATATGACACTGTTTTTTCTTATGGTGAAATAATCGTCACTCACGCCAGTAAGAGTATATGAATTGTTGGCGCCATGGCTGTTTTTTCGAACAAGTATTTCACAGTCCAGATATTTTTCAAGTAAGTCCTTCATGATTTCACATTCTATAATTTAAACATTAAAGATTTTACCATCACAGGCGAGGTTAATAAATCTCAGACTTAACCATTACTTTCCAACATGCCCTGCGATGGTTTGTATTGATATTGTTAATATAATGTTATCACAATGAGATTATAAATGTTTCCATCACCACATACAAAATAATTGTATACCCAACTTGCAATCCATCCGCAACTTGCAGAATTTGTGGTATTCCTGCATATTTATGATAAAATATATTAGAAAACAAAAATAGAATAAAATCAGTGGTGTAACAATGGCTAAGTTTTGTACAAATTGCGGCAGCAAGTTAGAGGAGAATGCTTTTTTCTGCACTAACTGCGGAAAAAAAATTGATGACAGTGGAATTCCAAACAACGGAAAACCTCAAGGACTTAGGGGCAGAATCAGAGAACAGGAAAACCATTTTAATCAAACAAAAGATGGCATTCGCTCCAGACTCAAAGAAAAATCCGAACAGGCAAAGGCAAATTCCTTAAAAAGACAAAGCATGAAAGGAAATATTCCCCGTTTAGGCGGAATTGCAGAATATCGAAGCGATTCCATTGTTATCAGAAAAACAGAAGAGGTAATACCAATCTCAGAAATCAGCAATTTCAGCCTTCATCAAAGCAGCCAGTCATTATGGAGTGATGTTAAAGTTGATTTTGACTACAACGGAAAACATTACAGAACCCAGGTGGCTGGAACTGAAAAAGGAAAATTGCAGACAATAGAAAAGAAAATAAGCGCAATAGAAATGAGCAGGTTTTCCAATTCAATCGCCGGCAGTGAGAATAACGATACCGATTCAAAAAGCAAAGCTGAAAGGATAAGGGAAATCAAGGAACTGCTGGATGAGGGAATAATCGATGAAGAGGAATTTAAAAAATTAAAATCCGAAATCATCGATGAATAATTTTTTTATCACAAATTAGTCCGCAACGCTTACAACACCATATCCCGCTGTTGTATCAGCCTCTTTTACAACACGCCCATCTTTAATAATTTCAACTTTAAGTTTACCGTTACCGCTGCTCTTCTTTTGGATTACTGCAGCAACGATATCTGATGAAGAACCGTCAAGGTTAATAATCTTATCTCCTTTTCCTGAATATGAAGATGTACTTGTTCCGACACCGACAGATCCGTCCCATCCGCCTTTGCATTTGATTCTTACCTGAAGCTTTGAGTCTCCAAGCTCATCATCATCCCTATCAGAGACCTGTGAACTTGAACTTGAACTTCCTGTATCCACGTCTTGTCTTTCAACATTATCTGAGTGATAAGTGTTATCCAAACCGGAAGTGTTTGCATCTGGAAACATTACGCTTCCTATTGCCCCTAAAATCAGCAATCCGACACAGCATGCCAGAATTATGGAACCTATTTTTTTACCTGTGCCCCATTCTTTCCAGTCATCAAAAAAGCCTGAAATTCCTCCGGATTTAGGTTTAATATTTGCTGAACTACTCTGATTATTTACATTTTTCAAATCTGATCCGCAGTTAGGACAAAATTTCGCATTGTCTTTAACCTCACAGCCGCAATTCGGACAAAACATATTATTTTCACCACCTGACTTAAAACATTAAATAAATATACCATTTGATTGCTTTAAGAATTATACCAAGACCTATTCCTCCCATAAGCCCTGTGATAAATCTTAAGGCATTATTGCTTTTTCTGTTTTTGAAAAGCTGTGTTAATCCGTCAATTGCTGATGGAGCCAGCAAAAGAACTGCAAATATAATCAAAGCAGGATTATAATATACAAAAAAGTAATATGCATAAATGAAATAGGCCATAAGAGAAATATAAAATCCTGTACATCTTGCACAGACCGGAAACTGACGGCCATTAATGAAAAAACTTCTCTCAGGCATTCTGTGACATATCAAATTTAAAGCATTCATGATTCAAACCCAGAAAATTCAGTTCTTATAATACATATTTTATACAATATTGCATAATAAATTTAATCCCGAAATTTCACCATCGATAATAAAAAAAAGTAAAAATACCCAGATAGCAGGCCATGCTGCAATCAGGGACTTTTAATCTAAAAATAGATACAATCATCTGAACTTATATGAATTCGGAATGTATCCTATCATGTTTCTTACACTTTCAAGGTTTGCCTCGTTTCTCTTGATTGCTGATTTGTAGGACTCTCTTGCAAAATTATCCAGAGATGAATGTATCCTTTCCTGGACAGTATATGCCTCAAGAGCCAGTAAATAAAATCTTTCGGATTCTGCAGATTTTGCTTGGCTTTCCCAATCGTGTTTAAGTAGATTGTGTGAACTTGAACGCAATATATTATACAGCTCGGGCATTTTCTCCTTTTCGCTTTCAAGCTGTCTTTCAAGCTCTCTACATCTTTCCTGTTCATATTCACTTTTGTATGAGCTGTCTTCAATCTTTTCTGAAGCCAAATGCCTGATTTTATCGCTAGATGCATTCTGCAAAAGTTCAATCAAATCTTTTTCATCACTTATGCGACTCATAAGAAAACTGACTTTTTCATCATCGCCATAGAAATGCTTGGCAAAATCAAGCCTGTCGGCACCATCTAACTTTCGAACAATCCTTTTGAATGTAGCCAAATCGCAGGTTGATTTATCGGCTATTTCAGACAGGATTTTAGGGTCTTTAATTTTTGCAAGCGCTCCTGAATAATTGTCACTATCATAAATTACAAAATCAGCCAGAATCCTCTCATCATCGCTATTCTGGTATGTTATTCCCAAAAGCTCATAAATCCTAACCCTGTTGGAGACAATACGCTCTTTTTTCAATATTTCATCGAGCTTATCCTTATCTGAGATTTTAGGTATGATGTAATATCCCAAATCATCATTCTGCATATAAATGTTGAAAAGAATATCCGCATTTTCTATTTTTTCACATGCCATCTCCTTAGGAGTGCTGTTTTTGGCATTGAGTGCAATATCTTCCAAAACCTCCTCATCATCGATTCGATTCATAATATCCTTAATATAATCCGGAACAACCTTGGCCTTAGGAAATTTCTTTATGATATCTGCAAGTACTTTTTCATCATTTATTTTTCCAAGTGCACGTATATTTACACTTTTGCCGTCATAGTCCTCTGTGATATAATGGCGTACGATTTGACCCAATCCATTCTCATCATCGAAGCTTGGATTTCCAACAACCTGATTTGCATAGCGAGTATTTTCAAATGCTTTTTTGAGTAAAAATTCACGGTCTTTAAGATTTGGATTTGACAGGGCCCAATACCCAAAGCTTATTTGCTCATCATCTGCAATTTCCATTAACATCTGCTCATTTCTAATCGTCCTTATTGCCTCATATTTTGTGGGAAAATCATTCTTAATCAAATCAAATAAAAGGTCATCATCTTCAACTCTGGATGTGGCCGCATCTCGAACCGCCTCCAAGCTCTTTTCCCTTTCGCTATTAGTGATTCCGACAACAGTTGTATCTCGGGCAAGTCCCCTGAGATTTGTCCAGTCGCTGATTTTTTCAATTGCCCTCAGACGGATTTCCACACAAACCTTATCTGATTTGATAATCGCCATCAGTACACTGTCATCATTAATCTTTTCAAGGGCCTTGAGGCGAACTTCATCAGCCAAATTTCCGTCCATCACGACTCTCTTTAACACCGCCTCATCATCAAGTTGGCTTAAAGCCTCAAGCTGAGCATCCATACTTGAATCCTTATTTTGAATAATTTTTATAAGCTGCCTTTTGCTTTTAGGTTTTGCGGCTGGTGAATCTTCATTTTCAGATTTTGTCTTGAATCTGTCGAATAATCCCCTATTTTATCCCTATTCTTTTAAAAATACATTAAAAAGTTCAATTGAATTTATATCCCCTAAGGTTTAGTCAAAATTTTTAAAAATCCTACACAGGTTAAATCATTACTTTTTAGCGTATTTACCCATAAGCCCTTCATATCCAGGTTTCATCAATCTGACATCAACCATCATTCTTATCAAACCATGCTGAGAAGGGTCAACAGGTTCCAGGGAATATGCCTTTTTAAGAAGCTCATCTATTTCATCGTAAGGTTTCTGTTTAAGTATCTCATAGAAAGTCTTGACAAGCATATAGTTTGCATCATTTTCACAGTCAGGCTGCGCGCTCCATTCCTCAAATATTTCTTCTGCCTTATCTACATTTTTTTTGGCCATAGCGTCCAGATACATTTTTGCATAGTTTTTAGGCTTATTGCTGCCGCCTTTCAATTTATCGAATAATCCCATATTTTCACCTACAAATTTGTAGCCTAAATGACTTATATAATGGTAATTTGTATTTCTTTCATATTAAAAGTATTTAGAAAAAAAATATGACATTGAATCTATGATTCAATGCCAAATTAATTGTCCTTAAAAAGCATCTGCTCACCATATACCGATTCGACCACTATTGAGGATACGTTATATATGTAGAGCTCCTGTGCGTCCATTGTCTCGTCGTAGCAGACAAACTCCACATGATATCCGTCGCCGTTTGCAAAGTGTATTGATCTTACATTATGCAGGAACACCTTGCCGTCAACAATGACGTTGTTTGAGCATCCCGCAATGAGATGAATGCTTTCAGGCCCTATAAATTGGGTCAAATCCATGCTGGATGTTTCTTTAATCTCCATTTACATCCCCCACAATATTGCCGACATTTGTCGAATTTAGTTTCACTCACATCAGGTCCGATTAGACAAAACACCACTTCAATGCAGAAACATTGAGGGTTTTAAATACATTGCCTTCGAAATTCGAACCTCTTTGAATTACATTCAATTTACTCCACCCGTTATCACATAAACAGGTTCAATACCTCTTTTTTGCCCAGTTTAAAAATCATTTAAATGATTTTTACATCAAAACCGGAAAATTAAAGTTTTTAATTTTATCGATGTGAACAATTCATATCGATTAAAACTTTTATTTTAAACCTATAATTGCATTTATTATTATATTACCTATTTAAATCTTTCTGATTTTTTCAAATTAAAATTAAATTTATGATTACTGCAAAAAAAGATATTATTGAAAATTTAATATTTGGACATAATTTTTATTTCACAACGTAAACTGCAGAAAATCGGATCTGCTAAAAGACATCACCAATATAACAATAAAAAAACAGATTACTTTGATATACTGCCAATATCAATTTTTAAAGACAAATCAATATTCATTTCAGCTCATCACAAGTTTAAATACTCTTTTGAATATATTAGCCAATATGAGTGCAAAAACAGAAATTTCAACTAAAAAATATGGGCATTATAATGATTATGCCTTCAAAAGCATCCTTCAAAAGCGTGCAAACGGACTTCTTGAATTTGCAGGAATACCCTACAAAATCAAAAGGACAATAATAACCGAGCTGACAGATATCCAGCCGAATATCCATCGCATAGATTTTGCAGGTGAGGTATATTTCAACGGTGAGGAAATCTGCATGATTGTCGAATGCCAGAGCGAACTTCCCACAGAAGATGACATCAGGAGATTTTTCCAGTATATATCCTCGTTTCGTGTGTTCAAGAATTGCAAAGTCGAATTATACATATTATGCATTAAAAAAGCACCATATACAAAAAAAGACTTTGTAATCAAAGACGGATGCACATATACAATGCATATAATATCATTTAAGGATTTTCAGGCTAGTGAAATATTTAATAGGATTGAAAACAAACTTAAATACAATAAAGAAATTACCGATGAGGATATTGCATCCCTGCAGGTTATAGTCTATACCAGCTATAGCGAATCAAAACTTGAAATAATTACAAAAGCCAGAAAATTGATTGACAAAATTGCAGAGAAATCCGAAATGGACATTAATGAAAAAACAGCAATCGTATATCTGTTGGACGTATTAAGCGCCAATATGCTTGATGAAACTGAATTGGATAATTATATGGAGGAAACAAAAATGAAAATTAACCCTGTAGAAAGATACTACACAAAACTAGGAAAAGAAGAAGGAATAAAAGAAGGAAGACAAAAAGGAATAAAAGAAGGAAGACAAGAAGGAATAAAAGAAGGAAGACAAGAAGGAATAAAAGAAGGAAGACAAGAAGGAATAAAAGAAGGAAGACAAGAAGGAATAAAAGAAGGAAGACAAGAATATAAACTTGAAATAGTAGAAAAAATGCTAAAAGATAATTATTCAATCGAAAAAATATCCGAATTAACAGGACTATCAAAAAAAGAAATATTAAAAGGAAACTAACCCACATCACCTAAATACATACTGAAATCATCAAATATTTCAACAAATCGTAAATATTTGGATTGTGATTAATTTCACAATCCTCCATTTAAGGAGAAAAAACATGAAAATTAACCCTGTAGAAAGATACTACACAAAACTAGGAAGACAAGAAGGAATAAAAGAAGGAAGACAAGAAGGAATAAAAGAAGGAAGACAAGAAGGAATAAAAGAAGGAAGACAAAAAGGAATAAAAGAAGGAAGACAAAAAGGCAAATATGGATTTGGTCTTGAAATAGCAGAAAAAATGCTAAAAGACAACTTTCCAATCGAAAAAATATCCGAATTAACAGGACTATCAAAAAAAGAAATACTAAAAGTAAATAACTCCTCAAAACCAAACTAAAATGTCAGTTTTCAACCTCATCAAGAATCTCTTCAAGCTCATCTTCATCCATAATGCCAGATTCAAAATCATCCAAATCATAGCCGTAATCGTTTAAAACATCTTCGAGAACGTCAATTTCGATTGTATCATCAGCGATGATGGAATGTAGCTGCACACAGACAGTAAGGCCCCCCTTCATCGACAAAACTGCCGCATCTTGGACAAATTCCCATATTATCACCAATCATTCAAATTTTCGCAAATCGAGTTTCCAGTTCTTGTAGGCCAGATCACTATCGGTTTCTCTCCACTCGAGATTTTCGCCTAAAACTCTCTTTTTCAGGGTTTGAAGACTATGGGATTTCAAATCAGACCCTCTATAACACCAGAATTCGCCGTTTTTATAGACCTTATAAAAACCTGTGTAATTGTTCCTGTCCTCATCAATGGATTTTGCCGCAAGATCCTTATCCAGAATATTCCATTTAAGCCCGTGCATTCGAACGAGAAATTCCAAATCCTTCAGATTGTCTGCGGTGTGTGATTTTTCACCGAAGACATACTTCCAGCTTAAATCATCCATCTGATATACGTTCATGAATCCTGAAAATTTCATAGAAATCTATTTTTCATGGGGAACAACGCTGTCGACAATCTCTTCCCCGACACTTGTTAACCTGTAAAGTCTTCCACGGTGTGCCTCTTCGTTTATGCATTCGGCCACGCCGGATTCCTTAAGCTCACGAAGCACTTTTGAAATATGGTTTCTTCTAATTCCGGTATCTTCTGCAACTTCCGTTGGAGTCTTGACTGTATCCTTAAGGGATTTTGTGGCTTTTGCCCTGTAAGATGATATATTAACATAGGCCAGTTTTACTAACATTTCGTCATCCATTTTAACACCTGATAACTAGTATGTTAATAACAAGATATAAATATTTTGAAAAAAAGTGGATGAATCATAATCGCTCAAGTAGATATTTTTCACGGCCTGCATCTATACCCAGTGATTGCATTGCAGATATTTTGCATGAAAGTGCAATGAAATAGATTTTATCTGCAGCGAAATGATTGGCTAACAAATCATCCACACATTTAATCGCATCCCCGTACAATCTGGATTCATTTAAAATCAGTGCCCGGTAGAGATGCTGGGATTTTGTTATTTCAAGAGGCCCTTTAAACTCATCATCCATATCCAATCCAAGAGAGTAGCGGCAGAATCCTTTCATGTAAATGGCATAATCATTTTTTCTGACTTCAATGGACTTTTCAAAGCATTTCAATGCTTCATCAAACATTTTAAGCTTAAACAGTGCGGTTGCCTTTTTATTTAAAAGTTTATATAAAATCTTTGATTTGAACTTTGAGGGATTTGCAAGAGCATTGTCATAGCTTTCGATTGCCTTTAGATAATTGCCGTGTGCGAAATGCTCATCGCCTGTGAATATCTGCAGCTTGATTTTAGGAAAGCTGTCCCTTTCCTCGGATGACTTTTTTAAAAGTAGCTTATGATAGTCAATGTCTTTTAGATTACCGTCGGCCTTAATTGCTCTTTTGTAATATCGAAAAGCCTTTATGAAATGCCCCTGACCAAAAAGAGCATGGGATTTAAAAAGAAGTGCCGGGCCGTAGTTTTCATCATAATATATGACCTTATCAAACAGAGTAATGGCTTTTGAATACTTTTCACCCTCAAGATACCCCACGGCCTCATCCAAAGTGTTTTTAATCTCAATTTCCTTTAAAAGATGGTCATGGCGAAGGCATCTGTTTAGATTGTCAAATCGGATTCTTTTTATAAAATCATCATCAGCCCCCATCCATGATGTTGTAACGCCGTCAAGCTGAAATCTGAGCTTGTCATCGGCACTAAAAACAGCAAGACCGAAATCATATCTGATTTCGCCATCAAGTCTTTTTAAAACGAATTCGTCGGGAATATCAAGTAAGGTCATTGATATTATATCTGAAAAGAATAAGTTAAAAATATTATGTAATTATGCGGTTTGACCATGAAAAAAAAAAACTAAAAATAGGAGTTAAGTGATACATGCTAAAAAAACATGGCCAAACCGTGTCAGAATCAATCAGTCATACCTCCAAAATTTTCCAATGAAATCTCATCAAACACATACCAGATTCTGTTTTGACTTTCAACAAGCCTTTTAAGCTCACCTAAGCTTTCTGCCCTAATTATATATCCTTCTTCATCATAATACCAGAACTCAGATGTCTTGAATACCCTGAATATTCCAGTATCATTTTGCCGGTAATTATTCTCAAGTTCCAGTGCCAATGCATTTTCAACCGCAAGCAGGACCTCTTTAAGCTCGCAGTTTTCAACTCCTCCCAAATCAAGGAGTCCCCAGTCAATTGCCTTTAACGTATCTTTTGTACAAAACTCAATAATTTCATCTCTAAACTTATCGAAATCTAACATATGCACCCCAAATCAACTAAACTCAACAGCGATTGAAAAGACTACCAATGACTACATACAACACCTCGCAAAGTATTATTAAGCATAAATTTACAGTTCCAGAAATTCTTTCATCAGACTTATAATGAACATGTTTAGAGGATTGTCCAAAGAAAGGTATGTCTCATTGCCCCTTTTGGATCCGAACTCGGCAAAGTAAGGAGTCTGTGAGCATCCGCCTTCAACGGTTGTTCCAAGAGTAAGGGTATTTCCTTTGATTTTTACTCCATAATCTGCCATTTCCACAACCTGGACGCTTTCAAGGTCATTTGTCCTGAAGACCTTTTCGTTTCCTGCAATTTCAATTGTAAAAATGGCTTCGCCGTCAGTTTCCTCACCGACAAGATAACATATTCTTACATATACTCCGTCGGATGCGATTTTTCTTTCGATGAAATCAAAAAATCCTTCATCCATACTCTCGTAGGTGTATTTTTCATCGGCGATGCCTGCATAAGTCGGCATGTAATCGTCGGCTGTGAGTTCATCCACAAAGAAATGAAACTCGGGATGGCCGTTAACGGCTCTTTCAACAATATCTCTTACATTCAAATTATCTTTTACAATACTTTCCATATTTATTCCTCAAATGATGACGGTTTTACTTAATTCTTCTGCTGATTACGGTAAAATATTAAAAGTTGCTTAATCTGGGGTGAAAGGATTATTTAAGTTTGATTTTATAGATTAAGCAACTAATAATCTTAAAAGAATACTACGCTCCATGCAGTAGTTTTATACACTTGTGGCATTATTATCAACTCCCTAGTTAGTTGAATTCGTATTAAGACAATTTACATCGATATAATGGCGTGGTTTAGTTATATCAAATTTAAAGTACAATTATAGTTATGTTTTTCATAAGTATATAAACTTTACTGTTTTAGGGCAATTTTGTAAAAAACATGTAACTTTGAAATTATTTAAAAAAAATATCTATAACCTGTATGGCGGTGAGGTCTTAAGTGCCCGAATTTCATCATCCATACTGGCCAGAATATCTGCCACAACATTAACTTTTCTAAAATCAAACATCTTTTATCCCCGGCATTATCGATAAATCACGGAAAACCTGAATATCGCGTCTTAAATCCCAAATTTTCAAATCCAAAGACCTAATCTCTTCAGAAACACCATTATTGAATCTTTCTTCGGGAACGTTTACTCTCAAAATAACAAACTTATCATCCATTTCAGGTTCAAAATTCATTTCCAGTGAAAATTCTGCATCACAAAACGATTTCTCTAAAAAAGGTTTCAATCCATCAAGCAAAACAAAAATATTCTCATTTTTTTCAAATTGTTTGCGAATTTCACCAGGAGATTCTACATTAAAATACTCACCAAGAGCTTCGAATCTCTCATCAAAACTCAATTCATTTTCCAAAAAATCACCTCTTTTTAAGTTAATTGATTTACAACACATATTATGTTTTTTATAATTAATATAACTTTCCATATAAACTTTAAACAATATAATAAGGATAAATCAATATTTATATGAGAAAATAATATTAGTTAAAAAGTAATTTATAAAAACTAGTATAAAAAATAGTCAGTTTTAAGTGAGGGCAATTTTACAGTGATGGAGCAATTTTGAAATTATTTAAAAAAAAAATTCTATAACCTGTATGGAGGTGAGACCTTAAGTGCATTCAACTGTTCAAATCCCAATTTCAAACTAGATTTGACGTCAGATAATTTTTCATTGAAATAATCATTACCTAAATCCCGATTATAATCAGCATCATTTCTCAATTGTCTTAATTCATCCAAAATCAAACCAAGTTCAGCTTCAGTATCATCCTGGGAATCAATTAATCTTTTACAGATTCTTTTGTGAAAATCTTTCCCATATCTGAATTCATATTCATCCAGAACAAAAATTAAGTATAGTCTAACAGGATCAAAAAGTGAATAATAATACCTGCTTATCGCAGACCTTTTGAATGCTTCTCCATCAATCTTAACTAAGTAATCACCTACCTCTTCAAAATTGGAAAAATCAAACATCCAAAAACCCCAGCATTATAAGACATTCCCTTCGAACATTAATTCTGCGACGTAATGGGAATAATTTTCTCTGCATTACAGTTAAATCATTCCTCGCTCCATTTCGAAAGTGCATTAATGGAACATTGACCATCAATATGATATAGTCATCATCCATTTCAGGCTCAAAGTTCATTTTAAGCAAGAACTCAGCATCTAAAAACGATTCCTCCAAATAAGGCTTAACCTCTTCAAGAAAAACAAAAATATTTTCATTTTCCCTAATATGAGATTTGATTTTATCAGGAGATTCAATTTTATAATACTCACCAAGAGCTTCGAATCTCTCATCAAAACTCAACTCCTCATGCAAAAAATCACCTCTTTTTAAGTTAATCGACTTACAACCTATACTATGTTTTTCATAATTTATATAACTTCCTATATATCCCTAAAACAATTTAATAACAATAAATCAATATTTATTTAAGAAAATAATATTAGTCAATAAATAATATATAAAAACTAGTATAAAAAATAGTCAGTTTCAAGTGAGGGCAATTTTACACGCTCAGAGCAATTTCAAAAAAAAGTTAAAAGAGAGTTTACAACTCTCCACGTTCACGCCTTTCATCAAGGTATTTTAGACCTAAATCCCCAAGCTTGTACTTTTGGATTTTACCGCTTGTTGTAAGTGGGAATTCGTCAACAAAGAAGACGTATTTAGGCACCTTGTATCTTGCAATGGATCCTATACAGAAATCACGGATATCCGCTTCTGTAACATCATCAAAGCCTTCCTCCTTAATGATGAACGCTCCGACGATTTCGCCGTATTTTTCGTCTGGAATTCCTGCAACCTGAACGTCCTGTACGCATTCATGGGTAAAGAGGAACTCTTCGATTTCACGAGGGTAGATGTTTTCCCCTCCACGAATAATCATGTCCTTGATACGTCCGACAATTGAGTAGTATCCGTCCTCATCGACTGTTGCAAGGTCTCCGGAGTGCAGCCATCCGTCAGGCTCGATTGTCTCTGCGGTTTTCTCAGGCATGTTATAGTATCCTTTCATGACATTGAAACCTCGACACATTATCTCACCAGTCTCGCCGACACCTACCTCTTCGCCGGTTTCGGGATCAACGATTTTTACCTCGATATTCGGGAACTTACGTCCGACTGTGTTGATTTTTTTCTCGAATGAATCTGAAGCGTTGGTTTGTGTAAAGCCCGGAGCGGCTTCTGTAAGACCGTATACGCTTGTAATCTCTTTCATGTTCATCTTTTCAATTGCGTCCTTCATGGTTTCAACAGGACAGGTTGAGCCTGCCATGATACCGGTACGAAGTGAGCTCATGTCAAACATGTCAAACATAGGATGGTTCATCATTCCGATAAACATTGTAGGAACGCCGTAGATTGATGTGCATTTCTCCTTTTGAATTGATGAAATTGCAAGAAGAGGGTCATATTCCTCAAGAACCACCATGGTTGAACCGTGGGTGATTACTGCCATTACTCCTAAAACTGTTCCGAAACAGTGGAAAAGAGGCACCTGTAAAAGAAGCCTGTCTGCAGGAGAGTAGTTCATGTTCTCTCCGATGTAGTATCCGTCATTTACGATGTTTCTTGAAGTGAGCATTACTCCTTTAGGAAAACCTTCGGTTCCTGATGTATACTGCATGTTTATTACATCATGCTGTGTAACTGCATCCTTTACCTTCTGATATTCGTCATCGTCATAGTTCATACCCAAAAGCAGAAGCTCATTGGTATTGTACATTCCGCGATGCTTTTCCTGGCCCACATGGAAAATGAATTTAAGATGAGGGAACTTTTCGCTGACAAGGCTTCCCCGAGCGCAGTTTTTCATCTCAGGAACAAGCTCGTGGATGATATCGAAATAGCTTGTATCCCTAAAGCCGTCGGTCATCGCAAGAGCCTTCATGTCAGACTGCTTGAGCACATATTCAAGCTCATGTGACTGGTATGCGGTATTGACCGTTACGATTGTTGCACCTATCTTTGCGGTTGCAAACATGTAGGTCAGCCATTCGGGAACGTTTTTTGCCCATATTCCCACATGGTCTCCCTTTTCAATTCCTATTGCAAGCATTCCCTTTGCAAGGTTGTCTACTCTTTCGTCAAATTCTTTATATGTAAATCTTAAGTTTCTATCCGGATAAACGATAAATTCATGATCTGGTTGCTTTTCAACCATTGTTTCAAAAAACTTTCCTAATGCAAGTTCTGTAAATAGTTCAGACATACTTTTCACCTCTAAATTTTTTTTAAATAAAATAACTTCTCCCAAATGCAAATCATAAATGCAATTCCAACTGCAACAAGTTCAAGTGTAAATCTGAGTATTCTGTGTGATATCTGTCATTATTTGGTTTAAAAGTTATTTTACTCATTTTATCTACCTCAGTATGGAGTGTAAAGTACAGCTAATATTTTAGCGTCGTTTTCATTACTTGCATGGAGATGGTGCGGAACGGCTGAGTCATAAAATATTGTGTCTCCCTCACCGATTGTAAAAGTGTCCTTTCCGTAGATGACTTCAATTTCACCTTCAAGCACATATATGAACTCTTCGCCTTCGTGTGAAGAGAGTTCCTTTTCTCCCTGTTCATATTTGATGTCGATCATGAAAGGGTCTATGTTTCTGTCTATTTTACCTGCGCCCAGTGAGTGGAACTCAAGGTTTGTAGCGTTTGTGACGTCTTCTCTACCTGAAAAGTAAAGTGAGTTTTCGGTTTTGCCGCCTCTTGTTACAACAGGTCCGAGTTCAGGTGTGTCGTCTAAAAATGTTCCTAATCTGACTCCTAATGCCCTTGCCATTTTTGTTAATGGAGTAAGTGACGGAATCACTTCACCGGCTTCCATAGCTTCAAGGACTTCCTGTTTAACGCCGCTTCTTTTGGCTAGGTCTTCTATAGACATGTCCTGTCTTTCTCTAATGTCTTTAATCTTTTTTGCAAAATCTTCGTTTGTCATATTTTTCACACATCTTTTTGAATTTACACTTAAAACAATTTAAGTATTTATAATTATATTTGACAATATATTTAAAACTAACCTAAAAAAACAGATATTTCGTTTAATTCATGGTGCGATACTAATATAGTGATGTGTGAAATTGTTCAATGAAATGCAATTTCAAAAAAATAATACAATCAGCTGAAGTTTTCGGGAAATTCCATTTTCAGTGCGCAAAGGATATCCTCAACTATTACGTCTTTCAGTTTTTTGTCTTCATAGGTCAAATCAGACAGTCCTCCGTTTGATTTTTCACAGACATATTCCTCATGAACTCCTACAAAATAGTCAAGCGAAACCCCATGGAGCTTTTCATATTCCCTGATGTATTCCATCATCAAATCCTTCTGGTTGAGGCTTGCATCCCATTTTGCATCATATTCCCGGATTTCGATGTAATGGTCATATTCATCCATATCAAATTCCTGCTTAATGTCAAAGATTATGTCCTTGGCTTTTGCAATTTCCAAATCCAGAACTTCCTTGTCCTTTCCATTGGATTTGTTGATGTAGCCCAACTTATCATCATCACCTAAATCCTGAAGATAGTCCTGTTTTCTAAAGTAAAACAGGGCGTGTTTTGCAGGCGGAAGCTGGGTAATATTTCCTTCGACACATTTGGCGAAAGGTCTTAGGGCATGAAGTATTGCAAGCTCTGTAATAGATACGTTGCAGATATAGTCAACGGTTTCGGGATATTCCCTCAATACAACGCTTCCGACATCCCTCGGGCATGGTCTCCAGCCAAGCCTCTGGCCTCTAAAGCATATGAAAAATGTACGGTCCTCATCAATGCATCTTAAGTCCTGAAGTATTATTGATTTGTTGAAAGACTCCTCCGGAACTGAAAAGGCAACATCTCTGTATAACAGTTCAATGTCGTGTTCCCTGCATATTTCCCATAACTCAGGATAGATTTCCTTAACAAAAAGCAGATATTCGGAAAACATATCGTAAAATGTACTGTTAATCATCAGTGATACTTGCTTTTTTTGCATTGTTTTGACCTCCATATATTAATCTGTTCAACATAATATATAAAGCAAACTGAAATTTAATATACATCAATCAATACTGATTTTAGACCAAAAAAAAGAAAAAAACAGAGAGAAAAGAATTCTCTCTAGTTAATAGTTATTTTTGTAGTTGCTTTTGATGATTTGTAGGTGCTGTCACCTGCAAAGTTTACACTAACATTGTAGATACCTTTCTTAGTTAGACTAAGTTTGAAGGTGGCCTGACCTTTAGCATCTGTTTTTGCTGAGTAGGTTTTTCCGTTTACAGTAATTTTAACAGTTTTGCCGGATGCCATATATGTTTTTCCGTCAATGGATGATCCTTTGTCTGTTTTTAGGGTTACTGTGTAGGATTTTGTTTTAGCGGATGCCTTGTATGATTTTGCAGAAGCGCTTATGGAAGTTTTCTTGAGGTTTACAGTGATTGATTTGACTGTAAATGAAGCGTTGTAGTCTCCATCTCCCAGGAAAGCTACAGCGAATGTGTAGGTTCCGGCTTTTGCCAGGTTGATTTGAAGTTTTGCAATTCCTTCACTGTCGGTAGTGGTATTGTATACCTTACCGTTGAATCCGATTTTTACGGATTTGTTGGCAAGGATTTTACCGGCATCATCAACCAGTTTAACTTTAAAGTATCCGCCTCTCTCACCAGCATAGTAGTCAATAGCATAGGTTTCGTAGTCATCACCGATGATTGTTGTGTTAGCTCTGAGTTTGGCCACATCTTTCAATATGATAGTAGCATTTACAGGTAAAACATTATCGTTACCCTCAAAGCTGATTAAAACAACACTGTTGGATGCAGCAGGAATTAAAATAGAACCATCACCAGCAGTAACAGCCGCAGCAGCATTTCCATTTACAGAGTAAGTTACATTAGCACCGCCAATAGGATTACCGTCACCATCCACCAGTGAGAGAGTAATGATGCCCTCACCGGAAACAGTGATATTTGTAAACTGGGATACGCTTATAGGTGCAGTAATTTGTTTTGCAGCATAAGCCGAATCATGAGTATCGTCACCGAAATAAACAACAGCAACGCTATGTTCACCAGCCACAATGGCAGGAATAACATAACTGGCAGCGCCATTCTCATCCAAACTGACAACGGTTCCGTTTCCATCAACAATAACTGTAACATTGCCTGTTACACCAGAAACGCTGATAGACACATTTACATCCCGACCGACCTCAGCATCGCTAATGTTTAAAAGAATTTCAGTCGGAGTCTTAATGAACTTCTCAACATTAATTTTAACGGTTGCATTTGATTTGAGATGATTATCATCACCGCCAAATTCCAAGGTACAGATATATTCACCAACATCAAGGAAAAACGGAACGGCGTATGAACCGTTTGCATCACTAAATACTGCAAATGCATAATTGTCCAAACAGACATTGACCAGACGCCCAGCCAAAGGATTGGCGTTTTCATCGACAAGTGTGATGTTCAATATTCCGATTTCATTTTCTGTAAATGTCAAATCAGAAGCTATGATTTCTGTTTTACTTACATTTACAACAAAGGAATCTGTCAAATCAGATTCATAAATTGAATCGTCAGGAAGAGTGACGGTGACGTTATAAATACCATTTGAAAGATTTTCCAATTCCAATTTTGCTTTGCCGTTAATCAGCCTTGATTCATATGGCTTATCGTTGATATGGATTATCAGAGTCTCGTTAAGCTTATTCAAACTGACTATGTCCAATACGGCATCGTACAATACCTGAGATATTTCCAAATCAAGGTCAACTTTTGTCTTTTTAATCTGTGCAGTGCCGTTTGCAGATGATGAGGAATAACCGACAGCATCAAATACTGCAGTGACATTGTTCAAGACCTTATCAAAGCTGTGCTGTATGCTTGCAATTCCGTTGGTTACATTGACAACATAATCAACACCATCCAATGTGAAAGTGACATTTCCGCAAGAAAGCAAGTTTCCATACTCATCCACAACAGCTGCAGTGATATTGACCGGATTTTCTAGACTGGTGGAAATATTTAAACTCAATACAGTTCCAATAGGATTTAAAATAGTGTAAGCCTTGATACATGCAACCGCACCGAAATCATATAAATCATCATAAGATTCATCATCCCATACAAAGGACAATCCAGGACATCCAAAAGGATAATTAAAATTATAAAATTCTGCAACTGGTATACTAATGATATTTCCGGTTGCAATACAGAAGACTACTTTAAAAACATCACCCTCTTTAAGAGGCACCATTTCATCCAGATTAATTGTATAATAACCCGGATTTGAAGTTCCTGATTTGGAGGTTTTAAACTCATCATTAACATAAATTTCAACAGTCCAATCTGTTAAATCCTCAAAGTATGTTGAAACCGCCGCTAAAAACTCATCACCCTCGGAGGTGAAAGAATTAGAATAGTATGCTTCAGGACAATAACTTTGTACACAATTAGACATACCCTGAATATCATATTGATAGTTCTTATCAAAGCGAATTGTATCATTTAAAATAAATGTATGGAAAGGGAACCACAGACTGCCGTCTAAAAGACTATTATCATAATATGATATGTAGAAATATCCGTCATCTCCCCAATCAGGACCCCAACTGTTCTTTACAATCCATGCGCCATCACCGTCAATAAGATCCCCATTGATGAAATTGGACCGGGAATAATTGTCATCCCATCCCACAATAGCAACACCATGGTTACAACCAGTGTCCTGGTCCCAACAATAGAAACCGAAAGTGTCTTCATTATAGTAACAGCCGTCAAAATACATAGCACATGAAACAGCCCCATATCTCATCAAAGCCTCTTTGATTGCATCATTATCAGTGTAATTGTCATGATGCAAAAATATGGCATTTTGGATGTGAAGAATACTATTTAAAAGTAGAGATAAAGTTGACTTGTCCCTATAAACATCATCACTCTCATTAACGGGACCCAACCAGCTTAAAAGATATCCCAAAGCCATTCTTGAATTTCCGCCATCATTGGTATCAACATCATTCCACCCATAGTCAGAGAAGAATGCAATTATGTTTTTCATGTTATTTACTGAAAGGTCATATGTGCTGTTTGCCGCTTTTAGAATACATGATTCCAAAGCAGCCATATCTGCAAAAGCCCAGCAATTACCATCGGAAATTTGATTTTTAATGCGGGTAACCTGACCTTCATCAACCAGACTATACCTGCTTGGCAGGATATCAACAACAATCGGATCAACCTTAAACATGGTATAATTACCGCTACCAATATCTATATTGATATAAGGAACTTCGAAAAGTCCATCACCGGTTTTAGCGACATTACCAACAAAATCATTATCCGAATCTACATCATTGCTGAAATCATTGAAAATTGAGTAGATTAATCCTGTACCAGAAGCGTTATTATAATAAAAACCATTGCCGCTGACATAACAATTATGAGAATAATCTATGTACAATGCACTGCCGTTTACTGCCCTGTTATAGCTGAAAGTGGAATTGCTCAGGGAAAAATTACCTTTCATATGATAAATTGCCCCACCATACATGAGTGCAGAGCTATTGAAACAACTAATATTGTTTAAAACAGCATTTGTGTTTAGAGTGGTTATGGCGCCTCCAAATGTTGCAGTGGAGTTTACAATCTCCAAATCACTTCCCTCAAACTCAGATGTCCTTACATAAATCGCACCTGCAGCGTCAGTAATGGAATAAGTGTCATAAAACTTGGATTTTGAAATAGTTACTTTATCAGCGTAGTCACATGCGATGGCACCTCCATAACTAAATGCACCACTTGCCCGGAATATTGAATCACAAACATCCAAGAAAGCACCATTTCCAACATAAACGGTACCACCATAATAAGCTAAATCATTTCTAAAAGTACAACTGAAAACATCCAAGAAAGCACCATTTCCAACATAAATGGAACCACCATAATAAGCTAAATCATCTCTAAAAGTACAATCACAAACATCCGAAGCACCATTTCCAACATAAATGGAACCACCACATGTAGCATTATTATCCGCAAAAGTACAATTATAAATCGCTAAATCATCAGCCAGGCTATGAATTGCACCGCCATAAGTAGCATTATTATCCGCAAAAGTACAATCACAAACATCGGAAGCACCATTTTCAACATGAATGGCACCACCATGCTTTGCATAATTATCCATAAAAGTACAATTATAAATCACTAAATCAGCACCAATTTTATAAATAGCACCACCATAATCTGCATCATTATCCGCAAAAGTACAATTGAAAACATTCAAAACAGAATTACTATAACCCACAATAGCACCACCATAATCTGCATTATTATCCGCAAAAGTACAATCACAAATATTCAAAACAGAATTATCCTTACACATAATAGCGCCACCAAACGTGCCGGCATTATTATCGGTAAAAGTACAATTGAAAACATCTAAATCACCACCAGTGTTAAAAATTGCACCACCTTCCCTTGCAGCATTATCCATAAAAGTACAATTGAAAACATCCAAAACACCACCAGTGTTATAAATTGCACCACCATTATTTGCAGAATTATCCATAAAAGTACAGTTACAAACATCCAAAACACCACCAGTGTTATAAATTGCACCACCATTAGTTGCAGCATTATCAATAAAAGTACAATTACAAACATCAAAAACAGCAACAGAATAAATTGCACCACCTTCGCTTGCAGCATTATCAATAAAAGTACAATTACAAACATCAAAAACAGCAACAGAATAAATTGCACCACCTTCGCTTGCAGCATTATCAATAAAAGTACAATTACAAACATCAAAAACAGCATCATAGTTATAAATTGCACCACCACAAGTTGCAGTATTATCCATAAAAGTACAATTATAAACCTCTAAAACATCACTAACAATATAAATTGCACCACCAAAATCTGCATGATTGCCAATGAAAGAACAGTTGCTAACTGTTAAAGCACTTCCAGTTATACTTAAGATTGCTCCTCCAAAGTTATTTCCATCAGGGAATAAAAATCCAGTACAGTTTTGGAAAATGACATTATATGCTATGATATTTCCGGCATTTACAATTGAACAGTTAAACAGACTAACATTTTGAATTGTGGCACAGCCGCAGACATCAAATCCTGTGCCATGATAGGTGATGACAGTTTCACCCACGTCACTTCCCATGAAATTTACAAAGGCGATTCTTGTAAGATTATCCAGTTCATATTCGCCGTTTGCAAGGTGAATATTGGAATAGTCAACAATCCTCTCAGAAATCAGATACTTATATGGACTATCAGCAGTACCGTTTCCATCAGCTTCAGCTGACACATCAAAATAATAATCAGTGAAATTCTTTTTCAAGTCAACAACTGCAGTGCCCCAATCATAAGATGTGGTGTAGCCAACAGCATTAAATACGGCAACAACGTCATTTACAGTCTTATCAAAGCTGTGCTGTATGCTTGCAATTCCGTTGGTTATATTGACAACATAATCTACACCATCCAATGTGAAAGTGACATTACCACAACTTAAAAGGTTTCCGTACTCATCCACAACAACTGCAGTGATATTAACCGGATTTTCAAAATCTCTGGAAATATCCAAACTCAAAACAGTTTCAATAGGATTTAAAATGGTAAATGCCTTGATACATGCAACCAAACCACCGTCATATAAATCCGCACATGATACATCATCCCATATAAAGGACAATCCGGGACCGCCAAAAGGATAATTATAATACTTAAGATATGCAACTGGTGTTTTAGTGATATTTCCGGTTGCAATACCGAATACTACTTTAAAAACATCCCCCTCCTTAAGAGGCACCATTTCATTCAAATTAATTGTATAATAACCCGGATTTGAAGTTCCGGATTTGGAAGTTTTAAACTCATCATTAACATAAATTTCAACTGTCCAATCTGTTAAATCCTCAAAGTATGTTGAAACCGCCGCTAAAAACTCATCACCACTGGAGGTGAAAGTATTCGAATAGTATACTGGATTAGGATTAGGCACAAAAGTACCAGGACCCTGAATATCATATTGATAGTTCTTATCAAAGCGAATTGTATCATTTAAAATAAAAGTGTATATAGGTTCCCACCAAGATAAGTTTAAAATATGCTCATCATAATATGACAGGTAGAAATATCCTCCATCTCCCCATTCAGGACCCCAGCTGTTCCTTACAATCCATGCGCCATCACCTTCAATCAGATCCCCATTGATGAAATTGGACCTTGAATAATTGTCATCCCATCCCACAATAGCAACAGCATGATTTGAATTAACATCACTATCCCAGCAATAAAGACTAAACGTATCTTCATTATAATAACTATCACCCATACATACTGAAATTCCAACTGCACCATATTTCATCAAAGCCTCTTTGATTGCATCATTATCCGTGTAATTGTCATGATGCAAATATATGATGTTTTGGATGTGAAGAATACTATTTAAAAGTGGAGATAAAGTTGACTTGCCCTTATATACATCATCACTTTCATTAACCGGACCCAACCAACTTGAAAGATATCCTGCAACAAATCTTGGATTTGCACCAATATTGTTTTCGAAATAATTCCATCCATAGTCTGAGTAAAATAACATTATGTTTTTTAAGTTATTTTCTGAAAGGTCGTATGTGCTGTTTGTCGCTTTTAAAATACATGATTCCAAAATAGCCATTGCTGCAAAGGCCCAGCAATTACCCTCTTCTAATTGATTTTTAACGCTGGTAACCTGACCTTCATCAACCAGACTATACCTGCTTGGCAGGATATCCACAACAATCGGATCAGCCTTAAACATGGTATAATTACCATTACCAATATCTATATTGATATAAGGAACTTCGAAAAGTCCGTCACCGGTTTGAGCGGCATTTCCAACAAAATCATTATCCTCTTCTATATCATTGCTGAAATCATTGAAAATTGAGTAGATTAATCCTGTACATGAAGCGTCATTATAATAAAAACCATTGCCGCTGACATAACAATTATGACAATAATCGATGTACAATGCACTGCCGTTTACTGCCCTGTTGTAGCTGAAAGTGGAATTGGCCAGATAGAAATTACCTTTCATATGATAAATTGCCCCACCATAGAGACGAGCAGAGCTATTTAAACAGCTTATATTGTTTAAAACAGCATTTGTGTTTAGAGTGGTTATGGCACCTCCAAATGTTGCAGTGGAGTTAACTATCTCCAAATCAATTCCCCAGAACTCAGATGTCCTAACATAAATCGCACCGGCAGCATCAGTAACAGAAAAAGTGTCATGAAACTTGGATTTGTATACTATTACCGTTTCAGCGAAATCAGACGCAATGGCGCCACCGAAACTAAACGCCCTGTTTGCCAGGAATATGGAATCGCAAACATACAAAGTACCATTTTCAACATAAATGGCACCACCATAATAAGCACTGCCCCTTCTAAAAGTACAATTGAAAACATCCAAAGCACCAAGAGAGTTATAAATTGCACCGCCACAAGTTGCATCATTATCCGTAAAAGTACAATTGAAAACAACAGAAACACCATTTTCAGCATGAATGGCACCACCATAATATGCATCATTATCCGCAAAAGTACAATTATAAATCGCTAAATCAACACCCCAGTTATAAATAGCACCACCATAATCAGCATAATTATCACTAAAAGTACAATTGAAAACATCCAAAACAGCACCAGCACTATAAATTGAACCACCACAATCTGCATGATTGCCCATGAAAGTACAATCACAAACATCAAAAACAGCACCAGCACTATAAATTGAACCGCCATAATCTGCATGATTGCCCATGAAAGTACAGTTGCTAACAATTAAAGCACTTCCGGTTCTACTGAAGATTGCTCCTCCAACATGATTTCCATCATGGTATAAAAATCCAGTACAGTTTTGGAAAATGGCATTATTTGCCGTGAGATTTCCATAATTTACAATTGAACAGTCAAACAGAGTAACATTTTGAATTGTGGCACAACCGAAGACCTCAAATCCTGTGCCATGATATGTGATGACAGTTTCACCCACGTCACTGCCCATGAAATTTACAAAGGCGATTCCTGTAAGATTATCCAGTTCATATTCGCCGTTTGCCAGATGAATATTGGAATACTCAACAATCCTTTCACAAGTCAGATACTTATATGGATTATCAGCAGTACCGTTTCCATCAGCGGCAGCTGAGGCATCAAAATAACAATCAGTGAAATTCTTGTTCAAGTCAACGACTACAGTACTCCAATCATAAGATGTGGTGTAGCCGACAGCA
Organism: Methanobrevibacter sp.; assembly: GCF_017427765.1. GTDB lineage: Archaea > Methanobacteriota > Methanobacteria > Methanobacteriales > Methanobacteriaceae > Methanocatella. Next base: position 13,951 of record NZ_JAFRSC010000021.1, on the reverse strand, counting down.
TTAAATACGGCAATAACATCATTTACAGTCTTATCAAAGTTATACTGCATGCCCGCAATACCATTGGTTAGATTGACAACATAATCCACACCATTCAAGACGAAAGTGACATTACCGCAATTCAACGGATTTCCGTACTCATCCACAACAGCTGCAGTGATATTGACAGGATTTTTAAAATCTCTAGAAATATTCAGACTCAAAACAGTTTCAATAGGATTTAAAATAGTGAAAGCCTTGATACAAGCAATCTGGGAAGTGAATAAATAACCATCGACAGGTCTTATAAAAGTAAAATCATATAAGTCAACCCAGTTTTCACCGCCATCCCAGCTTGCATAGGACATGTCCGGACCAAAAAGCACATTATTGCATACAGAAGTTTCGGCAATTGGAATTACAGCACCACCATCTCGTGTGACGTTGAAAATCACTTCAAAGACATCACCATCTTTAAGAGGCACCAATTCATCCAGATTAATTGTATAATAACCTGCATCTGAAGTTCCGGATTTAAATGCTTTGGATTCACCGTTCACATTAACAGTAACTGTCCAGTCACTTGCCAATTTAAAGTATGTTGAAACGGCGGCTAAAAACTCATCGCCATCAGATGTGAACACATTCTTATACAGCACATTTGAACTGGCATTATACATATAGTCACTGAATCCGACAATCTCATGTTGGTAATTCTTATCAAATCGAATAGTATCATTTAAGATAAATGTATAATAAAAATCGCTTCCCTCTCTAATAGTATTATCATAATATGAAAGATAGAAATATCCATCATCTCCCCATTCAGGACCCCAGCTGTTTTTTACAATCCATGCACCATCACCTTCAATAAGATCTCCGTTAATGAAATTGGATTTGGAATAATTATCATCCCAACCAATAACGGTAACGGCATGGCTAGCCATTTTATTATCCCAACAATAATAACCGAATGTATCATTATTATAATAAATAGCCTCATCCATACATATTGAAATTCCAACTGCACCATATTTCATCAAAGCCTCTTTCATTGCATCATTATCCGTATGATTATCACGTTGCACAAATAGGATGTTTTGAATATGGAGAATGCTATTGAGAAGAGGAGATAATGTTGATGTAGCCTTATACACATCATCTTCATCATTGACAGGACCCAACCATGATGTAAAATACCCGGCTACTTGATGAACAAAAAGTCCATCATTAGTATCCTTAAGATTAAATCCATATTCAGAGTAAAGAGCAACTAAATTTTTCAGGTTTTCTTCAGAAAAATCAAATGTAATGTTAAATGCTTTCATGATACATGATTCCAAAACGGCCATTGCAGTAAAAGCTATACAGTTACCTCCATTCTTTTGATCTTTAACGCTAGTAACCTGACCTTCATCAACCAAACTGTATCTGGCCGGAAATGTATCAACAACGACAGGGTCAATTTTAAACATGGTATAGTTGCCATTGCCAATATCCATACTGATATAATCGGACTCGCATACATCATTATTGATTTCGGCATCATTTCCAGCAAAATCATTATCGGTTTGCATATCATTAGCTAATGAATTTAAAAATGAATAAACCGCTCCGGCACAGGAAGCATTATTATTATAAAAGCCATTGCCTGTGACAAAAACATTATCGCAACTCTGTATAAACAATGCGCTGCCGTTTATTGCACTATTTCCCACAAAAATCGAATCGGTTAAATCAAAATCACCATACATATGAAAGATTGCCCCGCCTTTCAATTCGGCATGGCAATCAGAACAGCTGACATTATCTAAAATGACTCTAGTGTTTAATGTGGTTATAGCCCCTCCAAATACTGCAGTGGAGTTAACTATCTCCAAATCACTGGCAATAAACTCAGAAGACCTGACATAAATCGCACCCCCTGCATCCATACTGGATGAAGAGTTATAAAACTTGGATCTGGATATTTTCACACTTCCTGAAAAATCACATGCTATTGCACCGCCGTAACTATATGCGCTGTTTGCAATGAAAATGGAATCGCAAACATCCAAATCGGCATATTCCATAAAGATAGCACCGCCCCAGAAGGCACTATTGTCCTTAAAAGTACAGTTTCTAACTGTTAAAGCAGATCCTGCAGTACTATAAATAGCACCTCCGATATGGTCTCCGAAATGAAAAGCAGCACCAGTACTGTTTAAGAAAATAGTATTGGTTGCAGTAAGGTTTCCATAAGATACAACCGGACAATTTAAAATGGTGATATTTTGAAGCGATACACAATCACCTATATTTAATCCGATACGATTAATATATGATATAACTGTTTTATCCACATCGCTACCAATGAAATTTACAGAACTGGCATATATAGTTTTATCAAGTTCATATTGGCCGTTTGCCAAGTGAATATTGGAATTTTCCAACACTCTATCTGAATTCAGATATTTATAGGGATTCTCAGCAGTACCGTTTCCATCAACTTCAACTGACGCATCAAAATAATAATCATTGAAATCTCCTTTATCTTCGCTAACAGAAACGAGATTCGAATCATCAGTTGTATGGTCCTCCAACAACGAATCATTATTTTCTGAAGCAAAAGATGCCGGAATAATCATCAATAAAATCATTATTGAAAAAAATAAAATGAATCTATTAAATTTTTTCGACAAAATAATCCCTCAAAAGATCTAATTGATATATATTTATATTAATGATATCTATTAAATCTTATCAAAATCTAAAAGAAGTTCACAATGAAATTGTCTGAAGAGATTAATCCCAATATTATGCTTGAGATATATTTAAAATGCCGATTTGCAATGTCAAAGATGGGATTTTGCCAAATCAATTAAAAATAATATATCACAAACTTGATTCGCCTATGCGTATCGTTACAACCTGTCACAATATTCCTGACAAGATTCCAAAATCATCTCAGATGAAATTTTCAATATCATATTCAAAGAAATATTGCCATAGGCATGTAAAAATTTAGTGATTTAAAAAAAAATAGTTTCAATCGAATTTTAGATGGCTGAATATTCTTTTCATATATTCAACAGCATCTGACACATCCTTCTGCGTTAAATCACGAAACGGATCATAATCTGCTGTTTTTCTCAATTTGGATAATTTTGACAAATTCAATTCCATGTTCTTTTCACCAAAATTGAAAAGAGCATTGCGAACCTGCAGATGCTCACTAATTATTTCCTCATCATCACCAAAATTCTTAATAGAAGTGACTCTGAAGTTTTTTTCATAATCCAACCATAATTCACAGAACAGATAAGAGCTAAAATATGCCCTATTAATAATGGTTGAATATATGCATCGGTTGTCACAGGCATCGGGAATCAGTTGATCTTTCAAATCAAACATCATCAATGTCAAAAGGTACAATTGAAATTGAGGGAATTTTGTAATGTCCATATTACAATCCCCTACAACCAGATACGTGCAGACCTGTAAAATCTTTCAATACCTTTTCGTTTTGAAAAATCTTCCATATGGTCATACATTTCCAAAAGAATCTCATCCAATTCATTCTGTGATGTGCCATTCAGTTTTTCAAAGGAATAGATATATTCCTGAGTATCGATGTCGGGCTCCTCGATTAAAGTCATCTTACCTAAAACATCATACCTTTTGGCAAAATCAGTGATTTCACGAGTATACAATTCCTTTGACGGTTCCATTTCCTTTTTGAACTTCTCCAATCGGGTAACCATTTTATCACCTTTTTAAAATTCGTATAAACGCCGCTATTTTTCTTACGAAAAAAAGTTTCTTTGCCACAATTAGTATTTTAATTTAATCAAATATAAATTTAACCATTACACGAAGTTAAAATAAAATAAAAAGCTATAAATATATCTTATACAATGAATACAATCCAATACTTCGAGAACAATATTGAAATCATCATGTCATCAAATACATAATTCATTAACTTTTAATTTTAGATGTAAATTTGTATGAAATCTTTAAATTTACATTATACCTAATAATTGTTCCTAAAACCAACAAAAAATACATATAAAATAGCAAATATAGTATCTGTGTAGAGATTAATCCCCATCTTTACAAAAAAACATGCAGAAAAACTATATTAATTTTTGAGAGATTAATATTGGCGTATGAGGTCAGGATTTTCCGGCCTCATACTTAAAATTTATATAATATAATTATCTAATAGGTACCTATAATAAATAATCTGAGGGTACCTATGATAAATTTAGTAAAACCGCTTAAAAGCAAAATACCGCAAATAATACTTATCCTATTATTTTTAATCGTTCAGGCATATACTAGTCTGACGCTGCCGTCATACACTGCAGATATCGTAAATATAGGTATAAAAAATACTGATATAAACTACATCATAAATACAGGAATCACAATGCTTGTGATGGTGGTGATATCAGTGATTGCGGCAGTAATCATATCATATCTTTCAAGCAGAGTATCCTCAGGATATGCAAAGGATTTAAGGAAAATCGTCTACAGGAAAGTATTGAGGTTTTCAAACCATGAACTCAACGAGATTTCAAGGTCATCACTGATTACACGCTCAACCAACGACATCAACCAGATACAAAGCATTTTAGGCGTAATATTTACAACATTCCTCTTTGCACCGGTACTTGGAGTCGGAAGCGTAATCAGAGCATTTGAACTTGGAACAGACCTTTCATGGATTATTCTGGTCACCTTCGTAATCGTTGCAGCTATTCTGGTCATCATAGTTGTAAGGGTTCTGCCATATTTCAAGATCACCCAGGAAATACTGGACAGAATGAACAGAACCGCAAGGGAAATACTGATTGGAATTCCGGTAATAAAGGCATTTGTCAGACAGGACACGGAAAGGGAAAAATTCGAAAAAACCAACAGAGAATTTCTGGAGGTGAACCTGCATGTCTACAGAACCATTTTCATCATTCTTCCTGCACTGTCACTGGTTCTTAACGTAATGATTGTGCTTATCCTGTATTTCGGAGCGTATGACGCTTTAAACTCCTCACTTTTAACAGGAGACATCATAGCGTTCATCCAGTATTCAACCATGATTGTAACCTCATTCATTATGATGGGCGGATTTCTTATAATTCTTCCAAGAATTCTCGTATCCGGAAGGCGTATTGCTGAAGTGCTCAACACAGAAATCACAATAACCGACGGAGACATTGAAGAGACTCCCGAAAAACCTGTTTTGGAATTTAGAAACGTCGAATACAAATATCCCGGAAGTGAAAGGGAAACCCTAAAAGACATCAGCTTCAAGCTGGAGCCTGGAAAAACCACAGCAATTATTGGAGGAACCGGAAGCGGCAAATCAACAATACTTAATCTTATTCCACGTCTTCAGGACCCAACATCAGGTGAGATTCTCATAAACGGCAAAAACATCAAGGATTACAGACTCAAAACCTTAAGGGACATGATAAGTTTCACACCCCAAAAGGCAATTCTCTTTCAGGGAACTGTCAAATCAAATATGCTTGTGGGAAAAAGCGATGCTACAGATGATGAAATCGAAAACGCCCTTAATCTCGCACAGGCCGATTTCATAGACACCATTGACGATGAAGTCACACAGGCAGCCTCCAACTTTTCAGGAGGTCAAAAGCAGCGCCTGTCGATTGCAAGGGCATTAATCGCAAAGCACAACTTTTATCTTTTTGACGACTGCTTTTCAGCGCTTGACATGAATACCGAAGCCAAAGTGAAAAACAACCTGAAGACACTTTCAGATGATGCATCCATATTGATTGTATCCCAAAGGATTTCAACAATAAAAGATGCAGATGAGATTTTAGTTATAGACAACGGCGAGATTATTGACCGGGGCACACATGAGGAGTTAAATAGCTCATGCAGTATATATCATGAAATCGTAAAATCACAAATTGACAGTATGGAGGCGCTACAATGAGTCCACCGCCAAGAAAAGGAAAACCGCCTGAAAAAGCGGCAGACAACAGAAAGGCAATCAGAAATATCCTAAAGCTTCTGGGAGGATATAAACTCAAACTGACAGTTACAGTAATATGTGCGGTGATTTCAACCGTATTTACAGTGATAAGCCCAATTTACATCGGACTTGCAACAACAACAATATACGATGGAATCACCAAAATCCTAAACCACACAGGCACAATAGATATGCAGCATCTGTTTTACCTTTTAAACGTGGTGGTTGTACTGTATATCATCAGTTCCGTCTTTTCATATCTTCAAAGCTACTTTTTGGTTGGTATATCAACAAAAATCAGCTATAACCTCAGATCCCGGATAATGGATAAGATCACATCCCTTGCAATGGAGGACGTTGATGAAAACAAAAGGGGAGACATCCTTTCAAGACTTACAAACGATGTGGATTCACTCCAGACAGGAATTACACAGGCATTCCTTCAGATGCTGACTGCAATAATTACAATTATAGGCGTCGTTGCAATGATGCTCTACATTAACGTGTGGATGACACTGGTTACAATCGTGCTGATTCCAATATCCTTTGCAATAATACTCATTGTTACAAAATTCTCTCAAAAATACTTCCTAAAGCAGCTGACATTTAAGGGAAAAGTCAACGGACAGATTGAGGAAACATTTACAGGCCATGACATAATCCGCGCATTCAACCAGGAAGATGAATCCATCGAAAAATTCGAAATCGACAATGACAACTGGTATGATCAGGAATGGAAATCACAGTTTGTTTCAAGTCTTACAGGACCTATAATGAACTTCATTTCAAACTTCCAATATGTTATTATTGCGGTTCTTGGAGCAATATTTGCAATGCAGGGAGCGATAGCCGTTGGAGATATACTGGCATTTTTCCAATACATAGAAAACTTCTCCCGCCCAATCCAGCAGATTACAAGGGTGATGAATCTTGTTCAAACCGCAATGGCTGCAACCGAAAGGATATTTGAATTTCTCGAAATTGACGATGAGGAAAATCCGTCAGAAAAACAGATTACAAACATCACAGAGTCAATAACATTCGAAAACGTGAGTTTCGGATACACTCCTAACGAAAAGGTAATCGATAATCTCACATTCAGCGTTAAAAAAGGCGAAAAGATAGCTATTGTAGGTGAAACAGGAGCCGGAAAGACCACAATCGTAAAGCTTCTCATGAGATTTTATGACATTAACAAAGGCTCCATCAGAATTGACGGCGTTGACATCGAAGAGTATGACAAGCACTCGCTGAGATCCATTGTTGGAATGGTTCTGCAGGATTCATGGCTCTTTTCAGATACAATAACAAACAACATCCGCTACGGAAACCTTGATGCGACAGATGAGGAAGTCGTTGAAGCCGCAAAAAACGTTTATGCAGACAACTTCATAAGACAGCTGCCGCAGGGCTATGACACTGAACTCAACGAGGACACAGACAACATCTCACACGGCCAAAAGCAGCTTCTGACAATTGCAAGAACAATACTGTCCAAAAAGGAAATACTTATTCTGGATGAGGCAACATCATCAGTTGACACAAGAACCGAAAAGCTGATTCAAAAGGCGATGGACAGGCTGATGGAAAACAGAACCAGCTTCATCATTGCACACAGACTCTCAACAATCAAGAATGCCGACAAGATTATCGTAATCGAAAACGGCAAAATAATCGAGCAGGGAACACATGAAGAGCTTTTAGCTCAAAAGGGATATTACTACAATACCCTTAACGCACAGTATGAGGAGAATGCAATATGAACAACGAATTTCTCTACCACAAGCTACTGTTTATCAATGAAAACCTTAAAAGAAGAAATGCCAACGAGAAAAATATATCCAGAGGCCAGGGCAGAATACTGGCCATCCTGAAATATAAGGAAGGCATTTCAACCAGAGAACTTTCAGAAATTCTAAACATTAAAGTGCCTTCTGTCAATGAAACCCTAAACAAGCTGATTAAAAACGGATATATCAGAAAGGAAACCTCACCTGAAGATAAAAGGGTGCTTTTGATATATCTGACAGACAAGGGAAAGGAGTATAAATTCCAAAAGTCAAAGGACATCGATATTTTCGACTGTTTGGATGAAAATCAAAAGGAAAGTTTTGATGAATGCTTAAACCTGATTTCAAAAGAACTGCACGAACGCATGAAAGCGGAAAATCCTGAAAAATACGATGAAATGCTTGAATGCAGAAAGGAAGTTTTAAAAAAGTATTTTGACTGCGACATAACTCAAAGCGAATGGTATCAGCTGCTTGAAAAAAATTAAAAAAAAAGGTTAAAAGTCAATGAAAGGAATATCTTTAGCTTTTTTAACTCTTTCACTAACTCTTTTTTCATTTTCAGTCATAGGAGTTTTTCTTTCTTTTATGAATTCTTTTAAATCATTTCCTTTTAATATTGGAGTTGGAGCAATTGGTTTTGCCATATTATCACCAATAATTAATATATTTAAACTTATTAATAAATTTAACTTTCGAATAAGCTCAATTTTACGAAACAAAAGCAATATTTCCTTTATTTTAGAATTAAAAAAATAAAATGAAAAAAAATATTAATCATTTGCAAGGCAATCATCCCACATCTTTTTGGACTCATCATCCAACGGTTCTATGGAATCCGCCTGTTTGAAAAATTCATCGGCTTTAGCGAATTTTTGCCAGTCATAATAGGTATAAGCCTTACCGATTAAAGCCTGAGGGCAACTGTCATTTTTATCCAAGATTGAATCATATACATTGATTGCGTCGTTATACTCTTCGTTCAATCTGTTTGTATCGGCAATAGCCAGCCAGACTTCAACATCGTCTCTAATCACAAGGCAGTTGATGAACTCCTCAATTGCCCCGTCATATTCCTCAAGATTGGCCAGTGCCTGACCTTTAAGATAATATGCATCGAAGTTTTCACTATTGACATCAATGGCTTTATCAGCAAGTTCAATTACGCGAACATTTGTTTTGTAATGGTCAACCATACTATCGGACTGCAGCTTATCAAGCTTTCTTCTGGCTCTTCTTACATAATCGGCATCCCTGTTGAGATAGCTTTGGGTTTCCCTGTATGATCTTTTGACGTTTTCAGGCAAATCGTCGCTGCTGATGATTGATGATTTGAATCTGGAAATATCATCAAAAATATCGTCAATCTGATTTATGGTATCTTCAGCAAATTCCTCAAGTTCCATTTCATCGATTTTGTTTTCCAAATCAATCTCTTTTAGGACTTCCTTACTTTCATCCCTTAAAAAGTCAATCCCGTCTGAGATTTGCTGGATTAAGTTTGATTCAAAGTAAATCTTGTCATCACTTCTTCTGTTGACTTCAATATCATCCCAATCTTTTGATTTTTTCATGATATCACCACAAAATTACATTGCTAAATAGTTAAATCTTTAGCTATAAAAATGTTTCTATTGAAAAAGAGAGTATTGAAGAAATTCAATTTTAAAAAGAAAAAAAGTTAGAGAGAATGAATCTCCCTAGTTGATTGTAATTTTTGTGCTTGCTTTGCAAGACTTGTAGGTGTTGTCACCTGCAAAGTTAACATTTGCTGTGTAGGTACCCTTCTTGGTAATATCTAATTTGAAGGTAGCCTGACCTTTAGCGTTTGTTTTTGCTGTGTAGGTTTTTCCGTTTACAGTAAGTTTAACAGTTTTGCCGGATGCCATGTATGTTTTTCCGTCAATGGATGATCCTTTGTCTGTTTTTAAGGTTACTGTGTAGGATTTTGTTTTAGCAGATGCTTTGTATGATTTGGCAGGAGCGTTTAAGGAAGTTTTCTTAAGGTTTACAGTAATTGATTTGACTGTAAATGAAGCATTGTAGTCTTTATCTCCCAAGAATGCTACAGCGAATGTGTAGGTTCCGGCTTTTGCCAGGTTGATTTGCAATTGAGCAATACCTTCACTGTCAGTTGTGGTATTGTATACTTTACCGTTGAATCCGATTTTTACGGATTTGTTGGCAAGGATTTTACCTGCATCATCAACCAGTTTAACTTTAAAGTATCCGCCTCTCTCACCTGCATAGTAGTCAATAGCAAATGTGTTGTAGTCATCGCCGATAATGCTTGTATTTGCTCTGAGTTTAGCCACATCTTTAAGAGTGATTGTAGCATTTACAGGTGAAACTTTATCGTTGCCTTCAAAGCTGATTAAAACAACACTGTTTGATGCAGCAGGAATTACAACAGATCCGTCACCAGCAGTAACAGCCTCACTAGCATTTCCGTTTACAGAGTAAGTTACATTAGCATTGGCAATAGGACTGCCGGATTCATCAACCAAAACAGCTGAAATGACGCCTTCACCTGTTACGGTGATATTGGTAAATTCACATGCTAAAATAGCTGAACCGAATTCAAGTTCAGCATATTCTGAATCATGGCAATCGTCACCGAGATAAACCACTACAACATCATGTTTTCCGGCTGTAACTTCTTCAATAGTATAAACTGCATTTCCGTTTTCATCCAATTTAACAGTATTTACATTACCGTCAACGATTACAAGAGCTTTTCCTGTTGCAGTAGGATAACTGACAGTTACATTAGCGCTTTTGCCAACTTCAGCGTCACTGATTGTAACATTAAGTTCAGCGTCATATTTTTCTGTAATTATCATTTGTGTTAAAGCCAAAATGGTGCCGCCTGTAGCGACAAATGATATGTCATTTACTTCAGCCACATCGTCAGTTATGACAAGGTTAAATAATTCAACTGAATTTGAAGTACCGTTCCATACATTGATATTTTCAATACCGTTGAATATGATATTTCCTTCACCAGATTCAGCGCCTGCAGCAATAACAGCTAGATAAGCATTGATGAATTTTTCACCGTCAATAATTATTTTGCTGTCTGTTTTTGAAATTCTACCTGCATTATTGTTTGCATTGGACATTAAATCTGCACCTTCAGCAATGTATGCTGTGATTAAATATTCGCTGCCTGTTATATTATATCCGCTTATTATGTAAGCAGGATAAACCGCTGCCTTTTTAGCTTCTTTAGCTATAACCACAGTATTGTTACCAATTTTAGCTAAACCTGATACATCATAGACAAATAATCCATATCCTCTATTTCCGTAACTTCCTAAATTGGACTGATCTCTATAATGAGCTTTTGGGGAAATAACATTGCCGTTAAAAGTAACGTTTAAGACAGGTCCTGTAATTCCTGTACTGTCCCAGTTATAAGCAATGTAAAGGAATGAATCTGTTAAAGTTGAGTTTTCTCTACATTGGATTTTTAAAATACCTGTGTAATTTGTAACTGAAGTACCCATGTAAGCACTGTCCTCAAGACCCATAGTAAAAATTCCGCCGTTGGAGACAATAACAGTGTAATCTTCAATGTATGTTGCATTGTACTCTAAATCTTTTCCTAAATTACCGTTGTATAAAACAGGAACTGTTTTATTTACCCCAGCAACTGATTTATCATTGAATTTAAGATTGACTGCATAAGTAACTTTAGTGTTGTTTGCTCCGCTGACTGTTTTCTCATCAGCAGGCCTGATTGTTGGATCAGTTAATAGTAACTTAGTTTCATTTTCACCGTCAAGAGCAACTTCCTTGGTGTCGACAACAGTACCGTCAGCTAAAAGCTCAACAACATATTTACCTTTGTAATCTGATTTAGCATTAACAGTTATGATGTTGTTGGTAGCTGCATAACATGTATCTTTATATTCAGTAGCCATACTAACGCTGGATTCGATAATAGGTTCCCATGTAGCAATCATCTGATTTAATGCTAAAACGGTAGTTCCTGTAGCTACAAATGAAATGTTATTTGAATCAGTGATATTGGAAGAAATATCTAAATAAGAAAACATTACAGAGTTAGAAGTACCATTGAACACATCTGCATATTCAACGCCGTTAAATGCCATATCAGCATCTCCAGGTTCTGCACTTGCAGCAAATATGAATAAATCAGCTTGAGATAAACCTTTTGAAGACACATTGAATACATTGCCTGTTTTTGCAATTCTTCCTGCGTTATTGTTTGCATCAGACATTAAATCTGCACCATAAGCCATGTATACTTTGCCTAAATATTTAGATTCAGTAGTATTGTAGAAGTAGATTAAAGTTGAAGGGTAAACAGCTGCCTTTTTAGCAGTCTTGTTGATTATTAATGTATTTTCGCCTTCTTTAACCAAACCAGTTACGTCATAGACAAACAGTCCGTAACCTCTATTTCCATAGCTTCCCAAATTGGACTGGTCTCTATAATGAGCTTTAGTTGAAATAGCTTTACCATTAAATGTAGTGTTTAATACAGGACCATCTATTCCTGTACTGTCCCAGTTATAAGCAATGTAAATGAATGATTTGTCGAAGGTGGAATTTTCAGGTAAGAAAACATTCCATACATCAGTTCTGCCGGTTGCCCCGGTACCCATGTATGTGGTATCATTTTGACAATCTATGAATGCTCCTCCAGTAACTGAAAATACATCATAGTTTTCAATATATGTAGCGTTATATGCCAAATCTTTTCCTAAATTACCGTTGTATAAAACAGGAACTGTTTTATTTACCCAAGCAACTGATTTGTCATTGAATTTAAGATTTACTGCATAAGTAACTTTAGTGTTGTTTGCTCCATTGACGGTTTTCTCATCAGCAGGCCTGATTGTTGGGTCAGTGAGAAGCAAAGTAGTTTCATTAACGCCGTCAAGTTCAATTTCAGTGGTATTTACAACAGCACCGTCAGCCACGAGTTCAAAAACATATTTACCTTTGTTATTGGATTTCACACTAACGGTTAAAGTGTTGTTGGTGGCTGCAAAACAGGTATCCTTGTATTCAGTAGCAAAACTTACTTCTGCAGCAACAGAGCTTACTTTTAAAAGTGATAAAACATTTTTAAGTGAAGCGTAAGTGCCTGTTCCCGCATTTATGCTAACAAGTTCAGTGTTCTGTTTTTCTTTTACAGAATCAGTTACGTTCCAATAGTCATACTGATAATAATTTCCGCTTGTGTGGTTTGAAGGATCTCCCAACAATTCGCCATTCAGCTTGTAGCTGCCGTCTGCACTTGAAAGAGCAATGTTATACAAATCTGCAGATAATATGCTTGTTATGTTTTCAGTTGCAAAGACAGTTGTGACATTTGTTTTTGTCCATTTTTGAGTAGAATCAAGCCAATATGAAACTTTATCACTATCTCCATCATCGTATGCGAAAATCAGTGCGATAAGTTTTATCCTACCATCAAAGGTTTTATTTTCCATTTTAAAGGTATCGACTTTTATAGTAATTGATGAACCATTTAAACCTTTTAGAGAATCGGTAATGTCATAATACATCTGATAATCAGAATAACATTTGTTTGTGTGATTGTTTACCGGATAAATAGTTCCGTCAGTACTTCCATCTTCTATCCACAATTGTTCAGAGGCTATTTGCTTTTCACCGGAAGTAGTGTTTAAGCTCACGTTTGCATTGCACCCGTGAGTGTTTTTAGCACTACCCCCGTAGACATTTACATAAACAGTTGCACTTTTGACATCAGCATCGGAAGGTATGTCATAGGTCAGCTGTCCGCTTGTAGACCAAGGATTGACAGTAACCAAATCAACATCTCCGGAAACTTCGCCGGAATCAGTGCTTTGTAAATCGTCTGCACTAACAGCACTTAGAGAAAAAACAATCATGGAAATTAATACAAATAAAAAAATAATTGATCTATTTCTCATAATAATCCCATAATCTTTTTTAAGGTATTTTATTTAAAGAAAAGAAATAAGAGGCGAATTAATAAAAGAACATAAATGAGGCTTTAAATAAAATAACCTTAATGTTATTGAAGTAGTAATACTGATATAAATATTATCTTAATACCAAATCGCCATATATAGGCCAAAAAGTAATACTTTTGGCAAATAGTAATACTAAAATCAAAAATATTGAAAAAAAGTAATAAAAATTAATAAAAATGAAAATTAAAAATTAATAC
>NZ_JAFRSC010000020.1 GCF_017427765.1 Methanobrevibacter sp. | reverse complement strand
TTTGTTTTTATTAGTGCTGCTCCGGCTAGTTTTTCTGCGGTGTTGTTGTTGATTTTGTTGTTTGTTATTGTTGCTGTGTCTCCGGTTAGGTAGATTGCTCCTGCGCTGTCTCCTGCTGTGCATGTGTTTATGTTGTTGTTTGTTATTTGTGTTTGTTTTCCGTTGGTGTAGATTGCGCCTCCGCTTGTTTTTGAGCTGCTTTTGGTTATGTTGTTGTTGGAGATTGTGTTTTCATTTCCGTTTATGTTTATTGTTCCTCCTGCTCCGGTGGTTGCTTTGTTTTGGTTGAATGTGTTTTTGTTTATTGTTATTGTGTTTGCTGTGATGTATAGTGCTCCTCCGCTTTGGGCTTCATTTTCATTGAAGTTGTTTTGTGTTATTTGTCCTGTGTTTGCGTTGTCGTATCGGATTGCTCCTGCTACGTTGTTTGCTGTGTTTTGTGTGAAGTTGTTTTGTGTTATTGTGTTGTTGTTTCCTTCAATGTATAATGCTCCACCTGTAACCTTTGCGTTGTTTTGTGTGAAAATGTTGTTTTTGATTTCTGTGTTGTTTGATTTGATTTGTAGTGCTCCTGCTAGGTTGTTTGCTTGGTTGTTGGTGAAGTTATTTTTCTCGAGGGTAATTTTTTCACCTTCGATGTATAATGCTCCTCCAGAGGTTTTTGCAATATTGCCTTTGAATGTGTTGTTTTTGATTTGTGCGTTGTTGGTTTTTATTAGTGTTGCTCCTGCTAGTTTTTCTGCGGTGTTGTTGTTGATTTTGTTGTTTGTTATTGTTGCTGTGTCTCCGGTTAGGTAGATTGTTCCTGCGCTGTCTCCTGCTGTGCATGTGTTTATGTTGTTGTTTTCAATGGTTGCTGTTTTTCCGGTTAGGTATATTGCGCCTCCGCTTGTTTTTGAGCTGCTTTTGGTTATGTTGTTGTTGGAGATTGTGTTTTCATTTCCGTTTATGTTTAGGGATCCTCCTGCACCGAGGGTAGCTTTATTTTCATTGAATATATTTTTATTAATGTTTATTTCGTTTCCTGTGATGTATAGTGCTCCTCCGCTTTGTGCGGTGTTGTTGTTGAAGGTATTTTCTGATATTTCTCCAGTGTTTGCGTTGTCGTATCGGATTGCTCCTGCGAGGTTGTTTGCTTGGTTGTTTGTGAAGTTGTTTTGTGTTATTGTGTTGTTGTTTCCTTCAATGTATAGTGCTCCACCTGTAACTTTTGCATTGTTTGATTTGAATTCATTATTTTTAATTACTGTATTGGAGGCTTTAACCTGTAGTGCTCCTGCAAGTTGTCCTGCTGTATTTTCAATGATTTTGTTGTTTGTTATTGTTGCTGTGTCTCCGGTTAGGTAGATTGCTCCTGCGCTGTCTCCGGCTGCGGATGTGTTTATGTTGTTGTTTGTTATTTGTGTTTGTTTTCCGTTGGTGTAGATTGCGCCTCCGCTTGTTTTTGAGTTACTTTTGGTTATGTTGTTGTTTGTTATTTGTGTGGAGTCTCCTTGTATGTTTATTGTTCCTCCTGCTCCGGTGGTTGCTTGGTTTTCGTTGAACGTGTTTTGAGTGATGTTTATTTTATTTCCTGTGATGTATAGTGCTCCTCCGCTTTGTGCGGTGTTGTTGTTGAAGTTGTTTTGTGTTATTTGTCCTGTGTTTGTGTTGTCGTATCGGATTGCTCCTGCGAGGTTGTTTGCTTGGTTGTTTGTGAAGTTGTTTTTGGTTATTGTGTTGTTGTTTCCTTCAATGTATAGTGCTCCTCCAGTAACGTTTGCGCTGTTTGATGTGAATTCGTTGTTTTTGATGTTTGCATTAACGGATTTAACTTCCAGTGCTCCTGCAAGTTGTCCTGCTGTATTTTCAATGAATTTGTTGTCTGCAATTGTTGCTGTGTCTCCGGTTATATATGCTGCTCCAGCACTTTCTTCGGCATTACATGAATTTATGATGTTTCCCATTAGTTTGGTTGTTTCTCCTTCAATGTATATTGCTCCACCACTTGTTTTGGAAGTACTTTTTGCAATTTTATTGTTTGAAACCATGGTGAAGTTACCTTTAATGTTTAGGGATCCTCCTGCTCCAAGTGTGGCTTTATTTTCATTGAATATATTTTCAGTAATGTTTATTCCATTGCCTGAAATGTATAGTGCTCCTCCACTTTGGGCTTCATTTTCATCAAAGTTGTTTTTAATAATTTCGCCAGTGTTGTATTCACTATCCCATCTTATTGCACCACCAAGGAGGTCAGCATGGTTGTTGGTGAAATTATTGTTTTTTACTGTGATGTTTTCACCTATTAGATATGTTGCTCCTCCAGATACTGTTGCGGTGTTGTTTTTGAATTCGTTATCTGTTATTGCACTGTTGTCGGAGGATAGTTGTATGGCTCCTCCAAGTTGTCCTGATTTGCAGTTTATGAATTTGTTTTCACTGACTGTTGCGGATTTGCCTGTGATGTATGCTCCACCGGCATTTTCATTTGCATATCCGTTAATGATGCTGTTATTTACAAATTTAGTGAAATTGCTTTCGATATAAATTGCTCCTCCACTTGTATTGCAGTCGCTGTCTGTTATGGTGTTTTGGGAGATGATTGCATTATCTCCTTTTATGTTTAGGGTTCCTCCGGCCCCTGCTGTGGCGGTATGGTTAGTGAATTGATTTTTGTAAATGGTTATGCTGTTACCGTCAAAGTATATTGCTCCTCCACTTTGTGCGTAGTTGTTTTCGAATTTGTTTTCGCTGATTTCTCCTGCGGTTGTGTTTCCGCCCATCCATCTGATAACTCCACCAATGAGGTCAGCATGGTTGTTGGTGAAATTATTGTTTTTCACTGTGATGTTTTCTCCGTCAAAGTATGCTACTCCTCCGGATATATTTGCACTGTTTTTAATGAATTCGTTGTTTGTTACCATGGAATTGTTGGTTCTCAGTTGTATGGATCCTCCAATCATTCCTGCGGTGTTATTAATGAATTTGTTATTATTGATGGTTGTGCCTTCTCCGGTTACGTATGCTCCTCCCGAACTTTCCAAAGCTGTGGTGTTAATTATGTTGTTATTAATTATTGTGGTGAAATTTCCTTCAACATATATTGCTCCTCCACTAGTGTTGGCGAAGGAATTTGTTATTGTGTTGTTTGAAACGATTCCATAGTTTCCTTTAATGTCTATAGCTCCTCCAGCATATTTAAATGCATCGCAGTTGTTAAATGTGTTGTTGAAGATGTTTATTCCATGACCTAAAATGTATAGTGCACCTCCACTTTCAGCAGAACTGCCTTCAATTATGTTTCCTATAATGTTTCCCATGGTAGAGTTTCCACCATTCCATCTCATTACTCCCCCAAGGGTTTGTGAATAATGGTTTGTGAAGTTATTGTATGATACTGTACAGTTTTCACCTGACATACTTATTGCGCCACCACGGCCACCGTCCGGGTGACCTCCTACATAATTAGAGTCAAATACATTGTTTGTTATGATATTTCCAATACCCATCTCAGCTACAATTGTTCCTTCCATGTCTATTGCTCCGCCGTCACGGCCAGCTTTATTGCTTTTAAATGTGTTGTTGCTGATTAGAATATTGTGGCCTAATGCAGTGATTCCACCACCAAGTGTCAAATTTGCAATGTTGGCTGTAAATATGTTATTTGTTATTGTCTGGAAGTCTCCTTCAATACGGATTCCGCCCCCACTTGTTGGAGCATAGTTGTTTTCAAATGTGCTGTCAACTATTGTACAATGACTTGACCTTATATAAACGGCACCACCAATATTACCTGTTGTAGCTTTATTGTCTCTAAATGTACAATTTTGCAGAGTAAGATAGTCTGTACCTGGCTCTGCACGAATTGCTCCTCCGGCGGTTCTCTCACCATTAATAAAAATTAGATTTTTAATCACGACATTGGTGATATTTTCTCTGATTTGAAGTATTCCTGAACCGTTACCGTCAAAGGTATAGCCTTTACCGTCTAATGTTATGCTTTTATCGATTACAATTCCTCTGGCATATTTCTCATTGTTTGAATAATTGCCTTCTATTTCAATTACGTCTCCCTCTTGAGAATTTTGAATTTGCTTTTGCAGTTCATCAAAACTTTTATACTCGACTGTCATGTCGTTTGTTGCAGTTACATTAATATTTTGTGAGGTGTCTTCAGCTGAAACCGCACTGACTGATATAAAAAACAGAATCAATATTAATGAAATCAGTTTTATATTTAACTTCACATTTTCACCTTAACTTAATTATTAATTAAATAATAATATGGTGAAAATTATTTATTAACTATTACTATTTGATTTTGCAACGTTTTTGAAGTTTTGAAAATGGTGAACATCGGTTATGTTGAAAAAAAAGAAAAGAAAATAACTGTATTAAAACAGTTATTTGATTTTTATTGTTCCTTTTTTGCTTAAACTATTGTAGTATGTGTCTCCGGCAAATTTAACTGTGTATTTGTAGGTTCCTTTTTTGGTCAGTTTAACGTTGATTGTTACTTGGCCTTTGGAGTTGGTGGTTGCTTTGTATGTTTTTTTGTTGATGGTTAATGTGATTTTTTTCTTGTTGAGTGCTTTGTTGTTTGTTGATTTGAGTGTTATTGTTATTTTTTTGGTTTTTGCGGATTTTTTGAAAGTGTTTGTAGGGGTTGTTAGTTTAACTTTGGTTTTTTCCCATCTTTCGGTGTTGGTTTTTTTAGGGGAGTATGTGTTTCCTGAAAGTTTTTTAAGTTCTCCGCTGCCGTAGATTGCAAATCCTACTTTTGCAGTATTTCCGGTGAATTTATTTTTAGTTATGACTCCATCGTTTCCGCTAAACCTCACTGCTCCGCCAACGCTTTGGGTTCCTGCCTTATTTTTTGTGAAAGTGTTGCTGTCCAAGGTTATTTTTGCACCTTCAATGTATGCTGCTCCGCCGGATGATTTTGCAACATTTCCTGAAAACTCATTATTCTTAATGTTTGCGCTGCTGGATTTGATTTGCACAGCACCTCCAAGTTTTTCTGCAGTGTTGGATATGAATTTGTTGTTAGTGACTGTTGCTGATGCGCCGGTAATGTATGCTGCTCCTCCGCTGCTTGCCGCACTGCAGTGATTAATATTGTTATTCATTATTTTGGCGGATTTGCCGGCAACATATATTGCACCGCCACTTGATTTAGTGCTGCTTTTTGTAATTTCATTGTATGAGATTACTGAGTAGTCACCATTGACGTTTATAGCGCCTCCTGCCCCTGCAGTAGCTTTGCTGTCCTTGATTGTATTTTTAGAAATGGTAATTCCGCAACCGGTAATGTATATTGTCCCTCCGCTTTGGGCATCATGGCCTTCAAATAGGTTTCCAACAATTTTGCCGGAATTTGAACTTGCACCGGTCCATCTTATTGCCCCTCCAAGTATATCTGCATGGTTGTTGGTGAAGTTATTATAAGATATTTCACAATTTTGACCCATAATACTTATTGCTCCACCATATGCTTCTTTTTTTGAACTTGAAACTCTGTTTGAGTTAAATACATTGTATGAAATAACATTTCCAGTACCAAGTTCTGCTACTTTAGTTCCTTCAATATCAATTGCTCCACCGTCACGGCCAGCAAAATTTTCTGTAAATATGTTGTTTAGAATCTTGTTATTGTGTCCCAATACATTTATTGCACCGCCCAAGCTTTTTTCAGCTTTATTTGCAGTGAAAATGTTATTTGATATAGTGTTCCCATCTCCTTCAATACGGATTGCACCTCCGCTACTTGGTGCAAAATTATTTTCAAAGGTACTATTGAGTATTGTACAATGGCTAGCTTTTATGTAAACCGCTCCTCCAACATTGCTTGTTGTTGCTTTGTTGTTTATAAATGTACAATTTTCAACAGTAAGGTAATCTGCACCCGGATCCACCAACAATGCGCCGCCGCAACCTTTCACACCATTTACAAATTTAATGTTTTTAATCACTACGTTAGTAAGTCCTGTTTTGACAAATAATATTGCTGCTTTGTTGTCTCCATCAAGGGTATGACCTTTGCCGTCCAGAGTTAAGCTTTTGTCAATTTGATTTCCCCACTCTGCTTGTCTTGTAGTGTTTTCTGTAAATATGTAGTCGCTGTCCAGTTCAATTGTGTCTCCTTCTTTAGCATTCCAGATTAATCGTTGAAATTCATTAAAATCTTTAGGACTGTTTGCATCTGCCTCATTAGCAGTATTTATGTCTTCATCAATATTGTCTTGGGTATCATCACCAATAATTTCATCAGTTTGTGCAGCATCATATGCAGAAACTGCACTGACGGTTATGAAAAATAGGAGTAATATTAATGGAATTAATTTTAAATTAATCTTCATTTTATTTCCCACCAAAATTATTATTTAATGTTTAATTTGTGGTAAATGATATTTATACATTTTTTTGATTTTTGGTTAAATTATCGTAAATTCAGTAGTTCTATCCGTTCGGGCAAGTCTGAATTCTCTACTCCTCGCATTAGTAAAATTGTTGTTATTTCTCTTGGATTCAGGTTTTGTTTAAGTGTGTTGGTGGTAATTCGGGAATTGTTGATTTTAGTTTGCATACTTTTCCATTGCATCTGTTGGAAGTGTTTTTATTTGTTCTGTATCGTTGGTTATATTTTAAGTAAAATTTATATTCTTTATAAATGAAATCTATATTTAATGTTTTTCACGGTTTTTGCTTGTTAGCAAAATTTCAATAATCGCTGAAAAAATTAATTACGGATGATATTTATGAATATTCATGAAAATAAAGAACTAATTGGAAAAATCCTATTTATAATAAGTATTGGATTTTTGATTTATATGTTGATAACGCCTATAAATCACTTTTTCACACATGTTGACGAATATTTCACGCTTTCGGCTATTAAATTTCCATTTATGGACATGATTACCATTTTGGCTAATGATTGCCACCCTCCACTACATTATATCATGGCCAAATTGTGGGTTAATCTATTTTCAGTTCTCGGAATTGGGTCTGAACTTTTTGTTCTAAAGACTCTTTCAATACTTTCGTATGCGCTATGTCTTGTTGTTTCATTTTTTAAAATTAGAAAGGAACACGGATGGTTGGCTGCAGGGTTATTTTCTTTATCATTAATGTTAATGACTGAATTTTTCGCTTGGTTTTTGACCGGAAGAATGTACGGTTGGGCAATTTTATTCCTGGCATTGACATTTGTGTATTATATGGATGTTATACAGAATTTTGATAAAAAATCATTTGCTCTTTTTACAGTATTTTCAGTTGCAAGTATTGCTACCCATTATTTCGCCCTTCTGTCAGTAGCGTGTATGTATTTATTTGTTTTCATTTATATGATTAGATATGATAAATTAGATAAAATAAAGTATTTCATACTTTCTGCAGTTGCTGCAGTTCTTTTATATTCCCCTTGGATTCCATATTTATATTATCAGCTGTTTGGCGTTAAAAACGCTTTTTCAATTTCCGCATTGACTTCGGATACTGTGATTTCCGCTTTTTCATTCTTTGCTTATTCAAATTTGATTCCGGGGATTGTATTTTGTGTAATTTTAATTGTTTTAATGGCACTATTTATCATTGACTCAAAAGATTGGGATGATTTGACCCGTTTTTATATTTTAACAGGACTTGGCGTTTATATTGGAACAATAATTATTGCCGTTGGCATATCCATTGTATATAAACCAATTTTACGTATAAGATATCTATTGCCGGCAGCTGCGGTCATGTGGCTGGCACTGTCAATATGTTTAACAAAGATTAAGGATAAAAAAAGATTTTACATTTCAACTGCTTTAATAGTTTTCTTACTTTTAAGTGGAGCTGTTAATGTTTTAGACACTAATAAAACTTTCTATGATGATGGAATTGTGCAACAGGAGATTTTTGATCAGTTATCACAGGATAATGCAGTTGTTATTGCTCGTCCTTCAGTATTCAGTTTGATATTTGCCAATCAAACGGACATGTATGCTCATCATATAGATGATTGGCGTGGTGTAAGTACGGATAAGGTTCATCAATACTTCGATTTCAAAGATATAGAACGTGAGGATATTCCTACTTTCATTAAAAACAATACTGATAAGGAAATTTATCTGATAGATTGGAAAGAACCGGATTACGATGGTATTACCACCATGTCTGTTTTTAACTACTATACTCTTGATTTCTCAAAGGTACTTAATTTCAATTCAACAGTCGCTATTGGCAATAACGGTACTTCAAAAGTTTCAATACCTAATGGCTTTAAGGTTACTAAATCTTCAGAAAATAGTGTGACAGTCACTGATGGTAAGAATAATTATACTATCGCGGAAGTGAATGACACTATGGATTCCGTATTTAAGGACTACTATCAAAAACATAAGAACCATAAGGTAACTGAAAAGTCATTTGATGCGGGCAATGTCACTGTTAAAGCTTTAGTATTGGAAGTTGATGGAAAATATATCCATACAAATTATTTCTATGAGAAAAATGGAAAGCTTTATCAGATCTATCCTCAAGGTGATGATAGTAAGAATCTATTAAAAGGATTTGTAAGTTCAACATCATAATTGTGTTTCATGGACTCATTTATTTATGTGCAATTAATCGCATCTTCTAAATAATGAACATGTCCATTAAACACTTTTTTTTTCTTTTTTTTCATTGTAAATTTACTTATTTTAAATATTATTCTTTAAAAATAGTTCATTATTTGGAAATAAGTTTTTAAAGTTAATTTATGGGTAATTAACGAGTGTCAGGTTTTAAAATTAAAATATAAATAGCACTTATATTTATATAATAATATAAGCCTTGGTGGAAATATGAAATTTTATTTAAAATTAATTTTATTGCTATTAATTCTATTTTTTATATCAATTGCCGCAGTTTCTGCCGAAAATACAAGTCGGATAGATGGTGGTGACAAAAATATTATTGATAATATAGAAAATGACCCTATAACTCAACCTAAAGGATTTAATGAATTGCAGCGACAAATCAGCAACTGCGCTCCAGGAAATACAATTGAATTGGATGATGATTATGTATTTGATTGTATTCGTCCTAATGGAATTGCGATTGACAGGACTTTAACTTTAGATGGTAAAGGACACACCATTGATGCGAACAATTCATCAGTCTTTTACATCAAAAAAGGAATTACTCATGTAACTTTTAAAAATACAATATTTATAAATGCTGAAAAAAGCTGTGGGGGAGCAATCTTTGCAGATAATGGGTCGGATTATCTTACTATAACAAACTGCACTTTCATTAATAATCGTGCAACGACCAGTAATGTTGGCGGTGCAGTGTATATAAAAGCCAGTTATTGCACAGTAACCGATAATTATTTTGAGAATAATTCTGCAAGAACTAGTGGTGGGGCAATGCGTATTGAAGGAAACGATCAAATAATATCAAATAATATTTTCATTGGAAATAAAGCAGTAGGAATCCTTGGCGGTGCAATCAATGCATTAGGTCACAACATTCAGATTTTCAACAATACATTTACAGGAAATGTTGCTGGTCGTGACGGTGGTGCTATAGACATTGAAGGAACCGTTGTTGCCGAACATGGTACTGGATCAATCATAACAAATAATGTATTTGACTCCAATAGGGTATCGGGCAATATAGAGGGGTCTCACGGTGGAGCAATAAGTATTGCAGGTCAAAACTGCACAATATCAAACAATAACTTCACGAATAATCATGCCGATGTCTTGGGGGGTGCGATTAGATGGAACGGTGTGGATTCAAATTCAGGCATAATTACTGGGAACATATTTGAAGGAAATGATGCCAGAAGCGGAGGTGCTATATATGATAACGGTTCCGGTTTGATCATTTCTAAAAATATCTTCATTGACAATCATGCCGTTGGGGGTGCTGGAGGAACTTTAGATATTAAAGGTTCAAATTTCCTGATTTCAGATAATTATATTACAAAAAGCAGTACCTCAAAAAGTGGAGGGGCAATTTACATTGACGGCAAATCTAATACTCTAATTAATAATTGCATCAGTATGTGTTATGCGGCTGAATGCAGTGGAGCAGTTTATCTGCGCGGAGATTCAGCAACAGTTATTAACAACAAATTCCTTAACAATGCTGCTGAAAGTATCGCAGGAGCAACTCTAATTAAATCAAGCAAGGCAATCATTAAAAATAATGAGTTTTCAGGAAATGTTGCAAAATCATCCGGCGGAGCAGCATACATTGAAGGTGCAAAAATAACTTTGGACAGCAACACTTTCACCAAAAATAAGGCAGGGGCCCAAAGCGTTGGCGGAGCGGTGAGGTTTAGCGGAAACGATGGAGTCATAACTAAAAATAAATTCATCGGAAATACTGCAAAAGTAGGATTTGCAATCTACGGCAGCGGAGAACTTAAAAAACTTTCAGGAAACACATACTCCCCTAAAAAAACCAACACTGAAAGATGGGAAAAAACCAAAGTTAAACTAACAACCCATACAAACACTTTCAAAAAATCCGCAAAAACCAAAAAAATAACAATAACACTCAAATCAGCAAACAACAAAGCACTCAACAAGAAAAAAATCACATTAACCATCAACAAAAAAACATACAAAGCAACCACAAATTCCAAAGGCCAAGTAACAATCAACGTTAAACTGACCAAAAAAGGAACCTACAAATACACAGTTAAATTTGCCGGAGACACATACTACAATAGTTTAAGCAAAAAAGGAACAATAAAAATCAAATGATTTTTTAAATATTCAATTAGTCCAGAGATGCTGAAGAACATTTAAAAAACTTAGAAAAATAGACTCCACAAAAAAGATAAAAATAAACATGATTGGATTTCAATCAATTCATTGCCAATCATGTCAAATCAACTAAAAAATTTTTAAATAATAACTTTTTTTTTTTGAATGTTTATAGAATAAATATTCAAAATCTTATCATATGATCTTTTTAAGTTTTCATAACAGAATATATAACTCCAGATATCAATGCAGTAATTACAAAAGCGATTACAGGTTCAAAATAACCTAGTTCTAATCCGAATTTTCCAAATAATTCTAAAACCATTAAATGTAAGATATACATTATAGCATATAAATTCTTTCCAATCCATCCAGTAATTTTAAAATTCAATTTATTTGGATTTTTTACACACCATATAAATAAACAAACAACAAAAATAATGATTCCAAAATATAAATCATGTTTGCCAACAACAAGTGTCTCAATTGTTGTGAATATTAAACTTAAAATCATTATGGCAATTAAATTAGAATTTGATAAAACACCAGTCACATTTTCTTTATTATCATGAATAAAATAACCTAATGTAAAAAATGGCAATCCCATAAACAAGAAATTTCTATAAATTTCAAAATCAATAGTCAATCCTAGAAACTGTGAGAGTTCACCGAGTAATAAATTACCTATTAAGAATATTGGAATATAAACATATAAACTATTAATATTAAAATTAAGTTTTCTAATGATATAAAACAATATATAACAATACAATAAAGCAGATATGAACCATAAAAAATCAGCTCCAGGAGTCAAATTAAATATAATATAGCCAAAAATTGAATCCAAACTAAATAATGAAATCACATCATTTAATCCAGTTAATTTGCCTATTAACAAGAAAAAAATAATATATGCTAAATTAGCTACAATGTATATTTTAACAAGACGAATAATTCTCATTCTATATTTGCTAAGTGCATAGTCTTCATTTTCATAATAACTAAAAAATCCAGAAATTAAGAAAAAGATAGGAACTGCAAATCTAGAAATGGCATCTATAACAGAACCTACTGAACTAACATGATAAAATCTACAGTGAATACAGATTACTGCAAATATGGCTATACATTTTATAATATTTAATGAATAATTGATTTCATTATCTCGTTTTTTTACATATTGCAATCTATCAACTCCATAAAATGGTACTATTTAGTATATATCTATGAATTATGAATTAAATAGTTATAGGTTTTTTCTTTAAAAGTTAATGCCATGAATGATAAAGTTATAGTCTGTCAAATACTTCAAGAGTACTATATAATCAGGAACAAAAAATGCAATAGCAAAAAAATCAAATTGTATATTTATGAATTGAACTAACTAGTAAAAACTTTTAGAGAAAAACTATAGGTTAAACATATAAATATTATCCTATTTAAATAAAGTATATACAATAAGTTTTGGAGCATTAATGCATGGTATCTAAGAAAGATTTTAAATTTTCAATAATAATGGCAATTTATGATTGTGAAAATTACTTAAATCAAGCTATTGAATCTGTTATCAATCAATGTTTTGATTTTAAGGAAAATGTCCAATTGATTTTGATTGATGATGAAAGTACTGATTCATCAAAGGAAATAGCGTTAAAATATCAAAAAGAATATCCTGAAAATATAATTGTATTGTCACAGGAGCATTCAGGTGTTGCATGTGCTCGAAATCTTGGTTTGATGCATGCTTGCGGAGATTATATAAATTTTTTAGATGCTGATGATTATATTTCTGAAAACACATTGGGAGAAGTAAATGCATTTTTCAATCAAAATGACTGTAAAATTGCAGCCATTCCGATCAACTATTTTGAAAGGGAAAACAAACCAGATCAGTTCAATTATAAATTCGAAAAAACACAGATAATTGATTTGATTTCAAATCCCAACAACCCACAATTTTCCATATCTTCAGTATTTATCAAAGCCGATGCCATGCCTAATGAGTTTAACACTGAATTAATTTGTTCTGAAGATATATTATTTTTATACTCAATTTTAGTTAAAAATCCTCAATTGGGTGTTTTATCCGCTCCAACATATTATTACAGAAAAAGATATAATTTATCTGCTATTTCAGATTCAATTCAATTTAAAAAAGAATATTATATGCACAGATTAAGGAATTTCCATTTAAAATTAATAGAAATTTCAAAAAATGATTCTGAAGTTCCAAAATTCATCCAATATTTGTTAATTTATGATTTGGAAAAAATCATCACTCAGGAAGACTATTTCATGTGTGACAGTGAAGCTGAAAAGGAAGAGTTGATTTCACTTTTAAAAGAAATAATGCCCTACATTGAACCTGAAGTCATTAAAAATGCCAATATGGAAGATTCTTTAAGATATTTCTTCTACAATTTGGCATATGATGATTTGGAAGTTGGTTTTGATAATTTCAACTCAGTAGTAAGACACAATGGTGAAGATATAGATAATCTGTATGTTCCTGAACTTATTTTTAGAGAATTTGATTTAATTGATGGGGCTCTAAAAATTAAAGGATTTTTGAATAACTATTTGGATGGCGAGGTATTTTCCATCGAGTCCATTACTGAATTTTTCAATGGAAAAAGTGAAAGGAATTTGGCACAATTCATTCCAGATCCTTCATTTCGTGAACTTAAACACTCTTCAATTTATCAGAAGTTAAAGTATTTTACTTTAGATATTCCTTTCAATAAGAATATCTCTAAAATCAGCTTTAAGGTGGTCTATCATAAAAATGGAGATATAACTAATTATAGGGATGAAGATTTGATTGTGTTCAATCCGAAAATAGAATTGAAATTCGAAATGCCTGTTTTAAAAGACGGATTGAAAAAATGGGATTTTGAGGATTCACAAATTGTTGCTAAAAGCACTCATGATTTCAAATTTGCAGTAGTCATGGCGATATATAATACTGAAGATTATCTCGACCAATCCATCGGTTCTGTAATCAGTCAGACATTAGGTTTTAAAGAAAATATTCAGCTGATTTTAGTCAATGACGGAAGTGAGGATTCCTCAGAGGAAATCTGTTTAAGATATCAGGAAGAATATCCTGACAATATTACTGTTATCACTCAGGAAAATGCAGGTCAGGCTCATGCCCGAAACAACGGTTTTGAGATGGTGCGTGCAAAATACACCAACTTTTTGGATTCCGATGATTATCTGGAAGAAAATGCTCTGAAAGAAGCATATGAATTCTTTGAAAAGCATTATGATGAAACTGATATTGTTTCCATGCCGATTATCTTTTTTGAAAAGGAATCCGGAGACCATATGCTCAACAACAAATATTCTTCCTCAAGAATCATTGATTTAACAAAAGACCCTAACAATCCTCAGTTGCATTCAAACTCCGCATTTTTCAAGACAGATGTCTTTGCAAGGTTCAAATTTGCAACAAATGTGGTTTCATCAGAAGACGTTATTGTAATTAACAAAATTTTAATGGAAAAGAAGACATTGGGTGTCATTGACACTTCAAAATACTTCTACCGTAAAAGGTTTGATGAATCCTCAACATTGGATATCGTAACTACCAAAAAGGAATTCTTCACAGATAAATTGAGGGATTACTATTTGCACTTATTTAATTATGCCTTGTCAAAGGATGGTGAAATTCCAGATTTTCTAAAATACACTTTAGCATATGATTTGCAGTGGGTATTAAAAGAAGATTTGACAATTTTGAACAATCAGGAGAGAAAAGAGTTTTGGCATTGTTTATGGCAGGTCATTGACTACATTGATGAGGAGATGATTTTAAACAACAAGTTCATCAGAAATGAATTTACAATGAGGTTCTTTTTATCTCTTAAAAGAAATGATTTGCATGCTGAATATCGTGACAATAATGTGCTTCTTGAAATTGGAGATCACAGGTGCGGCAATCTTGCAAGCCACAACATATGGCTGGACATTGTTGAATTAAGAGATGGATTTTTAAACCTTTCAGGATTTTTAAACAGTTTCTTTGATGTGAAAAACATTTCTATTGAAGGGGTTAAGTATTATGACACGGTGGCGTTTGACAAGTTCCGTGCAAAGCCTGTCAGATATACCAGCAGGCCTCACATGACTTATTTGTCTGTACCGTTCCAGTTCAAAAACACCTTTGATTTGAAAATTCCTCTAACTGAACACGAAAAATGCAAAATCAAACTGCAGATTAATTACCACAAGGATGGGGACAATGAGAACTTTGCCAATGGCAATGTCATTTCTGTTAATCCAGGTCTTGCGTTTACAGACCATGTAAAAATGTCAAAATTAAGTAACTACAAGGCTGATGAATCTCATATTCTCTTCACGGAACACAATGACTTTTTCATTCAGCCAAACACTAAAAAGGATTTAATAAGTTTTGAAGAGAAAAACATTGAAAAACTTGTCAAGGAAAGTGAAAACAAAAAAGGCAAGGATTTGGAAATCTATAATGAAATCATTGAACTTAGAACAAATTATCTGAAAGATTTATCTAAAAGAAAATTGTTCTCCAGAAATAAAGAAATCTATCTCTTCCAGGACCGTATTGATTCTGCAGATGACAATGCGTATCATCTGTTTAAATACGCCGCTAAAATAAAGGATAATGTTAAAAAGTATTTTGTAGTATCTCGTGATGCAAAGCAATTCGAGGAACTTTCCAAAATAGGAAATGTCATTGAAGCAGGTTCATTTGAACACAAATCACTGATATTGAAAGCAGATAAGATTATTACAACTCACCCCTATGATACTCAGATAAATCCATTTTTCGACTGGGACAATGATGAGAGAAAACTTATTTCCGGTTTGCTTGATTATAAGATTTACTGGCTGCAGCACGGTGTAACCAAGGATAACATTTCAGATTGGATGAGAAAATATGATAAAGACTTGTCATTAATAGTTACAGTTTGTGAAGCAGAATCAGAATCATTTTATGAGGAAGGTTATGGCTTTGATCCGCAAATCGTTCAGAATTTAGGATTTCCAAGGTTTGACAATTTAAAGAAAAATGACAACAAGCAGATACTGATAATTCCAACCTGGAGAAAAACAATTACTGGAAACAGGCATATTTTCCTAAATTCACCATACTATGAAAACTTAAGTTCATTCTTATATAGTCCGAAATTACTGGATATGGTCAATAAGGGTTATGATATTGTATTCAGACCTCATCCTGAACTGTTTAAAAACATTGCCAATACGGATGAAAAATTCATTGATCTTTTTGACATTCCGGATGAAATATATTTATCTCGTGATGAATCCTATCAGGAACTGCTGAACAACTCTTCAGTATTGGTAACTGACTTTTCATCAGTATTTTTCGATTTTGCATACCTTAAAAAACCGGTCATTTATTTCCATCCTGAAAATGATCCTTATCACTATGAAGGAAGTTATTTTGACTATGAAACAATGGCATTCGGTAAAGAATTGGGAACCACTGATGAAGTTTTAGGAAAACTTGATGAATATATTGAAAACGGCTGTGAGATGGAAGATGAATATAAGAAAAGGGTGGATGATTTCTTCACATACACAGACCAAAACAACTGTAAAAGAGTATATGAATGGATTTTAGAGCATTAAGGCATATTAGGATAAATCCAATTTTTTCATGATTAAATCTAGTTTGTCTTCAAGCTTGTCCATTTTATAGTCCAAGTCTTCCACAGTTCCTTTTTCAGGTTTTTTAGCAATCAGATGACAATCATACCATGGATCAGAAATTTTATCGGTATTATGTCCTGTTTCAAGGATTGTGAAATTGATATATTTTGCCATTGCTTTCATTCCGTCCTGGTTAAAACGGTAGCAATCATACGGATTTTTGTGAACTGGGCCTGTACTTGGAACGATTAGACAGAACAATCCTCCGGGCTTTAATATCCTTTTAATCTGTTCTAAAGTAAGCCAGAAATATTCAATGTGTTCAAATGCCTGGCCTGAAACGACAACATCATATGTTTCATCATCAATTTCTTTCCAGTCATATGCATTTTCAACAACAATATGAACGTTGTTTCCTTTTTTTAAATCAAGACCTTGATAAGTCCATTTCTTTTCATTTAAGATGAGCCCATAATTGTAATCGCCGTTTCTGTCAAAGGAGCCTATGTCCAGAATTTTCAATTCATCGTTTGGATTTAAATAATTCTCTTTAAAGTATCTCATTTTTCTGTATGAGCTTTGATGCATTTTATCACTCTTTTATTTTAATTTTAATTATTATTTCTTTTTTAATAACTTTTTAAAAGAAAACCTGTTGTCTAGTTCAGTTTTCAAATAATTATTTTCCTCAATTAAATTCCTGTTTTTGGTTTTTAATTTTGATATTTCAACGGTATTGTTTTTGATTAATTCGTTTTTATTATCAATATTGTTATTTAATTCATCGATAATTTCATATTTATTTTTGATGATGCTGGTCAGCTTTTCCATTGTTTGTTGGTTGTTTTCGGTTTTGATGTTTAAGTCAGTTATGGCTTGTTCTTGATTTTGGATGGTGGTGTTGTTTTCATTGATTTTACTCTTTAGATTGTTTATTGTGTTTTCTTTGTCTTTAAGATTATTGTTTAATTCGTTGACTGTTTTTTCTCTGTCTTGGAGTTTATTATTCAATTCAGATATGGTTTTTTCATTATTTGGGATAATGGTATTGTTAAAATCGTTAATGATTTTATCTTTATTTTTAACATCATCATTTAACTCTTTTATTGTGTTTTCTTTCTCCTGAAGTTTGTTGTTTAATTCACTAATGGTTTTTTTATTTTTTAAGTCGTCTTCATTTAATTTAGCTAATTTATTTTCACTGTTTGAGAAATATTGCTTTATTAAATCAAAATCATTATAACTTTTTGATATAATGACACAATCATAAATAAACCTCTTATCTTCATCTAAAATATTTGGGAATTCCTTTATCTTCAAGGAAAGATAATCATTTTTCATTTTATTGAAAAATTCTCGTTTATGCTTTTCTTGAACCTGGTTGTATCTGTCAGTTATCCATGTTATTTTTAAGTTATACAACAGGTGTTTGTATCTGTCAAGTTGCCCGTGCTTTTCAAAGAGTTTAACTATGTCGTTTACAACTCCAATAATGTCAATGTGACCAATGTCTCCTGAAGCTGTCAGAGATTGATTATATCGTTTTCGAGTGTATAAAAACTCATTTATGAAGTAAATCCTTTCTGCTTTAAAGATAATATCCCAGAAGAACTGATTGTCATGGAATTTTGAATTTTCTCTGAATTTGGCACCTGTACTTTTGATAAATTCTGTGTTGTAGAATTTACACCATGGGCTTACATTAAAGTCAAACAGCAAATCTCCCAAGTCTTTGTATGAAAAAACATTGTCTTTGACTTTATTGTAGATATTTGTCATGTTCTGGTATTCTGTTTCAAAGTAATGATCCTTTTCAACGCCGTAGTTGATTGCCTTAAAAACCAGAAAATCGAGATTTTTTTCTTCAGATATTTCATAAAACTTTTCAAATGCGTTTAAATCTAGAATGTCATCGGCATCCATGCAAAACAAGTATTCTCCTGTAACTTTGCTCAGACCATAATTTCTGGCATTTCCTCCTCCTTGGTGTTTGAGGCTATAAACCTTAATCCTTGAGTCTTCAAAGCTATTTAAAATTGCCAAAGAATTGTCAGTTGATCCGTCATCCACACAAATCAGTTCCAAATCACCCAATGTCTGGTTTAAAATGGAATTGACTGAATCATTCAGAAATCTTGAAGCATTATATACTGGCATTACTACGGATACTTTAGGCATATTATCACACTACTTTGCTCTGCATTTGACTACCGTATCTGATAAAAACGGCCAAGGATTTTCTTTAACCACTTCAAATTCATATCCTAAATCCAAATCTGCAATCCATGGAATGATTTCAAAAAAGTCGGTAACTTTATGATAAATACTGATTGTTAAAATAGGTTTTTGACTCTTAATGGTTTCTATGGCTCCTTCAAGCAGTTCCAGTTCAGCCCCTTCAACGTCAACTGTGATGTAACCAACATCTAAGTTATTTTCCTTAACGAATGTATCTAGGGTAGTTTCTTCGACCTTTAGCTCAGTATCATAGTCTCTTGCATGGGGGTTGCTGGTTATTCCCTGAACGTTATCTCCTGAAAGGTATAGTGTCATCTCACCGTTTTTGTTTCCCAGGGATTTTTGCACTGGAATGATATTTTTAATGTTATTTGATTTAATGTTCTTTTTTAAAATTTCAACTGATTCTTCAAAAGGTTCGAATGCATAAATATTCTTGTTTGTAAATTTGGCTATTGGGATGGAAGTGTCTCCGGTATATGCTCCTGCATCGATAATATCCTTGTTTTTAATGAATTCCTTATCCTCATCGGTGAATGTGGAATCCATGAATGCATGTACATTGTATCGTCCAAGGTATTTGTATCCTGCAATTTCATTTGGGGCAGAGTATTTGAGTCTGAAATCTATAAATTCTTGCTGTTCTTTTA
Source organism: Methanobrevibacter sp. (assembly GCF_017427765.1). Classification (GTDB taxonomy): domain Archaea; phylum Methanobacteriota; class Methanobacteria; order Methanobacteriales; family Methanobacteriaceae; genus Methanocatella. The sequence goes on along the minus strand of NZ_JAFRSC010000020.1, from coordinate 107,831 downwards.
GTTCATGATTGAAATGAATGGATTTCATCTTTATAACATTCACTGCCAAAGCCCTAAGCAGAAGCCATTTGAATGTATTTTTTGATTTTTTATCCAAATGCTTTGTGACTTCTTTGAGTTTGTCTTCAAAGTCCTCACTGAAATAATAATTTATGTAATTCCAATTGCAAAATCCTGCATTGATTCCGTATTGTCTTAAAAATTCGTCTTTTAAGGTGATTTCCTTTTCTTCTTTAAGCTCTTTGATTTCCTTTTTAAGCTCTTCAATTTCTTTAACCAGAACTTCGTTTTTTTCTTTGTAATAGTTGTAAGAATTACTTTTTGATAGGATTTTTTGTTGAAAACTCATATTATCACAATTTTAAAATAGCATCATAGACTCTTTTACAATTATTTTTGTCTTTATATTTATAAAAATTATCTACTCTGGATTTATATTCATCTTTCATCTGGCAGTCGTTTTTGAGATATTCCTCAACAATTCCTATTAATTCCTCCTGTGTGGAGGTAACTTCGCCAAATCCCATGGTTTTGTATTTGAAATATCCTTCATCGAAATTGTAATCGTTGGCATATTGGTAATAAATTAATGGTTTTTCCATATATGCAAAATCGAATGCAACTGATGAATAATCGGTTATCATCAAATCTGAGGATTTAAACAGCTCCTGATATGTGCTGTTTTCATCTATTTTTACGTACTCGTTTGTGTCAAACAATTCAATGTAGTCATAAACTCTAGGATGTGGCTTGAAGATTATTTTGTAGCTATGGTTCTTAGCAAGTTCAATTAGGACCTTGTTGTTTATCAGGGAGTTCATCGCTTGGAAATACTCTGAATCCATAATGTATTGTGGAGGGGCATAAAGTAGTTTTTTTCTCCATGAAGGCATTATTAGGATTTGTTTTTTAGTTTGTGTTTTTTCTAAATTGTCAAATCTTGGAAAGCCTAAAACCTGTATTATTTCCTTTTTATAATTATATCCGTCATCTAAAAAGGATTTTGCTTCATCATCTGAAACTGCAGTAATTAACTTCAAGTTCTTTTCGTATTTGTGAAGCCATGATGAGACATTGTCTTTTGTAACGCCGTGCTGCAGAAATATTTTATCAGAAGAAATTAAACCAGCATATTGTCCTTCATTTTTGTTGATGAAAGGGTTTAGGATTTCATCATCCGGATGTGATGAGATGATTTTTTCAGCAAACAAATAAATCAATCTTTGCTTTATGGAATCAAATTCTAAAAGGTTCTTTAAGTTACTGAGTCTTTTAAAATCAGCTGATTTGATGTCAACAGTGAAATATTTTTTAATTCCATCTGATTTGTTTATTGAATATTTGTACAAATGTTCTGCATTGTCATCTGCAGACTCAATCTTGTCCATAAAAAGCCAGATTCTTTTATTTCTGTAAAGTGGATATAATAGAACATATAAAATTCTTATGAGTAATGCTGAGTTATAATATTCTTCTCTTCTTTTTAAAATTCGCAAAAGTATTGGAATTTCATTTCTAATCATTTTCAGATAAGAATATTTTGAAATGAAGAATTTATTTTCCTTGAATTTTAAGAAGTAATTGCCTAAAATGCTGTAATTGCTTAAGGTTGAAAGTCTTGCATAATATGAAAAGTCATTGGTCAGGTTCCATTTTGATTTCTCATTTGAATTTTTGCCGATAAATCTTGTGATTATTTCAACCGAAGAGTCTTCATCAATCGGAATTTCCACATCAAAGTTATATCTGTCTTCGATTGAACAGTTTAAAAAGGTCTTTGCAGTGTTTTGATAGTATACTCTTTTTGCAACGAATGTTTCTTTTCGTGAGTTTGATGTTTTGACGATTTCAATTTGAATGTCTTCATCTTTGAAAAAGGACATCAGATATCCTGAGATATATAATGTGTTCTTTCTGATTTCAATGATATCCAGCCAGATTTTGTGAATGTCAAGTTGATCTATAAGTTTATCGCCTGAATACATATAGGCCGTTTCATCACTGTATACGGAATGGATGTTCTCACAGGTTACAACTTTGTTTAAATCAACATTAACGTTGGAGTATTTGATGGCTAACATATGATTTCTTATGTTTAATCTATCGTCTCTTAAAGATAATATGGTGTTGTCATCCAAATTTGATAAAACATCTCTGATATCTACATAAACTTGTTCGATTTCATCAATTTCTAAAATTTCACTAACGTCATTGATTCTAAACATCCACTGCAGGTCATACACAATCAGATATTGGATGAACTTGGGCACTTTTTCATATTTGGCTTTAGAAATGTCAATTAGCTCTTTAAAATAGTTTTCTAATCTGTCATGATAAAATTCCTTTTTTAAATAAACGGAATTCAATGTTGATGAGTTGTTTTTCCTTCTTCGGTACCAATATTTTGCATTTTTTATAACTCCGTAACAGGGATTGTCTATTAACATGTTATTAATCATTAATGCATCTTCAGAGGAGACAATATTGGTTGCAAATTGGTACTTTGGGAATAATTCCACTTTAAAAAAACTGGAATTGGCGTGAAGTTGCGGAAAGTCCCAATCATTATTTAAATCGGCAACTTTTGTTGTTTCATATTTGTAGTTTAAAGGGTGCTCACCGTCTTCACCATCAAAGAAAAACATTGGAACGGATGCAAAATTAACTTCGGGGTTATTTTTAAAGAAATTTAAAACCTCTTCAAAAGTATTTGAAGAAAATTTATCATCGCTGTCTAAAAAATTAATGTAATCTCCGGTTGCATGCTTTAGGCCACTGTTACGGGCAACAGCCTGGCCTTGGTTTTCCTGATAAGTATAAATGATGTTTTCTGGGTATTGGTTGAGGTATTCTTTACAGATTTCTTCAGTATTGTCTGTTGAACCGTCATTAACTAAAATAACTTGGATATTTTCTTTAAATGGGAGGGTTTGTTTTAATAATGAAGTTATTGTCTCTTCCAAATACTCTTCACAATTGTAACAGGCTATTACAACAGAAAATGGTTTTTTAATCATTGAAATTTAATCTCCTCAACGATTTATTTTAAACTGAATCTATTTTTTCCGGCTTCTAAAAAAGTAGATTCGAAATATTTTACAATATCATTTGATTTTGCAAATTTATTTATATCTGAATCAATATCTTCAAAATCAAGTGTATTATCATCTATTTCGTAAACAAAATTTTCTGAATCATATTGGGAATATTTGATTGTAGTTAGTTCGCTCCATGGGTGAACGGAATAACCGAGCCAAAATGTATCCTCTTTAGTCAATCTTGCCGGAGAACCAGCAAAAGTGGTGTTTGATGGAACATGTTTATTTGATAAGACAGAGTTTGCACCAATAATGGAACCTGATCCGATATGGGTTCCCTTTAATATCATTGAGCCTTGACCTAGCCATACATGGTCTCCGATGAAAATGCTTTTGGAATAGTTTAATCTTTCTTTAGTTTTTGTGTGATAGATTAGATGGGCATCCGCCACTCTGATTGATATGTTGTAGGAGAATATGCAATCTTCTCCGATAATGACATTTTGTGATTCTGATAATATGATTGAGGACATTCCGTTAAAGTAATTGTTTTTACCGATAAAACATGCATTGTTTCCATTAATTGAAATGTTTAATGCATAATCAAAATTATTGCTTGATAAGTATAATACTGAATTGTCTCCATTAAAATCAATTCTGGAATTCCATAGGTTTACATTTTCTTCACAAACCAGAATGTTGTTTTTACCATTGATATTTATTTGGGAGTTTGTCAGTTTGGGAATTTCACCAATAAACTCATTGTTTTCAATATTTAAAAGGTCATCTCCATTTGTTATCTGCACATTAACACCTATTTGATTGTAAAACGGTTGGCACGTTTATTTCTAACAAATAATTTTTGAATAAACTCTAATCTTGAAGCAGAATCTAAACTTCTTAAAATTTGATCAATTTTATTCATGTCCAAAGTCTCTTGATTGACAAATTCGTATATGAAAACATCACTTTTATAGTCTTTAGTTTCTATGGAAGCTTCGGCTCGGTTATATGCTAAAAAGTCATTGGTATAAAAAACATTTTTTCTCTCAAGCCTAACTGGATTTCCAAAAGCTATTGAGTTAGATGGGATGCGTGCATTATGGGGTACAAAAGAGTTGTTTTCAAGTATTGTACCAGAACCTATTTGTGCTCCTCTTGAAATGTAAGCCAAATGCCCAATCCAGACATGATCTCCAATGAAAACACTTTTTGCAAAGTTTACTCTTTGTTTGGTCTGATTATCATAAATTGGATAAATATCTGCTGTTCTGATGTTGACTCCGCTGGAAATTGTAACTCCAGCACCTATAATGACATTTTGATTTTCTTGGATGTTAATGTTGATTGGAGATGACATGTTTCCTTCTCTTCCAATGAAAAATGTAGAATCGTTGTAAATAACTAAATTAAATGAGTATTTGGAGTTCATTGCAGAAGATAGGTAAACTATGGAATTGTTTCCATTGAATGTGAATTTGGCATTGTCTAATTTGACATTGCCTTCACAATATAAAACATTATTGTCTCCTTTAAATGTTATTTGAGATTTATGCATTTCAGGATTGCCAACAACCCTATTTTTTTCTAAATTTTCAATATCGCTTGGTGACTTTACGGTTTCCATATAATCAACTTATCTATTTTTTATTAATGGCCTCTAAAATTGAGTCTAGTTTTCCTTCTAGATTGTTCATTCTATCTTCAAGTTCTTTTGTATCTTCAGTTGTTAACTGCCCCGCTTTACGAGCAACTAGACATGCATCATTCCATGGTTTTGCTTCTTCTCGCTCATCAACTGATGCATGAAGAACTTCCAAATTGACATATTTTGCCATTGCTTTAAGACCATCTTCGTAGAATAGGTAACAATTAGGAATATTTCCACCATGTCTAGGGCCTGATGATGGAACTATGATGCAAACATAACCTCCAGGTTTTAAAACTCTTTCAATTTCAGACATGGTAAGCCAAAAGAATTCTAAATGTTCAAATAGTTGTCCTGAGATTACAACATCGTAAGTATTGTCTTCAACTTCAAACCAATTGTAGATATCTGTTACAACAGTGTCAACATTGTGTCCTGCTTGAAAATCAAGTCCTGTGTATGTCCAATTTTCTTCTTTAAAAATATCTGAATAATTGTAATTTCCTTTACCATCAAGGGATCCTACATCAAGGATATCTAATTTATTTGAATTGCTTAAATAGGTATTTTTAAACCATTCCATTTTTGAATGTGAATTTTTATGCATAAAAACATCTCCTTTATATACTTATTATATCTACTTTATAATTATTTAAAAGTTATTGAAATCATAATTCTGGAACGTTCAAAAACGTGAATGTTAATTATTTTATTGATTCAATTCTTTAAATTCTTCTTTTTAATAATGATTAAATATTCGGTTATAAAATTAATTTAAACCAATTAATAGTTTCAATCAACTGATTCTCAAAATTATCCGTGCAAACCTCAAAACCGATTTTGGTCATATTGGAAATATCCGCATGTGAATGTTTAATATCTCCAGGTCTTTCAGGTAAATATTCAGCTTCAATTTCACTATTAAGTGTGTTTTTAATAATTTTGTACAGGTAATTAATGGAAATTCTTTTACCACTTGCAACATTTACAATGCCGTTAAAATCAGACTCTGCTGCTTTTATATTTGCTTTTGCAACATCGCCAACATAAACAAAATCTCGAGTCTGCTCACCATCCCCATAAATGACAGGGGATTTATTTTTTAATAGTGCATTGATAAAATTTGGAATTACTGCAGCATAGGGGGAATTTTTGTCTTGTTTTGGTCCAAACACATTAAAATATCTGAGAGACACATAATTTAAATTATAACTTTCATAAAATGATTTTAAATATAGTTCACAACAAGCTTTAGATGCTGCATATGGTGAAGCTGGATTCGGAGGTTCATTTTCATTTAGAGGTAAATTCGAATTATCTCCATAAACTGCAGATGATGATGAAAAAATTATCTTTTTAATGTCATTTTTCACACATGCATCTAATAAATTAATAGTATTTGAAACATTTTCGTCATGGCATTTTATGGGATGTTCCATACTTAACGGAACACTGACCATTGCAGATAAATGAAAGACATAATCAATATCATTTAAGCATTTATTCAGATTCACCTTATCTAAATTTGATTTAATAATAGTTAGATTTTCATGATTATAATCATTTAGATAATTCAGATTTCCTGATGAAAGATTGTCAATGATTGTTATGCGATTGTCTTCAAGTAAATTATTAGCAATATGTGACCCAATAAAACCTAGACCTCCAGTAATTAAGATATTTTGACTTTTCATTAAATCACTTTGATAAATGGATAATTATTTTTTTAAGTTTATTAATAAATATTTTTTTTGATGATACTAATATTTTGTTAATGTTTCATTAAAAATATTTCATGAAACTAATTTTCTTTACAAAAGTAAAATTAAATTTTATGTGCTAAATTAACTGAATATTCAATCATCATGTGTTAAAATATAGTCCAATAACTCTTTTTTGGAGTTTCTATTGAAATATTTTTTGTTAAATGTTCTTTTCTCTTCAAATCCATTGCAAACATAATGCATTTCAGGTGAAAAATATTTACACCAATTACTTCCTTTAATATCAGGATTATTATTCAAGTAAAAACCAATATCAAAACATTTGCTGTTGGATAATGCTTTTAAAAGTTTAAAATTTATAGATATGTCTTTTGGATTTGATTTTGAAATTAACAGTAAATATGTGAATGGAGATGAAATCTTTTTAGCTAATGAATTATTTTTAAGATAGTTAATTTCAGCATGGTTATTGTTTATTTCATCTTTAAAACAGCTAATACAATACTCTTTAGTTTCATTTATAGCCATTTGATTGATTAAATTCTGTTCGGTATGGCAAATAATTTCATCTTTTTCATTTAATTCTTTGTTTTTTTGTTTGATAAGTTCTTCTTTTTTATAAATTTCTTGTATTTGATTGTTAAGTTCAGTTTCTGTTTCATTGAGTTTTGTGTTAATTTCATTAAATCTATTTTTAAGGGAATTTATTAGTTTTTCTTTATGTTGAATTTCTACATTTTTATTGTTTAACTCTTCAGTGTTGCTTTTTAAGTTATTTTCATTTTCAGCACTTATTTTCATTTTTTCAGATAAATTTCTTTTTAACAAGTTAATTTGATTAGTTGCAGCATTAATTTCATTAGTATAATTCATTTCATTATTATTTAAAATTTTTTTCAGACCTTCAATTTCCCTATTTAATGAGTTAATTTGATCATTCGCTCCTGTAAGTTTATTATTAAGTAGTTGTTTAGTTTTTTCCATTTCATATACCTGGTTTTGAAGTGTGATGATTTCGTTTTCTTTGTTTATTAATTTGGTTTTTAGTGTTTCTTCTGTTTTGTTTAATTGGTTTTGGAGGGTGGTGATTTCGTTTTCTTTGTTTATTAATTTGGTTTTTAGTGTTTCTTCTGTTTTGTTTAATTGGTTTTGGAGGGTGGTGATTTCGTTTTCTTTGTTAATTAATTTTGATTCCAGATTTTTTATCATAGAATCTTTTAAACTCAGTTCACTTTCAATATTGCTTAATTGGCTGTTTTTATAGTTTAATTCATTATTGTCCATTCTAATTTTACTTTCATAATCATCAATAATGTTGTCTTTTTTCAAAATTTCGAATTCTAATTCTGTAATGGATTCATCTGAAATATTCGATTTAATAATATGGGAACATAATAGGTTATTTTCAAGTAATTTGTCTGTAAAATCAATGTCACTCAATTCATCACTTTTAATATTCTTTTTTATAATTTCAATTCTTTTCTGGTTTATTTGTTGTTTAAGATATAAAATTGTAATATTTTCAATAAAATCTAAATTTATAATGCCCACATGACTGTTTTCTGAAATAAAATCTTCAATTGCTGTTAACACGCCATTTTTAGGAGTATTTTCTTCATTAGCATGATAGAGTCCATTGGAAATTGTTAATTTTGTGTTATTATAATAAATTGGAAAGTTATTTGTATATTTTTGTTTAAATTCATTGGGAATATGGTCTGGATTTAAATAGGCATCTCTACGTTTATTTGGAAATTTATTATTGCAAATAAAAACTAATGGAAAACCATCGTTGATGTCATTAATAATGTTTAATTGGTTAAACACAGTATACCAATTTGGGTCATCATCTAAAAAAATTGCATCATAACTATCTAATTTTGAGAGTGCTGTTAAAGGATTATCATTAATATTTTTAACATTTTTTATATTCTCTAAATTTATTGTGGTAATGTTGCAGTCATATTTTAAAATTTCATTAAGAATACTTTGATTTTTTAAACCAGAAATAATAATATTTTCAACTTTGAAAATTTTTAAAATTTTAGGGATAACTCTGAAATCATAATATTTAAACATATTCATTCCCTCCTATTTAATGAATTTATGGTCAAATCTTTTTCTTCAATAATTGATTTTAAGATTTTTATTTCTTCTTTTAAAGATTCGATGTTATTATCTTTCTCATCAGAAGATAATTTAAAGATCTTATTTTCTTCGGTTAGAAAATTATTTTTTGATTGATTCTTGGATAAATCTGAAGTTAATTTATTAATTTCGGCAGATTTTTCTGAATTTTCAGATTTTAGTTCAGAAATAATGTTTTCAGATGTGGAGAGGGTGTCGTTTAATTCATTAATCTCGGAATCTTTTTCGGTATTTGATGAAGTTAATTCAGAAATAATTTTTTCATTAGTGGAAATTTTTTCATTTAATACATATAGTGCTGTTTCTGATTCTGCCATTGATTTTAATAATTTTTCTTCATTTTCAGATAAATTGGTAATAATATTGTTTAGTTCGTTGATTTCTGTGTCTTTTTCTTCTGTGATTGTGTTTATTTCATTGTTTAGTTCGTTGATTTCTGTGTCTTTTTCTTCTGTGATTGTGTTTATTTCGTTGTTTAGGTTGTTGATGTGGTTGTTTAGTTCGTTGATTTCTGTGTCTTTTTCTTCTGTGATTGTGTTTATTTCGTTGTTTAGTTCGTTGATTTCTGTGTCTTTTTCTTCTGTGATTGTGTTTATTTCGTTGTTTAGTTCGTTGATTTCTGTGTCTTTTTCTTCTGTGATTGTGTTTTCAATATAATTCAATTTTTCGTTTAATGAATTTATTAAATCAATTTTTTGACATAATTCGTTTTTTGTTTTTCCAAGTTCTTCACTTAAATCTGTAATTTTATTGAGATTTTCATTTTTTAGGATTGAAATTAATTCAAAATATTTTTCATTGTTTTTATTTTGAATTTGTTTTAATTTATCTTCATAAGATTCAAGGGATAATAATAAATATTCATAATTTTTACTAGTAATCTCTTTAGAATTATTTAATTCATTATCTAATGAATAAATTTTATCGTTATGTTCTTTTAATTTTTGATTGATGGTTGAATCAGGATTACTAAAATATTCCTCGAAATTTTTTAACACATTGGTGAAATTTTCTATTTCTTCTAATAAATTATCTATGCCATTATTTTTTTTAGACATTTTATTACCTTCATTTATTTTAAAAGAATTTTCTTATTTGAATATTTGATTAAACATTAATATAAATTTACTTAAACTAATATTTTCTTTCAAAACTTAAATTATTTTTAGAAAATTATTCGGTTTTGTTTTAATAATTTGTTTTAAATTAATTCTATTATTGAATCTGCTTTTTTTACATTATATCTTGGGGGGGGGAGGTGATTTTTTATAAACTATTAAATAATAGTTTACTTAAATTTTAATATGGGAGGTAATTCATGAACAAGAAATTTGTCATTCCAATATTGCTCATCATAATTATACTGAGCATAGGATTTTTTGCTTTAGAAGGATTTTTTGATTTTGGTGGATCTAATAGTAGTGAAATTATTGAAGTAGGTGCTGCTAAGTTTCATATGCCTGAAGGTTATCATATTGATGAGAATAATTCTAATGCTGATCTTGCCATAACTAATGGATCTAATGTGTTCTTTATAAAGAAATGTGGTGGAAAATCTGCTAACCCCTATATTGAAGAATATGTTAATTATACTACAGAAAATGGGCAATCTCTATCAAATTCAACTTTAAAAATTAATGACTTTTTAGTCTATAGATATATTAACAATCAAAATCAAGCGGTGCATTATTGGTTTGTTTATAATAAAGAAGTTTATACTATTTATACTTGGGTAAATACTCCTAATTGTGATGGTATTGCATTCGAATTAATTAATTCACTTAATTAACTTTTTTTTATAAGTTTCAGATTTATATTTTTTGGAATTTTTAATTCCTTTAATTATTTTTTTATTATTTCTATTTAATTATATTTTCCTGATTAATAACATTTCTAATTATTGGGGATGTATAATATTTATTTTTTAGATTTAAATCTATTTAATACACCTTTATTTTTTTTATTTTCTATGTAATCTATTTTAAGAGCCATGCTTTTATTTTTATTTTTCATATGATCTATTTTAAGAATTAGGTTCTTGTTTTCAGCACATACTGTGTTGTATTTTGTGGTTAATTCTGTGTTTTCAGTTTGTAATTTGGTTAGGTTGTTTTCTAGCTTTTTGTTTTCGTTGCATGTTGTGTTGTATTTTGTGGTTAATTCTGTGTTTTCAGTTTGTAATTTGGTTAGGTTGTTTTCTAGGTTTTTGTTTTCGTTGCATGTTGTGTTGTATTTTGTGGTTAATTCTGTGTTTTCAGTTTGTAATTTGGTTAGGTTGTTTTCTAAAGTTTTATTTTTATTCATGATGCTTTGAACTTCTGAAGACTTTTTGTCTTTATCTATTTCATATTTTTTATTAAATGAAGCACCTAGTTGAACATAAGATTCTAGATTACATTTCACGGTCCATTCAATGTGTATGTTCAAAATTTCAGAATTTTTCACAGATTTCTTTAAAATAAATGGTTCATCATGCCAAGCAAATTCATGGCCTTCAATATATTCTTTATCATTAATGGTTAGTGTTGTGTAATCAATTAATATTTTGCGCCTTTTTTTATTTTTATCTCTAGAATCAATGCCTCGTAGGAATAATTCAAATTCTCCCTCATTAACCATTTTTAGTTTCAAATCAAGATTTCCCTTCTTACTTTCAATTACAGCTCCTTTCCCTTTATCATTTTCCATCCATTTAGGCCAATTGATTTTAGAGTGGGTATCGGAATTTTCAATAATTTCAAATGAATTAGTTTCATTCCCAGTATTCTTTAAATCAAGACGGGCAGTTTGATATAAATGTGAATCGCCCATATTACTTTCAAATTCACTTAATTTTAATTGTGAGTTAAATAAATCTATAGAAAGTTGATATTCTTTATAGGTATCACAATTTAATGCTAATTCATATATACAACGTGTTTCAGGAATTAAATCCATCAAAACTCTTTCAAATTCTATTTTTCGATTAATAAAATCGGATTTCATTTCATTGAAGAAATCTTGTTTGTATTTTATATTTACTTTTTGGAATCTTCCATATGCACTTCTCAATTTTTTATCGAGGATTACTTTTAGATAAGCATCATACTCTCCGTATTTTTTTGTTATATCAATGATTTTATTGGCAATTTTTAATGTATCTGAAAAATTTCTATTTTCAGCAGTTGTGGTAATGGAGCCTAATCTAATTCTTCTATAATATAAATGTTTGTCCCAAAAGGAAACTCTTTTGGATTTAAACATTGCTTCAATGAAAAAAGGATTATCTTCAAATATTAATCCTGAGGGAAATTCCAAATTATGGATTAAATCATGCCTAAATAATTTTCCAGGAGCTGAAACTGCCATCTGAAGAAGATTTTCTCCAATGTCAGTGTAGTTAAATATTTTGCCATCCATATTTTTCAAGAAATTCATTTCATAGTAATTACTAGTAAATTGCTTTCTAGTGTCATCATCAAAATTAATTAATTTAAAAATGAGCATATCTAAGTTATTCATTTCGCAGATTTCATAGGTCTTCTCAAGAGCGGTTTCATCAAGAATATCGTCACCATCCATGAAATAGATATATTTTCCTGTTGCATATTTTATTCCTTGAGTTCTTGTGAATGCCAATCCGTGATTTTCTTGTAGATAAATATTGATTCTAGAGTCATTTAATGCATACTCTTTAACAATTTCTAATGAATTATCTGTGGATCCGTCATTTATGCAGATTATTTCAATGTCAGTTAATGTCTGATTAACTATCGAATCTAAACACTCCCTTAAATATTTTTCAACATTATAAACTGGAATAACCACAGATACCTTTGGAATAAGAGGATTATCGATTAATGTTATTGTATTAGAGTAGGCGTCTGGAATATGATTATTATCTTCATCAGTTATAATCATTAAGTTGTTTATGTAAATTTTATTAATCATTTCATTAAAAGAGGATACGATATTTTTTGTAAGATTTTTATCTCCATAACTTACGAATACTTTAACAATATTGTCCATTACTTCCAATAAGTTTATTAATTCATTTTTATTATAAACGTGAACATCCCTGTCTTTCAAATTAATTAAACTTTTTGAGTATTCGTGAACCATTTTATCAAATTTTTTATTGCAGATTAATTTAAAAACTTCATAGAAATGGACAAAATAATCGTAATATTTGACAGAATTATTAAGCTTATTCGCAGTCGGAGTATTATATGAATAATACATTACGGGAACTTCCAAAAATTCATCAATTCTAGTTAAAACTTCACAAAGAAATAGGGGATCCTGTCCTCTCAACAAATCGGGAAATTTGATATTATGTTTAATTAAAAAATCTCGTTTAAATATATTTTTATAAAAATACCATGGAACACAATAATCTTTAGGACTTTTTAAGGATAATTTTTCAATTTCTTTAAAACATTTGAATGTAGTATTAATGCCTTTTTCTGAAACAAACTGCATGCTTCCAGAAGCCATAATCATGTTTCTGGTACTAGCTTCACTATATAATATATTTAAAGCATTATTATCAACGATATAATCGTCAGAGTCTAAAAAAGCAATATATTCTCCATTTGCTTCTTTCAAACCTTTATTTCTGGCTTTACCTGCACCTTGATTTTTTTGAGAGAATATTCTAATACGATTGTCCTCTTCAGCAAAACTGTGTAAAATATTTAGAGAATTATCTGTAGATCCATCATCAACACAAATTAATTCTAATTCGTTTAAAGTTTGATTTATCACACTCCCTATTGAGTTTTCTAGTTTTGTTTCATCATTGTACACAGGCATAATGATTGAAATTTTTACCATTTTTTTACCTCTTTAATAAAAAATTGAATAATGTTTATATTTTCATAGAGTTATGTTTTTTCATAACTACTTGAACTATTAAAAGGTAACCATTCACAGTAGATATTTAGAATTTCCTTGTCTTTAACATCCACATAGAAATCTAAACAATTGTCATGTGTTGTAAGTACATTATTTTCGATAAAATTTTTACCATTTATTCTTAATTTAGTATAATCTATAAAAACAGGGAATCTATTTCCATTTTTATCACGAATATCCGAACCCCTTAATCTTATTCTTAATTTACCGTCTTTTATGCATGAAATTTTTAGGTTTAATACTCCTTTAAAACTTTGAATACATGCTCCTTTACCTTCATCAGATTCAAACCATTTGGGGTAAGATTTTATTAAATTAGGATCATCATATTCAATTATTTCTACACTATTTTCTTTTGAACCAATATTAAGTAAATCAATTCTTGAAGTAGTATATTTTAATAATAATCCCATTATCTTTGAATTGATAGTATCTTCTTCAATTTCATAGGGTTGTCCAGTTAAAAAACTTTTAAGCCATTTTTTTAAACTCTCATTGTTAATTATTTTATATTGCGTGTCATGAATTATTTTTAGTATGGATATTGCAGCATAAGCATGTTTTAAAGGGTAGCGATTATCATTTTTTATTACATCTAATATTTTTTGATATATTTTAGGTGAGTAATATTTTTCAAATTCTAATTCAAATGATTTTGAACTAAAAATTGTAGTTAAAAATTCATCAACTTCATTATATTTCACATAATCTTTATTATTATTTGGGGATTCACAGAAATTATCAATATCTGGTCCAGAAATTATCTTTTTTGAAGTAATTTTTAAAGGATATTTTTCATTTAATTTTTTAGCATATTTTAGTGTATCAATATCAATTTCACGATTTCCTTCAAAATTGAAGTTTAATAATTTTGGACAGTATCTAGTGTAAATTAGTGCCATTAATAAATTTCTATCATCACATTCATTGGTTTTTAATTTTAATTTATATAATTCGGAATCTATTAATGGGGTTAATGTAAATTCATTGAAAAAATATGATTCGACCATTGCTTTTCCAAAATGGTGTCTACATCGTATTTCTTTGTACATTCTTTCAGGTATTTCTCTTAAGTTTTTTTCATCAATTTTAAATTTATTTTTAACTGCTTTTAATCCAGAATTTATTACATCTTCACTAACTAAACTTAAATTTTCATCAAAATGCTTTATGCGGTTGGTGATATATTGGGAATATTCTATAGGTGTTTTATTATAATACCATCGAATACTTTCACCGCCACTTCCAGTTACTATATAAACTGGTTCAGTTAATCTACGATATGTAAAATGCATTTCTTTATGGAATCCAAATTTCAAGTAAAATGATAAATTTAAAGGAGTTTCAAGTTCATGAAATAATATTTTATTTGATTTAATAATATCTTTATTCAATTTAAATTCAAATTCATCAGCAATTTGTGATGCTATGGCATAATCCTGTTCAAAAGTATGTTTTTTAGCATTATAACTTCTAACAAAAACTTTATTCAAATCAATTCCTGCAGTTATCCACAGAGATGCCACAATTCGACTATCAAATCCTCCACTCAACTCAACAATAATATTATTTGTTTTAGATTTCAATGTTCTAAAAATTTTCACCCATTTATTATACCAGTTATCTAGTATTTCCATACCTTCTTCTGAATCAAGTGATATTGAACTCTCTTTGTAATCAATTTCTTTTAATATTATTTGACAATTAGTTTTATCAATTATAACTCTACAATTTCTTGGCAACATGCAAATTTCATTAATTAATGTTTCATTATATGAAAAAGAACATAAATCTGCAAATAGGAATGCATCTGCATAATTTTTATTAAATGATATAAAATGCCTGTCTTTTAGATGTTCAACTAATTTAATAAATGAATTTGAAATAGCAAAATAGTTCTGATATTTATATAAATATAATCCGTAAGTTCCCATAAAATCCTGATTAATAACTATTTTTTCATTGCTGACATTAACTTGGATATATGCACCATTTAATCCAATATTATTAGTGTCTATTAAATCTTCTTCTTGAATAATTCCATTTTCTTGAATGGCATATCCATAAAACCTCTGATTAACTAAATTTAGATTATTAGAATCAATTACAAAAAATTCATCGCCATACATATCTTCAAATTCAGACATTTTATTTCCCTCGTTAATAATATAAAAATTAATATTTTAAGATTATTATTAAATATGTATTCATTAGTATATAATTAATGCTATGCTTTTTTTTTTTAAATGTGATTTTCATTTTTAAAGAACTGATTATAATAATAAAAAATCTATAAAATTAAAAAATATATGGAGTTTTACTATTAAATTAATTTAAATTAAATGAAATTTTAAAACGGAATCCATCTAACAAAAATATCTAAAATTTCTGAGTTTTTCACATTTTTTTTAAAGATAATTGGATTATCATGAGATGAGGTAACAGTTTTTTTTATTATGTTCATTTTATTTACATTAAAATCAGTATAATTAATATAAATGGGGATTCGTTCATTATTTTCATTTTTAACATCAATCCCTCTTAAAATAACTTTTAAGGTTCCTTCATTGATGCATTTGATTTTAAGATTAATTGTTCCTTTTCTACTATGTATTTGGGTCCCAATACCCAGTTCATTTTTATACCAGTTAGGATGCATAATATCAGATTCTACATCTGAATTTTTTAATATTTTTATATAATTATCAGGTGATCCTTCATTTTTAATGTCAATTCGTGCGGTAATATATTTATAAAAAGTTTCTGGAAATTTGGTATTAAATTGGTTATTTTTTAATTTAGTATTCTTCCAATCTAAAGTAATATATTTTCGCAAATTTTTTCTATAATCTTTATTAAGTTTATCATCCCACTTAAGAATCTCATTTCTACGAATTATATCATTTAATTGTTCAGTTTTTTCATGAAAATATTTCGATTCATAATGAGTGTGATGGGCTCCAAATATATAATTTTCATCATATAATGTATTATTATTAAATGGAAGTAATTCAACATCAAAATTATTCAATATATATTCATCTAAACTATTTCTATAATCATTTACATATGAAAATTTTTTAAAGTTTGGATTTTCAAAAATTTTTCCATTATTTGAATATTTATAAACTGACCTAGAACAGTTAAGAATTATTTTTAAATTATTACAATTATTTTTTATAAATTTAAAAAATTTATTGCAATATTTAGTATATAACTGAAAAAATTCATCAAAATTATTTGTAATGTTTATTTCAGGATATTCTAATAACTCTTGATAAAAGGTTGTTTTTCTCAAACTAGAAGTATTTGTAATAAATTGATTTTTATCAATGTTTATCACAGAACAAATCACATCAAAATAAGTATCTAAAACAAGATAATCTATTTTATCTTCTTTTAAGAATTTAATAAATTTTTTTGTTATATCATCAGTAACGCAAGTATTGAAATATTGATTATTTGTATCTATGAGATTTTCTTTATTTAATACTGGTTTAGACATCAAACTAATTAAAGAAGAAGCTTCCACTGAATAATTAATATGAAAGTATTTTTTATAGTTATTGTTAATTGTACTATTAAATATGCCTCTTGAAGCACAAGATCCGAAAGTAGAAAATTCTTTAATCATGAAAAAATTCCTAATTGAGTAAATTATTATGATTATATTTATAATTTTGTTATTATAAAAAGCATTTGGTTCTTTTGGGGACTCTTTCAAAAACTTTGTTGATTTGAATTTTTCTGATGAAAGTTAGCTCTGAATTTTTAATTCAGTTTAAAAATAGTTAAATTTAATAAAGAGTTGGAGTAAAAGTTTTTATCATGCCAAATCAAAAAACATATGCTCCAAATAGTATTTTAGATGTTAAACAATATATATTTTGTGATTTTGATGATGGATTTGTCCTTTCAGATCCTCGTTTTGTGAAGATTTTTAAATCCTGCCAAAAAGTTCTGAAATCTTCTGATTTAAGTTTTAAGAAGGATGTTCCTTATTTTAAAATGAGTTTAGCTCGATGTCCATATTGTGGAACTCGTCATGTGGTTAAATATGGTTTTACAAAAAGAACATTGGTATTTAAAGAAATAGGTAACTAAGGTTAAGGTTCAGCGTTATATTTGTAAACATTGTGATAAAACCTTTCAAACGGATTTAATAAGTCTTGTTGATAAAAACAGCAATTTTATGAATGAATTAAAAAGTGAATCTGAACATTTAATTTCAGATTATTTGGGAAGTTTGAAAAATGTTTGTAAATCTTTTAAAAAATTTTTTGGAATCGCTGTTCTCATCAAACGATTGAAAATTGGCTTTTTGTTAATGAAAACATTTTAGAATTTGATTTAAGTTGTTGTTCGGGATATTATGTCTTTGATGTGGATGGTTAAAAATCAATGGAGAATGGAAATATCGTCATACACTATTGGATTCAGTTTTCAATTGTATTGTAGCTGATGCAATTTACGATACAGAAGATGAAACAACTGTCGAAAAGTTTTTAAAAGAATCAACGGCAAATAAAAATAAAAAAGCAATCACAACAGATTTAGATAGTAAATATCCTCAAATCATCACAAAATGGGTTTTAAACATCAATTATGTATTTTTCATGCTAAAAAAAGTTTAAATAAACAATTAAAAGTTTTTAAAGACAAATTTCATCTTTCTGAGGAAGAATTCGAAGAATATCACCAACAATTAAAAATGATAAAAGATTTATTTGATTTAAATGATTATGATGAAGCTGAAAAAGAATTACAATCTTTAATTTTTCGTAAAGATGAATTTCATCTCGCAATTTATGAAATAATTAGAAAATCAATCTCTCCAAGATATAAAATCTTCATTTATTACTTAAAAGACAAAGGAATTGAAAAGACAAGTAACAAAATTGAAAATGCTTTCCAAAAAACAATGCCAAAATCCAGAAAACGAACATTCAAGACCAAACGAGGAGTTTTAAAACGAATATATCGCAGAGATCTAATTTGGAACGACAATCGAAAAAAGAATTTGAAAATCAACAAAGTTTTTGAAAGAGTCCATAAACTTCTAATGAAAAAACATATATAGTCATAAATAAATACATTTTATTTATAACCCTATGTGTAGGTGTATTAAATGATTAAGTTTGAATTTAATAATAGGAAAACTCAATATTTAAATCTAATGCAAATATTAATTGTAGTACGTGATTATAAGGTTAAATTAAATAGTTCTGAAACTCTTGAATTAGCAAAATATGAATTAAGTTTAATAGCATACTTGAAAAGTTTGAAAAATGATAGAAATTTAATTAATTTAGATGCCGAAACAAAAATAATATTATCATATAATAATATTAATTATAAAGATTTTTCTGATAATGATATTTATTTAGAAGAATTAAATTTAATTAATGAAATTAAAAAATTTTCTAATGAATAGATTTTTTTTTAGTAACGTTTAAAATTTGGAGTTTAAATTATATTCATTATTTTACTTTTTATTTTTATTATACTCTTTTTTAAACTATAATTTTTAATTTTACAAGTTTATGATTAGTTTCATCTGTTTTTATATGTTAACTTCTTAATTTAATGTTTTTTAATTGTTCGTTACTTGCTTTTTCAGCATCACTTAAATATTCGTCACATACTTTATTCACTTCGCCCATTTTTCGCAAATGTCCATTATCAATCCAAATAGCTTTATCACATAGTTCTCTTATTTGGGGAATTGAATGAGATACTAAAAGTACTGTTGTACCACCATCCATTAATGATCTTATTTTATCTCTGCTTTTCTTTTGAAAATTAACATCACCTACACCTAAAATTTCATCAATTATTAAAATATCTGGATTTACTGCTGTTGCGATTGAAAAAGCTAATTTTGCAAGCATACCTGATGAATAATTTTTAATGGGGATGTCAATATATTCACCCAGTTCGGAAAATTCTATAATTTCATCTAGTTTGGAGTTTAGATATTCTTTATCGTATCCTAAAACTGCACCATTTAAAATAATATTTTTCCTTCCAGAAAAATTGTGGTCAAATCCAGCACCCAATGATAATAATGGTGAGATATTGCCATTTGTACTAACGGTTCCATAATCTGGGGGGTAAATTCCAGTTATAACATTTAATAATGTTGATTTGCCTGCACCATTATACCCTATAATTCCAACTTTTTCACCTTTATAAATTTTAAAAGTAATATCTTTTAATGCATGTATTTTAATTTTTTTAGTTTTGCTTCTTTTTATAGTGCGAATAAATGTTTCTTTTAGCGTGTCAACTTTTTCATTTTGAACTTCAAAAGTTAAATCAACATGTTTTAAATCAATTGAAATTTGTTGATTATAATCTGGTACGATATTACTAAGAATTGTGTCTACTTTCATATCATTAGTTTCTAATTTACCCTCAATTTGATTAAAAGCAGTTTTATGTTGTTCAGATTCATTATTTTCAACATGATTTGGGATGGATGTCTGTTTTTTAGTAATAATCTTGTCATTTTTGCTTTTTGTTTTGTTGTTGGTATCAATTTTAGCATGTTTGTAAAGATGAGAACTAGTATTCGCTTCATTTTTCAAAGAAGTTTTTTGAGTTTTATCTCTATTGCCATATGACTCTTTATGAACAGGTTTATTTGAATTCTTTTTTGTTCTCAAAGTTTTTTGAAGAATTGTGGTTGGGTTTTCATCTTTTTTATTTGGAATATTATTTAAATTGGAATTATTTTGATTTTTAGGATTTTGGTCTTTTTCTAATTTTTGTTTTTTTTGAATATGGCTTAAAATTTCATTTGCATCTTCAGCTGAGAGATTATATTTGTCCATAAGTCTTTTTATGATTTGAACCCTTTTATTTTGAGGATTTAATGGATTATCATTTGGATTGTTATGTTCTGATTTTTTTAATTGTAAGTTATTTCTTTTTTGATTCATTTTTAAACCCCCTAAAATTTCATAGTGATGATCTTTTCATATTTTTTGAATACAATAATGCCTATTGTTAATATTATTAAAGATAATAAAAACAAATTAATCATATATACAAGTTGTGGGGGGTTTCCATAATAGACAAAGCATCTAAACTGGTCAATAACCCAAAACAACGGATTTAAAATAAAATATTGATGATATGGTTCTGGAATAATATCCATAGGATAAAATATCGCTGAGGCATACATTAACATCATAGAAACAACAGTCCATAAATGTTGGATATCACTATAATAAACACACGCTATAGATAACATTAATCCTAATCCTAATAACATGATGAATAAACAAATTATTGGGAATATTGAAAAAAATATTGTAGGTAAATAAAATGGGGAGTGAGTAACAACCATTACTATTCCTAAAATCATTAACATTATTATAAAATTTAAAAGTTCAGATATAATTGCTCCTAAAACAAAAATATATTTTGGTGTTGGTGTTCTTTGCAAAATATTTTTATTTGACTTTAATGAAGTCATTGAAATTCCAACTGCTGATGTAAAAAAATGGAATGTACACCAACCACATAAAAAATATATTGGATAATTGCCAATATTTCTCCCAAAAATTGTAGAGAAAATTATTGTGAATAACATCAACATTAATAAAGGACTCAATATTGTCCAAAAGATTCCCAATACTGAATCTTTATATTTTGAAGAAAAATTTTTTTTAATTATTTCTGTTAATAAAAATAAATCTTGTTTATTAATAAAATTCATATAACTCTCCATTATTTTTTTATCATTAATTAAATATGGATATAACTTATATTTAATTTTTAATGATTTTTAGTTTTTGAAGTGGGGTTAATAAATTAGATAATTATGTAGTTATTCTTACTTTTTTTTAAATAAATTACTTAGTTATATAAATTTTGATTTAAATTTATGATAACTAAAAAATAAAACAGTAAATATATTTATAATACTAGTGCTATTGGAAAATTGACGAATATTTACTTGAACTAGGGTAAAAGTAAAATAAAGCATATCAATATAAATAATATAATAAGTTTCAAAAAATTAGTAGCAACAAATATGTCAGATATAATTAAGTTCCTGAATAAAATTGTGAAATAAGTATCTGTTTGGAATTTAAAAAAATCAAAACCTTAACTTTTCAATATTCTAATTAACTACTGGGCCATGTTGAAATCCTAAAAATTTTTTCACTTGAAATTGCACATCGACTCTTTTTTTTGGATGGAAAATTAGTATTTTTTTAATTTTTTAGTCATGTGCTCTTTATTTTTTTACAGTTAAAATTATACTTCGTTATTTTTTAAAATAAGTTATAATAAACTATTTATAGTAAAATGGAGAATATTTATATATATGAAACGAAAAAACAAACAGTCTCCAGTTATAGTTAGGTTTTCAAAGCATAAAAACCTTTTGGATTTTGGCTTTAAAAAACAAGTAAAAAAATATTTCAAAAAATTAGAAATCGGCAAATTAAATACTATTAGCTCAAATGAATTGATAGAATTCATTGAAACTTGCTATAGCTATACAAAAATGTCATTAAATAAGTATTCAAGCAAATATTCAAAGCAAATGTACTCACAACCATCATTATTCACCATTGTTGCATTAAAAATTTACTTAAATGTCACTTATCGTGAAATTGCAGATTTTATAGCATTTTCCGACAAATTAAAAAAATATCTGGGCATAAAACAAGCACCCAACTACTCTACACTTCAGAAATTCTATAAACGAATGCCAACAAACATGTTTGAAAGAATAACAAACCAATTAATCGAAAATTTAAAAATTGAACCAAAAATAATAGCTTTAGATGGAAGTGGATTCAGCAGCGACTACGCTGACAAATATTACCTGGAAATAAGAGGATACAACGTGAAACACTTCACCAAAAGCCATATTGCAATCGATGTCGAGTCAAGAATGATCTTATACTCACAAGCCGTAAGAGGACCCAGACACGACACAAAATTCGTAATAGCTGCAATAAGAAGCTTAAAAAAATATAACATCCAATACATAATGGCAGACAAAGCCTACGGCACTGAACCCATACGAAACTGCATAAACGAAGAAATCAAAGCTTTAGACCAAATACCATTAAAAGCAAACTTCAGACATGGCTGGTATCGAAGATTAAGCCAAAAAACATTCAAAAAAGAAATATGCTCAAGAAGAAACAATGTAGAAAGCGTATTCAGCGTAATAAAAAGAAGATTTGGTGGAATTAACAAAAGCAAAAGCACAAGATTAAGAAACAAAGAAACAAGACTCAAAACACTAGTTTACAATATGGTCCAATACATCAAAATTTCAAAAAGGATTTCAACATAGCCTAACTACTAAAAAAATATATATAATATTATTTATAATATTTTACTTATGGTTTCTGTTAATGTAAAATCAATCATTGGAAAAAGTTTATTTATATTAAGTGTTTTAATGTTGATTTATTTACTTACATCACCTATAACTCATCTTTTCACACATATTGATGAGTTTTTTACTACTACTTATATAAATTTTCCAGTGTTTGATATTATTACTGTAACAGCGCATGATGTTCATCCCCCATTATATTATTTAATAGCTAAATTTATACTAGATTATTTAAACTTTTTTGGATTAACAAATACTCTGTTTAATTTAAAATTAGTTTCTATTATTCCTTATGCATTGATTTTAATAATTTCATTTGTAAAAATTAGAAAGGATTATGGTTGGCTTAGTGCAGGATTGTTTTCTTTTGCTATGTTTGTCATGTCTGATTTCTTTTTGTATTATTTAACTGCTAGAATGTACAGTTGGGGGACATTATTCTTATTACTTTCATTTATATATTTTAAAGATGTTATAAATAGTTTTGATAAAAAATCAATAGTATTATTTTCATTTTTTAGTGTTTGTTGTGTTTATACTCAATATTTTATTGGAATATCTGTTTTAGTTCTTTATCTGGTATTTTTAGTTTATATTTTATTGTTTGAAGAAAAAGATAAACTCAAATATTGGATGTTATCTGTTATTTTAGCAGGGATAATGTTCGTACCTTGGATTCCTAGTTTAATTGCTCAAATGTCCAATGTTAGTGGGGGTTATTGGATTCCTGATGTGAATTTGGATCTTATTATATCTTCATTTTCAAGTTTTGTTCATTCAGAGATTGCAATGTCTTTATTTTCAAATAATTTGATATATCATGTATTTGCAATATTTATTCTTATTTTATTATTTATTATTTATTATAGGGAGTCAATTGATTTTGATGATAAAACTAGTTTTTATATTGTAAGTGGTTTTGCAGTTTATATTGGAACAATTGTATTTAGTGTTGTTATTTCTATTTTATTTAAACCAATTTTGATTGTAAGGTATTTAATACCTGTTACTGCGGTTTTATGGCTAGTGATTTCAATAGTGATTGTTAAAATAAGAAATAAAAAATTATTAATTTTTTATTCAATTTTGGTATGTATTTTGCTAATTGCTGGAATTAGTGATGTAGTTTCAAATAGTGGGATATATTATGATAATGGTATGGTTCAACAGGATGTATTTGATAATATTGCTCAGGATAATAATTCTGTTGTAATTGCTACAAATGCACCTATGTTCCTACTATTTTCAGATCAATGGGATATTTATTGTACTGGTACTTGGTTACATAGTTTAGATATGGGTGAAGCGCATCAGATATATGATTTTAATGAACTTGATAAAAAGGACACTATGGGGTTCATTAACAATAATTCTGATAAAACTATTTATTACTGTTGTTGGGGCAATCCAGAATTAGATGGGAATGTCACTGCAATTCCAATGTTGCACAATTCTCACTGGAATATATATAAAGTATCTTCTGGACCAGTCACAAAAAGTGATTATTATAAATATGATAATGGTACAATTGATGACCATAATGATATATGGACTTATCTTTATAATCCAAACATGACTAGAAATCAAGAGTATTCTTCAATCACAGATACTAATTCTAATGGATATATTCAAATAGAGATTATAGATAATTATAAAATTGAATTTGATATGAAACAATATGGGGGTAAAGATAAGTGGGATATTGTATTTTATAATAGTTCAAGTTCAATAAGGGGAGTTAGTTTAGCTAATTTTAATGCTCAACCAGAAAATTGGTATCATGTGGAAATCGTAATTACAAATGGTACAATCAATACGACTCTTAATGGTGTTACAAATACACAAACATTAGAAAATCCAACTCATTTCCTATTTTCAGTTAATGGAGATATTTCAGAGATACAATTTAAAAATTTCAAAGCACATCCATTATGAGCGTTTGCTAATGTTTCTATTAGGAGGATGGCACATTATGGTAAAGATTGGATGAAATTGATAATGAAGTTATAGGTTAATAAAGTTTTTATGATTTGATTTATTTAAATATTTATTGATTAAATCTTATGTATAAATAGTTAAACAAGGTGCCTAAATGTCTATTTTAATAAGTTAGATGAGAATATGATATCAGTAATAATTCCAGTTTATAATGTTGAAAATTACTTGCATGTTTGTTTAAATAGTATATTAAAACAAACTTATCGGGATTTTGAGGTAATTTGCATTGATGACGCTTCAAATGATTCTTCTCTAGAGATTTTAGAATATTTCCATGAAAAAGATTCTAGAATCAAAATTCTTAAAAACGATTCTAATAGGGGTCAGGGGTTTTCAAGAAATAGGGGTTTGGATGTAGCTCAAGGAAAATATGTTTTTTTCTTGGATAGTGATGACTGGTTATCAGTAAATACTTTTGAAATTCTTATTAAAACCTCTGAAAAATATAATTTGGATTTATTATTGTTTAAAAATATTGTTTATTATGAGGAATCTCATGAATTTGGTATGGAAGAGTATTATGATATGAAATTTATGGAAAAATTTGAACGTGAAGTGTTTAATCAGTGGGATTTGGATAAAACGAAGTTATTTGATGTTCCAATAGGTCCTTGTAATAAATTATACTTAAAATCATTTTTAGATGACTACAATATAAGGTTTACTGATAAGAATTATATTCAGGAGGATAATCCTTTTTCTTGTAAAGCTTGGATTAATGCTGATAGAATTTCATTTATTAACAAATATTTTTATAATAGGCGTAGGCGACCAGATTCTATCATGACCCTCAACAATGAACGATTATTTGATGGCATTCCTATTTCTTATATGATTTTGGACGTGTTTTTGGAAAATAAAGAAATCTATGAATATTATAAATGCGAAGTATTAACCTATATATTTAAAGCTTTATTAATAAAATATAATAAAATTGAAGATCAGTACAAAGATGAATTCTATAATGCAATTCAGGGAGTTTACTCTGATTTTATAGAGAAATATGATTTATATGATGATATTGAAAAAAGTCTAGATAATGCTATTTTAGATTTTTTAAATGAAAATGATGTGTTATTCGAGTAACTTTTTTCAGATTTCTGATTAATTAGTTATTTTCATAATTTAAATGGGAAACATTCTATTAATTCATTTTGTTTTTTGTAAACTTGGTCTTCTGATTGGAAATTGCATTTAAAATCTTTTTCAATATCCGGCAGTTCTCCATTTCTCAAATCAAAACATTCTCTATCAGTGCCAAAAGAAGAGAAATAATCATGGAATTTAAATCTATTGCCTAAAATATTATCTGAAATCTCGCACCAACAATTTGGAATGCAATATGAATCTGCAATGATTAATCCATGAAGGCTAGTTGAAATAATATATTCACATTCAGAAATTTCTTTCAAAACATCTTTTGTTTCTTCTTGAACATCAATAAATTTTGAATTAGGATAATATTCAAGCATTTTTTTAAAGATTTCCTCATTTCTATCTACAAAATGGGGGATTATGCCTAATGAATATTTTTTCTCTGAAGGTTTCACAATTAATGATGATAAAAGGCCGGGATCTGCTAAAACACATGAAATTTCTTTTCCAAGAATCTCTGATACTCGTTTTCTTGTTTTTTCACCGCGCAACGCATGGATAATAAAATGTCTCACACCTTCTTGAGGAATATTTTCATAATGATACATTAAACCGGTTCCCCAAATGTGGATTGGTTTATTAAAATCACATTCTGTCAGCATTTTCTTTTCCCATTCACCAATATCTGTGTTTGTTATAAGGTTATCTAAAAGACTTCCAACACAACACAAATCAGCAGTTTGAATCGTGTCAGATTCAAATTTTAATTGAAAAATTGAAGATAAAATTTCTTCATTTAACATATCTCCGACATTTGGATATTTAAAATAATACACTTTAAGACCATAAGATTCAATGGTTCTTTTTTTTATATTTCAAATACTCATCATATGATACATTTTTTAAAATCCAATTCAAAACAGCATCTACACCTCCAATATCTCCAACATTGTCTAAGTAATAGTTCATAGTTATTGCAATCTGTTGTGCATACCAGTCATCAGAATTTGAAATCTTTTCATGTTTTTTTAAATAATTATGAATCTTTCTCTTTTCTTCAAGATTTTTTATTATGAAGTCGGAGTGCACACTCTTTGTGAAATTTTTTTCATGAACTCGATAAACTCCTATGATTTTTTTATTAATATAAGTTTTACCTCCAATCATCAGTGCTCTTAAATAAATTGATGTGTCATTCATCATTGTCATTTCTTTAAATTTGGCTTCAATTAATGTAGTTCTCCTAAATGCTGCGGGAAATACGGAGGTTGGTTTTCTGTATTTTGTCATAAAATTATTCAGATATTCAATTGAATCAATTGATTCTTCATCAATGTTTAAATTGGTATGTATGTATTTATCATTGTTTTCATAATGAGTGTATGATTCTGAGCAAATTAAATTAATGTTTTCATCTTCAAATATTTTTATCAACTCATAAAAATACTCATTATCAATAAAGTAGTCATCATCATCACAAAAAATTATATATTTTCCATGTGAGAGGTTATAACCTTTCTGTCTATTTAATCCCGCTCCTAAATTTTCATAATTCCGGTAATATTTTAGGCGTTTGTCATGATAGTTGCTATAAACTTCATTTGTCTCATCAATAGATAAATCATCAACTAGTATTATTTCAAAATTTTGGTAGGTTTGGTTAAAAATACTGTTAACCAATTGTGTCAATTGTTCAAATCGGTTATGTGTTGGTATTATGATGCTTATTTTTTCATTACCTGTTTTATATTTGGAGGAGTAGAGGTCATTATAAATTAAATTATTATAAGCAGTATATTGGAGTCGTTTTTCTTCTTTCATTTGCTTAAACTCATCTAAATAATCCTTCATGATTGTCACTTATTATGTATTGATTGCTATGGTAATATGTCCTTTTCAGTTTTTAAGTATGTTTATAAATTGTTTTAAACTTTTCTAAAATCATTTAGATTTGAGACAATTGTATATTAAATAAAAAATTCGCACTGGTTTCTCGGATATCCAAAATTTTACATGTATAAATCTTATATAGGTATTTAGTAAGTTTTAATCATCAAAGCAGTTATGTCCATAGCAGGTTTTGGAACAAGATTTGCACCTGGAGCAAAATCCAGTCTGAAATTGATGTTGCTTTTTTATTACAAACCAATCATCCAATACACAATAGAAAAGTGGCTGCTTCAGGAATCGCTGATGTTTTAATCATGAGATTCATCAGTTTGTTGTGTATGCTGTATGAGATGATTTAAAACAGGGTTTTGAATCTATTATTATAAATCAATAACAATATTTAATAAATGGTATCCAATAAACTATTATCATGTACACAAAAACAAGAAAAATAGTTCTGATGCTATTGCTGTTGTCGGCGGTTCTAACACTAACCGCAGTATCAGCCAATGAAAATCTAACACAAAACACGTTATCGGTCGATGACGCAAGCATCAGCGTCAAGGAAAGTTCGCATTCGTTTGAAGACGTTCAAAACGAAATAAACAATGCGAAAGAAAATGCAACAGTAATCCTGAACGGAACCTATGTCGGTTCAGGTAAGGAAATTCTAATCAACAAAAGCATCACTATTGAAGGAAGTGGAAACGCTACAATACTCGACGCCAATTCCACATCAAGAATACTTAACATCACTGCAGGCACTGTCACACTGAAAAACCTGATTTTTACCAACGCCAAAAACACTATCAGTTGCGGAGGTGCAATCTATTCCACAGAATCATTAACAGTTGACGGCTGCACATTCAAAGACAATGTGGTGGATTTTAATGATGACAACGGACTGTCCTCAGAGGAAATCTATAATCTGCAGGTGTATGAAGGAATATATTCTATTGCCCGTGGCGGTGCAATCTACTGCGGGGACAATCTTACAGTATTGAACTCCAAACTGTCGGCAAACAGAGCACTCAGCACTGAAGTCTGGAGAGAAATGGAATATTATGGTGGCCAGGACAATGCCGGTGCCACCACAATACATGCCAAAGGAAACATAATCCTGGACAATACAACTGTGTCCTCATACAGTTATTTCGGAACCTGTGATATCGAGGCCGAAAACAATCTGGTAATCTGGGGATGTGAGTTCAACGGCGCACGTTCAAAATACGGCCGTTCAATCAGCGTAAATAATTCTAAATTCAACGACAGGTCAACTCTGGAGACCTATGGCTCAAATAATGATTCATGCACAATATTGAATTCTGATTTCATAAACCCGGACGGTCTGGTTTTAAGCGCCTCAGCCAGCTCAGTTGTGATTGAAAACAACACTTTTGCCAATGGTGATGTCGAATATGCCGATTTCATCAAACTTTCAGCAGAAACAATTGAAATATCAGGTAATGATTTTTCAAACAATTCCATCAGATATCATGATCTTATACGCATCACGGCTGCCGAATGTAGCATGTTCAACAACACTTTCACAGACAATCAGGTAACCGGAATCAGCAGTTATTACGCACACTGCAGCATTGTTCTACTTCAAAACAGCAATGCATCCGTAATTCAGTGCAGTTTTACAAACAATTCAGCTCCAACCGCCGGTGCAATCCATTGCATGAACTCAAATCTTTCAGTTGAATCATCCAATTTTACAGAAAACTCCAACGTTGCAGTTGAGCTTGAAAATTCAAATCTTAAACTCAACGGGCAAAACTTTGGATATTATTCAAAGGCATTGCTGGATGATTCATTCGCCATTGTTGGCGAGGGCATTGAAATTGACATGCCTAAAACATTCACTTTCGCTCCTGCAAAAACCATTGAAATAAAGATTCCTGCAAAAGTCAGCTACAATAAGGACATGCCGGTCAGCTTTTTTGTTGACGTTTTAAAAGAAAGTAAAGCAGTTTACTCTCTTTTAAAAGATTCTGAAAACGGTTATCTTAAATTCAGTTTAAAGGATTTGGCTGCCGGAACATATGAAATCAAAATCACATCACAGAACTGGGATGTTGAAAAGACATCAACACTTATCATCGGTGAGGCGAAAGTCACAGCTTCAAATGCCAAGGTGACCTACTCTGCAGGTTCATACTACACAATAAATGTCAAAGGAGCTGACGGAAAGCCTGCTGACGGCGCTAAGGTGGTCATTAAAATCAACGGCAAAACATTCAAAACCCTGTATACCTCCAAGGGCGTTGCCAAGTTCAAGGTTGACAATGCTCCCGGAACATACAAGATGACCATAACCTCACTTGGAAAGTCAGTTACAAAAACACTGACCGTAAACCATATCGTAAGCCTTCAGTCAGTGACTGTCAAAAGATCCGCCAAAAAGCTTGTGCTGAGCGCAAATCTTGGGAAAGTCAACAATAAGTATCTCAAAAACAAGTGGGTGACCTTCAAGTTCAACGGCAAAACATACAAGGCAAAAACCAACTCCAAGGGTGTTGCAAAGGTAACAGTTAAATCAAATGTCCTTAAAAAACTTAAGGTTGGAAAAAAGGTAACCTATCAGGCAACATACCTTAAGGATACTGTTAAAAAGACTGCAAAAATTAAAAAATAAGGATTCGTTCCTTATTTTATCTTCTTTTTTTCGAATTTAATCTTTTAGTGAGAGACAATATCAGTCAGGTCCGACTATAAATATGATGATGTATAGAATATTTAACATGAATATTTTGAAATTGTTGATTTTAGGTTCAATTATATTCTTTTTAACTCTTGGTGTTTCTGTTGCCTACGACGTTAACGGTTCTGACAATATCAATTCAAACGCAAATCAGGGGTCATTTGCTGATCTCAATGCATTAATTGAGAATTTGCCTGAAAATTCAAACATAACCCTAAGTCAGGATTATTTTTGTGCAAATGATGATTTTCCAGATGGAATTGTTATAAACAAGCCGATAACAATCAACGGAAACAATCATATTATTGATGCAAATTCAAACTCCAGAATATTTGATGTGTCCGCATCAGGCGTTGTTTTAAAAAACATTGTATTTATCAACGGTAAAACCGACGGTGATGGTGGTGCTGTTCGTTTAGCTCCGGATAGTGAAATAAACAATTGCACATTTGAAAACAACCATGCAGGCCGTGGAGGTGCCGTTTATCTGGATGAATCCTATATTTATGATTCTGATTTTGTAAATAATTCAGCAGGCGAAGGTGGTGCCGTTTATAGTGATGGCGGTTCGACTTACTCATCCACTTTCACGGACAATCATGCAGATGAAGCAGGCGGCGCAATATTCCAGCTGGACAGCAGCGTGTCAGATTCCGTTTTCAGGAATAATTCAGCCGGAAAGTCTGGCGGTGCAGTCTATCAGAGTGACAGTATCCTGGCCAGTTGTGTTTTTCAAGACAATAATGCAGCTACCGGCGGTGCAATCTATCAGATTGCCAGTAAACTTTATGATTCCGTTTTAAGCGATAATTCTGCAGACCACGGGGGAGCGGTTTATCAGGAAAGTGGCAGTGAACTTCACAATTGCACTTTTGAAAACAACCATGCAAAATTCGGTTGTGATGATATATGCGATCCGTATTATCCTCACAATGGGGACCAATCAGATGATACAACCCGAAACAATTCTTCGGATAGTCAGTCAGATGATATTGCCCAAAACAATTATTTGGACAATCCGTCAGATGACATTTGTCAAAATAAAATCGGCACTGATGGTAAAAGTAATACCGGAAATCCTTTAGGATTATTGATACTGGTCGTATTTGTTCTTATCACAAGAGTTAAAAGATAAAATCTTTTTTTCTTTTATTTTTTCAAGTGGATTACTTGAACGTGTGTTTTCTATTGTTATTGCAAATTTTGCTAACATCTGTAATCTGGTGAGGTGCTGTTAAACATACATTATATATTCCGTTAATGCCTAACTATAATTATGAAAGCGGTAATTCCGGCTGCAGGTTTCGGAACAAGGTTTCTTACTGCAACCAAATCACAACCTAAAGAGATGTTGCCTGTTTATGACAAGCCAATCATCCAATATACAATAGAAGAAGCTGTGGCTTCGGGCATTGATGATGTTTTAATCATCACGGGCAGAAACAAGCATTCAATCGAAAATCATTTTGACAAGTCTTATGAACTTGAATATACTCTTCAAAATGCAGGTAAGGACAGAGTTCTAAAGGAAGTCAGAAAAATTACAGACCTTGTGGATGTCTGCTATGTCAGACAAAGAGAGCAAAATGGATTAGGGGATGCTATTCTATGTGCAGAAAGACACATCGGAGATGAACCTTTTGCAGTTCTTTTGGGAGACACAATCACAAAATCAAAAATACCATGCACCAAACAGTTAATCGACATTTTCAACAGATATGAAAAACCCACAATTTCTTTAAAAACAATTTCAAACGATAAGCTCAACAAGTACGGTATTGTCGAGGCAAACCAAAGTGAATCCAATATATATAAAATCAGCCGTCTGGTTGAAAAGCCAAAAATCAGTGAAGCTCCTTCAAACCTTGCAATGGTGGGAAGATACATTTTAACATCAGATATCTTTGATAAAATCAGACAAACAGAACCTGGTGTTGACGGTGAAGTCCAGCTTACAGATGCACTTTCAAAATTGGATGAAGTCTACGGTGTTCTTTTTGAAGGCAAAACCTATAATGTCGCAACCCGTTTTGACTGGCTTAAGGCATCCATTGAATTCGGTCTTGAGGATTCCACAAAAGATGAACTGATTGAATATATGAAAACATTTATAGAATAATCATGAATTTGTGGATGGTTAAATATTAAAATCCACAAATATTTTTCTCATTTAAATAATCTGTTTTAGATTAATTTTTCCACAACAAATTGTGTTAAGCAATATTGCTTAACATTTAATATGCATAACCTAGATATACTTAATTGAGATTTAAATTTCTAAACTATCAAACTTATTTTCAGGATTTGATTTTTATGAGTAAAGTTAAAGACATGTCACTAGCACCGGAAGGTGTAAGGAAAATTGAATGGGTTCAAAAACACATGCCTGTTTTGGAATCCATTAAAAAGGAATATGAAGAAACTCAACCGTTCAAAGGAATTACAATAGGCTCCTGCCTTCACCTTGAACCTAAAACAATAAACCTAGGTTTAACACTGATGGCCGGCGGAGCTGAAGTCGCAATGACTGGATGCAACCCGCTTTCAACTCATGACGATGCAGTTGCCGGAGCAGCCGATTTAGGATTAAACGTCTACGGCTGGAGAGAACAGGATGATGAGGAATACTATCAAACCATCAATATGGTTTTAGACCATAAACCGGATATCATAATCGATGACGGAGCAGATATGATTATGGTTCTTCACAACGAAAGAACAGAACTTCTCAAACATATCAAAGGGGCATGTGAAGAAACCACAACTGGTGTTCACAGACTCCAGGCAATGCACGAAGACAAAGCTCTTAAATTCCCTGTAATTGCTGTTAACGACGCATACACAAAATACCTTTTCGACAACAGATACGGAACAGGACAATCCAGTTTCGATGCAATCATGGGAACAACCAATATGGTTATTGCAGGTAAAACTGTCGTCATTTCAGGATACGGCTGGTGCGGAAGAGGTCTTGCACTCAGAGCAGCAGGTCTCGGAGCAGATGTAATTGTAACTGAAGTTGATCCAATCAGAGCACTAGAAGCAAGAATGGACGGATACCGTGTAATGACTATCAGAGAAGCAGTAAAACAGGCTGATTTAATAATCACAGTAACAGGTAATGCAGACATCATCTGCGGTGATGACTTCAAATATATGAAGGACGGATGTATGCTTGCAAATTCAGGTCACTTCAATGTGGAAATCAACAGACCAGATTTAGAAGCAATCTCAACTGAAGTCAAAGAAGTTCGTGAAAGCATTGAAGAGTTCACCACAAAAGACGGAAGAAAAATTTACCTTTTAGCCGACGGTCGTTTAGTAAACCTTTCAGCTGCAAGAGGTCAGGGACACCCTGCTGAAATCATGGACATGAGCTTTGCAGTACAGGCACTTTCAGCAAAACACATTTTAGAAAATGACCTCCCAATTGGAGTTACCAAAGCACCTGATGAAATCGACTACACCGTTGCAAGCATGAAACTCGATGCTATGGGAATTGAAATCGATTCACTGACAGACAAACAAAAGGCATATATGGCAAACTGGCAGGAAGGAACATAATTTCCTTCAAATTTTATTTTTTTTAAGTAGTTTATCTACATGTATAACTTAGTTAACATTATTCTTATCTTGTCCTTAAAACAAATTAAATTGTTGTTAATTTATATTCATGTTTAACATAACAACTACTTAAATTATCAATCATATATTATGAATGCTTAATCATAAATCATGAGGTATTTACAGATTAATAGGTGAATAAAAATGAATGAAGTATACAGAACATTTACATCAGAATCAGTAACACAGGGCCATCCGGACAAAGTGGCGGATATCATCTCAGATGCAATCTTGGATGCATACATGAGTCAGGACCCTAATTCACATGTGGCCTGTGAAACCTGCGTTACAACAGACTTCTGTATGGTATTTGGTGAAGTTACATCAGATGCAGACATTACAAGAGAAGACATTGAAAAAATCATAAGGGATACCATCATTGAAATCGGATATGACAATCCTGATTTGAAATTTGACGGTCATAACTGTGAGGTCATCTCCAAACTTCATGCCCAGTCCCAGGACATCAATCAGGGCGTTGCAAGAGAGGGTGAAACTGGAGCGGGCGATCAGGGAATGATGTTTGGTTATGCAACCAACGAAACAGAATCATTAATGCCGTTCCCGATTGATTTGGCACGTAAACTTACAAACAAACTAACCGAGTTAAGAGAAACCGGTGAAATTCCATACCTCCGCCCTGACGGCAAGGCACAGGTATCAGTCAACTATGACAAAGACAAAAATGTCATCTCTTTAGATGCGGTTGTACTGTCAACCCAGCATGACGAAACAGTGTCTGAAAATCAGGAACAGTTAAAAGCAGACATTCGTGAAAAACTCTTTAAGGCAGTCATCCCTCAGGAGCTGATGACAGAAAACACCAAAGAGCACATCAATCCGACCGGTAAATTCGAAATTGGAGGTCCTCACGGAGATGCCGGTCTGACAGGTCGTAAAATCATCGTAGACACTTATGGAGGTTATGCAAGACACGGTGGTGGAGCGTTTTCAGGTAAAGACTGCACAAAAGTGGACAGAAGCGCATGCTACATGGCAAGATACATTGCAAAAAACATTGTCGCTTCAGGACTTGCCGAGAAATGTGAAATCCAGCTGTCATATGCAATAGGTGTTGCCGAACCTACATCTGTTATGGTAACCACTTTCGGAACTGGAGTTGAAACTTCCGAAAGCATGGATAAGATTGTGCGTGACAACTTCAAGCTGACTCCTGACGGAATCATTGAAACCCTTGATTTAAGACATCCTATTTATAAGCAGACTGCAAAATACGGCCACTTCGGTATCGATGGTCTTCCATGGGAGAAAACAGATAAGGCTGAGGATTTGAAAAAATATATTGTTGATTAGGAGTAATTTAAATGAGATGTGTCGGTACTGTTGTGCGAGGTATAAGAACACCAATTATTAAGGAAAACGATGATATGGCCACTATTGTTGTTGATTCACTGATGGCTGCAAAAAAAGCAGAAAATTTTGAATTCAAAGACAGGGACATTGTCGCAATCACAGAAGCGGTCGTTGGAATTTCAGAGGGAAACTATGTAACCGTGGATGATGTTGCCGAAGACGTGTTGAATAAATTCCCATCCAAAAACATCGGTGTGACAAATCCGATTTTAAGCAGAAACAGATTTTCCATAATTCTTAAAGGTATTGCAAGGGCAATGGATAAGATTACTTTGTTAACTTCATTTCCGTCTGATGAAGTGGGAAACGGAATTCTCGATGAGGATATTTTAGATGCAAGTGAATATAATCTTGGAAGCATCATCACAGAAGAGGAATACTATGAAACCTTCGGCTCATGGAAACATCCATTCACGGGAATCAACATGATTGACTTTTACCGTGAGCTGATTGAAAGTGAAGACTGTGAAGTTGAATTTGTCTTTTCAAACGACGTAAAGACAATTCTTGACTATAACAAAGACGTTTTGACATGTGACATTCACACAAGAGAAAAGACCACAAAACTGCTTAAAAGCATGGGGGCAAATGTTTACGGCCTGCATCAAATCTTGACTGAACCTGTTGGAGATTCAGGATTCAACCCTGATTTTGGGCTTTTAGGTTCAAACAAAGCAACCGAGGAAAGGCTGAAACTCTTCCCGAAAACCGGTGATGTTCTTGTGCGTGAAGTTCAAAAAAGACTGATTGATTTGACCGGAAAGCAGATTGAAGTTATGGTTTACGGTGACGGTGCGTTTAAAGATCCTGTCGGAAAAATCTGGGAACTTGCAGATCCTGTTGTCTCACCAGCACATACTGACGGACTGGTCGGATATCCCAATGAAATCAAACTGAAATATGTTTCTGACAATAAGTTTGCTGATTTAGCTGGTGATGAGCTTAAAGAGGCAATCAAAAATGAAATCCGTGAAAAGGATGCTGATTTGACCGGTCAGATGATAACTGAAGGAACCACTCCTCGTGTGTTGACTGATTTGATTGGTTCACTATGTGATTTGACAAGCGGTTCAGGAGATAAGGGAACTCCCGTAATATTTATACAAGGATACTTTGATAATTTAGCGAATGACTAAATTATCTTCTTTACTTTTTTTAATTATGTCTGTCATTTTTTAATAGATTAATTTTTATGTATATGTCTTAATTATTTATTGTAATTTTAATTTTTCAATTGCTTCAAATAAACTTGTTAATAAAATATTGTCATAGTTAACCTAAAAAGTATATAAATTTTCATTCCTTAAATTAAAATCATTTGCATTCATCATGATTTATTCAATCAATTAACAGTATATTTACAAATCATGAGTATGTTGGTTTTAAATTTGTTCATTGTTATTTAGTTCGGAGTCAATTACCTTTGTTTTTACTTAATATGTATAGTTAATGTCTTTAGATTTGTTTGTAAATGCTCTCGCAAAAATTAGTTATATTTAATACATTAAATGTATAATTATGAGGGAACATTATTTGGATAAATTAAAAGACCACGGTGATCATGGGAGGCCTAAAAAAGGCATTCTTAAATCTCCAATTAACCAACTGGGCAATATTACACATTATAGTTGGATGAAAGAATGTTTTCCAGATTTTATTTGGATTGCATTGATAATTGATTACTATGGTCGCAGACCTGCATTTACAATATTGTCATTTATTTTCAAAGACTTTAATGATTTGTCTTTTGAATTAAAATCATTGCAATTATCTTATATTTTATCT
The DNA here is from genome assembly GCF_017427765.1 of Methanobrevibacter sp. Taxonomy (GTDB): domain Archaea; phylum Methanobacteriota; class Methanobacteria; order Methanobacteriales; family Methanobacteriaceae; genus Methanocatella. The sequence goes on along the minus strand of NZ_JAFRSC010000020.1, from coordinate 70,531 downwards.
CTAGATGATGAAAAACAAGGGGAATTTTATGAAATGTTATCACAGCATATTGATATAGAAGTATTGAATCCTTTAACTATATTATTCAATAATAATCATGGAATATTTTTCGAATATTTTTTTAAAGACGGAGTAACTGTTGAAGAAAAACTGGAGATATTAGAAAATATCACTGATAATTATGGACATAATAAATCTGATGGTGCAACTGATGTTCAATACGTAATTTTAACATTTTACATTATCTTTAGACAAATTATTCATGCTACGAAAAATATTAAACCTGCTTTTGAAATGTTATATTATTATCAAAAAACAAATCATGAAGAATGGGAAATGAGAATCTACCGACCAACTGTTAGAAGCATGTTCGGTTCGGTACAATATATGATTTATGAACATAATTCTGAATTCATAAAATCATTTTGGAAAAAATTATTGGAAATAGGGGATTGTAGATTGAAATATGGAATGTATGAAAATGAATACTCAATTGATGAAGCATTCATTGAAGATATTAAAGTTGAGTTTCAGAAATTAATCATTGACAATATGCATAGTGAGCTCGAAGATTCAAAATTCAATGTAATGATGGGATCATCGGTTTATGCATTGAAAATTTTAAATGAATTGGTCGAATGTAACCTTAGAGACAAGGTAATGGGTCGATTGAGTTTAAGGATAATTATTGAAATTTTCATTATGTTAAAATATATCAATAAAAAAGCAGATGAACAGCCTGACTTATGGGAAAAATATCAGGAGTATGGTATTGGAAAATATAAACTTATCTTAATTAAAGTTCGTGAGATTGATGAATTTGAAAATTCACATTTAAATCCGGGATTGCTTGACATTTTAGTCAATGAACAAATCGATGAAATGTTTCAAGATGTGGACTTTAGAAATTTTGAAAGCAAAACTAATTTTAGAGACAAAGCAATTGAAGTTGATGAGAAAGAATTATTTGATGTTTATTATGATTATGAATCCAGTTACGCTCATGGTTTGTGGGGTGCTGTTCGGGAAAGCTCAATGTTAAAATGCGTTAACCCACTGCATCTGGGACATAATGTTCCTGATGTTCACTTAAAAAAGAATTTGGCTGATGTCCTGCCTGATGCGGTGAGGGTATTTAAAAAGTTATTAAATTTCATTGATGAGAATTATCCGTTATCTGAGGAATTTTTGTCAAAATATGAGGTAAAAAATGAGTAAAAATCTAACTTATTTGATTGATATTCAAAAGGATTATTTTAATTTATTAAATTCAAAACGAGATATCGTATCTTCTGATGACTTGAGTCTAATTGAAATTTCGAAAATCGTTGAAGAAATTGATATTTTTTGGAGAAGAAACAGAGATAAATTCTTATTTGATATGGATTATTTCACTGACAAGGAGACATTATTTCTAGCAGGATCAATGTATTTGGGCATTGAAGACAACAAACATTATTATTTCAAAACATTTGGTGATGAACATATTGTTAATGAGCCAATGCTAAAATTCAGACACCTCTTAAATAATGCCGTGCAAGATTCATTTGATATAATTTCAATATTTAAAAGATCATTTAATAACACTTTGAAATTGTTAGAAAATTATAATTCTTATTTTTTCATTCTTCCTTTGGATTATATTATTTCAGTGTACAATGAAGATTTAATCAAATTGCAGAATAAGATTTTTTATCAGCTGCTTTCATCAATAATTGATTGTGATGAGATTTCATCTCCAGATTCATTCATGGAAAAATTTAATTCAATTGAGGAAATTGAAGACATATTAATCGAGAAGAAAATTGATTTATTTGAGTTTGATGAATTGGACAAAAGTTTGTCTCTTAAAGAAAAATTGGATAAATATGAAAATAGAATACCTGTGGGTATTGATAATTATTTGGAAAAGTTTTTATGTTTGTTATATAATTTTTGGTATCAAATCATCCATATATCCATCACATTTTTAGAATTGGATTTTATTCCGTATATCAGTTTTAAGGAAGCTTTCCTTAACTTCCATGCATTATTTTTGTCATTATATCTGGAAGATGATGCAAGAGATATTTTAAATAAAATAATCATGTTTTATGCATTTAATATTTGCATTGATGAAAATGTGTTCAGTGATATTGATTTTGAGGAATATGTAAAATTAGTTAATGAACAGGATTTTCAACGAAAATTAATGGAAGATTTGGATGAAATCATATCTGAAGGATTAAGTTCAATGTTTAATCATATTTCAAATGAATTTAATAAGATTATAAAAAAACAATAAGATTTTCCCAATGTATGATATGTTGTAAAAACTACAAGTTAACTTTGATTAAAGTATATGCATGAGTGTATATTCAATATGTTTGTTAAATGATGCATATTAATTTAAAATAGAAATATTAATAAGAATTCATTAATAAACTTTCATTCATGAAATCTCCAGATTCTCATTTTGATACAAATCACCAATCTTTTTTTAAACATGAAAAAGCAATAGATTCTCCAAAAGATGATACTTTAAACAATAATAATTTCGCCCAAAATTTAGCAATCAATATCCAAAATTATTTTAAGAATAATGATCAATGCATTACAATTGGTTTGATGGGCGACTGGGGTTCTGGAAAGACATCAATTTTAAACCTAACAAAAGGCCATCTCAAAAATACGGATATAAAAATCATGGAATTCAACCCGTGGATTTATTCCTCATACAACAAATTGGTTGAACAGTTTTTCGATGAACTGATTTCTCAGTTTTCAGGAGATAATGCTTTAAAGAAATATATATCGCAGTATAAATTTAAATTAAACAAATCTGACTTTTTAAAATCTATTTTGCCAACCTTGACTTCAATAAAAAATCCGGAATTAGGAGAAATATTAGGTAAAACTCTTAATATGGCTTCCGATGAAACTTCTCTTTTCAAGATTAAGGAAAACATCAATGATGAACTCAAAAACCACAAAATTTTATGTATAATCGACGATTTGGATAGGTTGGATGCTAATGAAATTTATGAGATGTTTAAGCTGATTAAGATAATGGCAGATTTTGATAATATCGTCTATCTTGTTGCATTTGATAAAAATATCATTCATGACGCATTAAATAAACATTATGCGGGCAATTTCATAGAAAAGATTATCAATGTCCCACTTGAAGTGCCGCTAGTATCTCAAAGTGAGATAAGGAAAACATTAGAAGAGCTTTTATGGGGTCTTTCAGAAAAACATGACATTCTTTTAGAATGCGATATGCTAGATGTTCGTTTGGAATCCCAAATGGATTATCGTAGTGAAGGTTATGGAATTTTACGCTATTTCAATACCCTCCGTGATGTTAAAAGATTCATCAACATTCTTGAATTCAACATTGAATTGGTAAAAAATGAAGTGAATTTTGAGGATTTCATTGCAATTACTGCAATACAGCTTTTCAACCCAGAGTTATATGAAAAAATCAAATCAAACGAATCATTGCTTGTAATATCTACTTTTTCAAAGATAAATTATGATGAAGAAATTCGCAAAAAAGAGAAACGTGAATTCGAAAAAATTGTTGGTGATGATGAAAATGCAATGCATCTGCTGCAGGTTCTGTTTCCAAAAATCCTTTTCATATATGGCATAATCGATGATTTGGATATTCCAAGTCATGACGAAAAATTGTTGATATGTCATAAAAACCATTTCAAAACCTATTTTAAGCTAAATCCAATATTAAAAGAAATCAATGAATATGAAATTTCAATAACCATTGATTTGATAAACTCTAAAATGGAAGTTGAATTATTCGAACAGTTCAGAAATCTGGAGGATATGGATAAATTGGACTTGTTTTTAAAGAATTTGAAAAATAGGGTTAGCCAAGTATCTGAAAAGGAATTTCTACTGGATGTAATCTTTTCATTTTACAGAAAATATGATGTGGATAACTTTGATAATGGACATACTGTTAAAATGAAAAATCTGTTGTATGACATAAGTTTGAATGTAATTTCTCAATTGGGCTCTGAAAATCGGTTTGATATACTAAAACAGCAATTTTTGGATTCAAACTATCTGGAATTGTTAATTTTACTTGTACTTCAGTTTAAAAAGGAGTTTGATTTGGACATTGAAAAGTCTACAGAGTCTTTATTTAATGGAAATGAAGTCACTGAACTTGAAAACATTCTTAAAAATAAATTCACGACTATGATTGATTTGCATTCAGATTATGTTGAAAGGAATATAGTTGAAATGTTGGATGTGGGGATGCTTTTAGGGCTCAGTTCGGAGGTAAATGAGTATTTTGAAAACTATATCTCCTCTAATGAAAATTTGCTGGTTTTCCTTAAATTGTTTATTTCAGAGTCAGAAAAATTTTCTGAGCATGAAATTCAGGAATTGTCTGATTTTATGGATTTGAATCCAATTAAAGATAAAATTGATGAAAATTATGATGAATTAAACGATGAAATTGTTGTTGAGAAATTCTTGAAAGGACATGAATTGTGGTTGGATGATGCTATTGAATAAGTAATGTTGGAGTGAATTAACATGGAGTACAGTGATTTTGTAAAAACACATATAATCGATGATTATGATGTTTTGTTAAATATTATTAAAGGAAAATCAAAATGGGGGGATTTAAGAGAAAATTATGTTTTCAGAGGTATGAAAAAATCGTATTATAAATTGATTCCTTCATCTTTAAGAAAAGATAAATATGGAAATTTTGAAATTAATAAATTTATTTCAGATAATGAGTTTAAATTCCGTTTAAATCTTACCGCTGAGGAAGTTAAAAAAATTGATAAGATATGGGCTGAATTTGAAAATTTAGAAGATAATACAATCGTTTCAATTATAACTAATAAAAATGAGGATATTGATAATGGGTATTATCCAGATTTCATAACTTCTTTTAATGAATTGCAATTTAAAAGGGAAGCATATGTTTTATTAAAATTTTTAAATCATGCCGATAAGTTAGGTTTAAAAATTAATGCAAATCAAAATATTCGCAGATGGATTCACAATGCAGTTCATTATAGCATAGAGCGTTATGAAGTTTGGCCAAAACCTGAGTTTTATGAAATAATTTCGATTGCACAGCATAACAATCTTCCGACAAGGGCATTAGATTGGAGTTATGACTATAAAGTTGCATTATACTTTGCAGTAAGAAACATTTTGGAGGGTGATGAAGAAGATTGTGTTTTATGGGCATTTAATTATAAACTATTTGAAAATCATTATTATGCTGATAACTATGATTCAACCCTATTTAAAAGCCACAAACATCTTGATAAATGTATAGAGCTTGATGTTGAATTTAAAAATTATATTCCTCCATTTGAAATTTATCGTCCAGAATATAATCTTAATGATAATATTAAATCACAAAAAGGATTATTTACATTTTTAAATAGCATAGATTTTAATAAACTTATTTCAAACAAACCATTTGATGAAGAAATTGTAGATTTATTTAAAGAAAGTCATGATGAATTTTGGGGTTATAAATTAAATGGTTTTGAAAATTTTGATATTAATGATAATGAGAAAATTTTCCATAAGTTTATAATTTCTGGAAATCTTAAAAAAGAGATATTAAAAGATTTGCAGGCAGAAAATTATTCTAAAGAAACATTATTCCCACAATTTGATAAAATTGTTGAAACAATGGAGGAAGAGGTTAAATTTGAAGAATTGTTAGATAATCCTTATTCAAAAAGTAATATATTATTTCCAGTACCTTTGAGTATTTGTGAACAGATTATTAATAAAAGAAAAACTAGCATCATATTAAATGAATATAATAATGAGATAATTGATAAAGTATATCTATATTCAGATAATGCAATTTATGGATATTTCTATGTAAATGAGATTATTGAATATTCAGTTGAAAAACTATGGGAAAAATATGGCTTTTTACTTAATATTTCAAAACATAATTTTTTAAATCGTATTGATAATTATGAAACAAGATTTAAAATGGACATTAATGGTTTAAATGTGTTTAAGTATTCTATACCTCTTAATAATTTTAATGCAGAAAAAGAATATTATTTCATTGAAGGAAATGAGGAACTAGAATTTTTATTAAATTTTGATTAATAGTAGCATTTTTAATTAATTTAAAAAATTTATATTATTAAAAAATATATGCACATGTGCATCTTAAAAAATTACATATCAAAAATTTAAGATGCCATTCAAACTTGCAATGGTTGGAAGATACATTTTGACTCCAAACATTTTTGATATAATCAAACAACCTGAACTGATATTGGGGTGAAATCTAGTTTACTGATGCACTTTCAAAACTGGATGGAGCATACAGACTTTTGTATGAGGGCAAGACATATAACGTTGCAACCCGTTTTGATTGGCTCAGTGCATCCATAGAATTCGGTCTTGAGGATTCCACAAAAGATGAACTGATTCAATATATGAAAACTTTTGTTGATTAATCCATGTCGGAGTAACTTCAAGCATTTTTATTTTGTGTTTTGATTATATTTGCTTGTTGATAATTATTGTTATGTGTGAGTTATGAAGTAGTTAAATTATCTGTAGGAATTGTTAAATGCTTCAACGAAAATCATGCTCTCTAAATTATTCAAGGTTTGTCTGTGAAAACATTCTCTTGAAATCAGGTGACTGGAAATATACATGACTTCAGATGATTTTTTCCATACACAAAAAGTTATATAATGCTCCAACACATCCGCTTGCATTTCCAAAACGGCATTTTTCGATTGCAGGCTCGCTAATCGCTTCTCCTAATTTAACAGTAATGAATTCCCGAAGGCTTTCCCTTATCTCATCAATCACCACATCCTCGGCCGAAATCCCGCCGCCGATGCAGAACTTCTCAACGTCCAATACCGACTGAATATTGACGATTCCGGCTGCAATTGTCCTTGAGTACTCCTTAAGCGCATTTTCAGCACCTACATCTCCAGCGTGATACTTTTCAAAAAACTCATGACCGTCACTGCCGCAATTTCCAATCAGGTTTTTATAACCGCCAATCTTGCCGAAGCGCTCTTCATTATCTGGATTTTTAAGACAACCTAACATACTTGAAAATTCCCCAGAACTCCCAAAAGATCCACGAAATAACTTTCCTTCAAGTATTATTCCTCCGGCTATTTCTGTGCCAAGTCCAATAAACACTCCGTTTTTTACATCCGAGAGATTTCCCTTCCAGAATTCCGCCAATGCTCCGCATTTGCCGTCGTTTTCAATCCACACATGTTTTAAATATTTCTTTTCAAGGATTGATTTTACCTCCAAATCGCAAATCCACCTGAATGCTCCTGCAGTATGTGCGATTCCCTTCTCGACATTAATTTTACCTGGAAATGACAGTGCAATGCCGTCAATATCATTTAGATGGGGAGCAATTATTTCATCCAGTGAAGTGAAGAGTTCCCCATCATCCCTATCTGTTTTCATTTCATTGATTTTGGAGATTTCCGCATTCCTGTCGGTGAGAATGTATTTTATCGATGTTCCTCCAATATCTATCGCCAGGTATCTTTCATCACACATTACTAATCATCCCTATGTTAATGTTTTTTCTTTCGGATATTAATGGTTATTGATGAAACTGGATTAAGTGAAAAACATTTGCTATCCTACTTTCAATTGTATCTTTTATCCTCTTTTAAAAAATAATATTTCAAGTTGAAATCAATATTGATTTTATTACTTATAAAGTATTTATAGGATTAAAAAAAGATTATTTATTAGATTTTAGAAAAATGTACTATATTTTAAGGAGTTGATTGTGATGAAAAAAGGAGTCATATTGGAAGATAATTTTTTAAATGAAATTATTTTTAGGATTGATTTCACTACAATCCTTAAAATTTGTGGGGATGAAAAAGAATCTGTAGATGATTTTAGAAATGCAATTTTCGATGATTTTCCCAATGTTGAAATATTGCATCAAAAGAAATTTAATTTAGATATTGATGTTGAATCGGGATATCCTAAAAATTTAACTCATGAGGGTAATTTATGTTGGATTTTTAGAAATGATAATGCTGATAAAGAGGTATCTTTAACTTCAAATAATTTAGTTTTAAATTATAAACGGGGAGCTTATAAAGGATTTAAATTATTTTTGGATGATGTTATGTTGATTATATCTGCTTTAAAACAGTATTCTCCCTTTAAACTTAATTTTTTAGGGTTAAGATATATTAATGAGATATATGATGCAGAGATTAATGATGATATTCATAAATATGTGAGCAATTCTCTTTCAAATACGGCTTTATTGAATGATTTTAAAGAAAATCAGTTAATTCAATTTTTTTCTAAATTACAAATGCAGAAAGATGATTATATTTTTACTATGCAATATGGGTTTTATAACCCGACTGAGAATCCGGATCATGAAAAACATTTTATTTTGGATTATGATTGTGTAAACAAAAATGTCATGAATATTGATGATGTTAAAGAACATTTAATAGAAATGAATAGTTTAATCTTTGAAAAATTTGAATATTCAATTACTGATGAATTTATAGAAAAAATGGGTGAAAAATATGACTCCTCCAGTAGTTAGTGAAGATTTTTATAATAAGGATGCTTTTCAGTTTTCTCATGTTCAATTCCCAAAAGATGAGTATGTTCAAGCAGATATTGAAAATAGGGTTTTAGCAAAATTTATCCCTAAATTTCGTGAAACAAACTCTGATGTTTATTATTCAAATGTTTATAGATTTATTTTACGCAATATCATTTCGAACCATGAAGAATTGGTTTCATGTGATTGGGTGCATGAAGACCTGCAGGGCAATCCTGACAATATATTTAATATCAAATTCGATGGAAATTTATCATTTTCGAAAAGAAATGAATTGCATTATAAAATTTTGGAAGAAATCTGTAATTTTTGTGTTTCTTCAGATTTTTCATTTGTTTTTGATAATATTACTGTTATTTTAGTTAAAGGCAGGTAGTCAAAATGTTTGATAATTTTGAAGATTTTGAGCCATTATATTTTTTGAACTTTTCAAAACAATTATTGGAATGCTCTAATTGTTTTGAGGTAAATGAAACAACAATTAAAAGGATAGTTTATGGCAGGATCTATTATGCGACATTTTTATATGTTCGGGAATGGTTGAAAATGAATTGGCAATATAATTCTACTAAGCGTGACAATACACAAATGCTTAATTTTATCCGCTCAAGAGGTCCATTTAACAGAGTTTTAAATCATAAAATTAGAGATGATCTTTTTCTTTTAAAATCGTTGAGACATCAGGTTGATTATTATATTACTATTCCTCGTGAAGGAGAAATTGGCGGGGACGCAGTATGGTATGATGAAAGTATTGAAACAGCTTTTGAGTTGGCTGATTTTATTATCGAAAAATTTGATGAATATGAGTTTGATAATTAACTTATATTATCTTTCACTTTTTTAAACTTTCATAATCAAATCTGAAATTCTTTCAAAATCCAATATCAAAAACTGGTTAAAAACAACTATATTTCAGATAAATTGCTGTAAAAACTTCCAATCTATAAAATGAATATTGTTTTAGAGAAATTAATGGCCAAAATTCACCGGATTCAATAATTTATTATATGATGATAACTAAAATTTATTATGTAAGATATTTTATTCAAAAATAATCTCGCCCCATAATCTGGTGGTAATCATGTTGGATATAGTAGCCGTTTTAACTCAAATTGACGATTTCATGTACTGTCCGGTTTTAATCATTGTAATGGCAGTTGCCGGACTGTATTTTACAATAAAAACTAAAGGCGTTCAAATCAGACTCTTTCCGGAGTCCGTAAGACTTCTTTTAGAGCCTTCAGGAGATAAGGATTCAGTATCTTCCCTTCAGGCGATGCTGGTGTCAACCGCTTCAAGGGTCGGAACAGGTAACATCATAGGCGTTTCGACTGCAATATGCCTTGGAGGTCCTGGGGCCTGTTTCTGGATGTGGGTAATGTGTATCATCGGAGCGTCATCAGCATTCATTGAAAGTACTCTTGCTCAAATTTATAAACGAAAAGATGAAAAAGGCCAATTCTACGGTGGACCTGCATACTACATCGAGCAGGGCCTTAAAAAACCTAAAATCGCAATCCTTTTCTGCATATTTCTGATTTCAACATACGCTGTCGGATTCAACCTTCTGTGCTCCTACAATCTCCAGTCAACATTCATGGACTATTCATTTTACAATCCTGCTATCACGCCGGTCATTGTAGGCGCTGCACTTGCAGCCATTACAGGATACTGTCTGTTAGGTGGAGGAAAGAGAATCGTCAAGGTTACAGGTACCGTCGTGCCTATCATGGGAGTTTCCTATGTAATCATAGCTTTAATCGTTATACTTTTCAACTACTCAAACGTTCCGGCAATGTTTGGCCTAATCATAAAAGACGCATTTGATTTCAAATCAATTGCAGGCGGAATTCTCGGGTCATGTCTTGTATACGGAATAAAAAGAGGACTCTTTTCAAACGAGGCAGGTGTGGGTTCTGCTCCAAACGCTTCAGCATCGGCTAAAGTGTCTCATCCGGCAAAACAGGGACTTGTCCAGACACTTTCAGTTTACATCGACACTTTGGTTTTATGTACAGCAACAGCGCTTATGTGCCTTTCAACTGGAGTTGCAAGAGACGCTGCGGTTTCAGGAGCACCATACGTTCAAAATGCAATCTCAACTGTATTCGGTCAGGCAGGACCTATTTTTATCACAGTCGCAATGGTTTTATTTGCATTTACAACACTTATCGGAAACTTATATTACGTCGACAATGCACTGATTTACATGAACAGAAAGAGAAAGCCGTCAAAAAGATTCATGAACATATTCTACCTCTGCGCCACTGTAATCATATTCGTTGGAGCAATCATTCCTATGGATGCGGCATGGGCTGCAGCAGACATCACCATGGGCGGAATGACATTAATCAACCTTCCGGTATGTATACTTATGGGCAAAACCGCAATAGACTGTCTTAAGGACTATGAAAAGCAGAAAAAATCAAATAAAGACCCAATTTTTAAGGCATCAGACATCGGCCTTGATGAAGCCCAACTCGGCTACTGGAAATAGTTTTGCCGATACAAAGTTTATATAAGTTAATGAATATATTATAAATGGGTTCTGGAAACATATTTCCAGCAGACATTTTTTTTTAAGGAGAACTGTTTATGAGATGTGTGGGCACTGTAGTGCGTGGTATAAGAACACCTATTATAAAAGAAAACGATGATTTGGCCACAATAGTTGTAGATTCATTAATGAATGCAAAAGAAGCTGAAGGATTTGAATTTAAAGACAAAGACGTAGTAGCAATTACAGAAGCGGTTGTAGGAATTTCTGAGGGAAACTATGTAACCGTGGATGATGTAGCCGAAGATTTACAAAACAAATTCCCGTCAAAAAAGATTGGGGTTGTAAATCCTATTTTAAGCAGAAACAGATTTTCAATTGTCCTAAAAGGTATTGCAAGAGGAATGGACAAAATCACTCTTTTAACATCATTTCCGGCAGATGAAGTGGGAAACGGAATTTTAGACGAAGAGCTTTTAGAGGAAAGCAAATACCATTTGGGAAGCACAATTTCAGAAGCTGAATATTATGAAACCTTCGGATCATGGATTCACCCATTTACCGGAATCAACATGATTGACTTTTACCGTGAACTTATAGAATCCGAAGACTGTGAAGTGGAATTCGTATTTTCAAATGACGTCAAAAAGATTTTAGACTACACAAATGATGTTTTAACCTGTGACATTCACACAAGAGACAAGACCACAAAACTCCTCAAAGGTTTAGGTGCCAACGTATATGGTATGCATCAGGTTTTAACCGAACCTGTGGGAGATTCAGGATACAATCCTGACTACGGACTTTTAGGCTCCAACAAAGCAACCGAAGAAAAACTGAAACTCTTCCCGAAAACCGGTGATGAGTTAGTCCGTGAAGTTCAAAAAAGACTTGTTGAAATTTCAGGAAAACAGATTGAGGTTATGGTTTACGGTGACGGGGCATTTAAAGATCCTGTCGGAAAAATCTGGGAGCTTGCAGATCCTGTAGTGTCACCTGCACACACAGACGGACTTATAGGAACTCCAAATGAAATAAAATTGAAATACGTTTCTGATAACAAATACGCTGATTTAAAAGGCGATGAGTTAAAAGAAGCAATCAAAAATGAAATTAAAGCAAAAGATAAGGATCTTACAGGTCAGATGATTACCGAAGGAACAACTCCAAGAAGATTAACTGATTTGATAGGTTCACTTTGTGATTTGACAAGCGGTTCCGGAGATAAGGGAACACCAGTCATATTTATTCAAGGATACTTTGATAATTTAGCTAACGACTAAATTATCCTCTTTTTTTATAAACATTTAAATATTTTCCGCCACCATATTATATTAAGGTGAAAATGTGCAGATAACAGATGCGGGCCAACTTTTAGAACTTAATGAAAACGAATTTGTAGGAGAGCTTCCAAAACTTACAGATTCCCAGATTAATTTTAAAGGAAAAAACAACATTCTGATATGTGAGGAAGGAGTGCATCTTTGGAACTCAAGAATTGACTTTAATGGTGAAAATTCGGTTTTATATCTTTCAGGCAATATCCATGACTATTCGGTTAACATTGCACTTCACAAAAACAACGTCTGCTTTATCGGCAAGAACAACTTTTTCAACGGCAGGACAACTTTCGTTTTATCAGAGGCCAAAAACATAATTTTAGGTGATGAATGCTTTATTTCATACAATGTGGTGTTTAGAACCTCAGACGGCCACTGCATATATCACTCATCATCCAAAGACAGACTCAACTACGCCAAAAGCATTTATGTTGGAGACCATGTGTGGTTCGGCCAGAACGCAATGGTTTTTAAGGGCTCAAAAATAGGTTCGGGCTCTACAATAGGTGCTGGTTCGGTAGTTTCAAATAAAACCGTTCCGTCAAACGCCACTTACGCCGGTGCGCCTTTAAGATGCATTCATGAGGATACGTTCTGGACTTCCCATTCGGTTCACGGATGGGGTGAAGCAGAAATCGAAAAGATGTCTCAAGCAGACTCTGATTTGTTTGTCTACACAGCCGATGAAACCACTCTTGATTTAGAGGAAATAGAAAACAGATTCAACACCTATTCAAGTCCCGATGACGTTATTTTTGACATCACTTCTCATTTTCTGATTGGCTCAAAAAACAGGTTTGCCATTGACTGATTTAAAAATCCGACCCTTTAAATAATATACATATCTTATATATACAGTAAGGAGGATTTTATTTTGGCGTTTAAGTTTTCAGTTGTGATGGCTATATATAACAAGGAAAAATATGTCGGCGAAGCAATTGGATCAATTATAAACCAAAGCCTTGATTTTAAAAAAAACATTGAAATAATCCTCGTAGACGATAAAAGCACAGACAATACATTATCTGTTTTAGAAAATTATCAAAAATCATACCCAAAAAACATCACTTTAATTACAAACGAAAAAAATCAGGGGCCGGCGTTTTCAAGAAACGAAGGGCTCAAACACGCCCGGGGAGAATTTGTAAACTTTCTTGACGCTGATGATACAATTTCAAAAGGAGCATTTCTTCATGCCTATAAGTTTCTAAAAAAGCATGAGGAAATCGATATAGTTTCGATTCCGATTTATTACTTTGGTGTAAGGCGTGGTCCCCATAATTTAAACTTCAAGTTTGAAAAAAACCAGGTTATAAACCTTCATGATAATCCAAGTTACATTCAGCTTTCAGGGCCTTCATCATTTATAAGATTAGAGAAACTTAAAAACTATTCGTTCAACAATAACCTTAAGGTATCAGAGGACGCTCTTCTAATCGCCCAGATGCTTTTGGACAATCCCAATATCGGATTTTTATCAGCCGACAGATACCATTACAGAAAGGACGGAAGCCAGAACTCACTGATAACATCATCCGGAAATACAAGATCATATTTTACAACAAGGATTCATGAATACTTCTTTAAGCTTATAAACTACACAAAGGAGAATTTCAATGAGTTTCCGAAATTCATCCAGTACTTTTTGATGTATGACCTGCAGTGGATTTTTGAGATTAAAAAGATTGACCATTTATTAAACTCTGAAGAAATTAAAGAGCTTTATGATAACCTTTTCGAGATTCTAAAATATGTGGGTGAAGACGTAATCCTTGCCCAGAGGTCAATTCCGGCGGCTTTAAAGGCACACGTTATTTTAATGAAAAGGCACGGCTGGAAATATTTAAACGACAAGTCAAACGTTACAGACAACTTCAAGCTCAACACTGTTTTTATAGACAATTTCAAGTTCATAAGCAACTACGAAATCCACATTGAAGGAGTTCTGACAAATTTCACCAAGGACACTCAGATTATCGCAAAATTCGACGGCAAGGAAATCCCGGCAAGGGTTATGAGATATCCCCAAAGGGACAATTACTCGCTGAATTTCAACTACGGATACAACCACTGCTTCAAATCAATAGTGCTTTTTAAAACAAACACTGTAATTTCATTTAAAACTCAGAATGCCGATTTGAAAATCGAATACAACCAGACTTCAAGGCTAAATGGGGACGGGATGTATAAGATTTCAAAGCAGGACATTGCAATAGCAGGCGACAACGAAATTAAAATCATCAAGCTTAAACACCGCAGGATTTTACGCCTTGAGGTGAAAACCATGTTAAAAATGATGAAAGAGCGCTCAGGAAGCTGGATGACTGCACTGTTTTTAAGGATTCTCTACATTTTCATCCATCCGTTTTTCTCCAAAAGGTCGATATGGATTTTTATGGATCTGCCCCATGCTGCAGGAGACAATGCCTTTGAGCTTTTTAAATACGTAACGTCCCAAAACAATCCGGATATTGAGCCGTATTTCGTTTTGGAAAAATCTCCTGAAAGCGAATACGATTATCTTGTATCATCAAAAACCCACAAGATTAAAAGATGGATGGCCTTGGGAAAATCCTCAAGGCAGTTTGAAGAGGTTGAAAATGTTGGTAAAGTCCTGCCGTACAGGTCAATTAAACACAGGCTCTTTGTGCTTTTAAGTGATTTTATAATAACCTCACACCCTGACAACACTCTAATCTATCCGTTTTGGGGAAACTATTCATACCTTTCAGGAATCATCAAATCAAAGACAGTATTTCTCCAGCACGGTGTTACCAAGGACAACGTTTCAGCATGGCTTAACGAATTCGACAAACCTTTATCACTTCTGGTTACAACCTCTGAAGCGGAAAGGAAATCATTTTCAAATCCGGATTACGGATATTCAAAGGACATCATAAAGGCCTTAGGTTTTCCAAGGTTTGACGCCCTTAAAAGCAATCCTCAAAAGAAAATTGTCCTGATGCCCTCATGGAGGCGTAACCTTGACCAGAAATCAGCATCTGAGTTTGTAAAAAGCAACTTCTACAGACAGTTCAATGAACTTCTAAGCGATACGGATTTAATCTCAAAACTCACTGATGAAGGTTACGAACTCATATTCAAGCCCCACAGAAACCTTCACAAGTTCATAGATACTTTTACAAAACATCCCGACGTAAAATTCGATTTGGACCTTACAAATTACCGTGAGACATTCAACAGCGCAAATATCCTGATTACCGACTACTCATCAGTTGCATTTGATTTTGCATATATGCAGAAGCCCGTAATCTATTATCAGTTTGACAAAGGATACCATTTCGATGTTGAAAACGCCTATTTCAGCTACAGGCTTGACGGTTTCGGGCCTGTCGTAAAAGACCACGAAGAGCTTAAGAAAGCCATTTTAAATCTCGTTGAAAATGACTGCAGGATGGAGCTGATATACAAATCACGCGTCAAGACATTTTTCAGATACCATGACAAAAACAACTCCAAAAGGGTCTATGAAGAGATTTTAAAGTTAAGCGATTATTACTAGCACTAATTTTTTATATTTTTAAAACTAAATTTCATCTATGGAACTCATGGATGTAATGTTTAAAAGAAGAAGCTCAAGAAAGTTCAGCGATGAGAAAATCTCAAAATCAGAACTTGATAAAATCTTACAGGCGGCGCTTCTTGCCCCGACCAGCATGAACAGAAAGCCATGCAATTTTCTTGTTGTGGAGCGAAAAGAGACTTTAAAGGCACTTGCCGGTGCTAAAAATCATGGTGCAGAACTGATTGCAGGTGCTGATAAGGCGATAGTTGTTCTTGCAGACACATTCGTTGCCGATACATGGTGTGAGGACTCATCAATTGCGCTTACCTATATGCATCTGATGGCAACCGATTTGGGCCTTGGAAGCTGCTGGGTGCAGATTCATCTAAGAGACAAAAACGGCCGTGACGCCGAAGAGGTCGTAAGAGACATCGTTAAAGTGGATCCCCAATATAGAATCGTGGGAATTCTGGCACTGGGTAAAATAGAAAAGCAGCCTGAACCCCACACTCCTGATGATTTGGACAAATCCAAGATTCACTTTCTGGTTTAGATGAAAAATATTTTCTTGTTAAATGTTGTTTTCAAGACGACTGATTTTGTCTTTTAATTTTTTTATTTCTTCATCTTTTTTGTTTAATTCCTGATTTTTTTCGTTTATTGTTTTGCCCATTTCATTTATTGTATTTTTATATTTAGCTACATCTTTATTCAGTTTTTCGTATTTTGGTATTTTTTCAATCATATTTTCGTTCACCGCTTTTGTAATCATGCTTAACAACTCCCTTATTTCATTTTCATTATCAAAATGGTATTTGATCATTATTTTTAATGCCAAATGCAAATCCAATTGGTGTTGATATTCCATTCTTTCTATTGATGCAAAGAGAGTTATACATTTTTTAATTACATCTTGAGCAAATGGTTCTTTTGCAAATGTAATGCAGTATAGAAGTTTTAAAAAATCTACTTCTGATATTTCATTGTTGGTATAATCTTTTTGCATTAAATTACTTAAAATTTTGTTAATTTTTTCTTCATCAAATGAAATAATTTGAATTAGAATGGGATCATTATCTATTCTAATGGGTATTTCATTTTGAACATACTCAAGATTTGTTGCAACAAAAATGTGGCATGGTCTTTTAAACTTAGCAATCAGTGATAGTTTATACTCATATATTGAATTGATTTTATCATCAGTTAGTTTATAGGACAAATGTTCCAGTAGGACTGTTGATTCTCTTGAGATTAGTTTTCCATCAGGCAATATAGTTTCAACATAATCCGCCTGCAGGCTTCTGCCACTTGCAGTGTAAATATTTGTATTTTCGATTTGTTTGAAAATACCTGGCAGTTCTAGAATTAGGTGTGTGCTCTCAGGATATGTTTCGCTGTTGCTTCTAAATAGGAAGTCAAATGGCTGTTTGTGTATATCATCTTTCAGCATCACATTTACAATCTTATCAATTTTTTTCTGATTGTTTTTACTGTTTTCTAGGTATTGGTGTTTAATTTTTGCAAAACCATTTTTTATACCTCTATTTTATTTGAAGTCTTGTTTTCGATAAGATGGTTTGATGGTTGAATTTTTTTGAAAAAATTTGTCAATCGATTACCATAATAATTTCTAAAACAGACTTTTTCGTATTAAATTATTTGAAATCGATATAATATAAATCTATTGGTTGTATAAATCTTTAATATTGCTTTAAATCAATTTTTAACTATTAAATAAATTTTTCACGCTTAAATAAATATTTCTCTTTCGGATAAATTTTACGGGCTGGAATCAATAACCGTTTTAACCCTCAAAAAGTGACAAAATCTTTAAATAGATTTCAAAATATAAAGACTATGTAGATAACAAAATCAAATTATGGGAGTTTTTAGTTATGCATGTAAAAGACGTATTAGATGATTTAGGATTAAGGGTCAAATTGCCGCAACATTGGTTTTCCACAGACGTGGGTGCAGAATTTGAGGAGCCAACTTTGGTTGAAAATGGGGATATCATCAAAATCGAAGCGCCAAGCGGTGAAAAAAGAAAGGTCATAGTCATTGATGTCAATGACGGTATGAGCGTAGTGACTGTATTTCCGGATGGAAATGTCATAGGTGTTAAATACCTTGAAAACAAGGATGACTTCGAATATATCGGAAAGCCATCAGATTTATATTTCTAAAACTATTTTTTAAGTTTCAATACAACCACACCACTTATTATTCCAATTAAAGCACCTGCCAGAACGTCGTGGGGGAAGTGCACTCCGCAATAGATTCTTGAAAATCCTATAATCAATGCAAATGCTGCAAGCACTGCAACCAGCCATTTTTTCTCTCTAAATTTCCAAACGAGAACTGTTATTATGGCAAGCGTTGATGAGGTGTGGCCTGACGGAAACGAATTTGACTCGGATGGAATCGTAAGCTGGCGGACATTGTCAAGCACTGCAAATGGCCTTGGCTGGTGAACTAAAAGTTTCATGCATGCAGCAATAATTCCGGATAAGATAAGTGCAATCAGACACAACTTGGCGATTTCAAGATATCGATCCTTTTTAAAATACTTAAGCAAAATGATTACTACAATACATGCCGCAAGAAGTGTTACAAACCCTCCGAAGTTGGTGAGATTCGGCATTATTGCATCAAAAACCGGATTTTGCAAATCATGATTGATAAAATAGAATATTTCAGTGTCCAGATTCATTAGTATTATTTTGGTAAATATGTTAAAAATAGTTTGTTATAATCTGTTTTTGATTTTGAGTACTTTTTCCAATGGGATGTCTGCTTGTTTTGCAATCCTTTCTGCTTTTAGGCCTGATTTTAATAGATTGGTGATGATCCTTTCTGTTTCTTCTTCATATCCCTTTTTGTACATCCGTTCTCCGTATTCATCAAGCAAGCTCATTTGACCACCTAAAAAATCAAGTTTAATATTTCAATCACGAATAATCTATATTTTTTTTTGATTTTGTCATTATTTCAGTGTTTACATTCAAAATAAATCCTATTAATTTAAATAAATTGGTTTTTGGGCCTAAATTTTTCGAACTGCCAACAACTTGTATTTATACGTATGAATGTTTGAAAAATATATATTAAAATAGTTTGTATGCTTTCGTTAAGCTAAAATGTTTTAAACTATAATGTAGGGATGTAAAAAATTAAAAAAAGATTTTAGAGAATTCTAAAATCATTATAGGTTATTTTTGTTTTTGATTTTGAGTACTTTTTCCAATGGGATGTCTGCTTGTTTTGCAATCACTTCTGCTTCATTACCTGATTTTAATAGATTGGTGACGATTCTTTCATTTTCTTCTTTAATACCTTCTTTTTTACCTTTTTCAATACCTTCTTTTTTACCTTTTTCAATCCCTTCATCTTTACCTATTTGATACTTGTTTTCTCCATATTCATGAATTAAGCTCATTCTACCACCCAACATGTCCTGTAAAATGTTTCTTTCAAGAGGATTTTCAACGAATTTGTCTGTTGTTAACCACATTATTCCCAAAGCCAAATCTTTTTGAGAAATTGTCAAATCCTTTAAATCAAAGATAATATCATTGACTTTATAGATGTATTTGCAAATGTTTTCTCCTTTTTTACTTAATGGAACTAATGATAATAGTATGATATCCTTACTGCTTGGTATTTCTCTATTTTTTTAGTTTGGATTTAACATTATTTATAATTTTTTCATCGTCTAAACTGCTCAGTCCGATAACTTCGTATCTGAATGTATTCAGGTCGTTGTACTCATATTCAATAATTTTTGAATCTTCAGCTGTGCTTAAAACTGACAAATTTACTTTTTTGTTGTTTTTCTTGTGCTGATCTGTAAGTGCAACATAGGAGTGTCCTCTTCTTGAAAAATTGTCATCACAGAGTGTGCTTTGAAATTCGATTATCAGATTTCCGTCAACCAACTCCAAAATCAAATCTGGTTTGTAGTTTGTCGGGTCAATGTGTCTTAATTTTTTAGTCCACACTTTTACTCTTTCAGATTTTTTGCCTAAAATATCTAAAAGGATACTGGCGTCCTTATCCGAAACATTTTTAAAGAGCATGTCTTCTTGAAATTCCGCCATATGTTTACACCTCCTTATTTTTAGTTTAAATTTTCTATTACCAATTAAATTAATCTTTATATTCAAAATGAATCATATTAATTTAAATAAATTGGTTTTTAGACCTTAATTTAATGATTTTGGGCCAATAAGTCATTGTGGGGGCAACTTATATTTATACTTGAAACCCCTCAAAAAGTTACAAAATATTTAAATAAATATAAACTATATCTTAAACCATACATATTATAGGAGGATTAATCATGGCTGATAAGAAATCTCCTGCAGACGGCTGGCCTGTAATCAGTGGGGATTATATTGTAGGCGATCCGGAAAGTCCGGTTGCCGTTACAACCCTTGCTTCTCACATCGAGGCTGAACTGTCCGGTGCGGCCATTGCAGGACCATGCAAAACAGAAAACTTAGGTATAGAAAAGGTTGTCGCAAATATCATTTCAAATCCGAACATTCGATTTTTAATCGTGACAGGCGCCGAGGTTCAGGGCCACATTACAGGCCAGAGCATCAAGGCACTTCATGAAAGCGGAGCGGATCCGGACAAAAAGAAAATCATCGGAGCGACCGGTGCGATTCCTTTTGTTGAAAATATTCCTCTTGAAGGTATCGAAAGGTTCCAGAACCAGCTTGAAATCGTTGACTTGATTGACACCGAAGATACTGGTGCAATCCAGGCGAAAATCAATGAGTGCGTTGAAAAGGACCCTGGAGCTGTCGAGGCGGACCCTATTGTCATGGAAGTCGATGAGGAAAACCAAAAAATGAAAATTGTCGACAAAAAGAAAAAAGAAGAAAACGAATAAATTCACCACCGCACATCCGCACACCATCACTTTTCTGTTTTTTTTTAAAAAATGCAAAAAGTTTATATACTATACCGTCCTATTTATTACTTGCAGTAGTAATTGGTTGTATTTTTTTAAAAAATTTAATTAAAATGAAAAGTTTTATATACTATTGTATACAACCTATTATTACAAAATTGTATTTCATGTAAAAAAATACAAGTGTATTGGAAAATTTATTTCCAAAAAATGTAGTCGAACGCCACCACAGTATGTGGATTACAGGAGTGATAACATGAACCAGAACCATAACCCAATCAACTGGAGCGACAAGGTAAAAAGTCTTGATGAAAACATCAGAAGAGAAATAGGCATCGAAGGTGAAAGCGAGGCCAAGCATATTCTAATCAAGGTCCAGACAAAATCATCAGAACCTATCGAACCTGCATTCATCGTAGGTGAGGATGACGTTTTCCTTGATTTGTTTGTTCTATCACCGCAGGGTCCGGGAATCACCTCAACAACCGTCCTTAAGGACAACATCCAAAGCATAGGTGTCATCGGAGGGGTATCAACCGAAAAGGTCGACCCGTCAGAGGTAAGAGAGGCTCCGCTTTTGGATGACGTTGGAGGCCTTTACCAATAGGGGGCATAATGAAAAATCAAAGCATTATCAAAGAAAACCCAAAATCACCAAAAAGAGAAATTCTCTCTTTTAAAAACCATAGTGGAATGTTCATTTCACTCATCACCTCGTGAAAAGGTTATCCTTTTCACACAGGTTTCACCTGAAACCTAATTTTTTAAAATCAAAAATATTACCAGAGGCTTAACATGAACCAAGTAAAACTAAAAGATATCGCTGAGGTCCTCTCGGGACTTTCATACAGAAGATATCTCACAGACTCAGGAGACGAGTATGAGGTAATCGTTCAGAGGTCAATTAAAAAGGACGGAATCCTTGAGGACTTTGAAAATCTCAGACTGAAATCAGAAAACATCAAACCGCACCATTTCACCAGAAAAAACGATGTCCTCATGAAGATGCCCTATCCCTATGACGTTGTTTGTGTTGGCCGTGAAGGTCTTGTAATAAGTGACAGAATAGCTGTAATAAGGCTGAAAGAAGGTTATGATCCTTCATTTATAGCCCATATGCTTACAAATGCCCATGTAAAAAAGCAGCTTTATGAGTTTGCAAGCACAGAAAGGATTCCTCACGCATCACTTAAACAGATAAAGGAACTCAAACTTGCAGTTCCGGATTTAAAAACACAGGAAAAATTCGGTGAGCTTCTTGACACCATCAACGAGAAGGTGGCTGAGGATTTAAAGGTGGTTGATTACGACAGAAACCTCAAAGAGGGAATTTTAAACATGCTGTGGGAGGAGATGTAATTGCCCAAATCAAAACCGTCAAAAAACTATAAGCTGATGAGGCAGATTTCATCAAAAATCAGAAAGCTTGACGCTTCCGAAGACGTACAGTACCTCATCATATACTCATTTTTATACAAGTACTGCTCAGATTCTTTAAAGGACTATCTTTTAAGCTCAATTGCCGATAAGGAAATCACTTTAGATGAGGCATACGAGAAAATAAAACCTGATTTAAAAACAGACGCCATCAAAACATTCGGATTTTTCATCAACGATGCCGACTACTTCATTGACGACGTTATAAACAGCGCATTTTCAGGCAGGTTTTTCACACACCATTTTTTCTCAGCATTCAGGCAAAACGTTGAATTTGAGGAAGGCTCAAACTATGAAAAATACTTCTCATTTATCTTCGATGCTGTTGAGCATGCGGTAAACTTCTCCAAATTCGAATATGTGGGAGAAAAGCATCTGGTTGTAAAGGACATCATCTATGCAATCTCAAGGCTTGATGTATTTGAGGACAGGTTTCCCTTTACCAAAGTATTTGACAGGATATGCCAGTCAAAGCCGGTTGCGGTTGACCACGATCCGGACTACATTACAAATCTTATCTCATCAATTGTCGCATCAAATGCTGAAAGCCCAAAAAACGTTTACAATCCGTTTTTAAATGACGGTTCACTTCTTATAAACCTCTGCTCGGAGTTTAAAATGCCGTGGAAGATGACTTATGCAAAAAGCCAGGATAAGATTACATACTGCTCAAGCATAGTCAAGCTTTTGATGGAGTACTTTGATTTGGACTGTGTTTACTCAGAGCTTGACAATCCTTTCGAGCCGTTTAAAAACGCCGAGGAAAAATTTGACGTGATAATGTCAAGATTTCCTCCGATAACATCAAAGAATTTAAGAAGAATCAATGAAAGCCAGAGCTATGAAATCGCCAAAAGAAACAAGAAAAGCGAAATAAAGGATTTGCTGAGCGACAAATACAACATCAATCCGGAGTCATTTGAAACAGACTCAGAGCTCAGCGGCGCACTTGAAAGCCTTATAAGCAAAATGGATTTGAAAAACGATATTGAAATCCAGTTTACAGGCGAGTACGCATCACTAAAAGACAGCGAATATCTGTTTTTAATCAACATGATCAACAGCCTTAGTGATGACGGAATCATGGTTGTGGGAATGTCTCAAAGCTTTCTTGTTAAAAATTCACTTGAAACTCTCAGAAAATACCTGACATGTGAGATGAACCATATCGATGCCATAATATCCGTTCCAGATGAGCTGACACGTCCGTCAGGTCTTGAAATCGTTGTGGTATTTAAAAAACATAAAACAACTGATGATATCGTATTTATTGATATGTCAAATGACTATGAAACCAGAGCGGCGCCTTTTGCAACTCCGGGGGTATTTAGAAGAAACCTTATTTTGGATGACTCAACAGTAGGTAAAGTAAATGACGTTTACAAAAACCGTCTGACCGTCGATAAGTTCTCAAATGTGGTTAAAATATCTCAGATAAAGGATGATGACTATAACCTTTCAATTTCAAGATATGTGGATACATTTGAAGGTGAGTTCATTAATCTAAATGATTTGAAAAACCAGAAAAAAGAGTTTACCCAAAACATTGAAGTTTTAAATGAAAAAATAGAAAAGATGATGGATGATTTGGGTATCAGATACTGAAATCGACTCCATCACTTACAGGATCTTCATTAATGAGAATATCGGTTGCATCTTCGCCTGTGATGTATGATATGTGTATCAGTTCATCTTCAAAGCTGTAGAGGCTTCCGACACCTTCCGGGTTTTTAAATTCATATGACCTTTCAAGTCCGGTATGTGCAATTTCGCCAAATTCGCTTTCACATGCCTTTTCAATCAGCTCACGTGCGGTATCGATATTTACGGTAAATATATCCTCGTTAATGTCTGTATCTATCAGATAGCTTTTAAGGATTTTTTCATGATATTCTGAGTATATCTGCGGGCTTGAAAATATCTCAAAGCCTTTTACCTCACCGTCAACAATCACCACAACGCCGGTCTGGCCTTTGCAGATTTCAAATGAGTCTGCAATTTCATTCAAATCCGCTTTTTTGTTTTCATAGCTTTCACTCATCGCCTGTGTAGGGGATGAATAATTATGAAGCATTTCCAGATTGTCGATGGACCTCCACACTTCTCCCTGAACATCCCTCTTTCCTCTTGCGTGTGCCTTTGCAAAACGTGTTTGTGAATTGAGAATATAGTCTGACTGTCTGAACTCATGCTTGTAGCCCCAGCGTCCGTGTTCGGTACAGTTTACCGGAATCTTCATCTCGCTTTCGCCAGCAATCACGACTGTTGCGTTCATGATACGGTTCTGGTCTCCTCCGATAATCTCCTCACCGTCAACCAAAAGAAGAGGTGTTACTGATTTGTTTGAAACAATGATGGTGTTTACCTGTGAGTGTTCGCATTCCTTAACCTCGACAAGACCAAGTTCAAAACCTTTTTTAAGGCTGAGCAGGTCGATTTTGTAGTTTATAGGTGTTTTTATAGGAATTATTGCAATGTTTTTGTGAAATTGTGAGTCTAAAAACTCAATTTCACTTTTAAGTGCGCTTAACATTCATATTCCTCCTTAAGTCCTAATTCTTCAGGATTTTCACATAGGTAATGCACGTCGCTATCGGGATTTTCAAGTTCCATTTTGTATTCATCAAAGCTTAAGACTTTGGCTATTGCGGTGTTTGAGGTAATGAATTTTATTTTTGCAAAGTATTCATCGCCGATTTTGTCATATAGCCTTCCGGCGCTCATGGACCCTTTGACAACTGTCTGGGTGCTGTTTGCCACATAGCCGATTTTGCCGAAATGTCTCATTTCGCATGCAATTGCCTCTGTGTCGTATTTGTTTTCGGGATCCTTTTTGAGTTTGACTACTGCGTCGAGTTTCAATGGTTTGGTGCCGTGCATATTGTTGAATGCTGTTATTGTTATATACATATTATCACCTTGTGTATATATTGTGCTTCATCGTATATAAACATTGCCGAAAAATAATTTCAAAAAAATAAGAAAGTTGTAGCAGATTATAATCTGCTGACTTTAATTAATGATTCTACAGGCACGCCTTCAATTTCTGAAAGTCCTGCCTTGTCAATGAGAACGGTAACGCAAGTAGGTTCTCCGCCCAAATCTCTTACGGTGTGGATAACTTCTTTTGCTGTTTTTCCGCTGGTGACGACGTCATCGACAATGATGACCTTTTTGCCTTCGACGCTTGCGAAGTTGGTACTGATTGTACCTTCATCATCGGTTTCATCGCTGTCTTTCCTGTGCTTGTTAGGGTGGAAAATAGCAAGTGAAGTATCAATTCCGGTCATGTCCTCTAAAAACTCAGCCATAACTGTTGCAAAAGGCACGCCGCTTACTGCAATTCCACAAACAACATCAGCTTCTCCATGTGTCAAAGCTATATCGCTTAGGGCACCTGAAACATAGCTTAAACGTGTTGAATTTCCACCGATACTTTTCCAGTTAATTGCAAAGTCCACCGGTGCATCAACCTTTACTTCAGACTGCTTTTGAAGTGTCAGCCATCTTGCGGTATCCATACTTACATTAAGTTCATCAGCGATTTCACCTGTGGTAAAACCGTGCTGTCTTAATTCCTGAGCTTTATCGATTAATTTCTGTTTCATATTATCACATTTTAAAGTTCATCAAAACTAATTGGTTTGTGTTCTTTAGATGATCTGTTAGCGGCAATAACCATTTTAAGGGCCTTGAGCCCGTCTTCACCGGTAATTTCCGGTTCCTCATTATTGGCTACAGCATTTAAAAATGAAGTGAGCTCCCCTTTAAGAGGCTCTTCATGCTTGATTTGAATGTCTTGTGCAAACTTACCGAACACTTCAATGCTCTGTTTGATGTAGTCAACAGAAATTATTCCTGCTGTACCGGTAAGTTCAAGTTCTCTACGTTTATATGGGGTCAGCCAGTTAACTTCAATGATTCCTGTGGATTCGTTTTCGAAATTGACCATGATTTCTGCGTGGTCTTCAAATTCTGAATCGTCAAAGCTGCTGTTCATTGATCCGTAAACCTGAGTAACTTCCTCTTCAAATAAGTAATTCATAATGTCTAAATCGTGAATAGCTAAATCTATTGAAACACCTACGTCCTTGATTCTAGGTGGAAGCGGTCCTACTCTTTTTGCAAATGCAGACACTACATCTCCGATTACGCCGTCATCAACAAGCTCCTTAGCCTTTTGAACTGCAGGGTTGAATCTCTCAACATGTCCGGTTGCAAGGATTACTCCAGCCTCCTTTGCAGCGGCAATCATTTCTTCAGCTTCATTCAATGTAAATGCAATCGGCTTTTCAACCAGAACGTGCTTTCCGCATTTTATTGCTTCCATAACCACTCCGTGGTGAAATGTGGTAGGCACACATACACTTACAGCTTCAATTTCCGGGTTTTTGAGCAGTTCGCAATAATCGGTGTATCCTTTGGCACCATATTTTCTCTCTATTTTTTTAAGTGCCCTTTCACTAACGTCACTAACCGCTAAAAGGTTTGCTTCCGGTAGTTTGTGGTATACACGCACGTGGTTTTCACCCATCGCTCCTACTCCGATAACTCCTACGTTAACAGTTTTCAATTTCAATTCCTCCGTTTAAACATAATCTGCAAAAATTCCTCCGATGCGCCTGCCAAGTTCAAGTGCATCTTTAATAGAACCTTTTTCAGTTTGCTCCTTAAGGATTTCTCCTTTCTGAGT
Source organism: Methanobrevibacter sp. (assembly GCF_017427765.1). Lineage (GTDB taxonomy): Archaea > Methanobacteriota > Methanobacteria > Methanobacteriales > Methanobacteriaceae > Methanocatella. The sequence goes on along the minus strand of NZ_JAFRSC010000020.1, from coordinate 43,509 downwards.
TAATAATATTGAATAAATATTAAATTCATTATCTTTCATCTGTGCTATGGAACCAATTGGCCATTGGCAACCGACACCAAGTTCCTCAAGCACCTTTTTTTCTGCAAGTACTTCCTGCATTGAAACATAATCATTCAGTTTTGCAATTTTATCCTTCATATCATAATCCCTGCGGGTAATGATTGCAAGCGCACCCTGGCCTGCCGGCGGTGTGATGTAATCCAGTGGGAATACCTGCTTTATGTATTCGGTAAGATTCAATCTTTTAAGTCCGGCTTCAGCCATTATTGTAGCATCCAAATCACTGTTTAGGGCCTTGTCGATTCTGGTTTCTATATTTCCACGAATAGGCCTGAGGTCAAAGTCCTTTTCATAGAGATTGCAGAAAGCTTCTCTTCTAAGGCTGCTTGTTCCAAGCTTGGATCCGGCCTCAAGTTCATCCCAGGTCTTATTGGATATGAGGACTTCATGGGGAGATTCACGTTTGGGAACCGCAACGATTTGCAAATCCTCATCAAGTTCGCTAGGCAAATCCTTAAAACTGTGTACGGTAAAATCAACTTCCTCTTCAAGCAGTGCAATATCAAGTTCCTTGGTAAAAAGACCTTTGGAATCCATATTGTAAAGCTGGGAGGTAGTAATCTTATCTCCTTTGGTTTTAATTATTTCTGTCTCGATATTTTCGCCAGTTATTCTTGATAAGTCACGACAGACCTGATTTGTCTGTGCGAGCGCCAATTTACTTCCGCGAGTTCCAACAATCATTATTTAAATCTCCGAATTTTTCTTTCTAGAAAAATCAATTTTTACTAGAAACAAGTTTTAACTTATAACTAGTTCTACATTATTAATTTTTATCGCTATTTATTATTAAATGTTTCAATTTTTTGTTAAAAATGAGTTTTAAAATTATCTTTGTGAAAGTTTGCTGTAATTGGAGCGATAGATAAACAGAAGATTTTTATCATCGTTTATTGCCTTATCATAAACGTCAGCATAATTTTCGATATATTCCACATTACGGGTCATTTTATCGGCTATTGAACGGCCCACATCTCCTGTAAGAATAATCTGTGAGTTGATTGTGTCTAAATATTTTGAAACCTTGTCTTCATCAATCTCTTCACATGTAATTCCATAGTCTCCGCCCACAGCAATATAATAATCGTCAGTATTTTTTATCATCTCGATGGACTGTCTGATTGCCTCGGTATTTATCCCCGGATTTATCTCTTCAATTATTGTGGAATTGCCCTTACTTCTTTTGTTGGTCCTTCCAGTAATTCCCTTAAAATTCGCCAATCCGGAAACTATTTTTTCATGAGGCACGTTTAGTGAAAGTGCTGTTAGGACAACTCCCAAAACGTTTGAAACGTGGTGAGGTCCTGGTGCGAAGGTTTTAAGGGAAATCTCACCATCTGAAATTTCACCTGATTTTGTCTTAACGTTTTGATATTTCATCACGATTTCGGTTAAATCAAGTGAGTATTTCACGTTTTCAACATAAAGATTTGAAGTATTATCTGTAAGTGAAAATGAGTTTACTTTGGGATGTGTGATATCTGTGTAGTATTCATCAAGGCTTTTTTTATCACACACTACAATCCCGCATCTGAAAATCTGTCTTTTGGCTTCAGCAGCATTGCTTTTATTTTGAGCAATAGGATAGTTTTCAACGATGTTTGTCAAAAGCCCAACGTCGCCTATTGCGCTTGCTCCAAGTGATGATTCGAAAATCGCTGAGGAGTATTTTTTTAAATTTTCGCTTTTCACTTTTCCTTCAGCTATCAGACAGACTGGATTTGCCACTTTATAGGCCAAATCAACGGTTTCCTTTATGTTTGCAGGCGTAATTGAAATGTTTCTTTTTAAAACAATCTCTTTTTTATTTTCATAAAGTATGGCTCCGAGGCTGGATAGGACAAGCGGATTTTCATCAATCAGAATCTCCTTAAGCATGAACGCCGAGCTGGTCTTTCCCTTGACTCCGGTAATTTCAATTTTAGGGATGTCGTCTCCCCAGTCGCTTAAAAGATCATATACTGCTTCGTGATGGGTTTTAAAGGTATAGTTCAAATCGGGATTGTTTGAGGCAATTTCATCAGCGGTTAATGGAAGGTGAACCGGATAGATTACTTCCATATCACCTTTAAATTCGCTTAAATCCTTCAAATCAATCAGTTCAACGCCATATATCTCAAGCATCTGTCTGTCGATGTCGCCGAGGGTATTGTATATGTCATATGCAAGGACGCTTTTGCCTTTCTTTGCAAGGCTTACGGCAATCTTTACGCCTCCGTGGGTTAAATCGATTACCAGCCTATTCATTGTTGCACCGAGGTGTTTCGTTGATTCCGCCTTCGTTTAACTTGTCTTTTACTTTCTTGTAGAAGTATTTGCTGGAAGTCCTGATGAAGTAAACGTCCTTTTCGGATTTCTTGAATTTGATTTCCTCTTCATATCTTGCCTCTTCGCTTCTCTGACCGTCCATAACAAACACTGCACTTTTGCCTTTCTTTAAAAGCTTTACGGTAATTTCACTATTGTCAGATACGATAAACGGTCTTGCTCCAAGCTTATACGGACAAATAGGAATGATGATAAATCCTCCGACTTTAGGATCAACAATAGGTCCTCCCGCAGACATGGCATAAGCTGTAGAACCGCTCGGGGTTGAAATGATAAGTCCGTCAGCCCTTACCTGCTCGATAATCTCGCCGTCCACCTGGATTTCAAAGTGAAGCATCTTTGCCGGCTGGTCGGTCATGATAACCACTTCATTTACAGCTGAATAATGGTTGTTTTCGTGGGATACAACAAGCCTTGCCCTTTTTTCCCTGTAGTATGAACCTTTTAGGATTTCATCAAGTGAGGTGAATGTGTCCTGAACTTCGGTATCGGTTAAAAATCCGACTGTTCCCATGTTTATACCGAAAATAGGAATTTCAGGCTTCATTTTGGATTCGGCCCTTAGAAGTGTTCCGTCCCCTCCAAGAATGATTGCCATATCGCATTCAAAGTCAAAAATGTTTTCTGAAAGCTCATCGTAGTCTATTTCAAAGTCAATGTCATCAAGAAGATGAGCCATCTGAGGATAGTTTTTCTTGGTCTTTTCGATAATTTCATCTAAATCGGGGTTCTGCTTTAAGTCGCTGAGCTTGTGTGAGAGTCTCTTTTCGATTATTACCTCACGGCCGTTTCTTAAAAGATAATCGATGATTTTGGCTGAAAATAGAATTGACCTGTCCTGGTCGATTCTGCTTATGACACCGATTTTTGCGATTAAATCAGTCTGATTGTCATTTAAAATATCAATTAACTGGTCATGGAGTATCTTGTTGTTTGCAGCAACGACAATGGCTCGCTCGTGGATGCTCAATTTGTTGTTTAACGGTTCGCCATATTTGTCGGTTACGATTGCACCTGCCTCTTCAACAATAAGCTTTGCTCCTGCAATGTCGATGATTCTTGAACCTCTCAGGTCTAAAAACGCATCATATCTTCCGCTTGCAACATATGAAAGCTCCAGAACAACGCTTCCGAGAACCCTCATCCTTCTTGCATTGTCGACAAGCTTTGACGCTTCGATTGTACTTGATTTTGTAAATCCTCCAAGGGTCATGTTGCTGATGTTGACAATATCACTTGGCTGGACCTTTTCATTGTTAAGCCAGCAGCCCCTTCCCTTTTCGGCTTCAAAGAAGTTACCGTTTGCAAGATTGCTTAAAAACGCAAGTTCAACATCATTCAGTGTGGCAAGTCTGCCTTCAGGAACGCTTGCAACAGCTATTGAAATACCGAATGCAGGAATTTCCTTGATTGCATTGGTTGTTCCGTCAATAGGGTCAACCAAAAAGATGAATCTCGGCCTTTCGTCTTCGGGAATGTCGTCACGTCTGAGCTCTTCTGTTAAAGAAATGCTTCTTTTGGTTCCCTTACCTAGTCTCAGCTCACCGATTTCCTCACTAATAATGTAGGAATACACCGGCGCTTCCTTCAGTATGTGGATGACGATTTCTTCGGCTATGATGTCAATGTAGGATGTTGGAGTGCCATCTGCACCAATCTTAACTTTGGCACCTGCCTTCTGTGTACCGAAATAGGGTCTTGTGGCTCTGCTTACGTCTTTTATGATTTCATATGCAAGGTCTGTTGCAATCTTTTTATCCTGAGCATCCATTTTCACACCTCATTTTTCAACAATATCATCGTTAATGTAAACCACTGAGCTTATCACGGATCCGATTTTCTCAACAGTCATGCTTGACGATTCGACAATCATGTCTTTGATTTCGACGTTTCGCTTATCCATCATGTATTCGACCATGAATTTGGCTTCGGCGATTAAATCATCGGGATTTTTTCCTCGCCCTGTTGTCTCTACAACGCATCCGAGATTCTCTCCGATGGCTGCTGCAATTACTGCAGTTATCCTCTCGCCGGGGATATCTGAGGTAACTTCTGAAAGTACGCAGTTTACCATGGCGCCGGGCTTTAGAGTCGGCAAATCAACAATTTCTGCGTTTGCGCCCAGCATGCTTGATACCTTTATCAGATTCACGTCTCCGATTCCCGCATCGCTTAGGGCGTTGTCGAATGCATTCAGTTTTGTGGGACCTTCATCCTTTCCGCTTACAATGGCTATTTTCATCATATCACATTATCTAAATTATAATATTATTTATTGCAATATTATTAATTAAAACTTTTTAATCTTAAATGTTTAAATATCTTTTTAAATAAACTTATTTGTATAGCTTAAAAGGAGGTTTCAACCAATGGCAGAAAAAAGCATGATAATTGCAATAATTCTCTCAATAATCTGGTCCGGTTTGGGACTGATTTATGCTGGAGATATGAATAGAGGTGTTATGTTGGCTGTATTGGCATTAGTATTAGAACTGTTAGCTTTATTTGTTTTCTTCCCGCTGGGAATCGTTGTTTTCATTATCTGGATATATTCCCTGTATGCTACATACACTGAGGTCAAGGCCATAAACGGCTAATTGACCGTTTTCTTTTTTTAACTTTATATAGGATGAAAACCAAAATAATTTTGGTGTACCTAAATGATTTTCAACAAATATATTTCACTGGCGCTGTCAGCTTTACTGTTCATTTTAATGATACTGATTATGGCTTCAGTCTCACTGGTCTATAAATCCGCAAGCAGATATTCCGCAATAGGCATTGTACTGTTTGTGGTGTTCTATTTTATCTCAAGGGCATTTTACAGATACCTGAGAAACGACAATCAGTATAAAAACAACCGCCAGATATCATCAGACAGGAAAGGCGAAAGCTACATCACAAAAGGTGAAAGCGATTCCAAAAAGCTGTTTATCGTAGTGTGGGTAGTTGCGGTTCTGGTGATGATTTGCGTTGCGCTGATTTTGTTTTTAGTAAACAACGGTCTGATTTAGCTATATGGAAGTTTATATTTCTCAGAAATTTTTCCTTATTCATTTTTCAAAAACTTTTTTTCCCATAGCCATTTTCATTTTAGAAATTTTGCAAATAAACGAATACTTTATATAAAATAGAATAGATAGTTAATATTAATCTAATAATATTCCTTATTATAAGATTAAAAACCGGTTTTTATAAATTTGGAGGAAAATTAATGTCAACAAAAGTTGTAGAAATTAAAACATTAAAAGTTGGAAAATACATCGTTTTAGACGGTGAAGCATGTAAAATTAGTAGTTACTCTACTTCATCTCCTGGTAAACATGGTGCTGCAAAAGCAAGAATTGAAGCAATCGGTGTTTTCGACGGACAAAAAAGAAGTCTCGTTAAACCAGTAGACAGTAAAGTAGACACTCCTATCATCGACAAAAGATTAGGACAAGTTATCTCAATCCAAGGTGACAATGTACAATTGATGGATATGGAAAACTACGACACCATCGACTTGCCAATGCCTGAAGACTTAAAAGACTCAATCGTCGAAGGTATTGAAGTGGAATACATAGTCGCTTTAGGAAACATGAAAATAATGAGAACCAGAGGATCTAACTAGATTCTCTTAATTATTTTCACTTTTGAAAATTATGCTTTTAAATACTTATGAACCGTGGAAATTTGCATTTTCAGCTGAAAATGATGAAATAATTAAAGATTCGTATGGAATAATTGGTGTTCCCTTCGACAGCACTACTTCTTATCATTCCGGTTCACGTTTAGGACCGATTGTTGTTCGTGAAGCATCATTCGGTTTTGAAAAATACAATACTGTTTTTAACAAAGACCTTACCGCCACCTTTTATGATTTCGGAGACGTCAATGTAGTTCCGGGAAACTGTGAGAAAACATCTCAGATTATTGAAGATACAGTCAACGAACTTTTGGATCTGGAATTAAAACCGATTATAATCGGCGGAGAGCATTCAGCTTCAATCGGAGCCATCAAGGCATTGACAGAAAAACATGAAAAGCTCACAGTAATACATCTCGATGCACACAGAGACCTTGCATTTGAATTTGTAGGCGAAAAATATTCCCATGCAACAGTAATGAGAAGGGCTCATGAAATGGGTGCCGATCTCGTTCAGATTGGAATAAGGTCATCATCCCAGGACGAGGAGCTTTTTGTAAAATCCACATACAACATCCAGACATTCAAAAACAAGGAAACCCACAAGCACATGGACGCGCTGGAGTATTATCTCACCAATATCGACGGTCCGATATACATTTCAATAGATATGGACGTGGTTGATCCTGCAATTGCGCCAAGCGTTGGAAATCCGACTCCGGGGGGCCTGAGAGTTTCTGAAATTGAAATCATTCTTGAAACACTGTGCCATAAAAACATTGTAGGTTTTGACGTTGTTGAAACCGCAACCAACAGGTTAGGTGAAAACACTGCAGTTCTTGCAGCCAAAATAATTTATGATTTTTTAACATTAGTTGAATAACTTTTTTACTAAAAAGAGTCTGGCTCATGATAAAGCTTAATATGTTGTTTTGAGATATTTTAATTATGGACATTAAGGCACCAATTATAATGGAAACGATTTTTATTGCAATAGCTATTATAATTTATTTTTTAACTTCAAACACGTTTTTCATATACAATTTCTTATATATCGGAACAGCTATTTCGCTAGGATTATTTTTAATGGCTAAAAACAAAAGTTATGCTAGAAACATTATAATGCTTGCGGTTGGTTCATACATCCTAATCTATGTGGGAATAATGGGCCATGAGAACATGCTGATGTCAGGTTTTTGGTATTATCTTTTTTTAGGCGTTTTTGAAGCGGCAGTAATTCATTATTTAATTGCAAAGATTGCAGGACCATTCCTTTTTGGCCGTGGATGGTGCGGATATGCCTGCTGGACAGCAATGATTCTGGATCTGCTTCCGTATAAGACTTCCAAAAACGAAAGAAAAAATTGGGGATATGTAAGGTACATATTGTTTGCTTTAATATTTTGCTTTGTAGCGGGATTATTCATATTTAAAGTATCTGATTTGGACCTGATAATGTTTTATCTCTTTATAATCGGAAATATCATTTATTATATCGTTGGAATTATTTTGGCATTTAAACTTAAGGATAATCGTGCTTTCTGCAAGTATGTATGTCCAATTACAGTATTTTTAAAAATTACAAGCTATTTTTCAATTTTAAGGGTGACTGTCGATAAGCAAAAATGCATTGAATGCAACAAATGCATCAGGTCATGTCCGATGGATGTGGACATGCTGAATAATTCAAGAAAAAGGGTCAACGGTACAGAATGCATTTTGTGCCTAGAATGTGTTCATTCATGCAAGCAGGATGCCTTAAAAATATAGTTAATCATCACTATATTCCTTTTCAACCTTGTCAAGGTAATATTTGCCTTTATCGGTGATGCTGTAGAATCGGTATCTTTTGTCATCCTCGTTGAGGCATTCCACAAGCTCCGCTTCTTTTAAAGTTTTTAGATATTTGGAGACATGATTGCTGTTGTCATGAATATCTTTGCTGATTTTTGAAGGTATTTTGTCTTCCTTTTCAAGTGATTTTAAAACGCTTACTCTTTTTTTGGACCTTGCAAGTAAAGAAACAATGCTCATGTCATCATTTGGGGTCATGATTTTTAATATATCGTTTAGCTATATAGTAGATATCTATACGATATTAGCATGCTAATAGCAATGTTTATATGTTGTGCATACCTAATATAACTATACGAAGAGGTTGAGCCATGAACAAAAAGGTTTTGTTTATAATGATTGTAGCTCTTGTTTTTGCAGGAGCGGCATTTGCAATAACTCATTCAACCCAGGACTTTGAGGGTCTTTTTACAATGGACGTTCCCCTAGGCAAGCATTATCGAGACGTTGCTTACTGTTGGCCGAGTGGGGGATTGGGTTCCACAAGGGAATACTGGGAAGTCAATGCCGGATGTGACATTGAAGATGGCGATATTGTAATCTATTATTATAATGATTCTTATCTGATTGAAGGGGAGTCAAATGCCCTTCAGCATGCTGTAAATGCCCTTACAACATCATATTTGTACGAATCCCACAATGAAGGCAATCTGATTGTCATGACTAATGATTTGGATATGAGAAAGATGCCTCCTTATCTGGCGGGCGTGAGCAATGACGATGGAAGTGAGGCAGTTTTTGTTGGCGGACGAAACCTTAACGACGTAAAGCATTATGCAAGTTCAATCGAATTTAAATAGTTGGACCAAAATTAGGTAGGTGATAGAATGTTAGTACGTAATTTGAATTTTTTGTCAATACCCAAAGAGTTTGCTAAAGTTGAAGTAAACATTTACGAAAACCAGTCAATAGCATTGGTTTACATTGAAGGAAAAGGGTACTCCTTAGTTTTAAAGGAAAATGAAGATATTGACTCAGTGTTTTTACTTAAAACAGATATTCTCCCAACAAATGTCAATGACCATGCAGACAGACAGGATTTTATTAACGTAATCAAAATGCTTCTGGATAGGGTCTACGGCGTTGCGGACATTAAAGAGTATGAAAAGCAGCACCAGGAACATGTATTTTTAAGACTGATGGACATGCTCAATGAAGGAACAGAAGTGGAAATGATTTCAGAGGAAACATCCAAGACATACACAGACATTGAAAAGGGATTCATGAAGCTTGAAATAGATATCATGGACAACAAAATCAATGCGCTGAACTCATCAGTTTCAGACGTATCCACCAATCTCCAATCCACTGTTGACGATATCGAGGAAAACAAGTGGGGAAATAAGATTAGAAAAACTATCGATCAGAACAACTGGTGATTATTATGGTTAAGTGTCAAAATTGCGGTGCGGAAGTTGTTGGGTCAGACTTCTGCTTCAATTGCGGTGAAAAGGTGGAGAAATTCGAAAGCGACTCAAATGTCTGCCCTAAATGCGGTGCAAAAAACAATAGCACAACCCAATTCTGTAAGGAATGCGGCTATAAGTTTGACAGAGGTCCTGCAATGGGCTCTTATGAACAGCAGGAATGGAATGCCCGAAGAAATGAAGTGATTAAAAGATATGATATGCTTGCCGAGGAGTTTGGAATAAAAAATGAGGATTACTTTTTGACAAGTGTCAAAAGATTCAATAAGCTTGAACAGTCAACAACAAAACACCAGTTAACAAATGACGTTGTGGACACTGCATTGTTTGGAGCTCCTGTAAACAGGATTTTTAAAAGATCCCTGGGAAATGAAACAATCATTGACGGATTTTTCCTGATTAAGGAAGATAAGTTCGTTTTCATGGAAATCGATAACCGTGACTGGAAAAAGGTCAATGCAGGGATAAACAACTTCTATTTTGATAAGATAGTTTCAATGAGAGTAACCAAAAGATTAGGTGATGAAAGCAGATATGAGGACATTACCAAAAGGCAATGGACATCAGTTAATGACATTAGAAGGGTTATCCAAAATGATATCCAGTCACTTAAGGCAACAAGATTCAAGGACATGATTGCAAACAACGACAGTGCAGACATGTTTGACAGGCTTTTAATCAAACTGGTCGACAATACTTCCTATGAAATAAGGCTTCCAAGCTATCAGTTCGGTCAAAACCTGATTGATCTGTTTGAAACATTACGGGGAAAGCCTCAAAAGGTAGTTATCGAAAATCCTGTCGCACAACCATCCAAGGCCCAGCAGTTAAAGGAATTCCAGGAACTGCTTGAAAGTGGTGCAATCACCCAGGAAGAATTTGACCACCTTAAAAAGGATTTGTTGTTTGGCTAGGTGAAAAACATGGTTAAATGCAGTCGTTGTGGGGTGGATGTGGCTGATTCATTTACAATATGTCCAAATTGCGGAAATTCATTGGAACAAAAGGAGGCTGAAACTCCCGCACAACCAAATGGCGAGGCCAAATGCAGCAATTGCGGCGCTCCTGTTAATGCCGATGCGGAGTTCTGCTCTTCATGTGGCAGCAGGGTAGAATCATCAGCTGATGAAAACAGATGTCAGTCATGCGGCTCTGAGATTCCTGAAAACGTTCTCTTCTGTCCGACCTGCGGAACAAAGGTAGAGCAAAAACGTCCTCCAAAAATAAACAGGAACTGTCCGAATTGCGGAGCAGACCTTGATGATGGAACAGTGTTCTGTCCTGAATGCGGCACTAGCGTTAAAACCGGCGAAACTAAAAAAGTTGTTCCGACAAATCCAAATCAGAGTTTTGCCGATAAGATAAACCTGAATTCAATAATAAAACCTACAATCGTTACTTTAATCGTTTCAATTGTGCTTTCATCAATAGGATTGCTTATCGGATTTTCATGGGTTTCATTCATAATAGCTATCATTCTTTCAGTAGGATTTTTCGCAGGGCTTGTTGACAATGAGGCGAATGCTATTGTAATGGGTCTTTTTGTCGGATTGATATTGGGACTTCTGGAAAATCCTTTGGTTGAGTTCTGGTATGGAAGACTTGCAGCAGGATTATACGAATGGTTTTTCGGAGGCCAGATTCTTCTGTTAATGATTCTGGCAATAATATTTGCATATATTTCAAATGTCTATTTAAAAGACCATATCAGATCCATTGCAGGCAATTTGGCATCAAAACTTTAATTTTTTTAAACAAATCAAAATAAATAGCTTCAGCAGGTTTTTGCTGAAGTAAAAATTCTTTTTTTCACATCAACAATACCATTAAATATCACCAAAACCTATATTTATAATATTAACGAATGGAGCAAAATATTATGAATAAAAGAACTATAGAACTTTCAGGCCATATTATCGACTCATTGACACTAACCAAAACAATGGGCATAATCATGGACAAAGGCGGAGAATTTGATATATTGGAAATCGATGTCGGACGCAAAAAATCAGATGTAAGCAGAGCGAAAATCGAAGTTTCTGCAGATTCTCCCGAGTTGCTGAATTCTATTTTAGATGAACTGTCTGTTCTTGGTGCTTCAATTGACGAAATCAAAGAGGTCAAACTGGTGGCATCAACAAAAGACAAGGTTGCTCCTGAAGGTTTTTATTCATCATCTAATCATACCACTCACATTTACTATAAGGGAAACTGGGTTTTGGTTGAGGATATCGAAATGGACTGTCTTGTTGTTGTCGATGAGGATACCGGAAGAGCGTTTGTAAAACCTATTGCCAATGTCAAAGCTGGAGACAAGATTGTTGTAGGCCTTGACGGCGTAAGGGTAACTCCTCCTCACCGCTCAAGAGACGAACAGCAGGTATTCGAGTTCATGAACAGTGAAGTGTCTTCCGAAAAACCTTTAATGAACCTAATCAATGGAATCGCCAAGGAAATGAAGGAAATCAAAGCCAAAGGCGGAAAAATCGGAATCGTCGGAGGACCGGCCATTGTACACACAGGTTCCGGCAAATATCTTGCGTCTTTGGTAAGGGAAGGCTACATTGACGTTATCATGGCAGGTAATGCCCTAGCTACTCACGATATTGAATCCAATCTTTTTGGAACTTCACTTGGTATCGAAGTCGAAACAGGTAAAATCGTTGCTCACGGTCACACCCACCACATGAGGGCCATAAATAAAATCAACAATTCAGGCTCCATTCACAAGGCCGTTGAGGACGGAACACTGACAGGCGGTATCATGTATGAGTGCGTTAAAAACGACGTTCCATACGTTCTTGCAGGTTCAATCCGTGATGACGGACCGTTGCCTGACGTCATTACCGATGTAATCGAAGCTCAAAAGCTCATGAGGAAATACGCTCAGGAAGTGGACATGGTCATAATGATTGCAACAATGCTTCATTCAATCGCTACAGGAAATCTGCTTCCTTCAAGGGTTAAAAGTATCTGTGTGGATATCAATCCTTCTACAGTTACCAAATTATCTGACAGGGGAAGCGCTCAGGTTGTAGGTATCGTAACCGATATAGGTACATTCCTCCCGCTTCTTTATAATGCTTTACAAGAGGAATAGAAATGAAATTCGCAGCATATATTTTAGATGTATTGACAGAATCCATTTATCCGGCAAGAATAACAATTGAGGATGGCGTTTTCAAGTCAATCGATCCTATTGTAGTTACTGAAGAGACTAAAATAGATGTGGACGGTTTGATTGTTCCTGGATTTATCGATGCCCACATTCACATTGAAAGCAGCATGATAACTCCTCAGCAGTTTGCAAAGATTGCCGTTCGCCACGGTACCACTTCGGCTGTATGTGATCCTCATGAAATTGCAAACGTTGGCGGAATTGACGGTATCGAGTTCATGATTGAGGATGCATCAAAGGTTCCATTTAATTTTTATTTTACAGCACCGTCCTGTGTGCCTGCAACTTCTTTTGAAACATCCGGTGCGATTCTTGATGCTGAAGACATAAGGTATCTCCTTTCAAAGGATGAAGTTGTCGGTTTGGCGGAAATGATGAACTTTCCGGGGGTCATTGGAGGAGACCCTGAAGTGCTGAAAAAACTTGAAATTGCAAGGCAGTGCGGAAAGCCTATCGACGGTCATGCGCCACTTGTAAGTGGAAGGGATTTGGATAAATATATTGCTCAACATATAGTAACCGATCACGAATGCAGTAATTTCGCAGAAGCTATGGAAAAAAAGCAGAAAGGTATGAAAATTATGGTACGTGATGGGTCATCTGCTAAAAATATGGAGGCTCTTTTTGATTTTTCAGAGAAGTTAAATCATCTCAAAAAACAGGACGGTTTCAGCATCATACCGACAGAAATCATCGAGAGAAGATTGCACTCTCCAATATTTGACTTTATCGTAAGTGACGACAAACATCCCAATGACATCATTGATGGCCATCTTGACAAGTCAGTCAAAAAGGCGGCCAAACTTGGAATCGATATTATTCAGGCTATTGAAATGGTTACAATCAATCCGGCCAATCACTTTAACCTGCCTGGAGGAGCAATAGTAACCGGAGCAAAGGCAGATTTTGTCATTGTCGATAATCTGCATGATTTCAATGTCTTAAAGACATACATCGATGGAGAATGCGTTTTCGATGGCGAGGATGTTCTGTTTGATGTTGAAGAAATTTCATTTAGAAATTCAATCAACGCCTCAAAAAAATCACCTGAGGACTTTGAGGTATACTTCGACGGTGACGAATGCGAAGTCAACGTAATAAAATGCTTCAATGGGGAACTTTTAACTGAAAAGACAACTGCCAAACTGATAACCAAAGACGGTAAGGTCCAGCCTGATATATATCAGGATGTTCTTAAGATAGCTGTTGTGGAACGTTATGGTGGAAATAAAGTATCCAATGCATTCATAAAAGGTTTCAACCTTAAAAAAGGAGCTATTGCATCATCCACAGCTCACGACTCTCATAATATTATTGTTGTCGGATATTCATCAGAGATGATGGCCGAAGCAGTCAACAGGGTTATTGACAACTCTGGAGGTCTCGCCGTTGTAAGCGAAGACTTTGAGGATTCACTGGCCCTTCCGATTGCAGGACTTATGAGCAATGAAGATGCATACAAAGTGGCTGAAAAACTTGATGTGCTGCATAAGATGACTGCAGCTTTAGGCTGTACACTGGACTCTCCGTTCATGACAATGGCATTCATGGCGCTTCTTGTAATTCCATCCATAAAAATCTCTGATAAGGGACTGTTTGATGGAGATAATTTCGAATTCATTGGTGTTGTCAGAAACTAAACATCATATCCTTTTTCTTTTATTTTCTCTTCAATTGCGGCCATGGCCTTGATGTCTTTGCGGTAACCTATTTTTCTAACCACTCTTTTAGCTTCTCTAAATGCCTTTATGTATTCTTCTTTTTTATCTTCATCTACCAAATCAAAGCGGGAATAATTTGAAAGGGATTCTACGACGTATCCGAATCCACGGTTGAAGGCTTTGATGTCATTGCGGATAACCATATCCACAACATCCGCTTTAATAACAATCGCTTCACCTTTCTTTTTAATCGGATCGCTTTGCTTGACGGCCTCTTTTAGAGAAGTCACTTCACACTTGAAATAGGCGCCGATATCTTTAATCGAATCATCGGGCGTAAAATAATCTTCGGGCAGATTTCCAAGGGTTGACATTCTAAAAAGCTCCGCATCATGGGTAATATTCACGACAAACTCCCTTTGAGAGCAGATATTGTCCAAGGTGTGGCTTCCCTTAAAAATGCGGCACACTACCTTGTCGGGTCCGGAACATATCACTCCGATAGGTGCGCCGTTCTGATTATTTTCGCTGTCATGTGTTGTAATGATGGTTTCGTATTGTTTTCCTTTTTCCATTCCAATTAAAGATAAATCGATTTGCATAACTATCATTTTAGGTTTTTTTGATAAACATTTTTATATATTGAATTACTACATATTAATATTAGTTATTAATTTTTAAGGAGTTTAAGCTATGAAATATAAAATGTATGACGAAATGATGGAACAACCGGAAGCACTTCAAAAGACGTTTGAAAGTGAATTTAAAAAGATGGATGAAGTCTCACAATTAATCGAAAAGGCGGATAAGGTCTATCTGATAGGCTGCGGAAGCTCAATATCAACATGCTACAGCGTCAGGGATGCAATAAGAATGTCATCCACAAACATCAATATTGAAGTCTATGTCGGTTATGAATTTTACTACAACAAGAAACTTATTGAAAATGAAAATTCCATAGCAATATTCACATCCCAGTCAGGCGAAACCGCCGATACACTTGCAGCTTTAAGAAGAGCAAACGAATTCGGCATACACACTGTTTCTATTTCAAATGAACCTGAAAGCTCAATGATAGCTGAAGCTAAAACTCCAATAATAACAAGAGGCGAAACAGAAACAGCTATTTTAGGTACCAAAACCTATATTACTCAACTCGCATGTCTGTATCAGATTTTATTTAAGGCGTCTGATTATGAAAACAAAACAGAACTTTTAGCAGAACTTGCAGACATGCCTAAAATGCTTGAAAAGCTATTGCTTTTAACTGAAGATGAAAACAAGGATTTGGCTGAAAAGTACAAGGATGAAGACATTTTCTACTGTATGGGAAGCGGTCCGAACTTTGGTCTTGCATATAAGCTTGCAATGACAATGCTTATGGAAGGCGCAATAAAGCACGCATGTCCTGAATATTCCGCAGAGTTCAGACACGGCCTTATCGAAAGGGCTGAAAAGGACGTTCCGATTATCGTTTTAAGGTCTGATTTTGAATCTGACGAAATAACCCAGAAAGCTATTGATTTTTGTGAAAATATAAAAGCAAAAACAATACTATATAATCTGGAAGATTACGCAAGTGTGGATAAGCTTTTATCTCCATTTGTTCTTGTAATTCCGCTTGAATGGTTCGTATACTATCTTGCACACTTCACCGGTGAAGATCCGGGCGCAACCAGACACATCGGAAAAGTAAGATATTAAAAGAGTTTTTCCAACTCTTTTTTAATTATTTTTACACACTCTTCGCCTTCACTGTCAAGTCTGAATGCATCTTTGGCACTGACATCACAATTATCTAAAACGTCACCTGCATTAATGGTTTTTGCCACATCAACACCCTTGTTTTCCAAAATGGTATTTACGCAGTTGTTTTTACATCCGTTAAGAGCTATTATAGGATATTTTTTAAGCATTTCTGTGTTTTCATTGTCAATGTCTGCTGATGTGGAGCCCATACAGATGGATATCATGTTTTCATTTTCTTTTTTAATGTCTCCGACAGCAACACGGCAGACAAGTCCGTTCGGACTCATTCCGTTACATGGGGCAAGCGAAATTTTTTCTTTCATAAAAATAGTTGACCGGATAAAAATATAAATGTTTAGGAAAAAATAGAAGTAAAAGTAGAATGATTATTCTACTTTAACTTTATGTTTTGGGATTATTAATTTTGGAAGAGTTATGATAACTGTTCCGTTTCTGAATTTAGCTTTAATGTTTTCAATGTCAATGCTGTTTTCAAATCTGACTGTTTTTACACATCTTCCGGATTTGATAGCAGAAACAATTACTTCAGCTTCATCCTCTTCATCGAACTGTTCGATGTATGGAACAAAGGTGGTTTCGATGGTAATGTCATTGTCACCGGCTTCAATTAAGATGTCCTTTTTGCTTACTCCAGGAACAGCTGCTCTGATGAAGTAGGTTTCTTTTGTTTCCACCAAATCGATGTCTAAAGTTTGCACGGTGGTTTTTTTGTAATCTTGATATCTTTGATCAGCACTTTTTTGCATATTTTTGAGATTTTCTTTGAATTCGTCAATGGTTTTTGACAAATCGCTCATCACGTTATCTGCAATGTTTTTACCTTTTTCTTTTTTTTCTTCAAAGGTTTCTTTTGCTTCTTCTTTTTTTTCATCGAATTCATCTTTTACGTCTTCGACTTTTTCATCAAATTCTTCTTTTTTATCTGAAATTTTAGTTTCAATATCGTCTGTGCTTACCATAGTTTTCACACTCCATATTGATAATTTTGTTATAAACATGTTTTATTTACTTTTTGTTACTATATAAAGTTTTCTATTTTTGTTACTAAAAGTAATTAAAAAGTAATTTCTTTAATCATTTGTTTTCCATATAAATAATTTGTTATTTTATGAAATTCTGGAATTAAATTCTTTATATTGGCAATGGATATTATTTGATGGTTAAAATTAAATAAAATCCTATTTTAGTATTTGTTGAAAATGTTCTTAGTAAGGGGTAAATATACAATTTTCTTAGGATGTCTTTTGGACAAGGATATTTTTCACTAAAAAGATTAGACAATGCAATAAGTTGTTTTTATTTAATCTCTGTTTTGAATATTACTCTACAAAACATTCGATTTAAACGTAGAATTAAGAGAAGATTTTTTATTAATGGATGATAACCTCCACGAGTTATAAATCCATTAAAACTTTTTTTTATTTTTTGTCGGGGTCTCTTTTTTTCGATATATTTTTTAACCAAATAATATATACAATAAATTAAGTGATTAATTATTGTATGTTAGGTTATCATAATGGCTGAAACTAAGCATCAACTGGAAAATAATATCTTCGATGATAAACTAATGAAAACTTTCATCGAAAAATACCAAAAAACGTTAAAGATAAACAATCCCGAAACGGAACCCATAATCTTCTGGTCAGACAAACTGGACAAAGAAGAATTAACAAAAGAACGAGAAAACTATTTCATATTCGCCGAAGTAATCCTAAAAGATTTACTAGGATATGACTTAAAAGAAGATATAAAATTCGAACAATCACCTACAGATAACTCTCGTCCAGTAGAATTCACATTACAACAAAACAAAAAAGATTATGCTGTAATGGAATTGAAAGGAACCGATACGAAAGACTTAAACAAAAGATATAATCGGCAAGAAAGTCCAATAGACCAAGCAACAGTATATGCAAGTGCAAAAGAAGAAACCAAATGGGCAATAGTAAGTAACTACGATGAATTTAGATTATTCAATCCCAGTTCAACAAACAAATATATTTCATTTAAATTTAGAGATAACCTAGACGAAGAAATACTAAAAAAATTCTTATTAGTATTCAGCAAACCATCATTAATAGAACTAAACCTGCCCACACAACTTCTAGAAAATACTCAGATAATAGAACGGAAATTTGAAGATAGTTTTTATAAGCTATTTAGTGAAACAAGGGCAATGCTCATAAAAGAATTAGAATACAGTAATGATATATCCCACAATGACGCAATACATTATGCCCAATTAATATTAAACCGATACATCTTTATCTGTTTTGCTGAAGATGAATACTTACTCCCATCTGCAATATCATTCAATACAATAGCTTTACTAATTGAAAATCATGATTTATACGATTATGAATTATGGAATGAATTAACTAAATTATTCAGATTTGTTGATGGAGGCAATCCAAATAAAAAGATTCCTGAATTTAATGGAGGATTATTTAAAGAAAGTTTAAGATTCCTTAAAATCCGAGATTATGTTCCGGACCATGAAACCTTTTTCCAATCCTGTTTAACCAACTGGAAATTTAAAGAAGACTTCACCGATGTAGAGGAATTATTTAAACTAGAAGAAAATATTAATCCTATATTTAAAAACTTACTAATCATATCCTCCTTTGATTTCACTTCAGAATTAAACGTTAACATATTAGGACATATATTTGAAAATAGTATTGGTGATATTGAAGAATTAAAAAATGATAACTCCGAACTAAGAAAAAGGGATGGTGTTTTTTATACTCCTGAATTCATAACAGATTACATATGCCGAAACACCATCCTCCCCTATCTAAGTAAAACAGGACATTCAACAAATATATATCAACTAATAAATGAATATATGGATGACATTGATGTATTGGATGAAAAAATTAGAAATATTAGAATATTAGACATTTCATGTGGCAGCGGAGCATTCTTAAACAAAGCCACAGAAATACTTCTAAAGATACATAGGGATATTAACGACATTAAATTTTTAGAAAGTGAAACTAACCTGGATAAATGGTCTGATGAAGAAGTCCGTAGAAGAATTTTAATAGATAATATTTACGGGGTAGATGTTAACGAGGAAAGTGTTGAAATATCTAAACTAGCAATGTTCCTAAATGTAGCTAAAAGAAATGTTAAGTTACCTGATTTAGATAAGAATATTAAATGTGGTAACAGTTTAGTCAGTGATGAAACTATCGCTCCGGGCACTGCTTTTAATTGGGAAACAGAATTTCCAGAAGTATTCGCAGAAGGTGGATTCGATATTATTATAGGAAATCCACCATATGTAAATGCAAAACTACATAGCGAAACCAAACCATTAGAAAGAGAATATATTAACAATTGCGGATTATACGAATGCTTATATAAAAAATGGGATTTATACATACCATTCATAGAACATAGCCTAAATCTTCTTAAAGAAAATGGTTACTTTAGTATGATAATACCATATCCATTTGTAGACCAAGAATATGGAAAAAAATTAAGAGAAAAAATTTACAATAATTATTCCATAGAACAATTAGTGGATCTAACAGATGAAAAAATATTTAAAGATGCAGCAGTTAAAAACCTAATACCAGTAATATCAAAATCATCTATAAACGAAAATATTCCAATTTTTAAAATAAAAAATTCAAAGATATACTACTCCCATAATAAAAGACATAAAGACTTATTATTAAACAAACAATCCTACATTTATGATTTGGAAGATAAAGTTAAAATTGACACTGATTTATCAAATCTAAAAACATTAGGCGAATACTGTTATATAAGTAAAGGTATGGTTTTAAATGCTCATGAGAAAAAAGCTAAAGGAGAATTTATTAAAGAAGATTTAATATCAAATACATTCTCGGAGATACATGTTAAAGATTACACTGAAGGAAAATATATTGACAAATATCGTATTAACACAATCAAATATCTTGAATGGGATACTGAAAGAGTACCTGATAAAATAAGCAGACCAACATTCAATGAATTATACACTAATGAAAAAATATTAATTAACAAATTAGGAAAGATTAAAGCTATTTATGGAGAACCGGATTTATACTGTGACCAAACCTTAAGAATTTGCACCCTCTGGAAAGATTTAAACGGCGTCAAAAATAGAAGCATTTCATCAACAATTACTAAATATGAAATGGGTACTCGTGAGGAGTTGGAAGCTAATTCAGAGGAGGTTTCATTAAAATATTTGTTAGCTATAATTAATTCAAAGATGGGATTATACTTATTGAATCAAATACGTGGAGTTAAAAATAAAGATATTAATCCTGATTCCTTAAGATTAATTCCAATACCTTCAGTTGATAAAGAAACACAAAATGAAATTATAGCTCTTGTCGATGAAATAATAGAATATAATAAAGAGTATGCAAATGAATTAAACTCATTTGCCAAATGGTTAAAAAGAAAATTTGATATTATACTAGATGATGTTGATTTCACTAAATATGATTTTGAAGATTTTTTAAACATCATCATCACCCAATATAATAAATTAGATAATCGCAAATATCATGACATATTAGAAAATGAATTTAATAATAGTTTAAAAGACTGTATTTTATTGAATAACAGAATATCCTCTCTAGAAAATGAAATCAATGATCTCATTTTTAAATTATACGGCTTAAGCGATACTGATATTCAAATAGTGTTAAATGAATAAAAAAGATTTCTTGTCACCCCTTGTTTTTTTAGTTAATTTTATATAAACCTGATAAGCATAAATCAGTAATAGAGAGGTGTAAAGCTTATGGGTTTATTTAGTCGTAAAAAGAAAGAACCAAAAGATGAGGTAGCAGAGGCTCGTCAAAAGATATGGAATAATAATGCTATTGCAATTGTTGAAATAGCTGTCGGCGTACATGGTGCTGATGAAGTAGTCGCCGGAGCCATGATGGGAGAAACAGGAAAACTAATAGGCATGGCGAATTATGGGAAAACAAAATGGCAAGCCGTACAAGTACAGTTCTATGAAAAAGCATTATACATTATAAACTATAATATTCAAGTTTTCTATGATAATATACGTGATATTCAGATTACTGATGAGGGATGGATTTCTTCAGAATTCATTATAAATACAAATACTGGAGAAGCTTATCTGTTAAAGGGAACTACTGCTACTGTTAAGGCTTTTATTAGTATAACTTTAGAGTTAAAAGAGAAATACATGGAAACTTTGAATGTGGCTGAAGTGGAAGTTGTAAATCAGGAAGAGAAGGATAAAGCTGAATCAGATATGGACCGTCTTATTAGGTTGGGTGAGTTGCACGAACGTGGTTTATTATCTGATGAGGAATTCGCTGAAGCTAAGAAAAAGTTATTATAAAAAAAATTTGGGTGAATAAGGGATAATCTAATGCATGGTTATCCCTCATTCATGGTATTAATTGATTCACTCTACGTTTTGAATATTACTCTACAAAACATTCGATTTAAACTGGAGCATCCAAGTAGGTTTCTACTTTTAACTTGTTCAAATGTATCATCTCCTTTTTCCTTTAATTGACCTCATTACAATGCCGGCTGTTTTACTTCCTATCCCTTTAATTTCCTGTAGACTATTATTATCTAATGCGAATAAATCTTCTAAAGAGTATAGTTTTGAATATTACTCTACAAAACATTCGATTTAAACTTAAACTAGATAAGATAAATAACAAGATAATAATGTAAGTCCATATTTATCATGAATTTTATCTTTCTCTTTAAAATCAGGTAATTGAATTGTAGAATCATCTCTGATGGAGATATTCTCTCCTGGAGACCTCCACTCTTTTTTTTTCAGAAGGCAATTGCACATCATATAACAAATCAATGAATTTAAATCTATTAGAAGTATTCTTCAAATCATAGAACTTAACACGAGATTCAGAGGTTAAAATACCCTCAAACTCAGGATGACAAACCAACCATTCAATCAAAACACTATTATACGCTTCCACAGAATCATCCGCATGATTACATTTCTGACGCACTAACTCATCCATCTGTCTCATGGTAGTTAATAAATTTTTAGATCTTAAAAAATCACATCTTTCATGATGCTTATCATATTGTACAAATGATACGGGAACATAATCCTCAATAGTTACTAACTCATCAATATGCTCAGCTATAAACAAACCATCCATTTCTAAAAGTTTCATTCTTTCACTTCATTCCAGATGAATAAATCCCAATGACCAGTAGCTTCACAATATTCTCTGACAATACGATCTTCAGCTTCCTCCCAAGTTTCACCAGGACCAATCCAAGGATCACCTCTACCGAAAATATTCCAATTACCAGACTCATAAAGCTGTTTTTGTTCGATGCGTTTGAATATATTTAATAAAAATTCCCCATCAGTAGTTTCACTATGTGATCCTGACCATAACCAATAAGGGAATATTACATCAGTATTATTAATAATATCTTCAGCATGATCAACTAAATAATTTCTATTAATTACTTCAGCTCTTTTCATTTGTATCCCACTATCCTTAATTTTATTGGAGTTAACATTTCACCATTAGTTTTGAATATTACTCTACAAAACATTCGATTTAAACGAATAATAGAATCACAACATAAAACCAATTGAATAAAAGAATATACAAACCAGTTAGTTTGTATAATATAATATTGAGTTATTAAATTATAAAAAAACTTAGGGAGACCCCAATTGAAAAGTAAAAGAATAAGTAAAAAAAAGTTAATATTCAACTAAAAAATAACATTAGGATCTTGTCCTTCAACAAATTCATCTGGAAGAGACCCACGTCCTGGACAGAAATGAGGGTTTTCTTCAATAGTTTCAGAAATTAAATTTTTATCTTTATCATATAATCTAACTCTACGATAATCGTTCATATTACAGGAATTCAATCCTCCAAAGTCATCACGCTCTATATTTCCAAAGTCAATTTTTACACACATTCCATTTGGAAAATTTATAATTTCTTCAGTATGATCACCAACAAAACTTAACATAATTTTCACCCCCAAATCATAATGACATTAATATTGTACTAACTACTCTAGATTTCAACAAGAAATCTTCAAAATATGCTTCAGGATATTCATCATCCCTGTCATACGCTCCACATGTAGAACTATACAAATTCTTAATGAAATCAGAATCAAATTCCAATAACTCTTTTAATTCATCTTCAGTTTCCTTTTTTTCTAAAGAGTCCATACCCTCAAATAATAATTCCATTACTCTTCTTTCGAATTCATCATAAGTCATAGGATATTTTTTAGCCATGATTTCACCTTATTAATCCATGTGAATTGTTGATCTCTGATGTGTTCTGCATCATCATAATCTTCACTTACTCTCACATCATCATAAAACTCATTTTCATTAGCATATTTACTTTGTTTTCCAGTATACTTAAAGTTTTGAATATTACTCTACATTTAACTCAGCATCATAGTATGTTTGTTTTACATTTGAGTTGGATTGGGATTGTGTTGCGTTGTTGTATTTGACTGTGCTTGCGGTTGAATTTTGGGTAGTGTTAGTTTGTTCGGTTGAGGTACCATCTTCGATTTTTATGGTCTGTTCTGCAGTACAACCGTTGTATTTTTCACTTCCATTGTATTTAACTGCTATTTTATGGTCTCCGGCACTTTCACCGTTTAATGTTAAATAACCTTTTCCTTGGCTATCGGTAATAATACTGTAGTTTTGAACCTGACCTTCTTTTTCTTCATATGAAATGATTACTTCCTGACCGGAAACAGCATTTCCTTTTAAATCTTTAAGTTCGAATTGCACTTGTTCTCCATTTTTTAAGGTAGTTCCGCTTAAAAATGAGATTTGTGTATTTAATTTACCATCAGTTGTTTCTTGTGGTTGTGTAAATACAAAAGCAGCAACAACAGCTATGATGACAATAACTAAAATTGCGATTATTATATTCTTATTCATTTAAATTCACCTATATAGAATTATTGATGTTAATAATATATAGTTTTTTGAATACTTTTTAATTTTCTGTTTGAAATATTGCTGTAGTTGAATCTGGTGATTGAGCGCACATGTTAAAGAAAGTCAAAACCTTTTTAATTTTAAATAGGGTATTAAAACATTTTTTTTAAACTATAACTAATTATTAATCCTTTATTTTCCATATAAATATGCAAGTGAGCACTTACATTCGAAAAACTTTATATGCTGACAGTTTCATATACTTAATTGTACTTAGAGAGGATTTACATTCACGATACTTCTCTTATATTAAAAAAACAGGTGATAACATGGATATTAAAAAAATATTTTTCGCACTGGTCGTTTCTGCACTTTTAATCGGCGGCGTTTGTGCTGCAAGTGTAAACGATTTTAAAATAGATGATACATACAAAGGAATCTACAATGGACAATACTACTCAGTATATGCAAACGGTAATCAGGACGCAGGAATTTCAATTTACAAAAACGTAAATGACGATGTCTACGATGATGTTGAAAACGATGACGTTTTAGATCATGTAATCCATCATGACGGAAGAGAATATTTATTCTCTGATGATGATTTAAAAGTTGATGTAGGTTCAGACCACATCGCAAACTTCACTGACTATGACCATGCAACTCATGGTGTTTCAGAAGTGATTGATGTTAATGGAGAACAATATGTTGTAGTTGTTTGGGCGAAAGATTCAACCAACATGGACTCCGCCAAATTGCTTTCAGCATTAAATGATTTCAACAAAAACAACAATGTTAAAGCTATTGCATTCTAAAATTTGAATTTTCTTATTAACAAAATAATTGGGGCATTTTTCCCCATTACTTATTTTTTTAGATTTTTTTCTTGAAACTGGCCAATCCTATAATCTATTTTAAATATCATTAAAATTAAAATATATTATGGTGATAGAATGGTTAAATCAATGGGAAGTTTAATTGTAGGAATATTATGTTTGTTGCTTGCACTTGTTACTGTTTTTGTATTTAAAAGATATATTGCTGCAACAGGATCTGCTCTAATAGCTATTGCATGTATATATAATGCATTTAAGGCATGAAGTCACGTAAAATTATTATTACAAAATTTTTTTTTGAATTATTTTTCTAACATCTGGCGGATTTAAAAACCAATGATGTGTGCAGATAAATAATAAGGGGGATTTATCATGATTAGCGATGAGGAAAAAGCGAAAATCAAAGAGGAAATAGTAACCAAAGTAAATTCAGTTTTAGAGAAGAACAACGAGTCATTCAGAATGGACAGAGTCAATGTTCTAAATACCAGTGAAAAAGTTAAATTCATGGGCAATTACCGAGTTTATGAGAGAAAAAATTACCATGCCGTTTCAAATGAAATCAATACTTTCTTAAAGAAATACGGAAATGTTGACATAAAATCCAAAAAAATCAGGGACAGCGGCATGAAATTTACCGCTGTAAGCTTTAACTTTGAACTATAGTAATTTATTTATAAAGGTATATAAATACAATTAAATATAGTCCAATAAAACTTTAAGGGGTTAAAGTATGGGATTTTTAGATAAATTATTTGGAAAAAAAGAAACAACCAGCAACGTAAAAAAGCAAACAAACGACAAAGGCATACTTCCATTAAGAGAAAAACAACATCTTCTTCAAACTAGTTCTCCAGTTTGTGATGTGTGCAATAAACCTCTAAACATCGACAAATCATTTTTTGTTCCAAATTCTGTTTTTTATAGCTCAAAAGAATACAGATTATGGTATAGGGACCATACAATGTTATTAGGTCCGGATTATGAAGCAAGATTGCGCATGATGGAAATGAACGATCCTACTGAGGGTTCAGCAGTGTGTGAAGATTGCATACGCATGTTTAGATAACTAATTAAGGGGCAATAATATGGATTATGACATGCAGTTTAAAAAAGCCTGTGAAAATGGTGCACTGAAGGACATGCTTGAGTGTCAGCTTCAATGGGGCGAACAACAAATGACAGTTGAACCTGCAAAGGTGGATGCCAATTATTTTCTCTGCTCAAGCATTATGTATGCATATAATTTCATTCTCACCAGAAAACCGGAGTTCTATGACCGGATGTTAAGTTTCTATCGGGATGGAATAAATAATTATAAGCCAGAAAATCCTGCTTTGTTTGATTGGTTTAAATCCGAAGCTGAAATAATGATTTCTAAAGTGGATAATATTAAATAATTCTTTTGTGAATTACTTTAAGATATTGTTTATTTGACCGTTTTTGAACTTTTACCAGCTTATGATGGTTGGTGGGGTTCAATAATTTATTTTTTAAGGGTTATTCTGTTATTTCATATTACTCTAATTTTTTCATTAATGATAGTATTATTAATTGAAAAGCTTACTTTTCAACTCTTTCATATATATCCCTATTTAAAATTAGATTCGATGTGTGAAACCCTTGCAGTTAATGTTAATTCCATATCATTAAATTAAAAGAAAAAAAGAAGTTATTGATAATTATTATCAATGTATTGACGAAACTGTGACGAAATTCTAATCATTAATTTCATATGTTAATGTGAAAACAGTAACATCATCAAAACTATTTTCACTTAAAATAGTGCTGATACATCACCAAGTGCATTGTATCTCCAAACTGGACAGTTTTCACAGTTTTGAGGATTTTTAAATGAACACGGATAGCTTGGTGTTTCAACATTACACTTTCCATTGTCATAGTATCTGCAAACAGACTCAACATCAACATTGGAGGAATCCACTTTAAGCTCTTCCTTTATCTGTTGCGGACTGCCGGCTATGATTACTCTTTCAGTGCCGTTTCCATTAGTTTCATCATTTTTTGATTTTTTAAATCTGTCAAATAATCCCATAATATCACCTATTAATTATTATTTTTCTATTTTCTTATAAATTTTACTCAGCATCTGGTGTGGCTTCCAGAAATTGTGGTATTTTAACCAAACATGCTGCTACGGCAGATATTAACATCAGAGGAATCAGATTCATTGGAAATATTATCATTAAAAGCAACACTACTGCAATCGGTTTTCTTAGGATGCTAGCCATAAATGACGTTGTGACGATTGTCATTGAAATTATCGGATCCATATTTAAAAGAACGCTCATGGCATAGCCCATTGCGGTTCCGGAAAATATCAGAGGGAAGAACTGCCCTCCCTTAAGTCCGCTTTCAATGCAGACATTGGTGAGAACTATTTTTATTAAGCTTGTTAAAATCAGAATTATTAATCCTATCTGCATGCCATTATCCAGCAGAAGATATATCTGCTTTTCTCCCGAAAACATTGTAAGAGGCAGAAGTGTTCCTATTATACCAAGCATTAACCCGCCAATGGCTCCCTTTAGGATATAATTGTTTTCCAGACTCTTGAACATTGCTTTGGATAACTTTTGGCTGATGAAAAAGACATATGAAAGAGCCACTCCCAAAATTATTAACAATATTATGCCTGGATAATTCAGATTGGCAAGTGTGGCAGTTCCGATTGAATGCAGACCGGCATGGTTATGCGTTATACGGTTTAAGAAGATAAATATTCCAAATGAACTCAATATTGCAACAAAATACAATATGTTCTTTGATGTTTTAGGCAATGTGCTTTCTTCATTTTCTATTGGCTCGACAAAACCGAATAGAGGTGATGCAAATATTGTTCCTAAAGTTGCTGTAATACCGATTTGCGCCAGCTCTTCAAGCTCATTATTAAATATCTTTAACTTGTCGCCCGCCCATGTGCACAGCCCGGCAATGATGCCTGTCAGTCCGGCTTCAGGCCCTATACTGGCGCCGAGTATAAGCGGAAATATTGAGGAGACGATAGACGGGAACAGATTATTGTATGAGTATCTGTTATTCTTTTTTACAGTTTTTATAACTTCTTCTAACTCCTGGGGGCTGTCTCCGTATTTGCTTTTCCACAACCCGATTGAAATACCGCCAATTAAACATACAACAATTGTATAATATTTGAAATTAATCAGTCCCGGCAGATAGCTCCACAGAAAATCAATTCCAAGGTTCATGCCTCTTATAAAGCACCAAATAATCAGACCTGCTATGGCTCCTATTATTACGGTATATAATGTTAAAATCAGATTGTTTTTTATATCCATCACGATGCCTCAACGTTAATGCTTAAAGATATCTTTGGAAAATATGGTATAAATTAATTTTGCAGCAATCAAGTTTGAAAAAAAAAGAAATAGTAAATGGTGTATGGTAGTTTTTCGGTTTTTTACGTAGTTTTAATCTCTTCTGAAGAGATCTCTTGTGTAGACCTTATCTACAACGTCACCGAGAATATCGGAATCAAATCTGTTTGCAAGAATGACATCACTTTCGCTTTTAAAGCGGTCAATATCATTTACAACTTCTGATTTGAAAAATTCGCTTCCATTCTCCAGTGTTGGTTCATAGATAATTATTGGAATTCCCTCTGCTTTTATACGTTTCATAACGCCCTGTATAGCGGACGCACGGAAATTGTCACTGTTACTCTTCATTGTAAGTCTATAAACGCCAACGGTTTTCGGATTTCTGGAAATAATCTGGTCAGCAATAAATTCCTTACGAACAACGTTGGAGTTAACAACAGCCTTTATCATGGTCTGTGGAACATCCTTATAGTTTGCCAGAAGCTGTTTTGTATCTTTAGGCAGGCAGTATCCTCCGTATCCGAATGAAGGATTGTTGTAGTGTCCTCCGATACGTGGGTCCATACATACTCCGTCTATAATCATCTGTGTATCAAGCCCTTTGGTCTGGGCATAAGTGTCAAGTTCATTAAAGTAGCTCACCCTTACAGCAAGATATGTGTTAGCAAACAGCTTGATTGCTTCGGCTTCGGTTAGGTGGGCCAATAGGATTGGAATGTCCTGTTCAGGCAAACCTGCTCTTTTTTCCTCTTCTCTTGCACCTTCCAAAAGAAGTTCTGCAAACATTTCTCCTTCTTCTTTCTGCTCATCGTCACATCCGACAACTATACGGCTTGGATGGAGATTGTCATAAAGTGCTTTTGACTCACGCAGGAACTCAGGACTGAATATTATGTTTTTAACTCCGTACTTTTCACGGACAGATTCTGTATATCCTACAGGTATTGTTGATTTTATAACCATAAGGACATCCGGATTGACCTTAAGAGTCCATTCTATAGCATCTTCAACAGCTGATGTGTCAAAGAAATGATTAACGTCATCGTAATTAGTTGGTGTAGCTATAATGACAAGCTCAGCACTTTTATATGCTGCTTCCTTGTCGGTAGTTGTGTGAAGATTCAGTTCTCTTTGTCCGTCACGAGTCTCTTTAAAAAATCTTTCTATCTCATCATCTTGGATAGGACTGATAAACTGATTTAACTTTTCTGCTTTTGACTCTGTTGTTGTAATAGCTGTAA
This sequence comes from Methanobrevibacter sp., assembly GCF_017427765.1. Lineage (GTDB taxonomy): Archaea > Methanobacteriota > Methanobacteria > Methanobacteriales > Methanobacteriaceae > Methanocatella. The sequence continues at coordinate 14,198 of NZ_JAFRSC010000020.1, read as the reverse complement.
CTTCATGTTTTTGAGCTAGTAGAACAGCAAGTGAAAGCCCTACATATCCTACACCGGCAACTGTAATTTTCATATTAAATTATCTCCTAGTTAAAAATTTTTTTTATGTTTATTGTTTATTTTTCTTGTTTAAAAAACTTTTTGAGGTATTGTCTTTACATATATGGGATTTTTTCAAAATATGTCATTTTAATGGTGGCTGGTTGGAATTATGTCTAAAAATTTAAAAATGAGTATTAATAATACTCATCGTCATCTTCTTCAATTGTACGGTCTATTTTCTTAATGGAACGTATGACCTTATTTATTTCCTCAACACCTTCACCTTCAATAGCAGATATGAAAATTGACTTGTCCATATCATCAATATATTCGTTAAGGTGCTCTTTGTCTTCAACAAGATCCATTTTGTTAAATAAGTAATAAACCGGAATTTCGGAAAATATCTTTTCAATCTGCTTTAACAGGTTATACTGATTGTCCAGATGGAATCCGCATGTCTCAGACGCATCAAAAATAAACAGTATAGCATCTGCAAGATGCTCCAGAGCTACAATAGCGTTCATTTCAATATCATTCATCTCCAAAACAGGTCTGTCAAGCAATCCGGGAGTGTCAATAATTTGTATGCTTCTCCAATGAATTTCAGTGTGTCCGATTTGGATACCTTTTGTTGTAAACGGATAGTTTGCAACCTGCGGATCGGCACTGCTGAGCTGTCTTAAAAGAGTTGATTTGCCCACATTCGGAAAACCTGCAATTACTATTGTTGTCGCATCAAAATCGATTGTCGGCATGTTTCTTAAGTTTTGCTTTGCAAAGTCCAAAAAGTCCAAATCCTTTTTGATTTTGTTTACAACTGATGAAATTCTGCCGTATGCCTGTTTTTGAATTGCAGTTGCTTTTTCAGATGGATTTTTTCTGATTTTTGAGCCGTATTCCTTTTCAAGTTGGGTTATAATTCCATAAGCCCAGTTAAGTGCTCCCAATGCTTGTTTCATATCATCCACACCGACAGTAATGTCAATGTAGTCCTGATAAAATGGGTGTAAGCTTTCAATTTCCGGAACTGCATCAATAATTGATTTTAATTTATCTTTAATGACCTGACATGAAGTAACTACTCTTCTCTCTTCAATTCTTTTTCCTTTCAGGTGTTTAGGTATCTTTTGAGACCTCATCAAGTCCGCTTGTTTTTTACCTCTGCTGAATCCCTTATCAAGGATTTCTTCAGGAGTAGGTATTGTTGGAATCATCATTTATATCACTTTAAATTTCAATTAATTATTTCTCTCTTAACCTTTCTATATTATAGTTTAGATTTGGCAGGTTAATTAAATTTGTGGATAAGGTTGTGATATTTCAGTAGGTATTAACTTTTTTACATGTTTACCTTACGGAACCGATCGGCGAGGGTCGGTTCCTCTATATAGTATATGCTCGCCAATTCTATTCGCCCAGGTCTCACACAGATACATCCCTTTGGTTGGCATCGGATCGGCCTGGGCGAATTGGATAGATTATAACATGGTAATGGTAGGATTATTTCATTCGCAAATAAAAATTCAATTTATTAGTATTAAGCATTTTCCGGACTAAAACCAAATACTTTAAACGCTAACTTGAAAGCCAGAGGTCTTACAATGAAATTAATTAAACAATAAGCTACAAACCAACGAATTGGCCACATTAATAAAAATTCGTCAAATGGTAAATTTGTAGTCACACCAAAAATTAGGGGTATGATAAAACTCATTTGCAAACTAATAAAAAAGGGCACTGGATTCCAAATTCCTGTTTTTTGTCCTGGTTGGAAGTTAAATACTTTAACGGCCAGTTTAAACCCTAACGGATTGCAAATAAAGTTAGCAAAAAAATATGCTACTGGCCATCTGATTGGCCATAATGCTACACATAACCAAAGAGGCATTCCAGTAGGCACAGCAAAGATTAAAGCCATTACTAGACTCATTATTAAACTTATAAAGAATGCTACAGGGTTCCAAATTTTCATATTAGATTTTTATATTTTTCCAGGGTATTAATATTTTTTGGCACATTTCAAATTAGATAAATAGGACAAAATTATTAAGGAAAAACAGCTTTTAAAATTGCAAATGTTAATGTTAAATCTGTTGGGTTATCATCGTAAATGCCCTCATAAAAAATTTATCTTAAACATAAGTTAATTAAATAAAAGAAGAAAAAAATAATATGTAGACTATGTCCAAGAAATTTGATTCAAGTTAGGGAATATTCATTAGTCTTTAACGATGACGACTGTAAAGATTTTGATACATGCATTAATGCATGTCCAATTGATGCTTTGGAAAGGAGGAATGATTATATGATTGAAACTGATGTAATAGTTGTTGGTTCCGGACCTGCAGGTTCAAGCGCTGCAAAACACGCTGCATTAGGTGGCGCAAAAGTTATTTTAATGGATAAAAAATCTGAAATAGGTTCACCAAAAAGATGTGCTGAAGAGGTACCGGTTGCAGGTCTTGAAAAATTGGGAATCGAACTTTCTCCTCGTTGGATTGCCAAAAGAATTGATGGTATAAGAATTCTAACACCTGACGGAACAGACATATGGTTAACAAAAGATGAAGTAAATCTTTCTGAAGCAGATTGTGTCCTTGAAAGAAAAGTATTTGATAAACATATGGCTATGGATGCTGCAAGAGCAGGTGCCGAAATCAGAATTAAAACTTTAGTAACCGGTATCGAAAAAATTGAAAACGGTTTTATTGTTGAAACAGAATCCATGGGTAAAAAACAGGATTTCAAATGTAAAATACTGATTGCAGCTGACGGTCCTGAAGGACATGTCGCAAGATGGGCAGGTCTTTTACCGGCTGCAAAAGCAAAAGAAATGGGATCCTGTGTACAATACGAAATGTGTAATGTTGAATTCGAAAAACCAGGTATCAGTGAATTTCATTTCGGATCATGTGCTCCTGGAGGATTCGCATGGATTTTCCCTAAAGGAGATGACATTGCAAATGTCGGTTTGGGGATTCTTCCTCACAAAGCAGAAAAAACAGCTAAAGAATACCTGGATGATTTCATCGCCAAGTCTCCATACTTAAAAAATGCTCAAGCTGTCGAATTAAATGTGGGGGGAGATCCGGCTGGAGGAATGACCAAAAAACTTTATGACGACAATATTATGGTTGTCGGAGCGGCGGCAGGTCAGGTAAACCCATTAACCGGTGAAGGAATTATTCCGGGCATGATTGGTGGAATGTATGCCGGTCAGGTAGCGGCTCAGGCTATTAAAGAGGATTGCTCTAAAAAATTCTTAAAATTATATGATAAAATGGTTCGTGAAGAACTTGACTATGAAGGATATAAAGAAGTGCAGGATTATATATATTCCCTGTCTGATGAAGAATTTAATGAGCTTTGTCATGCACTTCAGGAAGAAAGCTTTGATGAGATTTCTGCTAATAAAGTACTTAAAAAAATAATTGAAATATCCCCAAAAGCTGCACTTAAATTAGGAAAATTAATAATGTGAAAAAGCACTGCAATCATGGATTTTTTCAAAAAGCGGGTATAAATATGGGGCTGTTTATTTTATCCATATTTAAAGTTTTGCAAGATATATTTCAAATCTAATTTTCCATATTATTGATTTGGAATCACATAGGATGAGATATGGATAATTTAGACTATTGAAAACTCTATTGATTAAAAGTATTATTTCTTTAATTTTTGATTTAATAAACTGTAAACAAGAACAAATTATAAGTAATTGATATTTCCGATGGTGCCATCATTTATATCACTTTAAATTTCAATTAATTATTCTTCTCTTAACCTTTCTATACTATAGTTTAGATGTGGTTGGTTAATTAAATTTGTGGATAATGTTGTGCTATTTCAGTTAGTTTTTATTTTATATAATAAAAAATATGAAATGTTTACTATGGGAATTACTGATTATATTAAAACTAGATTGTTATATGAATACTTATGAGATAGTTGTATCACTTTTCTCTCTACACTACTTTTCTAGAAGTTATATTAATTAAATATTTTCATTGTCTCAAATATAATTTTTAAATTAAAACTGTAACATTCTATTCACAATGAATCGATACATCAATGTGTAAAAGCAAACAGCTTTAAAAATGTCGCACTTTAATTATTTTTAATAGTAATTACAGTACTGTTTAAACCCAATATCCTTGAATAATCCACTTTATAAGCTATTTTGTTTAAAACAGAGATATTGTCAAATTCAAGATTATCATTCTCAACTATAGGGTTGAAGTCAATGCCTGAGTCTTTAATGGAAATCAATATGTATTCATCGCTATCTCTAACAATAATATCAATCGTATCGACATTTTCATTAATGTTAATGATATTGGTTAGCATTTCTTCAATAGCCATACTAACCAATGTTGCAGACTTGTTTTCAGACAAGAACTCCTGAATTTCAGCAGATAGATTAACTGCATCATTAATATTCCCATTAATTGTGTACTCGAATATTTTTCCATTATCATTTTGTTTTATCAAAAAGAAACCTTCATATTCATCATTATACTTTCTATTGGCATATCTTGAGTATAAATATATGAATAGCAGTGTCACAACTTCGCTTACGCAAAATGAAATCCAAAATCCATTTGCACCTAAAAAATAGACCAGGATATTTGCTAATAGTATAGGAAGAATCAGCCCTTCAAGAACAGTTATTGCATTTGATAACCTATTATACTGTACTGATTGAGTGTAAAAAATGTATAGGAAATTAAGTGCATAACCTAAAATACTTAAAGAATAAATCCTAACGGCATTCAAAACCAAAGGAATGTCAGAAGCATTTTTTACATTAAATAAGAATAATATCGCCTGAGGAAATACTGCAAACAACACGGTGAAGAATATTCCGAAAATTGTAACGATCTTCAATGATCTTTTAACAACATATTCAACACCATTGTAGTCTTCCTCTTTGAAATAAAGAGCCACAATTGGTAGGATCGATTGTGTAGTTCCGAAAATAAATATGGTAACTAAAAATAGTGTATTATAACACATATTAAAGGCTGCAAGACCCATCTCACCTAAAATGGAAGTTATTAATGCGTTTAGGAATACTAATTTAATGGTTGTGTATAATGGAATTGAAGCGCCTGAAAATCCTGCTTTAGAAATATCAATCAGATTGCTGATTAATTGAGAAGATTTGAACTTGATAAATTTTAATGTCCCTTTTGAATCAAGGAAATATGTGAGAATATAAATTGCAGATGTTACAGCACCAATTGTAGTTGCCAGTGCTGCACCCTGAATGCCAAAATTTAAGAATTTCATCAATATAATGTCAAAAATGACATTTACACCATTGTTCATTAAAAATGCCCTAAACTGCAGTTGAATAAAACCATCTGTTTTGATGAAATATGCAAAACAAATCATGAAGCATGTAAACGGTATTCCAATAAGATACAAAAAGAAATATTGGCTGACAAGAGGTCTTATTTGAGGGGATTTGCATAATACCTGCATATAGAAGTCGGGAAAGAGAACACCTGAAACGGTAATCAACACTGAAATCAGCACCACCAAAATGATTGAAATCGTGAATATCTCATTTGCCTTATCATCATCGAATTCGGCTTTAGCGCATGTGCACAGGATACTTCCTCCCAAACCGATAAGCCAATAAACAACATTTACAAAAGCCGCCAGAGGTTCAATACTTTGGACTACTGATAGATATGATGACCCCATAAACAGACTAATGAAAAATGCATCTGCAAGAATTGCAAAATTGCCTGCAATTGAAGCCATCAATGTTGGAAAGAACAATTCCTTAAACTTACTGTTTAATAAATTAAAATTCCTTTCATATGTCATTCAAATCATTATCTTTTTGATGCAATTATCATTCTTGGCAAGTTATGCAAAGGCAATTCTATTTTCAAATCCATAACTCGGACAAGTGCTTCAGCACCCACTCTTCCATTTGGAAGCAATCCATAGGTGGATTTTGGAATGAAAACCAGACCGCTTAATCTAACCTTGTTGAATATTTTTAAAAACAAGCTTGCAATATAATCGTCCTTTTTATCGAGAATGCTCTTATTCAGGTTGACCACAACACAATCAAACTCTCCATTTAATGCATCTAACTTATCCGGAGTGACTTGAAGCAAATCAACATCATCAAAAATTGAATCAGTGACAAAAAGGGTTGTTCCATAAACAGGGGCATTCTCCAATAAATAGTGGATGTCCTTAAATGTTTCATCTTCGTCAATCTCGGTTTCCTTATCTAATCCTTCACTTAAAACCAACTGGAATGCATACTTTTCAATGCTTCGTAAAAAATCAAGGTCTTTTTTTACCTGGTATCCGTCACTGTGAGATAAGAAAACTGTTCCGCAACTTGTTTCCAGGTCCTGAGTTTTTAAGAAAGGTTGGGTTTCATTAATTGGATCAAGAGCTGTTTTATAATGGCTTTTAAGTTTGTTACTGATATGATTCATCGGTGAGGATTCTGCAATCAAATCATTTGGGACTATGAACAGTTTTAATGCTGCATGGCCAAATAACTTATATCCTTTTTTAAGTTCATAATCGAATTTTTTTGGATTTAAATAAGAATCAAGAGAACTGTCAGTTTCGTGCTGGCCTGAAAAACTGTCTAAAAAATCTGCATCCATGTTTGCCCCACATGGTCTGCAATTTACTTCAATCAGGACAGGACCCTTTTCATCAATCATGTATTCTCCATGAACAGGACCATATTGAATGCCTAAAGCGTCGGCAACGTCATATGCATATTCGACAAGTTTCGCTTCACCAAGATCCAATTCATTAATTGATTCAAAAGAATCATAGATGTGGCCTCCTTCTGAAGTCTTGATTTTGTTATATTTCCAAATGAGAGTGACTCTATGAACGCCTCCACAGGAAACGGTATTTACAACATATTCATCACCGTTTATGCGTTCTTGAATAAGGAGTTCTGCGGACTCATTGCCGTAGTAACCCTTTTGATTAAATACCTTTGAAATGGAATCAATCATTTCCTGTCTGTTTTGGCAAATATTCACACCAACGGAAGCAGCACCGTATATCGGTTTTACAACAACTTCCTTTAAACCTTCGCTGTCATAATAGTCAACTGCTTCTTCCACAGACTTGACAACACGTCCCCTAATTGACCGTAGATTATTTTCAGCCAATCTGTTTTGCATTTCATTTTTTAGAGTGAATGCATCAAGGTTTTCAATAGGATTACATAATAAATTCAAATCGTTAGCCAGCTTAGTTGCAAGAATGACTCCTTTCTCATTTCCAGGAACCACCAAAACTGGATCCAATTCTTTAACCATTGCCAATGTTTCTTCATAAGTATCTTTTTCATGAATTAAATCAAAATCATGTTTGATTCGCTCATAACTATCATGAACTATTTTTTTATAAAGCAATGCTTCCTCATTATCACCGGATTCAGCCATTTCCAAAACGATTGGATTATAATTTCTTGCAACGATGTCTTGAATATAATTTGTTCCTGTAGATATACATTCGACTACAACAATATTTCTCATTTGACACACTTCCTTATGTTTAAAAATTTTATTTTTATTAATTTTTAAAGTTTCCCTAATATTTCATGAAAATCGCTGAATTTGAAGCTGTACAAGTATCTCTAATTTAAATGGTTGAACTTCAATTCAGGGTTTAAATATTTCTGTATTTTTTCACGAATATTACTGTAATAATAGCCGTTGCAACAATAGTTATTGCATTTGCAATCATAGATGGCAACTGTAATCCTTCAGGGGCCTGTAAAATATATCCTATAGTAATTAAAATACAGAGAACAGCCGGAAGTAGTGTTATTATATACAATTTTCCTTTTTTCATCAGATAAACTGTGGCTGAAAGAAGTACGCTGACAGCTATTATTAACTGAGCCCATGCAACATATCTCCACACCAGGTTAAAGTCAATGAAAGTCAATGCATAGGACAGTACAAATATTGGGAGAGCCAGTTTCAATCTTGAAAGGAATTTATCCTGATTGATGTGCAATTCATCGGCTAATGTGATTCTGGAACTTCGAAGTGCAGTGTCTCCAGTTGTAATTGGACAGACCACAATACCAATAATGATTAAAATCACACCAATAGGGTCAAGTAGTTTTGTAGCCATTTCATTAACTGCAACGGCAGGTGCTGCGGCATATATTGCACCAAGTTGCGGTTGGCCATGGAAAAATGCTAATGCGACTGCTGCCCAACAAAGAGCAGTTATACCCTCCAAAACCATTGCACCGAAAAATACTGGTCTTGAATCATTTTCAGTTTTTATGCATCTTGCAACAATAGGTGACTGTGATGCGTGAAAACCGGAAATAGCACCACATGCAATTGTAACGAACAGGAATGGGAAAATCGGATTGTCAGACAAGTATAAACCCTGTGTTGTAAATTCAGGAATGGTGTATCCCGGATTTAATATTACGGCTCCGGTTATTAAAACCACCATTATCATGAACAACACTCCCATGATAGGATACACTTTTCCGATAATCTTATCTACTGGCAGTAATGTGGCAATAATGAAGTAACCAAATATTGCTGCTGTCCAAATATATAATGGAATGCTTGTCAAGTTACTGAGAAGGGCCGCAGAGCCTGTTGAAAACACAGCCCCCACAAAAATCCCTGTTATGACAGTGACGACTGCAATGAATTTTTGCGCAGTGGTGCCCAAATATTTGGATATGATGTGAGGCATGGTGGAACCGTCATCCCGTAAAGATAAGAACCCTGAGAAGAAATCATGCACTGCACCAATGAAAATGGTACCCAGTGTAATCCATAGAAATGCTGCAGGACCGAATAATGCACCTTGAATCACTCCAAATATTGGTCCTGTTCCGGCAATATTTAGAAACTGAACTAAAAATGCTTTAATTCGAGACATTGGCATATAATCAACACCATCTTCAAACCTATGAACTGGTGTTTGCATGTTTTCATCAATACCTGCGACTTTTTCTAAAACTTTACCATAAATGAAATATGATGCAATTAATACTGCAAGACAAATTAAAAAACTGTACATTATTAAAAACTATTAATTTGAACATATTTAATTGTTTTCATGAAAATTATATGCATTCATTAATCATAAATGATATAATTTATTCTAAATTAATTTCTGTTGGTAATCAATATATTTAGGTTCAGAAATCTCCTTTACAACATCTATTTCTAACATCCTCAATCAATAAAAGTGGATCAGGATTATGCAATTTTTGGTTCTTTTTAACCAGTTCATGTTTACTGTTGGCGTAATAATATTAGGCATATGCAACATATTTATATTTTTATTGGATTATTAATGATTCAAGTCTTAAAGTGCATATAGTAAATAGGAACATATGCATACATTAAACAGAACACGGATTCATATAATTGTGTTGTGATACTTCCTTAAATTTAAATATATATATGATTATGAATAGAATAAGTTATAATGAAAAATGATTATTTCAGATTTGAAGATACGGAGCATGATATTCCGTTTTACAATGGAAATCCTAAACTTAGTTACTCAAAAATAATTGCATTATTTCTCGGACTTTGTTTAACATTCTGCATACCTTTCATTGAATTTGGAGACATGGTGCTTCTAAAAGCAATATTATCATGTTTTATACCTTTAATTGCAGTATGGTATTCTTTAGAGGGCAACTTATCAGAGATTTTCAGAAAACCTGAAAAAAAATGATATAAAAATTATAATCATTGGTTTGATAAGTGTTTTCCTGGTAATGGGTATAGCCACTTTAATTGCAAAAGTATTTGGAATTCCTTCACAGTCACATAAACCATATGTGGGCACTCCAATAATTACGATTCTATCCACTATTATACAACTTGTTGGTGAAGAATTATTCAAATTCATAGGGATTGTGCTGCCTATGATTTTTACATATAAGTATATTGGCCGTAAAGGTGCGATAATTGTAGGAATTATTGTTTCACAGCTGATATTTTCACGGGCACATATATCAGCATACGGATCCAATATTGCAGATTTAATATTGACAATAGGTATAGGTTCTATTGTATTTCTATTAATTTATGTAAAAACAAAGAATATCACTATATCTTATTTGGTGCATTTAATTTGGGATTTTGTAGGTATTCTGCCAGTAATTTTCGGTATAGCAACACTGCTGTTTTAAATTAATTCAGATTTTGCAAAATATTCATTTAGTATAACAACAATATCAAAATCTACTCAAAAATTTATAAAATTCGCCAAATTGAAAAATTAAAGAAAAATATTAAAAAAATCTTTTAAGAGGAGGTAAAATGAAAAAACATTTTTATATAATGTTAATTTTAATTCTATTTATATCTTTAGGTGCAGTTTGCGCATCAGACTCAATTTCAGATGATGATTTGAGTGAAGATAATGGAGAACATTTGGAAATCATGGAAGAGAATATCATAGGCGAACATAATCAAAATCCGACAGGAAATGATAATTTAAGTGAAAATTCATTTACTCAATTGGAAAATGATATAAACAGTTCTACAGATATTTTAGAAATAACTCATGATTATAAATTCGACAATAATACTGATAACTTTACCCGAATCAGTTTTGTAAAAAATAATTTTGTCATTGACGGAAACAACCATGTTATTGATGCAAATAATTTATCAGCAATATTCGAGATTTCCGGAACCAACATTACCATAAATAATCTGGTTTTCAAAAACGCCAACTCCTATTCCGGCAGTGTTTTATATATCAATTCAGCATCTACAGTAACAACAAATAATGTGACTTTTGAAAACTGTGCAGCTGAATATGGAATAATTTTAACTGTACTGTCAACTTATAACAGTAATGATGATAAATTCCTTGACTGTACAGCTTCAGAAGGAGTAATCTTTGGACACAGGTCTAATTTAATCTTCAACAATTCCCTGATGAGAAGTTCTAAAAATTTAAAATGGGGATTTATTAAAACCGAAGGACTATCATTCACTGGTGTTTTCAACTCAATATTTGCAAATACCACCTCTAAATACACTACTGCAATTATGGGAAGCGGAAGATTGGAGATTGTAAACACCACATTTATCAATTTGCATGCCAACCTCACAGCTGGTGCTATCGGACTGAAAGAAATAGAGGGAGCATATATAAAAAATTGTAATTTTAGCAATGTCGGCTCCGAAAAAAATGGAGGAGCAATTTATACCGATGCATACACTTCAGGTGAAACCCCGACCGTTGAAATAACAGATTCCAATTTTGTTGACTGTTATTCCCAATTCGGAGGAGCCATTTTACAATTGGAAGGTCTTCTTGACGTGTATAATTGTAACTTCACAAACAATCTTGCAGTTTTTGATGGAGGGGCAATATATGTCTCCTGGACAAACATGACGGTTTCAAATTCAAGATTCAACAATAATTCTGCAGTATATGAAGACAAAAGAGGAAGCTTTGGAGGTGCAATATTTGCGGATGCATCCACCTTTACATTGAAAAATTCTGAATTTATCAAAAACAGCGCACAGGATGGAGGCGCAATATACATGTATGATACTGATTACGACATTAAAGACAATCTGTTTGAAAATAATTCTGATCTAAACGGAACTTATGATGACATATATTCAGCATTCGATGGAAATATGAAAATTTTAGAAAACAATGTATACTCTTTCAATGATTCAATCAGTTTAAACAATACATTTTATGATTTGATTTCAGTTACTCCTGCATTGAAATTGCCAATATTCAACAACAGCATAGAAGTGGAATCAATCCCTTCCCAATTTGACCTGCGTGATTGGGGATGGGTAACACCAGTCAGAAACCAAGGTTCATCAGGAGTATGCTGGTCATTCGGTATTTCTGGAGCTATGGAATCTTCAATATTAAGATTTTTAGATGTTGAAATGGATATTTCTGAAAATAACATGGCTGATGTTTCATTCAGGTACAATAGATATGGATCCACAAATGTTCATGAAGGGGGAGGCTTTAATATTGGTGCAAATTATGCATTGAGTTGGTTAGGAGTATTCCCATCAGTATTTGATGTCTATGATGAACTTGGAAAAATTTCACCGGCAATCGGTGTGAATTCAAGCATTCATTTCCAGGATATTGTCTGCATAAAGCCATGTGCAAATGCAACTGATATTGGCCATGTGAAAGAAGCTGTCTTAAAATATGGGGCCTTATATGTGAGATATTACGCCGCACAGGATGAACCGTATTTCAATGAAGAAACAAGCGCACAATACTGTGATGATGAATCCGTGAAAGTAAACCACGGTGTCGTTTTAGTCGGTTGGGATGACACATATTCAAAAGAAAACTTTTTGATAACCCCTCCGGGCGATGGTGCATGGTTATTTAAAAACAGCTGGGGAGAAGATGCCGGAAATGAAGGATATTTCTATATATCTTATTATGACTCAACATTCATGAAAAATAATGATGCATATGCATTCATATTCATAAATGATGTTGATTACAACAAAAATTACCAGTATGATCTTCAGGGTTCATTCATTACTTATGATTTAAATGAATACCGCAACAACTTTGTAGCTATTGAAGACGATTTGATTGCAGGTGTGGAAACATATTTCAAGGATGCCGGCAGTAACTACACAGTTGAAATTTATGTCAATGACAAATTGATGCATGTGCAAAATGGCCTTTCTCCATTTGCAGGATATCATACAATTAAATTAGATTCATATGTTCCAATTAAACAAGGGGATGAATTCACTGTTAAAATCAAATCTAACTGCTTGCCTTGTTTGGCATATTCAAGACAGCACTTCATAAAGAATTCCTCAGAATTCCTTTATAATGGCACTTGGACTGATGCAGCTGAAAAAGGATTCGTGTGTTGTATAAAAGCATTTACAGTTGTTGATGATTCTAAAATCACTGAAAACAGCAATATTTCAGTTGCCTATGGCAATAAATCTTTCTTCAGTGTTAAAGTTGTAACTTCTGATGGTCATGCAGTTACTGGTGCACCTGTTGGGTTTGCCATTAATGGAAAGACAGTCAATGCAACAACAGATAATGAAGGTATTGCCGGATTGGAAATAAGTGATGGTCCTGGCACTTATACAATAACAACTCTTTATAATAATCAAACCTATGAAAACAAAGTTACTGTAAGATTAGATTCACAGAATCGTAAAGTCGTTGCTAAAAATATTGCAGTGGATTATGCAGGAGGGTCATACTTTACAGTAAAAGTGGTATCCAGTGATGGTAAAGTTGCTGTTAGTGGCGAATCTGTAATATTTGTCATCAACGGCAAGACCACAACTGCTAAAACAGATAAAAACGGAATAGCTAAAATAAAAATAACAGATATTCCTAAAAAATACACTGTAACAACTATTTACAATGGTAAAACCTATACCAATAAAGTTACAGTAAAACAGGTCTTAACAGCCAGTAAAGTTACTGTTAAAAAGACTGCCAAGAAATTTACCTTAAAAGCAAAGCTTAAAATCAACGGTAAGCTCCAGAAAGGTAAAACAGTAACATTCAAGTTCAACGGCAAAACTTATAAAGTTAAAACCAACTCCAAAGGTATTGCTCAAAAGTCACTTAAGAAGAATGTTATCAAAAAGCTTAAAAAAGGCAAAACTTACACTGTTAAAGTGACTTATCTTAAAGACACAATAAAAACAACAGTTAAAGTAAAATAGTATGATAAGTAAAAAAAAGATAATAAATGGATGAGTTTTTCTCATCCAGTTTATATAAAAATATATAAGTGTGATAAAATATGTCAATGAAAAATAAAATATCAGACTATATAACATTTCCAACAACTTTTGAGAACTATGCATGGTACAAACCGTTAATTGTTATAATAATAACGTTTTTTATAATGCTCATTCTTGGAGGAGCAATAATAATGGTTACTTATCTGGTAGGTGGCGTTGATTTAGCTAGAACTGTCATGTCTGGAACATATGAAGGATTAAACTCTGCGTTGCCTATAATTATCTCAGATCTTATTTTAATCATGTTCATTCCTTCATTGTATTTGGCATCAAAAATTGTTAATGACAGACCATTTTCCTCCTACTCATCTTCACGCGGAGGATGGAATTTCAAACTCTATTTCAAGGCAT
>NZ_JAFRSC010000051.1 GCF_017427765.1 Methanobrevibacter sp. | reverse complement strand
TCACTATTGTATGGTGATGATGATTAATACTTGAATTCAACTGTAAAATCTTGATATTGATAAATATGGGATATCAATTTTTAAATTAAATGTAAAAATTGATTTACTTATTTTTGTCATTGGTTTTGAATTTTTTGAACTATTATTAGTATTCTTTTTTGATTTTGACGATTTTCTGCTTGTAAAATTAAATAAAGTTGTTATTTCCTCTTTGATTTTGGTTACTAATGTTTGTTGGGGTTCTATGTTCTTTTTGTTATCATTTTCTTCGTTACTTTTTTCTGGTTTTTCATTTTTTTTCTTTTTGTTTATTTTAGGTGGTTCAAAGTCAATGTATCCTTCACTTAGTCGTTGTAATTGTGTTTTAGTTTTAAAACCTGATTGTACGACGATTGTAGTTAATAATAGTCCTAATATGATGTTTTTCATCATGGATTTGTCAGTATAACTGTGGAATTTATCTAACCCAAATGCTTCTTTCGCTACTTTGAAAAAATCTTCAATAATACCTCGGTCTGGCTTTAAATCTTTCCAATTTGTTAGAATTTCAACAGTTTGATTGACGAGATCAATAATTTCATTTTTTGTTTCTTCAAAAGTACTCATGTCCTTGTAAGAATCCAATGGAAGAGATATGGATTCTTTGATTTTATTAATATCATAGTTTGATTTTAGAAAAATTATTGGAACAATTCTATATACAGTAATTGCAATTTGGTAGTTATAACGTGAGAAATATCCTCTATCAAAGTAGATTTTATCTCCTTTTTTAATAAGTCTTCTTCTTTTCAATTCTTTTAAAATACTATCAAAAATTTTCGCGTCATTAGGGGCTCCTGGATGGATGAATATTGAAACCGGTGTTAATGTGGTTTTTTCTAATACAATAGTGACTTTATATCCAATAAAATGTTTTTTAGTAGTAGAATAGCCCCATTTCAATCCAAGTTTTTTTAAGTGCTTATCTTTGATGAATTGCTTAATTACATTGATATCGCAGGCTACTGGTGTAGCATCAACTATATATTCATCAGTTTTATTAACATGAGGTTTAAAGAAAGTAGATAACAATGAGTTAGCCAATTTAAAGAAATTAATGATATTGTAGCGACTAAAATACTCTGATACCTGATACTCATTGGGAACATCGTAAATTTTCGAAAAATTTCTTAACTCTTCTTTATCATTTAACTCATCTATCACTCTTGAAAGCTCATAATTAAAAAATAATGACATAAAGAATATTTTGATACAAATAACAGCCATAGACCTATTTCTAAATCCAGATCTACTCATTATGTTTTTTGTTTTTTCGTTCTCGATGAATTCAAACACTCTCCCCAATAGAATAAATTTC
Organism: Methanobrevibacter sp.; assembly: GCF_017427765.1. GTDB lineage: Archaea > Methanobacteriota > Methanobacteria > Methanobacteriales > Methanobacteriaceae > Methanocatella. The sequence goes on along the minus strand of NZ_JAFRSC010000051.1, from coordinate 411 downwards.
TTGTCATCTTCTTTGTAATTCAAACCTGGTTGCATTCTAATCACTAATTATAATTATGTAACTTATCCTTTATAAATATTACGATTTAAAAATTCAATATTTTTAAATTTAATATGAACCCGTAAATTATAATAAAAATCACATTATACCAAGCTATATTTTAAAAATTGAATAGTAAAATGAAGGTTTTGAAAAAAATCGATTTTTAAACTAAGTGATGGAGGGTTAAATTTTAAAATTAAACATTAATAAGTGGATTTATTAGATAAAATTTATTAACAGACGATTAATTTTTAATTAATAAAAAATTTATCATATTTAATTCAAATTAAACATTATAATTAATCTAATGTTAAATTCATTAAGTTAACAACGGCACCATGCCATATGATGCATAATTTAAGCATCATT
>NZ_JAFRSC010000003.1 GCF_017427765.1 Methanobrevibacter sp. | reverse complement strand
CTGGTTCAATGGTCCTCTGCTTAGTAGATTTCATGCCTATTGGTCAAGGCAAATTCATATATTCATATAAATGGAAATGTTTTGACGAAACAATAGGCAGGGCCTAAGAATCTCCGGCTTCTTTAAGCCGGAGAGGTTCAACGAGCTTTCCAGTTTTCGGATTCATTTGCGGCTGAAACTTCAAAACCGTTCTGTTTACTCATAACATTTCCATTTGCCACGTCTGCAGCATATACCAATAATTCAGCTTCAATAGCAGGATCTTCGATGAATCTCTGATTTAATGGAGCTAAACCTTCATCGTCTGCTTTAGACATGGTGTCTTTAACATAATCAATAACGCCAGGGTCACGTGTTTGGACTGCAATACAGTATTGGTTATCGTTTCCATATAATGAGCCTTTTGTATCTCCGTCAAAAATATTAAAATGTCCCATTCTTAATGGATCAAGATTTTTAAAGAATATTTTATAGGCGCTATAGCCGTATATTCCGCCTAATGCATCGATATCAAATACGACACCGATTTTTTTAGGGTTGCTGTATTCTTTAAAGAATTCCTCTTTTGAAGGTGGTGCTTCAATTTTTGAAAGAACTTCTTCACTGATTCCTGCAGCTCTGAATTTTTCAAATAATTCTTCACGTTCTTTCATGGTATTGTCATAAGCTTTACTTAGTTCCATGTCAACAAAAGGATTTCCGGTAGTTGGTTCTGAATGAGATTTTGAACTGGGAGCACTTGGTGGTGTTGTTTTTTCTGGTTTTGGTGCGTTTGTGCTTGGTGGTGTTGTTTTTTCAGGTTCTGATGAGGAATCATTTTTGGAGAAAATATTTTTGATAAAACCAAGTCCGAATCTCTTTTTGGAGCTTTTTGTTGTTGATTTATTTTCTGCAGCAGGTTCACTTTTATCTTCACTGGAAGGAGATGAAAATCGTTCATTGATTTGTTTATGGGTTTTTCCAATGGTCTCTTCAGCTAAATTGACATACCATTCTTCAAGGGATTTGTCATCTGCTGTTTCGGTCATCTTTGCTTTTTTATAAAGCAGTTCCCATTTGTTTTGGTCTCCAACTCCGTTCAGTTTGGAGATTGCTATTAAAGCATAGGTATAGTTTGCATCGTGATGGCCCTGTTCTGTCCATTCGTTAAAGATTGTAACTCCATTTTTCCCGTCATTTTTTGTAAAGTCATTATAGAACTCTTTTGCAAAGTTTCTTTTACTGTACTGTTTTTTGGTTACAGGAATGTTTTTGAGCTTGTCTTTAATCACCATATTGTCCGGCTGCAACTCTACTGAATAGACGTCTCCGCAGTTATGGCACATTACAGAATCATCCATGTCATGTTCCGCCGCCATTTGCAAGGCGTTGATAAATGTCAGGGCGGTTCCGCAGTTTGGACAAGTGCCTTTGGCCTGCATATATACTTGATTGAACTCTTTATCCATTTCCTCTCGATTCATAATGTCTCCTCACGTTGATTTTTTGTGTTTTTTCGGATTTATAAAGTAAAAATGGTTCTTAAGTTTTTCAGTTTTGCTGAATTTTTTTTTAAGAAGCTTTTGACTTTAGATATACATATATATTTTTTTAGCCAAAGTAATATATAAAATTCAGTTAATTTTGGTGGATTTTCATGAAAAAAATTGTTGTTCCAATTATTTTGGTGATTTTAATTTTTGTAGGTTTATATGTAATCTATCTGGTTGATGAATCTCCATCAGCAATTTCAGGTAATTTTACTTCGCTGAATGTATCCTCAGAAGGGCCTTTGGAGCTTCGCGATATAATTCGGGATGTCAAAACAGCCAAATATTATGAAGGCTATGATAATGACACTGTAAAATGGATGGAATCTTTAGGAGATAAGAAGGTCTTCACTTCCAGCGATTACTTTGTGGTGATGGATAGTGGTGATGCAATGAAAATTCCTTCACAGTATGTGACTGATGCCTACATTGTTGAGTTTATAGACTGCAATGTCGTTGAAAAGCATTCTCTGGGCGATGTTAAGTATCCTCGTGATGTTCTGCTTGTTAATAATGTCGAGTATCAGGGTGAGGAAATTCACTACTTTGATGTCTGATATTATTATTTTTTTAAAATAACATATCATAATATCATGATATGAAAACATTTAAATACATAAACATATCATAATATGTAAATATATAATATATGTGATGACTATGGAAAATAATAATCTTGAAAATACAAAAGAGGATATGTGTGAAATATTCAACTCTCATGAAGATGCCGTTGCTCGTGTAAAAGAACGTATGCCTTCAGAAGATGAATATTCAGATTTATCAGAATTCTTTAAAATATTTGGAAATCCAACAAGATTAAAAATTATTTCCCTGCTTAGTATCGAAGATTTGTGCGTATGTGATATCTGTGAAGCACTTGATTTGAATCAGACTACTGTTTCAAATCAGCTCAGAATATTGCGTGCAAATAACATAGTAAAATATCAAAAAGAAGGAAAAATGGCAAGATACTCTCTTACAGACCTTCACATTGAAATGATTTACAAAGTAGGCCTAGAACATATATTAGAATAATTTTTAATTTGGTGATAGTATGGTAGCAAATAGATGTTATGATTCTGACTGTTTGGATGAGATTTGTCTAAATCCCAAACATTACAATTACATCTGTTTTGACCCGGAATGTGAAGATATTCATTGTGAAAATTCTAACCATTATGATAAACAGTTATTAAGAGATTTTCAAAAAAATACTGATTTAAGCGTATACGACCACAGAGAAGAAATAGACTATGATGAAGATGTTGATATAAACCTTTGCGGATGTCCTGACTGTGAAGATGACCATGATCACGAACATGACCATCATCATGAGCATGAGCACGGTCACGAGCACCATGAACACAATCATGCTCATGCTGAGGCTGATGTTTGTGTGGATGATGATTGTGGTTGTCATGATGGCCATGATCACGAACATGACCATGGGCATGACCATCATCATGAGCATGAGCACGGTCACGAGCACCATGAACACAATCATGCTCATGCTGAGGCTGATGTTTGTGTGGATGATGATTGTGGTTGTCATGATGGCCATGAGCATCACCATCATGAACACGATGAACCTGATTCCTGCTCTGATCCTGATTGTGACTGCCACGACCATGACGATGATGTGGAATTCAGCCTCTGCGGGTGTCCGGATTGTGCTGATGAAGATGACCATGACCATGACCATGGTCACGACGGAGAACTATTAGCTGAAGGAAAACCATTAATAGCCAATAGACCAATTCAAATCATCGTTGCAAGCGGTGTTCTCTTTGCAGCAGGTCATATTCTTGAATTTTTAGCATTTTCACCAACAATCGTAACTGTTATTTTTATGGCCGCCGCATTGATTGCAGGTTATGAGATAGCTATAATGGCATATAACTCTCTTGCAAAAAGGCACACTATTGGTCCGGCAATGCTGATGTGTATTGCATGTGTGGCTTCATTTATCATCGGACATCCTGAAGAGGGTGCAGCGGTAACATTCCTTTACTATATTGCAGAATTTTTAGAAGATTATGCCGAACACAGGGCAAAACGTTCAATAAAATCTTTGGTTGAAATTGCACCTGAAACCGCAAGAGTTAAAGTTGGAGATTCAGAAGAGCTTAGAAACGTTGATGATGTTAATATTGGTGAAGTCGTTATTGTAAAACCAGGGGATAAAGTTCCTTTGGACGGTCAGGTCATTTCAGGTTCATCATCAATTAATCAGGCTTCCATTACTGGTGAAAGTGTTCCTGTCTTAAAGCAAATTGGAGATAATGTCTTTTCAGGTACTGTTAATGAGGACGGTTATCTTGAAGTTGTCGTAACCAAAAAAGCAAAAGATTCTGTGATTTCAAAAATCGTAACTCTGGTTAAAAGATCACAACTTAACCGCTCTGAAACTGAATCATTGGTTGAAAAGGTTGCAAAGTACTATACTCCAGTAATGATGGTTGCAGCAGCATGTGTTGCATTTATTCCACCATTATTGTTTGGTCAGCCATTGGTCGACTGGGTTTATAAGGCTCTTTCACTTTTGGTAATTTCATGTCCATGTGCATTTTTAATCTCAACACCTGTAGGTATGGTATCTGCTATTACTGCAGCTACTAAAAATGGTGTATTGATTAAGGGCAGTACATATGTTGAAGAGATGCGTGGCGTAAAAGCAGTAATCTTTGATAAGACCGGTACTTTAACAGAGGGAAAACTTGAATTAAGCGAAGTTATAGTTTTGGATGAAAACCGCTCTGAAGAGGAAATCGTTAAAATTGCCGCTTCACTTGAACATCAGTCTTCACACCCGATTGCACAGGCTATCCTAAACTATGCAACATACAACGAAATTGAGTTTGAAGAAATCAGCGAGTTTAAAAACGTTCCTGGAAAAGGAATTATTGGTGATATTGGTGGTGAGCAGTTTTACGCCGCAAATGAGTCATTAATTGAAGGGTCTGAATTTAATATATCTCGTGAAGAGATAAATAAATTCTCAGCTGATGGTAAAACAATCATATTTGTTGGAAACGCTTCAAAAGTGTTAGGTATCATCACAGTGTCTGATAAGATTAGAAAAAATGCTTCTGAAGTAATCAAAGACTTGAACAGTCAGGGCGTTCAGACCATTATGCTTACCGGAGACAATAAAGTTGCCGCAAAAAGCGTGGCTGATAAAATTGGAATCAACTATGTCTACTCCAATTTGCTTCCTGAAGATAAATTAAACATTCTTGATACAATCAGAAATAAGTTTGGAGATGTGGCTATGGTTGGGGACGGTATTAATGACGCTCCGGCACTGGCACGTGCAAACATAGGTATTGCTATGGGTGCTGCAGGTTCTGATGTAGCTATTGAGACAGCGGATGTTGCACTGATGCAGGATGATATCTCAAAACTTCCTTATCTGTTTTCATTAAGCCGTAAAACAATGGGAATCATTAAACAGAATATTACATTGGCAATTTCTGTGAAATTATTATGTGTGGTATTGGCAATTTTAGGTATAATTACATTAATGATGTCTGTTGGTTTCGGTGATTTGGGATTGACTTTGGTTGTTATCCTAAACTCTTTAAGAATTGGAATGGTGAAAGATCCAATATTCTAATTCTTTTATTTTTTTTATTTTACTTTTTTTCATTATTTGAAGAAATGCTAGAATGTAATCTAACAATTAATTTATATGTGAATAAATTTTAATAATTACTTATGCAAAGTGGTGAAAGTTCAAATAGTGTAGATGTGATGCTTGGAAATCCCAAACGAGCTTTATTGAAGATGTCTATACCATTGATTATCTCACTGCTTATTTCCAGTTTATATAATCTTATTGATGCTGCCTGGGTGTCCGGTCTTGGTGCTGATGCACTTGCCGGTGTTGGTTTTTTTACTCCAATATTCATGATTCTGGTCGGTTTTGGAAATGGCCTTGGAGCGGGAGCTGCTTTTGCAATATCAAAATATGTTGGTGAAGACAATAAAGCAAAGGCAGACAATGCATCAATTCATTCGATTTTAATAGATGTTATTGTTTCCATTATTATAACAATTTTACTTTTAGTTTTTCTCATTCCAATACTTAATGCGATGGGTGCCGGTCAAACCATAGGCTATGCAACTGATTATGGAAATATCATTGTTTTAGGTTCAATAGTTATAATCCTTTCAAATGCTTTATATGGAATTTACAGGGGTGAGGGGGATTCAAAAAGGCCAATGTATGCCATGATTGCATCAGCGATTTTAAACATGATTCTGGATCCGATTTTCATTTACTCTTTAAATTTAGGCGTTAAAGGAGCAGCTATTGCAACGTTAATATCTGCTGCTTTTGTAATATTGATTTTGACATATTGGTTTTACATTAAAAAAGATACATACTTAAAGCCCAAATTATCCAATTTCAACTTTAATAGAGACATCAGCTTTGATATTGTAAAAGTTGGGATTCCTGCAAGTATCCAGCTTTTAAATAATGCATTTTTTGCAGCAGTTTTCTCGGCGCTTCTGGCATTTGTTTCGTCAACTGATTCGGTTGCAGTTTATTCAACAGGCTGGAGGATAGTGACAATTGGAACAACTCCTCTTTTAGCTATTGGGACTGCATTAATCAGTGTCATTGCAGCCAATTACGGTGCAAAAAATTATGAAAACATCAAAATAGCTCACAGATACGCAATGAAAGTTTCCATGGTTTTTGCCTTTGCAGTTGCAATTTTAACAAATGTCTTTGCAGGTGATATCGCTTCAGTTTTCGCATCTTCCGGATCAAGTGTCAGAATAGCTTCAGAACTAACCAGCTTTCTTCAATGGATTGTAATCTATTATCCGACAATGGCGGTCGGTGTTGCCTCAACATATGTGTTTCAGGGAATCGGTCGTGGAATTACGGCGATGTTTCAGACAATCATGCGGGAAACTGGTTTTACAATTGCTTTTGCAGTTTTATTTGCTATTGTCTTTAATTGGGGCGTTTGGGGAGCCTGGATGGGAATTGTTTTGGGTGAAGTTGTTTCAAATAATATCACTATGATTTGGGCAAATTCAGCTATTAAAAAACTAAGTTAATCTTTTTTTCAATCAAGCATCATTACTTTTTTCCATTATAAGTAATACTTTTTCGTAATTTTTAAATACTTTGACTGCAATATTATTATTTGTAATATCTTTTTTAATAAAAGTATTACTTTTTTCATATTTTTATATAATAAAGTATTACTTAATGGATATTATTTGGATTTTATTAAAAAGTAATTTTTATGAGGAAACAAAATGGACACAAAATATATTATCGGTGGAGTTGTGGCAGTTATTGCAATAATTGCTATAGCTGCAATTGCTTTAGGCGGAGGTAGCTCTGAACATGCTGCTAATGAATTGGTAGCTTGTGTTGCTGCTCACGGTGAAGAACCGGAATATGGTTTTGACCCAATGCATGGTTGGGGATATCACGATTCCGGAACAGAACCACTTATACAAAGTACAATACTTAAAAGAGACAAAGACAACAATTTCGTAAATGACTTGGCAACAAATTACACTATTTCTGATGATTATAAAACATATACAGTAAACATCCGAGATGACGTTAAATTCACAGATGGTTCTCAATTAACTGCAAATGATGTGGCGTTCTCCTACAATAAAGCTAAAGAATTGGGAGAAGGTGCTGATTTAAGTTCAATGAATAATGCTACAGCAGATGGAAATAAAGTAGTATTCACTCTTAACAAGTCTGATTCAACATTCATTAACAAATTAACTGATGTTGGAATCGTTCCTGAAGCTAATTATAATGAAGATTCATATGGTCAAAACCCAATTGGTTCTGGACCTTATAAATTAGCTCAATGGGATAAAGGACAACAATTCATCTTAGAGAAAAATCCTGATTACTACGGACAAGAACCATACTTCGAAAAAATAACCAATTTGTTCCTTGATCCTGATGCAGCATTTGCAGCAGTTAAAAACGGTGATGTGGACATTGCTGAAGTACAACTAGCATATGCGAATGAAACCGTACCAGGATATCACATGGAATACTTCGATTCTATTGATGTACGTGGTATTTCTTTACCAACTCAAATGGATACTGGAAAACTAAGTGAAGATAATATTACTATTGGTAACAATGTTACTGGAGACCCGGCAATCAGAGAAGCATTAAACATAGGTATTAACAGACAAAATTTATTGGATGGGGCATTCAATGGATACGGTAATGTTTCATACAATGGTGTGGCAAGTCAATTACCTTGGGCATTTGATTCCACCTTTAAAGATGGTGATGTTGATGGAGCAAAAGAAGTTCTTGCAAATGCCGGATGGAATGATACTGACGGTGATGGAATCGTAGAGAAAAATGGTACCAAAGCTTCATTTTCAGTATATTACAATGCAAAAGCAACTGAAAGACAAGCTATTGCTGTAGCTGTTGCAGAACAGGCTAAAGAAATTGGTATTGAAATTACTCCTGAAGGTGGAAGTTGGGATGATATTGATCCTAATAAATACTCTCAGGGAGTAGTATGGGGATTCGGTTCAGCAGATCCATTTGAAATCGAACACCAATATGATTCAAGAGTGGCTTGTGTAGGTTATGATAATTCTGAAGGCCTAAATGATTCTTCTGTTGACGCATTAATTGATTCAGCCATGGCTCAGGATATAAATGCTTCATACAGCACTTGGTCTCAAGCAGCTCAGCAAGCTACATCCAACTACCCATACCTGTGGGTTGGGACTGTTGACTACACTTACTTTGTAAGTGATGATTTAGATATTTCCAATAGTACTCACCTCATTTATCCACACGGTGGAGACATATGGGGTAATATCTATGATTGGAAACGTGTCAACACAACTGCAGATAAATAATTTAAATTAAATGATTTATTTTTCAATAAATCATTTTTTATTTCTTCTTTTTAAATAAAAGTTATATGAGTTGATTAAAATTAACAATAAAAAATTAGCAAAATTTTTAGGATATAAAGCTATTAGATTACTAATTTTATTAATTGTTATTGCAGCTATCAGTTTTATCATAGTACAGATATCTCCAATTGACCCTGTCAAAGCTTATCTTGGCCAAAGAATCATCAGTCAGGAACAATTAGCAATTATAGGTGAATATTGGGGAACAAACCTTTCATTGGGTGAAAGGGTAATAGGGTGGCTTCAAACATTGGCATCCGGAAGTATGGGTTTTTCATTAATATATAGAGTGCCTGTAACTGAAGTGATTATGCAGAAATTCACAGCTTCATTGACTCTTATGGTTGTTTCATGGATAATTTCTGCAGTTGTTGGTTTCGGATTAGGTGTAATTGCCGGTGCAAAAGAAGGAACATGGGTTGATAAAGCAATTAAGACTTATTGTTATATTTTGCAATCCACTCCTACATTTTGGATAGGATTAGTATTATTAATGGTTTTCTCTGTTTATTTGGGATGGTTCCCTATTGGATTATCAGTTCCAATTGGACAATTATCTGATACTGTAACGTTTTGGCAATGGTTATACAGGTTGATATTGCCTGCAATAACTTTAAGTATAGTTGGTATTGCTTCTCTTACAATGTACACTAGGGATAAACTTATCAGTGTTAAAAAAAGTGATTATTTCTTATTTGCTCAGGCTAGAGGTGAAAGTTTCTGGGGTACAATTAAAAATCATGGGGTAAGAAATATTTTACTTCCAGCAATTACAATTCAATTCTTATCATTTAATGAATTATTTGGAGGAACAATTCTTGTAGAGCAAGTATTTGCTTATCCGGGTATTGGTCAGGCAACTGTGGCTGCAGGGCTACGATCTGATGTTCCATTATTGCTTGGAATTGTTATTATCAGTACAATTTTTGTATTTGCAGGTAATTTTATCGCTGATTTGATATATCAATATGTTGATCCGAGATTAAGGAGTGAGGATGATGAGTGAAACACCATGGTATAATCGAGGATTAGTTAGTAGTCTTAACTTAAGACAAAAGACAATTTTAACTATTGCTCTTACTGGATTGGTTTTATTAATTATTTTCATTTGTGGATTGCTGACTAATGCTAATTTACCAACTGACTTTTCAATAAAGATGCAGCCTCCATCATTCCAACATCTTTTTGGTACTGATTGGATGGGTCGGGACATGTTTACAAGAACAATAAAAGGATTGAGCTTAAGTATTATGATTGGATTGGTCTCTTCAGTTCTATCCAGTATAGTTGCTACAATTTTAGCTTTCCTTGCAAGTGTAAACAAGTTTTGTGATGAATTTGTATCTTGGTTAATCGATTTGTTCGCATCAATACCTCATATATTATTGATTATGATGATATCAATTGGATTTGGTAAAGGTGCATTCGGTGTGATGATGGCAGTGGCATTTTCACATTGGGTAAACTTAACAAGAGTGCTCAGAGCGGAGGTACTGCAGATTAACACATCTGAATATGTTGCTTTATCTAAAAAATTTGGTAAAAGCAAATTGTGGATTGCAAAAGAACACATTTTGCCTTTAGTCTTGTCACAAATTTTCGTAGGAACATTATTAGTATTTCCACATGCAATCATGCACGAATCAAGTGTAACATTTTTAGGTTTCGGTTTATCACCTCATGAACCTGCAATTGGCATTATTCTTTCTGAATCAATGACTTATCTTGCAATGGGTTCTTGGTGGTTAGCTTTCTTCCCGGGTCTTGCATTATTGATTGTTGTATTGCTGTTTGATATTATAGGAGATAACTTAAAACGATTATTTGATCCTTCAGAGGCGAATAACTAGGATTTTGGTGATATTATGGGAAAGTTATTAGAAGTAAATAATTTATCAATATCTTTTACACAGTATGTTCAGGGATTGAATAGGCACGATTCCAAGGTAATATCCGATTTGACAATTGATGTTTTTGAAAGTGAAATTGTTGCTGTTTTAGGGTCTAGTGGTTCTGGTAAAAGTCTTTTAGCTCATTCTATATTGGGTATTCTACCATATAACTCTCATGTAACTGGTGAAATTAGATATAAAGGTAATGTTCTCGATCAACAAATGAAAGAACAATTAAGAGGAAAAGAAATATGCTTAATTCCACAATCAGTTAATTTCCTTGACCCTTTAATGAAAGTCTCCGAGCAAGCTATTGGCGAGTGCAAAGACGAAAATGAACATAAGCAAAAACAGATTAAGCAAAGAGAAATTTTTTCAAAATATGGTCTGGATGAGAGTGTGGACGATTTGTATCCTTTTGAATTGTCTGGAGGGATGGCAAGAAAAGTATTATTGTCTACAGCTTTAATTGGGGATCCTAATTTATTGATTGCTGATGAACCGACACCGGGCCTTGATGCTAAAAGTGTTGAGGAAACAATTAATGATATTAGAAACCTTAAAGATCATGGGAAAGGCGTTTTACTGATTACTCATGAAATTGATGTGGCTTTAAAAACTGCAGATAGGATTGCAATATTCTATTCAGGTTATGTTATTGAAATTAATAATATAGAAAACTTCAAAAACGCTGATAATGTATTACATCCATACACTAAAGCATTAATTAATGCTCTTCCAAGAAATGGCTTTAAATTAACTGAAGGAGTTCAGCCATTGGGTGAAGTTCATGGTTGTCCATATTGGGAAAATTGTCCGATATGTTTAGATCAATGTGAAAATAATATACCTGAGCTAGTTGAGCATGATGGTGTAATGATTAGATGTTTTAATTTTGAAGGAGGCAACTAATGGAACTTAAAGCTGAAAATATTTCTTTTTCGTATAATAAAAAAAGACAGATATTGAAAGATGTTTCATTATCTATCAATAGTAATCAAATTATTGGTTTAATTGGAGATAGTGGTAGCGGTAAATCTACATTATGTAAAATTATTGCAGGTTATATGGCTAATTATCAGGGAAGTGTTACTTTAGATGGTAATAAAATTCCAGATAAAGATTTTTATCCTGTGCAATTAATTTTTCAGCATCCAGAAAAGACCATGAATCCTAAATGGAAAATGAATAAAGTATTAAATGAATCATGGACTCCAACTCAAGAGTTAAAAGATACTTTTGGTCTTAAAGATAATTGGTTAACTCGTTGGCCAAATGAACTTTCTGGTGGTGAATTGCAACGTTTTAGTATATTAAGAGCACTTAATCCAAAAACAAAATTCATCATCGCTGATGAAATAAGTACGATGCTTGATGCAGTAACCCAGGTGCAAATTTGGGAAGCGCTTATCAATCATTGTAGGGCCAATAATATTGGAATACTTGCTGTTAGCCATGATCCTGAATTGCTTGATGTTGTTTGTAGTGATATTTTGTATTTTAATGAGATTAATAATCTCTAATTCTTTTATTTTTTTTGAATTTCTAAAAAAAGCAGTTTTATTTTATTTTTCTATGTTTAATTTCATAAAAAATAAGAAAATATTAATGATTAAACACCATTAATATCTTTAAAGTAGATTTTTTCATCACATATTGTTTCCACTAAAGGCATATCGTGACTTACAAGCAAAAATCCCATGTTTCTTTTTTTAACTATTTTTAAAACGGAATCTATGATTTGCGCTTGTGTAATGGCATCAAGCATTGTTGTCATCTCATCTGCAATCAGGAATTTTGTATTTGGATTCAAAGACCTTACAACGGAAAACCTTTGAAGCTCTCCTCCGGATAATTCCTGTGGAAATCTGGTCAGCCATGATTTTTGAATACCAAATTCGCTTAACATTTCATCACTGACATCATATGATTCTTCTAAAACTTGTTTCATTTTCCATTTGGGGTTCATTACCTTTTCAGGGTGTTGGTAAATTAACTGAACTGGTTTAAATCCTTTTTTAGGAAGTGGTTGGCCGTCTAATGTCACAGTACCTTCGTATTTTGTTATATATCCAGATAATATTTTACAGAATGTTGATTTTCCACTACCACTGTCTCCAATTAATCCAATGATTTTATTATTGTCTAATTCGATATCAATGTCTTTTAGTATGTATTTTTCAGCGGAGGGATATTTGAATGAAATATTTTCAGCTTTAAGTTTCATCTTATGCACCTTCTTCATATTTAAAGCATCTGATTCTTTTCTCACCTAATTCAATTAATTCAGGTTTTTCTTCTCTGCATCTGTCAAATTTCATTTCACATCTGTCATAATAAGGACATCCTTTCTGTATTTCACCGTGTAATGGTTGATGTCCTTCTACAATCTCAAATCCGTTTGCAGGTAATGCCTTGTATAATGCTTTTGTATATGGGTGGAGTAAGTTTTCACCATCTCCGCTAAAGTCTTCTGTTTTGGCAATTTCGATTACATATCCTGAATAGAATATTCCAATTCTGTCTGCTACTTCTAATGCAGCATGGATGTCGTGTGTGATTAAAAGTACTCCAATTCCGTCTTCTTTCATGTGTCTGAAGTGATTTAATGTTTCTTCTACTGTTTTTTCATCTAAACCTGGTGTTGGTTCATCTGCTACAACGAGTTTTGGATCTGATAATAGGGCTGTTGAAACGAGTACTCTTCTTGCCATTCCTCCGGATAATTGGAATGGATACATATCATCTACTTCGGGACCTAAATTATAATGTTCAAAGATTTCTCTTTGTTTTATCTTCTTTTGTTTTTTCTCCTCATCACTTTCTGTATGTCCGATTGCTTGGTCGGAAATTTTCATTAATGGGTCTAAGAAATTGACTGATTGAGGAACTAAAACGATATCTTTTCCTCTTATCTCTTCTTTGTCTTCCTGTGATAATTCTTTTCCTTTGTATTTAATTTTTCCATTTAAATTTGCATTTTCAGGTAGGATTCCAAATATTGCATGGGCAAGTAAACTTTTTCCTGAACCACTTGAACCTAAAACAGCTAATATTTCTCCTTCTGATATATCTAAGGTTAAATCCGTAATGACCTTTAATTCCCTTTGATTTAATCCTTTTGTGTATTGTATAAATGAAATTGAAACATTTTCCACATCTAATACTTTTTCCATTAAATCACCTTTAGATAATCAAATGATAAATTTTATATACTAATTTGTACTTTATCAATATTAAAGTTATGCAAAATTAACAAAAAAGTATTACTTTTTTGATATTTTTTTAAAAAGAAGTATTACTTTTTTATTATCGGTGTAAAAATGAATGTTATAATAAAGCAATTGGGTAACGATTCAAAACAAATTTCTGATGTTCGGGAATTTTTATTTAAAATGATAAAAAATGAATTCGGATATGATTATGTTCCCGAGTGGCATCAGGACATTATGGATATGGAAGATTATTATATCAATCCAAAAAGAAATAATTTTTTTGTTGCATATGCTGAAAAAACAGGTGAAATTATTGCAACAATTGGAATTAGGGCTTATGATAAAGATTTTCCAGAATTCAGACGCCTATATTCGAATGAAACTACTTCAAGTATATGGAGGCTATTTGTAGACCGCAGATGCAGACGTTGCGGTTTAGCTTCAAAAATGTTCAGTGTTGCTGAAAATTTTGCAAACCAATCAGGTTATGATAACATTTACTTACACACTCATAAAAATCTGGATGGTGCATTAGAGTTCTGGACAAAAATGGGTTTTGTAGTTGCATTGGATGCAAATGATGAACTTCAAACTGTTCATATGGATAAAAAAATTCAAGAATTAGAAATAAATCCTCACTCACAGGATTTAAGATATGCTGTAAAATTATAATCTTTTAATGTATTTTTGTGTATGTGGGCAGGCATATATGCATTTTCCACATACCGTATCTGCTTTGCCTAAATTTTCCTCAGACACCTTTAGAGCATATTTTTCACATTTTTTATCGTCGTAAAATTCGTTTCTTTTAAGGTTATAATTCCACTCTTTTCCACTAATTGCTCCTCCAGGACATGCTTCTTTACAGATTTCACATTTTCCACATTTTGATTTAAGTATGGGATTTCCAATGTTTAATGGTGCATCTGTTAAAACTGAAGACAATCTTAGTGCAGATCCATATTTTAATGTTGTAAACAGTGCAGATTTTCCAATCCAGCCTAGTCCCGCTCTGGTTGCAATTGTTTTGTGGGGAAGTTCAAAGGAATTAAACTCACCAAAGTCTGTTCCCAATCTTTTTTTTGTTTGGGCATACGCTTCATATCCATTTTCAATTAAAAATTCTTCACATTTCATTCCAAGTTCATCTAATCTTGAATTTAAACTCACTAATTCATTAACATATTCTTGAGTTGGTGCATTTTGCATATTTCTTATAATCTCTTTAGGATATGTGATGTAGAATACAACTCCCATATTCAATCCAATCTTGGGTGTGAAATGGGTTATGTCTGCATATCCCACTTCAGAGGCACCTTCTTTTAGTAAGTATTTTTTTAACTTGGAGGATATTGGCATGGGGGAATATTTACTTCTAATTTTATATAAATTTAAGTTTTGTATTATTTTTAGCTGAAAATCTTTAATACAATTTGTATTTAAATTGCAGGAAGTTATTATTACACTGAGCATATTTCCTATTGGAAAATTTAACATATGTCATTTTTTTTATACAGTTGCTGTTGGTTTTCAATTTTTCAATCAAAATTTAAAAGTAATAAATATATTTTTATATGTATTATCATAAAATAATATTTAATATTAAAATTTGTTTAAAAAGTATTACTTTTTTAGCATTTTTTAGCTAAAAAGTATTACTTAATTTTAATATAGATTTATTAACGTTATGGTGAAAATTTATGGATAAAAAGACAATGGCGATTATTGGTGTTGTTGCCGCAATCCTTGTTGTTATTGTCGCTGCATTTGCGTTTATGGGCGGATCATCTGATAATGACCCTACTCATTTGACTGTTGCAGCACACAGCAATATGAAAGAACCGGAATCTGGTTTTAACCCACTTACCGGTTGGGGATGCGGACACATGAACTATAATCCATTAGTACAAAGCTGTTTATTTAAAACAGATTCAAATGGAACTATTGTTCCTGATTTAGCTACTGATTACTCAATTAGTAGTGATGGAAAAACTTGGACTGTAAATGTTAGAGATGACGTTAAATTCTCTGATAACTCAACATTCAATGCAAAAGACGTTGCATTCACATTTAATACTGCAAAAGAAACAGAAACAGACTTGGATTTAACTAATCTTGAAAAGGCAACTGCTAAAAATGATACCTGTGTTGAATTTACTTTGGTAGAACCTAGATCCACTTTTATCTATGATTTAAGATATGTGGGTATTGTGCCTGAAGAGTATGATAATGCTACTTATGGTGAAAACCCTATTGGTACTGGACCTTATGTATTGGACCATTGGGATAAAGGTCAGCAAGCAATCTTTAAAGTAAATGATAATTACTATGGTGATAAACCATACTTCACTCAACTTACTATGTTGTTCCCTGAAGAATCCACCTGGTTAGAACTCGCTAAATCAGGTCAAGTGGATGTCGTTCCGGTTGCAACTTCCGCATTAAACCAATCTGTTGACGGATACAAATTTGTTGAAAAATCAGCAGGTAGAGCACAAGGTGTATCTTTCCCTTACCTTGAAGATACCGGTAAAGTAACTAATGAAAGCGGTTATAAAATAGGTAACAATGTAACTGCCGATAAGGCAATAAGAGAAGCATTAAATGTCGGTGTTGACCGTCAGAAAATGTGTGATGAAGTGTTCTCAGGTCACGCTTCACCTGAATACACAAGTGTTGATACAAGAGATTATGCAAACAACGCTTCCAAAGTTCAGGATGCCAACATTGATGAGGCAAAACAAATCTTGAAAGATGGAGGTTGGGAAGACACTGATGGTGATGGAATCGTAGAGAAAAATGGTACAAAAGCATCATTTGATTTATACTACCCACCGGATTACCTTGACAGACAATCATTATCTACAGTATTTGCTGAACAAGCAAAAGAAATAGGTATTGAAGTAAATCTCAAAGGTGCTGATTGGGATACAATTTATGCAAACATGTACAGCTCAGCTGCATTAATGCAACAAACTTCTCCTGATCCATATAAATCCATATATCAACAATTCCACAGTAAAGATGCTGATGAATTCTATATGAATCCAGGTTTATATAACAATTCTGATTCCGATAAATTAATGGAAGATGCTATGCATTCAACTGATTTAAATGCTGCAAATAGCTTATGGGCTCAATCTGCTCTTGTTAATGATGGAGGTTGGGGTCCTGCTGGTGATGCTCCATTTGCATGGCTTGTAAACTACAACTACAACTACTTTGTTAAAGATGGAATCGATATGGGTGATCAACCTGACGGAATAGGAAATGATTTCTTAGTAAACATCTGTGATTGGACAAGAACCAATTCCACAGCTTAAATCATTTTCCTTTTTTATTTTTTTTTAAAATTTTTCAAGGGGGTTTATTTCATTGAATAAACAAAAGTTAGCAAAATATTTTGGTTTTAAATTAGTACGTTTCATAATATTGATGGTTGCAGTAGCAATTTTTAGTTTTGTATTATTAGATTTATCCCCTATTGATCCAGTTAGTGCTTATCTTAAAGGTGCTGCAGTATCAGAAACTCAAAGACAAATTTTACAACAGTATTTTGGTACTAATGTGCCTCTTCCAACAAAAATATTTCATTGGCTTTTAGATTTAATTCAAGGTAATTTGGGGACTTCTTTAATATATCGTGCCCCTGTTATTGATGTTATTTTTGAAAAATTTTCAGCTTCTTTTGTATTAATGGCATTATCTTGGGTATTCAGTGGTATCATTGGTTTTGCATTAGGAGTTGTGGCAGGTAAAAATAAAGGATCATGGATTGATAAAGCAGTTAAAGTTTATTGTTATGCAATTCAATCTGCCCCATCTTTTTGGGTTGGAATGCTTATTTTGATGGTATTTGCAGTTTATTTAGGCTGGTTCCCAATTGGATTTGGTGTCCCTATTGGTGTTAAAAGTACTGACGCAACGTTTATGGAGTGGGCGAGCAGGCTGGTTCTTCCTACATTAACATTGAGTTTGGTCGGTCTAGCACCTATTGCAATGTACACACGTAATGAGTTAATTCAAGTATTATCATCTGATTATGTTTTATTTGCAAAATCTAGAGGTGAAAAAGGTTGGGATTTAGTTAAAAATCATGGAATAAGAAATATATTGCTTCCAGCAATTACATTACAATTTTTATCATTCTCCGAACTGTTTGGAGGTGCTGTACTTGTAGAACAGGTATTTTCATATCCTGGAATTGGTCAGACTGCAGTAGCGGCAGGTCTTCAAAACGATGTGCCTCTATTTTTAGGAATTGTACTTATTAGTGCAATATTTGTATTTGTCGGTAATCTGTTAGCAGACATTTCATATTACTTCATTGATCCAAGAATTAAGGAGAGTGAGTTCAATGATTAGGAAAAAAACCGATGATAAAAAGCAATGGTTTTTATACTCTGCAAATCTTAGAACAAAAACTCTAATTATTATAGCTATTTCCGTATTGGTTATCGTAAGTATTTTTGTAAGCGGATATTTCATAAAGGATATTCCAACAAATTTCGCTAGCGCTAATCAAATGCCTTCTTTAGAACATCTTTTCGGTACTGATTGGATGGGAAGAGACATGTTTCAGCGAACAATTGCTGGACTTGGATTAAGTATTATGGTAGGTTTCATTGCTTCAGCGGTAAGTACTTGCATTTCTATTGTTTTAGGGTTGTTTTCAAGTTTCAACAAATTTGCAGATGAATGTGTCGCTGGTATTATAGACTTATTCGGTTCAATTCCACATATTCTTTTGATTATTCTTGTTTCCATCATGTTCGGTGGTGGAGTATATGGTGTTATTATGGGTGTAGGTTTGACTCATTGGACGCCTCTTGCAAGAGTATTAAGGTCAGAGGTAAAAGAAATCAGAACTAAAGAATATATTCATTTAGCTCAAAATCTTGGTAAATCTAAAGTATGGATAGCTCTTAAGCATATTCTGCCTTTAATTGTATCTCAAATTATTGTTGGGGTAATTTTAATGTTCCCTCATGCAATTATGCACGAAGCAGCAATTACTTTCTTAGGATTTGGTTTGCCACCTCACGAACCGGCTATTGGTGTAATTTTATCTGAATCAATGAACTATTTATCTTCAGGATACTGGTGGTTGGCATTTTATCCGGGTGTATCGTTATTACTTGTAGTATTATTATTTGATTTAATCGGAGAAAATGTTGAAAGATTACTTAATCCTGAAACTGCGCAGGAATAAGGGAAATTTTATAATTTCTCTTTAATTATTTTTTTTTATTAGGGTGAGTTTTATGAATATTGAAATTAGGCAAATTAACAGAAACCCCTCTGAAATTGAAAAAGCAAAATCTTTTTTATTTGACCAGATTGATAAGGAGTATCATATTGGCCCTACTCCAAAATTTCATTATGACATATTCGATTTGGAAGACTATTATATTTCATCAAATAAAAGTAATTTTTTTGTTGCAATGGATGGTGAAAAAATAGTAGCAACAGGGGCTGTTCGGGCTTATGATAAAGATTATGATTTTTTTAAGGATATTTACTCAAAAGAAGATACCGCAAGTATTTGGAGATTAATGGTTGATAAAAACTATAGAAGAAATGGTCTTGCACGCCTTATTGTTGGTGAAATGGAGAAATTTGCACGCGAAGAAGGTTATACTAGAATTTATCTGCATACTCACAGATATCTTGAAGCAGCTTTACCATTTTGGAAATCTCTTGGATATAGTGTAACCATTGAAGAAGATGACTATGATGAGACAAGTCATATGATTAAAAATCTTTAAAATAATTTTCCTAAAAACTTATTTTATATTGAAAATAATATTAATATAATGAAGCGAACAGCACTCAAAATAGGATATATCGGAACTAATTTTCACGGGTTTCAAAGACAGCCTGACCTCAGAACAGTTGAAGAAGAATTGATTTATCATTTAAGAAAATTAAACTATATTGATGATTTAAAAAAGTCCAGATTTAGAATTGCCGGCAGAACCGATGCGGGAGTTCACAGTCTGGGCAATGTAATCAGTTTCCAGTCAGAAAAGGAAGTGAGAGTAAATGAAATCAATAATTCTCTTCCAGATGATATTCAGATTTTGGCATCAGCTCCAGTTCGCTATGCGTTCAAGCCAAGATATGCTCAGATGAGACAATACCGATATTTATTATTCCAGGATTTGGATATTGACAAATTAAACGAATGCGCAGAAATATTTAAGGGAACTCATAACTTCACTAATTTCACAAAGCGTTTTCAAAAAACAACCACAAGGACTATTGATGATATTAAAATCACGAAAGTTGACCTTGATGACTATCACAAAAAGGAATTTCCGAATCTGCATGATACTCTCTCACCTATATTCATAGACATCTACGGAGAATCATTTTTATGGAACATGGTAAGAAAGATGATGCGTGTTTTTGTGGATGTCGCTTTGGGAAAAATGGATCTTGATGATGTTGAAAGGCTATTAAATCCTAAGGAAGATGAGCCTAGGGCTTATATTAAAGTGCTTGAGGCTGAATATCTGATTTTGATGGATATTCAATATGATGGAATCAAGTTTACCTATGACGATTATGCCTGTGAGCGATTCAGACGGGATTTGGCTGATTCTCTTACTGACTTGCAAAAGAGATATGCTATTCGTGAATCGATGATAAAAAGTTTGGATAGTCTGCTTTGATACTATTTTATATAGTTGAATTACACAAATTATAATTGAAGGTGTAGTAATGACAAGAGTGTATGATGTTTTTGACAAGTTTTCTATTGTAACCATTATAATTGGTTTTGCTTTAGGAGTTTATTTGGCTTTTAACCATAACAGTTCCAACATCTGGTTTGATGCCATTCCTTTCATTATTGTCATAGCTTTAATCTTGACATTGCCTCCGCTAATTGATTCTATTCGTATAAAAAATAAATATGGTAAAGATCTTCCAGTTAAAGGTCTTATTGAAGCGTACTTTTTGAATGTAGCTATTCTTGTTGTATGTACCGCTTTCGGTATTGTTTTAGGTTCATTCTACATTGGTAATTTCATTGCAGATAATGGTAAACTGCCTAGTTTAATTCCATTTTCACACTAATTTTTCTTTTTTATAATTAAATTTTTAACCTATTTTTAATAGATATATTTCATGAGGGATTATTTATGAAAATTGCAACTATTTTAGGGACTCGTCCTGAAATTATTAAAATGGCTCCTATTATTGCTGAGATTGATAAGAGGGGCATTGATCAGATTGTTTTGCACACAGGTCAGCACTATGATAAGGAAATGTCTGATAATTTCTTTAGGGATTTGGAAATTCCTGCTCCAGATTATAATATTCATGTTGGATCAGGCACTCATGGTAAGCAGACTGGTTTGATGATGAAGGGAATTGAAGAAATTCTTATGGATGAAAAGCCGGATATTGTATTGGTTCAGGGAGATACCAATGCGGTTTTGGCTGGTGCTTTGGTCTGTGCAAAGCTTCACATTGCAGTAGGTCATGTTGAAGCAGGTTTAAGATCTTTTGACACTACAATGCCTGAAGAGATTAACAGAAGGGTTGCTGATGTCTGCTCAGCAATGTATTTCATTCCAACTGAAGATTCAGCTATTAACCTTTTAGCTGAAGGATTTTCAAGAAAAAATCTGATTATTACTGGAAACACTGTAGTTGATGCCTGTTTTAGACACCTGGAAATAGCTAAAAAAAGAGGTTTCGGCGAGGAGTCTCTGGCTGAGCTCGATATTGAAAATATGGACAATATCTTGACTTTAACAATGCACCGAGCTGAAAACGTCGATATAAAAGAGAGGGTTACAAGCATCATTGATGCTTTAAAAGAGTTAAGCGACATGAACATTATCTTCCCGATTCATCCAAGAACAAAACACACTCTTGAAAACTTCGGTCTTTTTGATGAGCTGAATGATTTGGAGCATGTCCATATCGTAAAACCGATCGGTTATTTGGATTTCCTGCTTTTAACTTCAAAATCAACTTTAATTTTGACAGACTCAGGAGGTCTTCAGGAAGAGGCAATAACACTGGATGTGCCTGCATTAACTTTAAGATATAATACTGAAAGGCCTGAAACTGTAGCTGCCGGAGGAAACATTCTTGTTGGTGCAGATAAGGATGCAATTCTTGAAAATGCAAATAAAATCCTAAATGATAAGGAATTTGCAGATAAAATGAAAAATGCAGTTAACCCATACGGTCAGGGAGATGCTGCCGAAAGAACCGTTGACGCTATAGAAAAATTCCATGCTGATGGGCTTTTGGAAATCAGGGCTCCGGAAGATATCATGACATCATTTACAAGAAAAATGGCGCAGATTACAGAAGACATTACTGTCAGCGAATTTGAAGCAAAAGAAAACGCATTGGTTCACATGGCATTCGGTGAAGATAAAATGCAGTTTCCGGCGGATGATACAAACTTAAAAGGCATGATGATTACTTATGACAAAAGAGAATGATTCAATTTTGGTATTTGAATATTTCACCGCTTCAGGCGAAAAGGAAAAATGCATTATTTCAGAAGCTGAAGCACTGATATTTGGTCTTTTGGATGACTTGAAAGATTTGAAAGTTGATTTGGTTATCAATAAATCCTATGAAAATGTTGTTAAAGAATATGAAAATGTAAATCCGATTTTAATTGATATTGATGTTGTGAGTTGGTTAAAAGACAATGCAGGTGATTTTAAAAAGGCAATTTTCATATCAGCTGAAAACAACAATAATTTATACAACATAACTAAAATTTTGGAAGAAAATGATGTTGAAACATACACTTCATCATCTGATGCATGTCTTAAGTCTTCAGATAAATCTCTCACATATGAAGAACTTGGAGGCATTGTTCCGCAGCCAAGAACATTCAGATTCAAAATAGATCCAAAAGGATACTGGAAAAGAGCTATTGATAATCTCTATGAAAAATGGCAGGCTGAAGACCCTTTGACTCCACTTAAATTAATAATCAAACCGTTGGTTGGTGTTGATTGCGAAGATATAGTTGTAATTGAAAATATTGAGGATCTGACTCTTGATTTGGATAAAATATTCAAACCTGGGTCCCGTGTAATCGTTCAGGAGTTTATTGAAGGTGAAGATGTAAGTGTAAGTCTGATATCGGATGGTAAAAAAGCCATTCCGATAAGTCTGAATAAACAGTTCGTTGAACTTAAAAACGATAAGGGAACCTACATTGGTGGTAAATTGCCTTTTGAAAGCAAATTCAAAGAAGAATGTTTTGACATTGCCGTTAAAGCCGTTGAGGCTATTGAAGGAATTAAAGGATTTGTCGGTGTTGATTTATTAATAAATGCTGATGAAAAGGATGTTTATTCAGTTTATCTTTTGGAAGTTAACTCAAGGTTTACAACACCTTATGTTGGCTTAAAGCAGGTTTCAAACTTTAACATAGGTAAAACCATTATTGATTTAATTGATAAAAATGTTGATATTGATGATTTGGATGTTTCTCTGAATGGAGAAGTGGAATTTAAAAAATCCGGCGACAACTTAATAGTGAGGAGAATATAAGATGAAAGTAGCAGGTTTTGATATTGGTGGTGCAAACACCGACCTTGCAGTCATTGACTTTGAAGATGGGGAAATAAAAAACATTGAAGTTGATTTTGCATATCTTCCGATGTGGAGTAATAATGATGATTTATCACGAGTTTTAGTGGAATTAATTGAAAATATATGTCCTATTGGCGAAGTTGATGCAGTTGGCATTTCAATGACTGCTGAGCTTGTAGATGCATATGATACTAAAAAGGATGGGGTATTGGATGTTGTAAAAAAATGTGAAGATACTTTTTCATGCCCGATAGCTTATGTAGGAGTCGATGGAATGCTTTCAGTTGAAGAAATTGAAAAAACTCCTCTAAAAGCAGCAGCTGCAAACTGGATTGCAACCGCTCAAATTGCTACATTAATCTCTGATAACTGCATTTTTATTGATACTGGAAGCACAACAACAGATATAATTCCTATTAAAGATGGAAAGGAATGTGCAATAGGCAAATCTGATTTTGACAGATCTGCTACAGGTGAGCTTGTCTACACTGGTACATTGAGAACTAATCTTGCAAGCTTTCTTGATAAGGTGGAATTGAATGGAAAAGAGTATAGGGTTGCTTCAGAACTATTTGCCCAAACTGCTGATGTTTATACGGTCCTTGATTTAATTAATGAAGATGATTATGTCTGCGATACCTTTGACGGAGAGTCAAAATCCAAAACTGACTGTGCAAAAAGAATAGCCCGTGTTGTATGTGCAGATTTGGAAATGCTGTCTATGGAAGATATTGTTGAGATGTCCAAATTTATCCATCAAAAACAGATAGAACAGATTGCTGATGGTCTAAAACAGGTAAGTGAAACTCAAAACTTGGATTTGATTGTTGTAACTGGGCTTGGAAAAGATATTTTAGATGCTCCTGCTGCAGAACTTTTAGGTCTGGAAGTAAAATCCATGGGAGATATTCTAACTGATGATGAGTGTGTTGTTGCTCCGGCTGTAGGTACTGCTGTGATGATGCAAAAGTATTTAAGTTAGGTTTTTTTAAGAGCAATTTTTCTTTATCAAAACAATTTTATTAAATGACTTCAATTTTGTATTGGAGCTTTAATAATTCTTTATTTTTTATAAATTTTTATTTTCAATCTTTATTTTTCAAAATATTTATATGGGGTATTCTTCTTAATATTAATCAATCAAAAATTAATTTTTAAAATATTTATTTAGGGGGAAATTTAATGTATACCAATATGAACCAAGACCGAACCATTGTTTTTGATACAGAATTGATTTTTAAACTAACAGAGCTTATTGAAGATGGTTGGAAAAAACTTAAATTATTTGTTTTGTCAAAATCAAAGGAAAAAAATGTTGATTCTAATTTAGATTTTTTCAATTATTTAAAAAAAAGTTTTAAAGAAATTTCATTCAAATTAAAAGAGTTAAAATTGTGTGAAGAATTAAGATATTTCTTATCAATTTCCAATTTTGTTGAATATATTGTCTATCAAAATTCACTAGATAACACATTTGGCCATTGTCAATTTGCTTTAGATGTTCTTAAATTCTTTTTAGAATTATTTAAAACAAATTTGGACTTCTATGCTCATCCTAACAAATATCCCGATGATGAATTTGATTTAATTCAAAATGAAATAAAAGCTAAACATCATGAGTATAGGCGTGAATTCTATTGGAGTATTAATGAACCTGCTGTTGGCTATGATGAAGAAAAAATGTATGCTTATGCGAAAAGTTTGAGGGGATGATTTTCATGTTTTATTCTATCATTTTTTAAAATAATGGAATTCAAATCACTTAATTAATACCATACATCCTTTAGGCCAAGCAGATAAGCTCCTGTGTTGGTAAGTAAATGAATAATTAATGTTAATGCAAGTGCAAGAACAATAACCAATAAATTTAGCTTAACGACAAATGAAACTAAAATCAGTGCAACAATTATAAAATCTAGCTGATCTAGTATTGGTGCCGGTTTTCCACGACCGATTCCAAGTCTTCTTTTTAAAAAACTGCCTAATGCATCACCTAAAAGGGCTCCAAAACCAAGTAAAAATCCGATTAATATCCCGATTGGGATGCCGGTAATTATTGGGGTGATAATGTACTGTCCAAAGTTTTCAAGTATTGCAGGTGCGAAAAATCCCTGAACTGCTCCGGTAATTATTCCTATGATTGTTCCGGCTATAAATCCTCTCCAGGTAACTCCGTCTCCAATCCAACGATTGCCTTTGCTGTCGGACTTTCCAAAATCAACTGGAGTTCCTCCACCGAATACCAGTCCTGCACCATTTGAGAAATATGCAGGAAGTATAAAGTAAAGTGTTGTAACGCATGCAATCAAAATCATTAGGATATCCATTAATTTTATTCCCCTTAAATCATTCTCGTATATACTTTATACTAACTAGTATATATTAATTAAGTTTAAATATCATATTAATTTAAATATATAATATTATGTAAGTTTGTACTAATGACGTCAAATTGTTAGTAAAGGTGATTGCTTTGAAAATTAAAGATACAAAAAGTTTATGCCCTGAGTGTGGTAAAACTCTCGATGCTGAAGTTTTCAGTGAAGATGGCAAGGTTTTCATTAAAAAGACCTGTGATGAGCATGGAGAATTTAAAAACACTTATTGGGGAGATGAAGATTTATATAATAGGGCTGAAGAATTTATCCCATCAATTACTTCTGTTGAAAACCCTTCCGTTGATGATATTTTAGGTTGTCCGGATAACTGTGGGTTATGTTCCAAACATGAAACTTCAACTGTTTTGGGATTAATTGATGTGACTAACAGGTGTAATTTAAGATGTCCTGTTTGTTTTGCTAACGCAGCTGCAGCAGGATATAAATATGAACCTTCACAGGATGAAGTAAGGCAGATGCTTAAAAATTTAAGGGATTTAAAGCCTCATCCATGTTTGGCTATTCAGTATGCTGGGGGAGAACCTACTGTTAGAAAAGACATTGTTGAACTTGTAGCGATGGCAAAAGAAGAAGGTTTCACTCATGTTCAGATAGCCACTAATGGTTTAAGACTGGCCAGAAAAGAGGAATTGGCCAAAGACCTAAAACAAGCAGGATGTAATACCATTTATTTGGCTTTTGATGGTGTAACTTCAGAACCATACATCAACAACAGAGGTAAGGATTTACTTCCATATAAGTTAGATGCAATTGAAAACTGTAGAAAAGCAGGTTTGGGTATTGTATTGGTTCCTACATTGATTAAAGGAATCAATGATCACCAAGTAGGAGATATTATCAAGTTTGCATTTGACAATAACGATATTATTTATGGAGTCAACTTCCAGCCGGTTTCATTTGCAGGAAGAACTCCTGCTGATGAAGTGGAAGAGCAAAGGATAACTATTCCTGATTTTGTCAGAATTGTTGAAGATGAAACCGACGGTCAGGTTCCTTCTGACTCATTTTACCCACCTTCATTTGTTGAGCCTATTGCAGAAGTTATTTCCCGTTTGGATGGTGAAGATTCACCGAAAGTGACTCTAAATTGCCACCAGCATTGTGGAATTGCAACTTATGTTTTCAGACAAAAAACAGAAGGTGACGGCAAAGACAAGCTGATTCCTATTACAGATTTCATTGATGTTGAAGATTTATTCCATAAATTGAATGAATACAGTGAAAAGCTTGAGGAAGGCAAATTCGGTTCTCGTAAGAGGGTTTTAGCAGGTTTAACTGGAAACCTTCCTAAAATGATTCACCCTAGTAAAGCTCCTGAAGATTTGGATATTGTTAAAATTTTACTGAATGTATTTGCTAAAGGAGATTACGAGGCATTAGGAGATTTCTCTAAAGATGCAATGCTTATTTCATGTATGCACTTTATGGATCCGTTCAATTTTGATGTTGACAGAGTTAAAAAATGTGTTATTCATTATGCAACTCCTGATGGTAGAATTATACCGTTCTGTACTATGAATTCAAAGTATCGTGAAAGTGTAGAGCGTGCATTTGCTAAACCATTAAAATCAAAAGATTAAAAAAATTTTCAAATCACCTAAAAACTTATTTTTGTATTTGGGAATCCCAAATACTTTTTTTATTATATTATTTTTATAAATATTTTATTCAGTGATATAAATGGATATTATTAAAGGAAAAACATGGACTTTTGGGGAAAATATCGATACTGATGTAATAATTCCCGGAAGATATCTAAGGACTTTCAACCCTCAGGATTTGGCTGACCATGTTTTGGAAGGGGAACGTCCGGATTTTACAAAAAACGTTAAGAAAGGAGATATTATTGTTGCTGATGAAAATTTCGGCTGCGGTTCGTCAAGAGAACAGGCTCCTGTAGCTATCAAAACTGCAGGTGTTGATGCAATTATTGCCAAATCATTTGCGAGGATATTTTATAGAAACGCCATCAATATCGGATTGCCTGTAATAGTATCTGATATTGAAGCTGAAGATGGAGATATTATCAGTATTGACTTATCAAAAGGAGAATTGATTAATGAAACTTCCGGTAAGTCAGCAACCTTTGAACCATTTAAGGAGTTCATGTTAAATATTTTAGAAGACGGTGGATTAGTTAACCACTATTTGAATGACAAAGAATAATTTTTATTGTGTGATTAAAATGGATTGTCCGATTTGCGGTAGTGATGATATAGAGATTTTAAACTCGAAACAGAAATCATCAAAGAAAAAATTAATGGAAGAGTACTTGTTGAAATGTGAAGATTGCGGTCATGTATTTAAAGATGCAATATCTTTAAAAAAACCTAGACCATATAGACTAATTGTTTCAGAGCAGGAAAAGTCTCACAAAACAACAATCGAACTGTCACCAAGTGATGAGCTGAAAAGCGGTGATGTGCTGCTTTCAGATGTGGGTCAGGTTGAAGTTACAAGTATTGAAGTTGGAGATAAAAGGGTTAACAAGGCAAAACTTGAAGATGTAAATACTATCTGGGCGAATTCAATTGAAATTCCGGCCCGTATAGGTTTTTCAGTTGATTTGCATGGTGAAGTAGACTCTTATAAATTGGATTTGGACAGGGATTTTGAAATTGCTCCTGGTGATGTAGTTAAAATTGACAAACATATTGTAAAGGTGCATGTTGTAAAAACTCAGGAGAGAAAATTAACATCCGGCTTTGCAAAAGCAGGGGTTATTACAAGAGTTTATTCCAAACCAGTTAAGTTCAACAATTATGATTATGATTTAACTAAAGATATTGTCAATAAAAAAACTTCTTAGTGAGATAATGAAAGTATATATTGAAACTTACGGATGTACATTTAACAAGGCAGATGCACAGATAATGGCCGGTGTGCTTTTAGAAAATGAAATAGATATTGTGGATTCTATTGGCGATGCGGATGTTATTATTGTAAATACCTGTTATGTTAAATTACCTACTGAAAATAAAGTGGTTTATAAAATCCAAAAACTTCAGGAAGAATTTCCCGACAAAAAAATCATTGTCAGCGGGTGCATGGTTGAAATCGATCAGGAAAAATTAGACAAGATTGGACCTAACTGTTCATGGATCGGACCTCATCAGTTAAATAAAACCGCCGATGTAGTAAAAGGAACCTACTGTGGTGACGTGATACGTGAAACAGGTTTTACAAAAGAGTCTAAAGTTGGTGTTCCCAAATTATCTGATGGCAGTTTAATTCATATTATTCAAATTTGTGAAGGCTGTTTGGGTGCATGCACATTTTGCTGTACTCGTTTTGCGCGTGGACCTCTCAACAGTTATCCTATTGCAGATATTGTCGAAGAGGCAAGAAAAGCTATTGAAAATGGAGCCTGTGAAATTCAGCTTACTGCTCAGGACACTGCAGCATTTGGCCGGGATAGTGGTGAAAAACTATCTGATTTAATTAAAGAAGTGGCTAATTTAGAAGGAGATTTCAGAGTTCGTGTTGGAATGATGCATCCTAAAAACATTTTAAATGATGTTGATGAAATAATTGATGCAATTAAACATCCGAAGGTATATAATTTCATTCATTTACCTATACAGTCAGGCAGTGATAAGGTTTTATCTGACATGAGAAGAGGTCATACTATTGAACAGTATTTGGATGTTGTATCAAAATTCAAAAATGAAATTCCTGGATTGACTTTGGCAGTTGATATAATTGTGGGTTATCCTACTGAAAATGATGACGATTTTTGCAAAACTGTTGAAGTACTTGAAAAAATTAAACCTAGTTTAATACATTTGTCAAAATATCAGCATAGAAAAGGTGCAATTTCATCTTCACTTCGTGAGGTTCCACCTGAAGTCATGAAGAAAAGATCAAAATTTTTATCTGAAATTAAATCAGAAATAACTGAACGAGAAAATATGGAATTGGTTGGAACCGTTCAGAAAGTATTGGTTCTCGAAAAAGGTTCTAAAGGAGGATTTATTGCAAAAACTGATTCTTATATTCCTGTGATTGTTGATGATGTTAATTTAGGTTCTTTTGTTAGTGTTAAAATAACTGGTGCGACAGCAACTTATCTTAAAAGCGAATTATTGGAAGAATAATTTTTAATTTATCCAATATTCTTATTTTCATATTTTCACCTAATTTTTATCCTTTAATTTTTTGTAATATTAGTATTTTTATTTGAATTTCAAAAGCATATAGAAATAATTGATATGCTATAATATAGGCGATTATTATTCATTTTTACCGATACCTTTATATACTATTGCGTACTACCTTTTAATTGGAGGTGTCATTATGAGTGAATTACCAATCGCACCAGTCGGTCGTATCTTAAAAAATGCTGGCGCACAAAGAATTAGTGACGATGCAAAAATTGCATTAGCTGAAGCATTAGAAGAAAAAGGTGACGAAATCGCACAAAAAGCTGTTAATTTCGCACGCCACGCTGGTAGAAAAACTGTAAAAGCTGAAGATATCAAATTAGCAATCAAATAGATTCTCTAATTAGTTATTTTCAAAAAAAGCTTTATATAATAAAATCTATTGGCCATTTCTTTGGTCAATTTTTTTTATTTTTAAATACTTATTTTGTTTTATTTTCATACTCTTAAGAAAAGTTTATATATCACTTGTTCTAAATATTATTGTGTTGTATAGGACCGGTGGTCTAGGGGTATGATTCCTCTTTGACGTGGAGGAGATCACGAGTTCGAATCTCGTTCGGTCCATATGCCATGTTAGTTCAGATGGGAGAACGCTAGACTGAAGATCTAGATGTCGCTGGTTCAAGTCCGGCACATGGCATT
>NZ_JAFRSC010000019.1 GCF_017427765.1 Methanobrevibacter sp. | reverse complement strand
GTTGTTTGTATCAGTAATCTTCGTATAATTTGCTAATCTTTCAAATGTAGCATTATAACCTATTCCTAATCTCCAAATATCGTTATGGTTTGAAGGCACTCCCATATCCCATTTAATATATGTGATATTCTTATCTTTTACTAACATCAAATAGAATAGATAATAAAATTTTTATATTTTAAAGTTCCATTATTTTCAATTCTAAAACCAGTTGCTACTGGTTGTTGGGTAACATCAATTGTAGTTCCAATAACTTCCCCATCTTTATATTTAGTTACGGTTGTTCCATTAAGAGTCATTTTATAAATTCCTACCCCATTTAAGGTAATTTGTGGATTTATATTAGACATTATTGTAAAATAACAATTATTACTTGTGTTGCTTACTATTTCCACCTCTACACAAAAATTACCATTAAATTTGTAACTGTCGCTAAAGGAAGTTCCATCTGCAAAAAAGGAATATAAAGTTGTTTCTGAGAGAGATACTGTTGTTCCATCACTACTTGGAATTATAGTAAATACAGATTGATTATCCTTTTTTTGATTATACCAATTATTATTATGATTACTAATTACTCCAACATCGTAAAACAAGTAACCAATATTCTTATCTTTTACATTATCACTTTCATAATCAACATTTTTCTGTTGATTCACTAATAAAACTCGAGGTGAAAAACCAAATGTCAATCAAAATAAAAATATCGAAAAAAATCGATGAAATAGAAGAAAACCATCCAATCGAATACTACGAAATACTTGCTGAAACCAGTCACATACAAAAACAGATCACCTTCACTATTAATGGAAATCATCTTGCAACCACCATGACAGATGACCAAGGAAACATTAGTGCAGGAACAAGTCTGGAAATTAATAAGAAGTATGTTTTTGGTGTGGAATGTGAAGATGAAACTGAAACTGTTGAATTTATAATTGAAGAAAAATGAGGTGTTATATTTATGCCAAATTATGATTTAAAAACACATAGCCATGGTAATGTGTCTAGTGACGGGAAGATTGGAACTGCAAGTGGTAAGATTGTAACTACTGGTACTGGTGGTGCGTTACAAGCAAGTGACTCCATTACTAAATCTATGATTAGTGATGTTTCCACAGTTCAAGTTACTATCACTTATACTGATGAGTCTACTGAAACTAAGAATCTTGTAGTGTATACTCCATCCAGTTAAAAGGGAGGGTTTGTAGTGTTTACTAATGCTAAACAGGTAATGATTGGAAACAAAGAAGTTCAATCAATTGTTACAAGTAATGGTGGGGTAATATATCAAAAACCTGGTGGTTATAACTTAGTTTTGGAAGAAAAAGATAGTTATTATTACAACTCCCTGAAAAATAATCTTAATGATTTCACAACACATGAAGATGAAAGCTATGGAACTATAGAAACTACATCTGCAGGCACCTATTTAGAGTGGTCATATATAAAATTAAATGATTTTGTATTTGATTTTACTAATAATGAATATATTATTAAATTCAAATCAAAACCTAATGAGAATGTAGTTTGTTTCATGGATTTTAATACATCTTCTCCATATTTTATTCCACCAATTGAGTTTGGTGACGATGATATTCCAAGTGGAGTAACTGCGGATTCTAATGGATTTTACGAAATTAAAATAGTGTTAACCTCTGACCATATATCCCTTTATACTAATGATGTTTTAACATTTTTGGATTATGATGTTGATAATACTGTTTATTCGAATAAATATTTGTTTTTTGACTCCAATGAGTATTCTTATGTAATTAAAGATTTGGAGATTATCTCTAAAAATGTTAAGTTAAATGCAATATTAACTAATAATAATGTCCCTGTTAGTGGTGAAGAAATCTACTTTGAAGGAATGGAATATGTTCAAAGATATTATGAGGGAGCAACGGCACATATAGGTACTAATTGGTATTTAACTGGAGATGCGGGATGTAGTGCGTATATTGGTAAATTAAATAGTAGTTATTTTTGGTGTACTAAAACTTCAACTGGATGGACATTTGACAAAGATGGAACTCATAATAATATGAAAACCATTGAAGGTGACAGACTAAGAATTGAAGGTACTATGGCGTACACAGAATCAGATTCTCTTGATTTGACAACAGTTGGGCAATACCCTATTGATTCCTCTTGGGTGGGAGAAGAGTTAGGGGATGTTGGTAATACGCCTAATGGTGTTGATATTCATTTTGTTCCTGTTGCAACAACAGATAATAATGGTGTTGCTACATATACTTATCCTTCATCTTGGAGGGAAGAAGTTGTAGTTAATGCGATTTGGGGGAATTTATCTCCAAGATATGTTAGATACATTGATTTTAATGAATATGATTTTACATCAGTTGGATATTTGGATGCATCAACAATCACTAATTTTGAATTAGATAATGTAGGTGATTTTGAATTAAGTTTCAAATTCGCCACAAGTAATTATTCTTTATTCCTCTTTGGCGATAAACAGTATATTGCATCTAACAATAATGCAAGATATGCCATTGGTATAGGTGGCCGATGTACTTTAAATTCACTTCCAGTTGTATATGGATGTGCTGGAGAGGATTGTCTTGGAATAGATGGTAGGGCCGGTTCATCATTAATTTGTAACCAATATTATGATTATAAAATTGTTAAAAATGGGGATTCAGTTTCATTTTATTTTGAAGGAACTTTATTGGAAACAAGAAATTGTAGTTGGTTTGATGATCGTACTGGTATGAAATTTGGATTGATATCATATTCATCACAAATAACTGCAAAAGCAAAAGATATTAATTTTAGAGAAATATAAATGATTTAAATCTTTTATTTTGGATTGATTGTTATGAAGAAGGATACTGATTTTTGTCAAGGTTGCTGCTACCGTAAAACATGCGACCACGACCTTGAAAAATGTTGTTATCTAGTCAAAAACAAATGCATACTCGAAAACAACAATGAATAAAAAATTAAAGGAGAATTAGACTATGAAAAACTTTGGTTATTGGCTGTTTGGAGCAGACATGAATAAAGTAAATCTTGAAACTCTAAAGAAGAATGGAGTTACAGATATATTCTTAAACTTTTATGCTTTCACAGCACACGGGGAATCCAAGGTCACATCTTGGATAAATAAAGCGAAAAAGAATAATATTAGCGTGCATATTTGGGTTCAATGCTTCTATGATGGATCATGGCATAATCCAAAAACTACTGATTTGACTAAAAAGTTAAAAGAGATCAAGAAATATGCTGGCATAGCTAATGTTAAAGGAATTCATCTTGATTATCTTCGTTATCCTGGTAATGCATATAAGACATCTGGTGGTGCAGATGCAATCACAGCTTTTGTGAAAAAAGTCCGCACACAGAACCCAAAAGTATTCTTGTCCTGCGCAGTAATGCCTGAACAAAATTGTAAACATGATTACGGACAAGACATAGAAGCATTGGATAAAATTGTTGATGCAATCATTCCAATGCAATACAAAGGCAACTACAAAGCAGGTACTGATTGGTTGAAATCAACTACAAAATTCTTCAGCGGTAAAGCAAAGATTTGGAGCGGTCTGCAATCTTATAAATCTGATGATAATCCAACTGCATTATCTGGTACTGAAATATTAAATGACGCTAAAACCTGCATCACTAATGGGGCCAAAGGAATAATGTTATTCCGTTATGGTTTATCTGTTAATGTTAATTTCAATTCCTTGCAAGACAAGACCACAACTAAATCTAAATCTACTGGTATTTCTGCAGCGAATATTAAAACAATGGCCACTACTGTAAAGAAATATATTGAAACTAATAAGAAATTACCATCAACAGTTACTGTTGCTAATGTGAAGTATACTTGGCCACAGGTATGGTATATCTTATCATTGCATGTTAATAATCTCGGTAAAAACTTATCCAATGTTCCAAGTGTTAAAAGTTGCAGTAAAGCAACCGGAGATTCTATTAATGAGGAGGTTTATCCTTCTGATTTTAAGGACCAGTCTAGGAGGGTTGTGCAGTATATTAAACAGAATGGTCAGGCACCTAATTTTGTGACTAGTGTTAAATCCAAGAAGAAGATCAGGCCACGTGTAAGTATTGATGCATTGGCAAGGATTATTGTCTGGTATTATGGTCATAATAAGACTTTGCCGGATTATTGTACTTATAATTCCGGTAGATTCACAGCATCATCTTCTTCATCCAGTAATCAAAAAAGTAATACTTCAACATCTAATAATTGTGAAAATCCATATACTAGCAGTCCTCATTATCTTAATCAAGGTGCTGGTGCTCTTGGTCAGATAACTCCTTATGATTGTGGACCTCATTGTATTCATCAAGGATTGAAGAAATTTGGTGTTACTAATATCTCTGAATCTGAATTGATGAGTTATTGTGGAACCACTACTTCAGGCACTAGTCATGATGGTCTTGAAACTGGTATTGCAAAGGCAGCTAAAAAAGCAGGAATTAAAATTAATGTTACCTGGAAGAATTTTAGTGATTTTGGTAAAACTGATGCTGAAAGGTTCAAAGCATTAGGTCAGTTAATGTGTAAAAAGAATGTGTATGTCTTCTCACATATTTGGTATTCCTGTGCAGGAGAATGCATTGACGATGATGACGGTTGCGGTCATTATGAAACTTTTGATAAAATCAATATCAAAACTGGTTATCTCCGTATATTAAATAGTCTTGGAGGCAGACAGGGTAATGGTTATTATGGTCATTTGCAGGACCGTAAGTTTAGCATTCAATCACATTACATTAAGGGCATTAGTCAGAAGAGTATTTGTATAATGACAAAAGGGTGATTATATATGTTTAATCCTATTAAGAAAGTTATTGCATGGAATTTAAATCGTAAACAAGCAGATATCAAACATGATATCGAAAGATTTGGTTATTCTGATGAGATATTGGAAAGACAAGTTAAAGTAAATCAGAAAAGAGCTAAGTATAATATTACTGATGAATCTGAATTAGTTAATGAAGATTATGTTCAATAAGATGGGATATGTATGTTGTCTATTAAGGAGAACAAGGTTTTGAAGGAGACTAATCAAAGGAATGTGTTACGTGCTAAGATTAAGGCTTTGAATTTTCGTTTGTTGACTTGTGTTGATAGTGAACGTGATGAGATTGAAGCTGAGATTGCACGTTTAAGGTTTCAGTTGGATAGTTTATAAAAAGTTACAAAACTATCAAAGGTCGTACAATATTAATATGTAGAAGCATAAATGTGTCCTGGAGAAAAAATATTTTCTTGAATGTTGGGTAGATCATCTAACGATTAGTAGCAGAGAATGTGAAAAGTGTTGGATGTAAAACTAAATATTTTTATATAAACTATTCCTATGTTTATTATGCATAAAAGAATGATGGTAAAATAATTTTAAAAGCTTGTAAAATTATTATAATTAAGAGACACTCTCATAAAATTCTATCCGTTTTCAAGATTATTTTTTTGTGATGGGATAATTGGTTTCTATTATTAGGGGGTCAACTTTGTGGCATTTTGTCATGGGGTTGATCCCCTTATTTTTTTAGATAAAAACCGAAACATTTATATACTACTATAACCAATATAATAACTGTAGGAACATACCTGTAGGAGATGAAAAATATGGCATACGGATTTGAACAAAAACAAGCAAAAATTGATGATGACGTAAAACTTTACCTCGATGAAAACATGCACTTCGAAGCATGGACAATGATCATCCGTCACTGGGAAGGCGACTTCGATGACCTCTGGGAAAAACTCGAACAAGAATTCATGAAAAAAACAACCAAACTCACAGAAGAAGAAATTGAATCACTAGACATTGAATTCTTCGACTACAGAAGAACAAGAGAAGAAGAAGTATGGATTATGGGGGGGGGCAGAATAACTCCTAACCCATCACTTATTCCAATGGAGGCTTAAGAATGCAATATGTTGAATTTAAACTCATATCTTCACAGGATGAAAGAATATTCCTTGATGGCAATGTTGACATCGATACCATTGACGATGATGAACCAGAATTTGAATACATGCAGAATAATGGTACATACGATACCCATCTGCCAAATTACTGGAAAGTAGATGGTGATGACTTGTCCGATGATTTTGAAGTTTTTGTCCATTCTATTGAGTGGGAAAGACTTAATCAGTTTTTATGGGATTTTCGATTTGAACGTGATGTCTTTGATTTTCAGGGTAACATTTTGATAATCAACAACGGCGTTGACAAAAAGACCACAGTACAAGTTCGTGAGTCTACAAAGCTGAAACTTGCCCATCTTGGCTCCAAAGGCGATAGTTTTGATGATATTATCACCAGCCTACTTAACTTTTATAAAACTCATCAATAAATCCTCTTTAATTGACTATACTTTGTAGTTGATTTAGGATTATTTTTTTAAATATTTTTTTTGGTTAACCTTAAAGTTTTTATACTATGTGTTATATAATGCTATATAACAATTGTGAACTAAAAACTTTGATGTACATTTCTGTACAACAATGTATAATCAGTTATTTATCTCTCAAAACACAGAAATAAACAAACAGAGAGAGCACAATTGTTAATCATATTTAGAATAATATTTATACTATATGTTATAAATTTATGTTATAACAATCTTGAGGTTTTACCAATGTTTGATAATTTAAGGGATGAAATCAAAGCCATCAAGCAAAAAGATCCTGCGGCAAGATCTACATTAGAGATTTTTCTTTGCTATCCGGGATTTTATGCTTTGTTATTTCATAGAGTCAGTCATTGGCTTTGGAATCATTCTTTAAAGCTTTTGGCCCGTATGAATTCTAATTTGGCCAGATTCATTACTGGTATCGAAATTCACCCTGGGGCTACTTTTGGTAAACGTGTTTTCATTGACCATGGGATGGGTGTAGTTGTAGGTGAAACTGCAATTGTTGGTGATGATGTGCTGTTATATCAAGGAGTAATCCTTGGAGGAACCAGTACAGAAAAAACCAAAAGACATCCTACTTTGGAACGTGGAGTTATTGTTGGTGCAGGTGCTAAGGTGATGGGAAACATCACTATAGGGGAGTACTCTAAAATTGGAACTGGTGCTGTGGTACTTAAAGATGTTCCTCCCGAATCAACATGTGTGGGCGTTCCAGGTCGTATTGTTAAATGTAAAGGTGTTTCCTACAAGGAAGTTGATCTTGATCACAATAAACTCCCAGACCCAGTTGCAGATGCAATTAGAACTTTAGAAAAACACCTTAAAGAAAATGATAAACGAATTAGCATTTTATATGACAAAAATGAATTATGCTTAACAGATGATATCAGAGATGAGCAAGAAGAATTAGAGGATTTGTTTAAAAAATAGAAGGGATTTTTATGAAACCACCTTGTGAAATCGTTGTATGGTATGTAATACCGGCAATTAGGTCAGAATTAGCTAAAGAACTTTTAAATTTGGGTATGAGGCAAAAAGATGTTTCAGAGCTTATGGACATTACTCAACCGGCTGTATCACAGTACATAACAGATAAACGTGGTAGTGGTATTAAGCTTGATGACAATGTTAGAAAAATGGTTAAGGATTTTGCTAAGGAATTATCTGATGGGAGAGCTACAAAAGCTCAATTAATTGGAAGAACATGTGCTATATGTAAGCATGTTGAAACTGCCGATGTTTTAAATCAACTTAACATTGATAAGTCCGAACTTGGAGAAGACTGCCAATCTTGTTTGGGTTCTGAAGTTAGTAAATGTTAAAAATATTGGTAAAAATAGTAAACTATTTAAACTATTGGATACCAATATTTTATTATACTTTAATTTTTAGCGGCAAGTTTACCGAGTGGCTTAGGTGTGTGGCTGCAGACCATAATACGGGGGTTCAAATCCCTCACTTGCCTTTCTTTTAATTAATTAATTATTTTTTTTGCGGAGATATTTTTATGGACGTTTATTCAACATTAACTCGCAGTAAACAGACTTTTGAAACAATAAATAAAAATAGAGTTAACTTATTTGTTTGCGGTCCGACTGTTTATGATGATGCTCATATTGGTCATGGGAGAACCTACATCTCTTTTGATACAATTAAAAGATATTTGGAGTACAGTGGATATGCAGTATTCTACATTCAAAACATAACTGATATTGATGATAAAATTATCAACAGATCAAAAGAAAGTGGAATTCCGGCAAGCCAGTTAGCTAGAAAATTTGAAAAAAGATACATTGAGGACATGAATAAATTAAATGTCAATGGTGTTAATTTATTTGCAAGAGCAACTGATCATGTTGATGAAATCTTGGACCAAATTCAAAGATTAATCGATAAAGGTTTTGCTTATGAAACCGAAGACGGAGTTTATTTTGAAATTGATAAGTTTCCGGAATTCGGTAAATTATCCAACAGGAATGTTGATGAGTTGGAATCTCACAGAGACATTGCTGAGACCACTAAGAAAAATCCACAGGACTTTGCACTTTGGAAAAAAAGAGACGGTGTGGACGAACCTACCTGGCCGTCCCCATGGGGCGACGGAAGACCTGGCTGGCACATTGAGGATACTGCAATTACAGAATACTATTTTGGACCTCAATATGATGCTCACGGTGGAGGTCTAGATTTAATTTTCCCACA
Source organism: Methanobrevibacter sp. (assembly GCF_017427765.1). Taxonomy (GTDB): domain Archaea; phylum Methanobacteriota; class Methanobacteria; order Methanobacteriales; family Methanobacteriaceae; genus Methanocatella. The sequence goes on along the minus strand of NZ_JAFRSC010000019.1, from coordinate 86,958 downwards.
CCATGAGGCGGAAATTACACAAATGGAAGCTGTTTCAGGTAAAGCTCCTATGGTTAAATTCTGGTTACACACTGGATTTTTAAATGTAAACGGAGAAAAAATGTCAAAATCTTTAAATAACTTCATTACCATTCGTGAATTGCTTGAAGATTGGGATGCTGAAACATTCAGATTCTTTGTACTTTCAACTCACTACAGAAGTCCGATTGACTTTTCTAAAGATTCACTTCATCAATCTGAAAAAAGTTTGGATAGGATTAGAAAATACTATGAACTTTTAGATGTTGAAGTGGCTGAGGAATTTAGTTCTGATTATGAAGTATTGGTAAAATGGAGTTCTGAGTTCTTTAATAGTATGGATGATGACTTTAACACTCCAAAAGCTATTGCAGCTGTGTTTGGATTAATAAATGATTCCAAAAATGAATTGGAAAACTTATCCGATGATGATAAAATGGCCATTAAAGCATTCTTGGATGATGTGGCTCATATTTTTGGTGTCAGCTTTGAAGTTGCAGAAGTTAATGCTGGAAGCGATGACTTGCTTGAAGTAATTTCTGAAGTAAGATCTGAGTTAAGAGCTAACAAACAATATGAATTATCTGATAAGATAAGAGATAATCTACAGTCATTAGGTTATGAGATAAACGATTAGGAGATTTGAATCTCCGTTTTTCTATTTTTTAAATTTTTTCTATATAAAATAACAACCTTTATATACTATAATAACATATGTTATATTATATAACATAAGTTATATTTTATTTTTCCAATGTTTTAATTTAGGCATACAAAACATTTATATATAAAAAATAACTATTGTTATATAGTAATATAACACGTGATATATTATTTTAAAATTCAAATATTAAGGTGATTATTAATGTCAAATAAAAATTATGGATTAGCAACTTTAGGTGTACGTGCAGGACAAACTCCAGACCCCGCAACTGGGGCACAGGCAGTTCCAATTTATCAAACTACTTCATATGTATTTAAAGACTCTGACGAGGCTGCAAGAAGATTCGCCCTTCAAGAATTTGGACAAATTTACTCCAGATTAACAAACCCTACCAGTGATGTATTTGAAGCTAGAATTGCTGCTATTGAAGGTGGTAATTCAGGTCTTTCAACATCAAGTGGTCTTGCAGCAATTTCATATGCTATATTGAATGTAACTGAACCTGGAGACAATATTGTTTCTGCAGACAACCTCTACGGTGGAACTTACCAATTATTTAACTACACATTCAAAGATCTTGCAAGAGATGTCAAGTTTGTAGATTCACAAGACTTACAAGCATTTGAAGATGCAATTGATGAGAAAACCAAGGCAATTTATGTGGAATCCATTGGAAATCCAAAATTGGATGTACCTGATTTTGAAGCATTAGCTGAAATTGCACACTCTCATGATATTCCATTGATTGTGGATAATACTGTTGGTGTTGGACTTGTCAGGCCTTTAGAACATGGTGCGGATGTAATTGCATCATCTGCAACCAAATATGTTGGCGGTCACGGTACTGCTGTTGGAGGATATATTGTTGACTCAGGTAAATTCAACTGGGGAAACGGCAAATTTGCAAACTTCACAAAACCTGATCCAAGTTATCATGGATTGGTATTTTGGGATGCATTTGGAGATGTTCCTGAACTTGGAAACATTGCTTTTACTGTAAGGGCAAGAGCAAGGCTTTTAAGGGATTTGGGTGCAACTCAAGCGCCTGTACACAGTTTCATATTCCTACAAGGACTTGAAAGTTTGGATGTACGTGTAAAAAGACACTCTGAAAATGCTTTAAAAGTCGCAAAATTTTTAGAATCCCATCCAAAAGTCAAATGGGTAAACTATCCTGGATTGGAATCACACCCTACTTATGAAATCAACAAAAAATATCTAAAAGATAACTTTGCAGGTATTTTGGGCTTTGGTGTTGAAGGTGGAGAAGAAGCAGGAAGAAAAGTAATAGAAAAATTAGAATTGTTCTCTATTCTTGCTAACATTGGTGATGCAAAAAGTCTTGCAATTCACCCTGCTAGTACTACTCACCAACAATTAACTCCTGAAGAACAGGAAGCTACTGGTGTGACACCTGACTTCATTAGGCTTTCTATTGGTCTTGAAGATGTGGACGATTTAATCGAAGACCTCAGTCAGGCTTTAGACAGTATTTAGTTACTGTCTACTCACTTAAAATTTTTATATTATAATTTTTAAATTTTTTAAAAAACAATTGGGAGATAAAGAAATGTATTTGGATAACTCAGCAACCACTCAAGTTAGTGAAGAAGTTTTTAATGAAATGAAGCCATATTTCACTGAAGAGTTTGGTAACCCATCCACTCTTTATAAAATTGGCCGTGAATCAAAAAAAGCATTAGATTTAGCTCGTAAAAGAGTAGCGGATGCAATCAATGCAAAACCTGAAGAAATTATTTTTACAAGCGGAGGATCTGAATCTGATAATCTTGCTATTAAGGGAATTGCCTTTAAATTAGCTAAAAAAGGTAAACATATTATTACAACAAATATTGAACATCCTGCTGTTAAAAATACTTTAGGATTTCTGGAATCACTTGACTTTAAAGTGACTTATCTTCCGGTAAATGAAAATGGTGTAATTGAAATTGATGATTTAAAAGAAGCAATCACCGATGAAACTATTTTAATTAGTGTAATGCATGCTAACAATGAAATAGGTACAATTCAGCCAATCGAAGAAATAGGCAAAATTGCACGTGAAAATGGAATCAAATTTCATGTTGATGCAGTACAAAGTTTCGGGAAAATAGATGTGGATGTTGAGAAATTAAATATTGATTTACTTGCTTTATCTTCACATAAAATTAACGGTCCAAAAGGTGTTGGAGCATTATACATCAAAAAAGGAACCCGTGTTGTGCCACTTATTCATGGAGGTGGACAGGAAAAAGGAATCAGAGGAGGGACTGAAAATGTTCCAGGAATTGTCGGATTCGGTAAAGCCTGTGAATTAGCTTCCCAACAGCTAGAAGAACATCATGAAAAATTATCCTCAATTCGCGATGAACTCATTGAGAAGGTATTGAGCACTATTCCAGAGGCTCATCTAAATGGTGGCAGTGAAAACAGATTACCAAATCTGGTCAACTTCAGATTTAAGGCCATTGAAGGTGAATCATTAATTCTTTTATTGGATGCCAAAGGTTATCAGGCTTCAACTGGTTCAGCATGTTCTTCAAATACTTTGGAAGCATCTCCAGTATTAACAGCTTTAGGTCTTGATCCTGTTGATGTTCATGGGTCTTTGAGAATCTCACTTGCTCCTGAAAGTGATAAATTTGATGTAGATGAATTTGTTAATGTTATTGCAGAATCTGTTTCCAGACTTAGAGAAATGTCACCTCTTTGGAATCAGGATCTGGATTATGATAATGTAATGTGTAAAAAACACAATGATGAATGTAGGATGTGTTAATATGGATTATTCAGAAAAAGTAATGGATCACTTTGCAAACCCAAGAAACTGTAGAAAAATGGAGGATGCAAATGGTGTCGGAACAGTTGGAAACCCAACCTGTGGTGATTTAATGACAATTTATATCAAAGTTAATGATGATGAAGTCATTGAAGATATTTCCTTCCAGACATTTGGTTGCGGGGCAGCTATTGCAACCAGCAGTATGATTACAGAAATTGCTGTTGGAAAAACCCTAGAGGAAGCATTACAAATTTCTAGAAATGATGTTGCAGATGAATTGGATGGTCTTCCACCGATCAAGATGCACTGTTCAAACCTTGCTGCCGATGGTCTTCAGGCAGCTATTGAAAACTATTATGAGAATAACCAATAGAGTATCAATAATAATATATACTTTAAAAAATAAAATATCTTTAATTATTTAAGGAGATGTTTTATATGGCAAAAATATTAAAATGTGAAGAATGTGGAAGTATTATTCAAGTTTTAGCTATCGGGGATGAAAACGCATGCAATGACCATATGCTTGCAATTCCAGTACAAACCGAAGGTGAAAAATCACCTAAACACAAACCAGTTGTTGAAATCGATGGTGATAAAGTAACCGTTAAAGTCGGTGAAGCTGCTCACCCTATGGATGATGACCACTACATTCAATTTTTAATTGTTGAAGCTGGTGACGAACAGTATGCTAAATGCTTCAAACCAGGTGATGTTGCAGAAGCAACTTTCACAGTAAATGATGCTAGTGATGTAAAAGCATGTGCATTCTGTAATTTACACGGCCTTTGGGCAAGTGAATAAGCTTAAAATTAAATTTTAAGCTTCTTTTTTTATTTATTTTTATCTAATGAAAAATTTTAATTACTTGTTTTAATATAAAATATATCGTGTCTAGTTATATTAAGTTAATAATTTTTGTTGTAGTATTAGTTCTTGTTTCAACCGCTATCATTTTCGTTGATAGTTCTACTGATAGTATGAACAAGTCAATGCATGATATTAGTGATGGCATTGTTGATGGGGATAGAGAGTATAATGAAGCTGTTGAATTAGTTAATAATAAATATTTTTACGATGGAATGGATAAGGCAGTTTCTGCGGGAAATAATTACAATAAGAGTTTGTTAATGTTAAAGGATATTCAAAATAATTATTCTTCGGATGTAAATAGTGTTCATCAGGAGTATATCAACACTGTAATCAACGAAGTTGAGTTAAAACTCCAGGCTGTTGATTTATTAAAGCAGGCTATTGAATGCTTTGAGGTAAATTCTAATTATACCGGTACTAACTATGCTTCTGAAGCTAATGACATAATTTATCAAGCTAAAGAATATCAAAATCAAAGAGATGGAATTGTTAGTAATAATTCAAATTTATTTAAAGAAATTTAGTATCTGATTAGAGGTTTTAAATGAAAACTAAATGTCCAAAATGTAAAGGAACAGGTTCAGTCGTAGTGGACTATAAGGAATGTGAATCCTGTGGTGGAACAGGATATGAAGATGATTTATTTGATGTAGGAAGTCATTTTAAAGGTGTTAACAGTAAAGCTCGTGATAAATTTGATTTGGGTGGTGATGAGGATATTCCCTGTGAAGCTTGCAACGGAAAAGGCCAAGTGGAAGTATATGGGGACTGCCCTCACTGTAAAGGAACTGGTCAAATAAATGTATGTAGAGATTGTGGAGCTTTAATTGATGAAGATGAAGATATCTGTTCAGATTGTAATGAAAAAAGAAAGGTTGAGAAAATGAAACATGATGAATATGTTGCTCGGCAAAATCAGGCAAGGGATGTATATGTATTGGATTCCCTATGTAAAATGAGCGATATTGATAAAGATAGATTATATAGAGGAAAAATAACAAGAATTGAAAGATACGGTGCTTTTGTCACATTGAATAATAATGTTTGGGGACTTATGAGGGGAGATGTTTCCGAATATAATGTTGGTGATGATGTAATTGTATTTATTACTGCAATTAAATCTAGAGAAAATAAAATTGACCTAGCGCCTGCTTATGTTGACAAATACAGATTAATTAAATTAACTAAATCACTTCCAAGAACATTAATCAAACAGTTAGAATCTAAAAAAGGAAAAACTGTTAGGATTGATGGTGAAGTTCAACAAATCCAGCAGACTTCAGGACCTACAATCTTCATGGTCAGTGATGAAAGTGGTGTTACAGAAATAGCTGCTTTTGATAAGGCCGGTGAGAGGTCTTATCCTGAAATTGAAGTCGGCGATGCAGTACAGGTATTGGGAGAAGTTAATGAACACAGCGGAAAGACACAGATTGAGTCATCTTCAATGACAAAACTTAATGAAGAAAACACTCGTAAGTTACGTACTTTAATTGATGCTGCATTAAACAAAAGAGCTGAACCTGAAGATGTTGATTTCTTGGTCAAAAGTGATGTTTTAAACAGACTTAAACCGAAGATGAGGGAAGCAGCCCAAAAAATCAGAAGAGCAATACTTGACGGTAGGACTATTCTGCTTAGACACCACAATGATGCTGATGGTATATGTGCAGGTGTTGCAATGGAAAAAGCATTGATTCCATTGATTGAAGAAGTAAATCCAAGTAATGATGCTCAATATTACTATTTTAAACGTTCTCCAAGTAAAGCACCATTCTATGAACTTGAAGATGTTGTAAAAGATTTGTCATTTGCTCTAGAAGACCAGGAAAGACACGGTCAAAAATTACCTTTAATTGTTCTTTTAGACAACGGATCAACAGAAGAGGACATTGTAGCCTTAATGCAGGCAAAAATCTATGATATTGAAGTTGTTGTAATTGACCACCACTCTCCAGGTGATTTACTCACTAAAGATGAAAGAAATGGGGAAATTTATGGTGCAACTGTTGCAGTTGATGAATATGTGGACACACATGTAAATCCATATCTTGTTGGTGGAGATTCACAGCTCACTGCTGGAGCATTGGCAACTGAAGTGGCGCACATTATAAATCCTGAAGTAAAAGAAATTATAAAACATTTGCCTGCTGTTGCGGCATTAGGTGACCATGCTGAATGCGGAGAGGTTTATCAATATCTGCAGTTAGCTAGTGAAAAAGGATTTAATAAAGAGCATTTAGCTAAAATAGCTGAATGTGTTGATTTTGAAGCATATTTCCTGAGGTTTATGAATGGAAGAGGAATTATGGACACCATCCTTGCTGTAGATAATCTTGATAAGCATGAAAAAATGATTGATGCGTTATATAAAGAATATCTAAAGAGAGTTGACACACAACTTAAGGCGGCTCTTCCTAACATTAAAAGAACACAACTTGAAAACGGCATTTACTTTAATCTTATTGATGTTGAAAAATATGCACATAAATTCACTTTCCCTGCTCCTGGAAAAACTTGCGGGTTTGTCCATGACCATGTCATAAAAGAGATTGGGGATGATAAGCCAATTGTAACTTTAGGACATGGACCTGATTTTGGTGTATTCAGGGCAACTGATGCTGTAGCTGAGCAATTTGGTTTTAATGTAAATGATATTGTATCTACAATGATTGAGCGAGTTCCATCAGCAGGTATTGACGGTGGTGGCCATGAATGTGCAGGGTCTATTAAATATATTGAAGGACTTGGGGAAGAAGTATTATACAAAGTAGTTGAAGAAATCCAATCTTTATCAAGAAAATAAATATTTTGGAAAAATGGCTTTGGAAAATTATTGTAGAAATTGCGGTCAGAGAATACTTCCAAATGAACCTTACTGTACAAAATGCGGTATGAAAACCGGGTTCGTGGTAAATAATGATAATCATGTATTAACAGTGCCGATTCATGATATTGGATTTTTTAACTTGGATATTGATTTTTCACCGTATATTGAAAGCTATAGGGATGATTTCAAGTATAACATATGTTCATGCGGTTATCTAAATGATGTTAATGATGAATATTGTTACATGTGTGGTGCAAAAAGGTCTAAAAGCAAATTCGCCAAACTTTTCAAAAACAAATCTGAAAAATCATCTTTCATGGATAATATTCTATGTGAATGTGGTGCAGTCAATCCTAGAGAGAATGCTTTCTGTGAAATGTGTGGAAAACAGCTGCATGAAACCCATTCTTCTTCTGATTCGACTTATAATAATTTTAATTTGGAATTTGATGATCCCGTTTTTTGTTTTTGCGGTGAAGAAAATGAAAAGGATTCTCAATTTTGTAAAAACTGCGGTCTTCCATTAATGAATTACGGTAAATTAAATGATGTTTTTATTTTATGCACATGTTCCACAATCAATGAAGCCACATCTGATTTTTGTATAGAATGCGGAAATAACTTAAATAATGAGAATTCAGTTATTGTATGTGTTTGTGGTGAAAAAAATCCTGAAGGTTCCAAATTCTGTCAAAATTGTGATAGGCCTTTGAATCCTCAAAAAACACTAAAAACCAGAATCATCTGTTCATGTGGTGAAATATTAAATTGGGATAGTGATTATTGCCATAAATGTGGAAAAAATATTAAGATAACCATGATTCGTAAAAATTCTATAAATGGTACGGTAAAATCTCTTAAAAGCATTTTTAGGTAGTGATTTGTTTGAAAATTTGTGATATTTGCGGAACATTCAATCTTAAAGAAAATAATTACTGCACTCATTGCGGCAATCAGTTTGTAACTGAACATTTTTGCCCTTACTGTGGTGAAGTAAACTCAGATTTTTCCACTTATTGTTCAAACTGCCAAAAGCAGATTAATCCTATTCAGATTGATGATTTTGATATTTTATTTTCCGATTATAATTATGATTTATTGTTAAATGCTCAAATAAGTGATGAAAAATATAATAATCTGCTGAAAAACATGTTTGCTCGGGCAGATTATTTTGAAATCAAAGGGGATAATATCAAAGAAAAAATATTGAGTTTTGCAAGCATATTCACTGAATGTAAAACTAAAGCTCGGGGTTATGAGAGAGGGTATATATTCCTTGGAAATTGCATTTATTATGATGATCGTTTGGATGATTCTGTTCAAATAGCAACAATCATTCATGAATTGGGTCATTATTTCTTATTTGACATTATAGAAGAGTTATTATGTTATATTTTCAATGTTAAAACTTCACCAACATTACAGAGTTTTGTATGGTACTTTCTCACGCTTCCCGAATTTAAAATCATGAATGAATACTGTGCACATACTGTAGAGGGAAGATTCATTCCTTACGGATTTCAAAATTATGGTTCGTTTAATGTATTAGTTGAAAATACGGGCATTGACAAGGAATCATTGAATACTATGGTAATTTTTGGAAATAGTTTTGCCAATGAAATAATTGTGTATTTGGAAAAATATATTGATGAGGACTTAAGACGTGAAATTAAGACTCAATATAGAAAAGATTTAAATCCTCCAACTTATGAATCAATATTTGCTGAAACAAATGACTGTTTATCTCTTGATTTAAAAAATAGTACTATTATTCAAATATTATTTGATGTTTTTAAAGAAGCATCGCAGGATGATGTAAGAAAAGAGTTAGATGATATAAAAAAAGGTATTGAAATAAGTTAATCAATTTTCTCTTTTTTCTCTTTATCATTTATTACATCCAATACATCTTTGCCAGTATCAGTTAATCTGTATAATCTGCCTTTGCGAGCTTCTTCATTTATGCATTCGACAATTTCTTTACTTTTTAATTCACTTAGAACTTTTGAAATATGGTTAGTTCTAATTCCACTGTCTTTTGCGATGTTAGTTGGTATTTTAACTTCATCTCCAATTGATTTCAAAGTTTTTTCTCTATACTTAGAAATTTGAACATATGAAGTTAATTTCAAAAGCTCATCGTTATCCTTTGACATAATAGAATATTATATTGTTTATACTATAAAATGTTTTATACCATTTTATTAGTTTATTATAAGTAGTTTAAACACCTTTTTGACGGATTGGAATTATTTTTTTACTTACCATTAATTTATTTATAGTAGTTCTTCCAAATTTAATATTAATAATAAATTATTAGTTTGATAATATGAAATGTAAACATTGTGGTTTTGAGAATAAAAATTCTGCAAAATTTTGTACCAAATGCGGAGAAAAAATGACTGGAGATAACGGTGGAGATACTCCAGTAAATAACTCTAACAGCACTAAATACATCATTATAGCTTTAATCGTTGTAATTATTATTTTAGTTGCCGGTTTTGCATATTTTGCAGGAACAATGCATTCTAATGATTCACTTCAAAGCAGTGACAATTCTCAAAATAATGCTTCCACATCCCAATCTGATTCTTCCAGCGGGGATGATGCTAAAACACAATCTGTTTCTTCTTCTCAAAGCTCAAGTTCTCAGGCAAGCGAATCCAAATCGTGGGAATTAATTGGAACTTATTCTGGATCTGGTTCCGGTTCTCAAACTATTAATGTTCCGGCAGGTAAGATAATGGTGAAACTTTCAGCATATCCTATTAAAAACTATGCAACAAACCATTTATATGTCTCAGGTTCTAATGGACAGTCAGGTGGTGTTGATTGGGGTTCACATAGTGATGTGGAAACAAGATCAGATTCATTTACCTATACTTCATCTTCCTCTCAGACATTTGAAATAGATTACTATGAAACTGTAAGTTGGCAAGTTGATTTTTACAGATATCAATAACTTATTAATATAATTAAATAATAAAGTATCTACTATGTTTTTTGATTTAAATATTAAAGGAAGTAGTCTGGAAAATAATTTAATTTTGGCTGGTGAAGCTTCTAGATATGGATGGAACCATATTAATTTTTCATATAATCAAAATGACTTCAAACAGGCCCTGGAGATTAAAAAAGAATTGTCCGGTAAGTTAGATGGGATAATAGATTTTGATTATACTTTAGAAATTGAATCAAAAAATATTAATGATATTAGAAAAACTGCCCGCAAATTCAGAAACAAATCATCATGCATTTCCGTTGTTGGTGGAGATTTAAAGGTTAACCGGGCGGTTTTAGAAAATATTCAAATTGATGTTTTATCAAGGCCTTATCTAAAAAGGTTTGATGGCGGTATTAATCATGTGTTGGCGAAAGAGGCCCTAAACAATAATGTTGCTATTGAACTGTGCTTTAATGATGTTTTAAGAAGTTATTTATCGTATAGGTCTAAAGTGATTTCTAATTTTAAGGATATTTATACGTTATATAGGAAATTTGATTTTCCATTGATATTGTCATCTGGAGCTGAATCTGTTTTTGATATAAGAACAACTCATGATTTTGTGGCTGTTTTTAAACAGACTGGCTTAAGTGATGCGGAAATTGACAAATCTTTTGTGACTGCTAAAAATATTTTAGAATATAATGAAAATAGGGATAAAATGATTTTAAAAGGTGTAAGGAGGGTTTCTGATGAAACTTAAGGTTTTGCCGCCTACCCTGAGAAAAAATAACAGATATCTTACTTTGGATATTAAGATAACTTCTCATATTTCTAAAGATGATTTGGTTACTATTGTTTGGGATACATGTGTCAGATTTCAGGGTGAAGCCAATACTGCTAATTTTAATTTATGGGTCATGAAATTCTTCGAAATGGATAAATGTGATGATTATTATTGTTATAAAGCCATTTTAAGGTGTCAAAGAGATTTTGTCAGTGACGTCAGGTCTGCACTTGCACTTGCAAATAAATATAATAATTCCAGGATTGCCATTACAACTGTTGGTTTGTCAGGTACAATCAAGGCATCACAGAAATATATTTAATTACTTTTTGTTATTTTAAAATAGAAAACTTTATAAATAAATATTATTATAAATATCAATTGGATTTATGGAAAAAAGAATAAAAAAATATTTTAATAAACTACAATGTAGTGATTAAAATTAAAATTTGCCTTTTCATGGAGATTTGGTTTTGATTTTTGAATTATAATTTTTATGTAGTTGAATTAAAATTTTTAATATTTATAAAAATATTAGTTATAAATGTGAGGTAATATTATGCAACCTTTACAAAATGCTGGATATGATAGGGCAATTACTGTATTTAGCCCTGACGGAAGACTTTTCCAAGTCGAATATGCAAGAGAAGCTGTTAAAAGAGGAACTACATCCATAGGTGTTAAAAGTTCTGAAGGAATTATTTTAGCTGTTGATAAAAGAACTACTTCTAGTTTAGTTGAAGCATCATCTATTGAAAAAATATTTAAAATAGATGAACATATTGGAGCTGCAACTTCAGGTCTTGTGGCAGATGCAAGAGCTTTAGTTGAAAGGGCTAGAGTTGAAGCTCAAATAAATAAAATTACCTACTCAGAACCAATCAGAGTAGATAGTTTATCTAAAAAATTATGTGATATGTTGCAGTTATACACTCAAAATGGTGGTGTAAGACCATTTGGTTCTGCTTTAATCATTGGTGGTGTGTATGACGGTAAAGCTAAACTGTTTGAAACTGACCCAAGTGGTGCATTGATTGAATATAAGGCAACCGCTATCGGTTCAGGCAGATCTGCAGCTATGGAAATATTTGAAGAAGAGTACAGTGATGATTTAACATTGGATGGAGCTATTGGTTTAGCATTAACTGCCATCAATGAAGCTACAGATCATGATACTACTTCAAAAAATGTTGAAATTGCAGTCATCAAAAATGATGATGGAAAATATGTAAAACTTTCTCCTGATGAAGTACAAAAATACATTGATGAAGTGCTAGTCGAAGAAGAAGAGGAATCTGAAGAAGTATCTGATGATGAATCTGAAGAAGAAAATGAAGAATAATTTTTATATTTAACTTAGTTAGGGGATATTTCAATGGTTAATATTGATGAAGCTATTATCGCTAAATATGAATACAGTGGGGAACATTTTGAAATATTGGTTGACCCTGATTTAGCAGCAGATTTTCGAAATCCTGATGGTCCAGATGTTGCCATTGAAGATCTTTTAGCTGTTGAAGAAATTTTTAAAGACTCCAAAAAAGGAGATAAAGCTTCAGATGAAGCTATGAATAAAATATTCGAAACTACTGATCCTATTGAAGTTTCTAGAATCATACTTGAAAAAGGCACTGTTCAATTAACTGCAGACCAAAAAAGAAAGATGCAGGCGGATAAACGAAAATTGGTAATTAATAAGATTGCAAAAGAAGCGGTTAATCCTCAAAATGGTTTGCCTCATCCAGTACAAAGAATTGAAAATGCATGTGATGAAGCAAAAGTAAAATTTGATCCGTTTACTTCAGTTGATCAACAGGTACAAACTGCATTAAAAGCAATCAAACCGCTAATTCCTATTAGATTTGAAAAAGCTAAAGTTGCTGTTAGACTTCCTGGTTCTGCTGCAGGTAGTGCATACTCTGTTATTCATGGTTTTGGTGAAATCATTAATGAAGAATGGCAACAGGATGGCTCATGGATTGGTATTGTTGAAATGCCTGGCGGTCTTCAAAATTCGTTTGCTGCTAAAATGGCTGAAATTTCAGGTGGAGAGGCAGAAACTAAAACAATTAAATAATTAGGCTTATGGGATTATTATGATATATGTGGAAAATAAAGATTTAGTTATTCCTGGTCAGATATTAGCTGACGATGAATACTATTCAGGAAGAGGTACCTTTAAAGACAATGGTAAAGTTTGCTCTTCTTTGATGGGTCTTGTTTCTTTAAGGAATAAGAAAATTAGAGTTATTCCTTTAAAAAGCAAATATGTCCCTAAAAAAGGAGATGTTGTAATAGGTAAGATTAATGACGTCCGATTCTCAATGTGGGATGTTGATATTAATTCACCTTATTCTGGAATTTTACCTGCTTTTGAAGTGTTTGGTCGTGAAAAAAAAGAGCTCAACAAAGTTTTCGATGTTGGGGATGTTCTATTTTTAAGAGTTGTCGATGTTGATGAAATCAAAAAGGCAAAACTCGGTTTAAAAGGAAGAGGAATGGGTAAATTCAAAGGAGGAATAATTGTTGATATTGCTCCAACTAAAGTTCCTAGATTAATCGGTAAAAAAGGTTCTATGATCAACATGATTAAAGATAAAACCAATTGTAAAATTGTCGTTGGTCAAAATGGTCTCGTTTGGGTAAAAGGAGACGAAGACATGGAACAACTTACCAAAAATGTTATTCATTTAATTGAGGCTGAAGCTCATACTTCCGGTTTAACTAATAAAATTAAAAACAAATTATACTTGGCTATTGATGGAGAATTGCCTCCTGAAGAAGATTCACAAGAGGAAGAAGAATTTGTTTTAGAAAAACCTAAACTTCAAAATTTTAAAGAAGAGTTAGAACAAGAAGAAAAAGAAGCCGAAGAAAAAGAAAATGAAAAAGAAGATAAACCTAATATTGCTGAGGTCATTGAAGAATTAAAGAGAAAAAATAAAAGCAAAAAAGATAACACTTTATCTTATGGCGATAACTCAAATAATTCTTTGATTTTGAATAATAAATAATGATTAATTAGTCTTCGTATATAAATGAGGTTGATATAATGTCTGAAATGATAAGAGAAGATGGTAGGAAGTTTAATGAATTGCGCCCTATCAAAATTGAAGCAGGAGTTCTTGAACGTGCTGACGGTTCTGCTTATTTGGAAGTTGGCGGAAATAAAATTTTAGTAGCTGTTTATGGTCCTAGAGAATCATATATCAGAAGATTGTTAGAACCAAATACTGGTGTTATTAGGTGCAGATACAATATGGCACCATTTTCAGTAGATGACAGGAAAAGACCAGGGCCTGATAGAAGATCATCAGAAATTTCTAAAATCACTGCTGATGCTTTAAGGCCAGCGTTAATGTTAGAAAATTATCCTCGTTCAATGATTGATATTTATATAGAAGTAATCGAAGCTGAAGGCGGAACCCGTTGTGCAGGAATTACTGCAGCTTCCGTTGCTTTAGTTGATGCAGGAGTACCTATGAAAGATATTGTTGTAGGTTGTGCTGCTGGTAAAGTTAATGATGAAATTGTGCTAGATTTATCTGAAGTTGAAGATAAAGAAGGTCAAGCTGATGTACCTATAGCTATGATGCCAAGAACTGGTGAAATCACATTATTACAAAGTGATGGTGATTTAACTGAAGAAGAATTTGCAAAAGCAATAGATTTAGCTATGGAAGGATGTTTACAAGTAAGTGAACTTCAAAAAGAAGCTTTAATGAAAAAATATTCTACAGAATAGTGGGTGGATAATATGGAAATTGTACCAGAAATTACAAGACAAAGCATTACTAACCTTGTCAAAAATGATAAAAGAGAAGATGGCAGGGAATTAACCGAATATAGGGATGTCACTATAGAAACTAATGTTATTTCTAAAGCTGAAGGTTCTGCTCGTGTAAGACTTGGCGGAACTCAAGTTATTGTAGGTATTAAACCACAACTTGGAAGCCCATTCCCAGACACTCCAGATTTAGGAGTTTTAATGACTAACTGTGAAATGTTGCCAATGGCTGATCCTACTTTTGAACCAGGACCACCTAGCGATGATTCAATTGAACTTGCACGTGTAGTTGACAGAGGTATTCGTGAAAGTGAATTAGTTGAATTGGATAAATTATGTGTTGAAGAAGGTAAACACGTCTGGATGTTATTCATTGATTTACATATTATTGACAACTGCGGAAACCTTTTCGATGCATGTGAATTAGCAGTAATGGCTGCACTCAAGTCAACTAAATTGCCTGTTGCAAGTATTGTAGATGAAGAAGTAGTCCTTAGTGAAGATGAAACCTTTGATTTACCTATTAACAATGAATTGGCATTATGTACCTTTGTTAAAATTGGTGATAAAATGGTAATTGACCCAACTTTAGATGAAGAAAAAGTAGCTAGTGCTCGTTTAAACGTTGGTGTTACAAAAGATGGTCACATCTGTTCCATGCAAAAAGGTGGAAAACATCCTTTAACTAAAGATGAAATTCTCTATTGTGTAAATACTGCAGTAGGAAAAGTAAAAGAGTTAATAGAATATCTTTAAATGTCTGATGGACGATTAAGATTTCTAAATTCTTTTTTTTCTATTTTTTTATTATCTATTAAAACAAATTTTGCATCTATTTTTTCTATTAGTCCTTTAATGTGCAATACATCCTGATTAACTAAGTTATCAATTACTGGAATGATGTCTTTGCTGTAAATTGAATGAAGTGGTTCGGATGTTTTCAGTTTATCTTCACTGTCATGATAAGGGACAATGGCCTGATAATTTTCATCAAGCTGTGAAAAAATAGCATTTAAATATTTTTTTGAAACATATGGACTGTCACATGGTAAAATCAGTGCATAGTTGCCGGTGATGTATGAAAGTCCGGTCATGATTCCGGGCATCGGACCCTTATTTTTAATCTTATCTTCTGCAAATGTGATGGTGTATGTGTATTCTTTGGGATTTATAAATTCACTATATTTGTCAATCCTAGTTTGGTCATTTAAAACAATTACAACTTCGTTTATTTGGTGGTTTAAAGTAGAAAGTATGTGTTTTATCATAGGTTTGTCTTGAATAATCATTGAACCTTTATCACGACCCATTCTTCTACTTTGTCCTCCACATAAAATAATGCAAGATTTAATATTTTCACTACTTTTTATTCCATTACTCATATTAAATCCTCCAAAATTTTATTCTTTCACATAAACTTCTGCAGTCTCATCAAACGGATTTGTACGTATGATTAATGCAATCATGTATGGGTAATGTTTGTATAAATATTTCAAATAGTAGACCCATTCATAGACCAGTTTATCATAAACCCTTTGCATATCTCCATTTAGATGTCCGAAATCAGCATCATTTACTAAAGCGAAGTCTGCTCTGTGCTCCAGTTCTTCATCTAAATGAAGTATTGCATTTACCAGGCCGGTAAATTCTTCTTTTTCGAGTATATTTGGATTGTTAATTAAATTAATAATAAACTCCCGTTTTCCCGCAAGCAAGGTTCTTAAATTTTCTAAAAATTCTTCACGCTCTTCTGGGCTGATGTCTGCTGAAAAATCAGTGCTTGACTTTTTAAGTTCAGCTAATTTATTGTCAAAGTCTTTTTCATCCCAATTTTTAATTGATTTTAAATTTTCAGTATTTGTTTTGTATTTGTTAACTGTGCTCAATTGAGAAATTAACTCATTTCCAACTTCGGAAAAGAAGGTACTCATTAACATGTCCAATTTTTCAAGCATTGCTTCTTTTTCTTTTCTTTCAATTATTTCATCAAGTATGAATGCAACTACAAGTATATCTACAGGAATAAAACCCAAATGTGTCCATATGTAGGATATAATATGTTCAGGGTCACCTAATACAAGATAGTTTGATCCATATATGACAATTATTAAAATAACCATCAATATGGAAAATTTTATTTTCCATCTTTTATGTTCATCCATTTTAAATCTCCAAAATATTTTTTATCTTTTTTTAGCAGTAATAATAGCTATTGGGTTTTCACTAATCATCATAATTCCACGATCCAGCACTCGACCATTGGATACATTTACTTCCATGATTTTTGGATTGTATCCTAATTGCTTAAGTTTATTAATCGCTTCAACTTTTGTGTCAACCAATATAGCTGTAATAATGATCCTGCCTTTTGGATTCAATTTTTCATGAACCTCATCCAGGATATCTTCAAGTTCTCTGCCACTGCCCCCTACAATGGCAATATCAATATCATCAATATCTTTTAAGGCATTAGATCCATTATCATTAATTAATGTGACATTATCTCCAAGTCCGAACTTTTCAAGATTTTTTCCACACACTTCAATTGCTTCGGGATTTGTATCTATGGCTATTACTTCACGAGCTCTTTGGGAAAACTCACAGGTAATTCCGCCGGTTCCACATCCGCAGTCAACAACTTTGTCTGTATTGGAAACATCTGATTTGTATAAAATTATTGCTCTTATAGCTTCTTTGGTTGGTCCTGGAACGTCACAAGATTTAAAAAAATCCTTATCTTCTAACATTTATTCCCACCTTTTAAATAAATTATTTTCTATTTTCAAGGAGTCTAAAATCTTTCCAACAATAAAATCAATCTGGTCATCAACAGTATCATGTGATGAATAAAAACCGGGCATTGCAGGTAGGATTATAGCTCCTTCCTGTGATAATGTTAGCATATTTTGTATGTGAATGCTTCTAAGTGGAGTTTCGCGAGGAACTATGACTGTTGGCCTTCTCTCTTTAAGGCTAACGTCTGCAACTCTTGTAATTGTATTTGCTCCATATCCATTAGCTATTGATGATAATGTTTTCATGGAACATGGCACAATGGCCAGTGCATCGGCCTTAAATGATCCGCTATTGATTGAAGCGGTCAGGTCATTGAAATCGTAGAAATTGTCTGCTAAATTAATCACGTCTTCAACAGCATATTCAGTTTCTGATTCGATAACTGTCTTTCCAGCATCACTGATAACCAAACTGTTTTCAATATTCATTTCATTCAATACTTCAAGTAATCTTATTCCGTATATTACTCCACTTGCTCCTGTAATTGCAACTACAATCATATTTATCTCCTAAAACAGTTTAATTTGGTCATAATGAATGCCATGGAATTTTTCTCTATCAATTTCAGGTAAATCAAGATAGCTTTCCAGTTTAAATTTGCTGAATTTCTCGGTTTCCTCTTTTGGAACGTACACGCTGATGTCTGGAATATTGAATCTTGCTTTACTCAATGCGGATATGATGTTTGATATTTCGTTTAGAGGATATAGTTTTCCATCTACATTTACTTGAGTTTTCATCTCATCAAAACGAGGATATTCTGCAATGTTTATGAATACATAATCCTTGTCGATGTCATAGTCCTGAGCTATTTCATCTTCAGCTTTTCTTAGATCTTTTTGCTCAATCTTATACATTTTTTCAGGAACTTTAAAATTATCGAGCCTTATGGATTTAACTCTTTTTAAGAGTTGTCTTGTATCCAGTCGATTCATGATGTCTTTGGCGTATTGGTCTTCGCAGTGTCTGAATATTCCAATTATGTCGGCATCGTCATATTTGTAAATATCATTTTCATTGATTATGTCTTCATCAATCACTCTTTTAAGGGCTCTTCTAAACATTGAATTGACAATTCTGGTTGTGTGGTGCTGATAAACGCTTGGATACATAAAATATCTTGACACTAAAGCTCCTTCAGCAGCCTGAACACCTTTCATATCTAAAATTAACCCATCTTCAAGTTTTAAATTTGATATGATTCTTTCATAATCAATAACTCCATATGCAACTCCGGTATTGTATGAATCCCTTAAAAGGTAATCCATTCTGTCAACATCGAGTTCTCCAGAAACAATAGGTCCTAAATGTCCTTTACCGTTCACAATTTTGACAATCTCATTCACATCAAATTTTTCTTCAAGCAAATCTTTCATTGATGTTTTTGTGACTACAAATTCTGTAAGCTTTTCATGAGGAACTGATAAAACTCCTTCGGATACGTGTGAAAATGGGCCATGACCGATATCATGTAGGAGAGATGAAGCTCTGATGAGTTCAATTTCATCATCTGATAAATCCAATTCAGTCGCTAACATTGATCCTAGATTCATGGTTCCAACAGAATGTTCGAATCTGGTATGTGTAGCTCCAGGATAGATTAAACTGATTAATCCCAGTTGTTTAATTCTTCTTAAACGTTGGAATTGTGGCATGTCCATAATTTTTTCTTCAAATTTGTTTAAGCTAATATCTCCATAGACACTATCTCTTATAAACTTTTTTTTCTCAGCCATATTATACATACTCCCAAGATTCATATGTGTTATTCCATGTTTGATTCCAGTTGTAAGTGTTATTGGTAGTTGTTGTGTTATTGGTTAGATTTGTTTCAACTTTTGGAATGATTGTTGGAACTTCATCAATATATTCAGGTTCAAATGAATCATTTTGGATTGAACTTAATTTATATGAGTCATTATCTTCAGTAATTGTTAGACCTGCAAAGGCACTGCTAACAGTAAATGCAATAACTGCAATAATTAAAAATACTATTAGATTTGCTTTTATGGAGTCTTTCATAATAACACTTTATTCAGTTTATTTAAAAAATTTAAACTATACTATTATTATTTATTTTAATAGCTATTATTTAATTGTTTTTAAAAAATAATCATTTTTAGAATGAATTTTGATTTTTAGCTATAATTTTGTACAATTAGTGTTGAAAGTCAAAAATATATTATAATTAAAGGTTTTTCTTAAGTCAACTTAAATATTTTAATAGATATATTATAATTTATGTGATGCATTTTTGCATTCAATTTCATTAATTTAAAATTAAGGGTGTGAAAAAATGTTTATAGGAAGAGGCGATGATTTAATGGACGGTTTAATGGGCGCTAAAGCTACTTGCCCTACATGTGGAACTGTATTAACATTTTCAGATGCAGGAGGCTTGGCATTGGACCATAATGAACATGATTCTATAATGTGTCATAATTGCGGAAGCGTATATAAAGTACATTTGGTTCCAAACAAAATGACAATAACAAGTAAGGTTAAAACAATTCCTATTAATAAACCTAAACGGGAAAAGCCTAAAGTAGAAAAGCCTAAAGTAGAAAAATCTATAAGTAAACCACAGAAAACAATCACAAAGACTTCTGAAAATCAAAAAACTCAAAATGATGATTCTATAATTAACAAGGTACTTGATATCCTTTTGTACAAAAACGACAGAATCACTGGTAAAAAAAGAATGTCAGTAACTAAACTTATTTCCTTGTTAGTTTTCATATTATTCTTTATAATTGCTTATACTATGGTTGCAGCTGAAGGATTTTTTGTTGCTTTTTTCGCTTCAATTATTGTCGGATTAGTTTTTGCAGTTCCTGTATTCGTTATAGGTTATATAATTCGTTACATAATTGATAAATTGTCAAATAAAGATTCAAGCAATCAGAATATTACTTCCACTACTAGTGCTCCTAAAGAGATACAAAATGATACTCCTGTAGCTTCAGTAACTCGACAGGATTCATTATATGATTCTGCTATTAATGAAACTAAAAATGAAGATTTGAATTCTGATGTTGATGATAAAGTTGATAATATAAGTGATGATACTTCAAGCAATGCTTCTAATGATAGTGATACCAATTATATGTTCGATACTCCTGAAGAATATGTGCATAAGCTTGAGGATTGCGTAATTAATGGTCAAACTGACCAGATTAAAGACGTCTATGATGAAGCTATGGAACGTTTCCCTGATCGTTCCGATGATTTTAACGATGTGCTTATTACTGGTGTGAAAGCAGTTGAAAAAGCCCTTAATGAAGGGTTGTTCAAAAAGTAATTCAGTTTTTCCATTTTGGGAGTCTTATAAAACTCCCGAATTTTTTTCTTTTAATATTTTTGTGCAAGAATTCTCTGGTTTCTAAGACGGAAATGTTCAATATGCTATAACCACACCGTTAATGTCTGAAATATCCACCCATGTAGATATTCCTTTAATTTCATATAAATCTCCGTTAATGTATTCATATGAAACTTGCTTATTGTCACTAACCAGATGAATTGAATCTCCATTAATGGAATCAACTCTTTTAATGATTCCTCCATATTCATCAGAATCGGCAACAACAATATCTCCAACATGAACATTGTGGCTTTTGTTAAGTAAAACACTTTGACCGTCGAGTAAAGTCGGAAGCATTGAAGTTCCGTCAACATAAACAATAACCGGAATCTGATTTGGCCCTATACTTGAATCTATGTTTATTCTAGGGTCTTCAATTCCATAGCTGTTGCAGATATTTTCAACCCCATCTCTTAAAGTTGTAATGTTTGAGGATGTGTCATTCATCACATCTAGAGTATAATCACATATTTCCTGGTTTAAACTGTTAATGTCTGCATTTGAAAGGGCATTTGTTTTAACAGTGACATTTTCACCGTCTAAATAAATGTCTACAGTATTATTTATAAAAAATGTAAATGCAAAAAACGCTATAAAAATAAGTACAATCAAAGCTAAAATAATCTTTTTAGCCATAAAATCACTCATCCATAATATTTAAATCCATATTTAAAAGAGCTTTCATTGTTTCAATGTCAATTTGGCCTGGTGCAGTCACATCAGTTCCTGCAGCAAAAGTAATCGGCGAATCAAATTTCGATGCCATGACACGAGTATAACTTCCCAAATCTCCCATTGAAATGGCTATTGTATCCTTACAGTGTGAAAGAACTGCTAAAATTGTTAATGTGTCCTCCAAATCCTGAGGCATAAAAGCAACTTTTGCAATATCTCCTAGTTCTTGCTCTTTTTCAACAATATATGTAATTTCATTTAAATCCGGAGTTTTTTCAAAATCATGATAAGAAACGATTGTTGTAACTCCAGTTTCATGGATTTTATTAATGTATTCATCATCACTTTGCAGTTCAATATCCACATATTCCGCAACGTCACAGCATTCGTACAGAATATTGAATCTTTCTTCTTCGCTGCCTTTAAAAGATCCTCCTTCGGTATTGATTCTGTTGGTGGCTATTGTTGGAAAATTAATCTCTTCGATAGTATTTTTAATTTCATCAATATTGGGATTTGTCAGCGCATCTATTCTAAACTCCAGTACATCAGCGCCTTTGTCAATACAATCGTTAGCAACCTCAATTACATCTTTGCAATTCTTTTGAAAAATGGGAATTGCAATTTTTGTTTGTGAATACATCAATTAATTATTTTAATTTTGTTATTTATTAAATTTTCTTTAAAAAAACTCCTAATCTTTATATAAATAAAAAAACAAAATATATACCAATAAAATATTTATATTTTATTTGTTTATTAATTGATTATACAAGGTGTTAATTTGAAAATTACTGCTATGGGTGCAGACATATCAAAAAATGATGTATCTTGTAGTGCTAAACTAGTAGAAACTATCGAGAATAACCTTTATAAAGTTAAAGAATTGGGTGCAAGGGATGTTGCTTTAACCAATGTCACAGGTGATGATGTTGTTGTAAGTGCATTTGTTGAAGATGATTTGCTTGAAACTGTTAATGAAGGTATTGTTGATGTTTTAAAAATGAGTGCAGAAAATTTAGGAGATTTGTCTGGAATTTCAAAAAATCCTGATGAGGCAGGTGAGGGAGTTTCATATGCCGAAGCTAAAATCAGGCCGGATAGATATCCTGATGCTATTGTTCTAGGCTTTGATACATATGGGGGAGAACCATTTGTAGCGGATGTTGCAAATTCAGCTATAGAAGCTGCAAAAGGCATGAAAAATGTAACAGATGTATCTGACTTTATTGAGCCTAAGACAAGAAAAATACCTGGTGTCGGTTATGTTTCACCAGATACAGATGATCCGGTGGTAGTTGCTACAATTGAAAATATCGAATCAGTTGGTGTGGTAGCCGGTGCAATGATTGGTGCGGCACTTGGAAATAAAAATGTTTATTTGGTTAAAAGGGGAACAACTTGTAATGTATTGCCTGGCAGTGTAATCTTTTCAGCTACTGCATTTATGAATGGTAATGTAATTGATTTGGCTGTTCCATTTGAAAATAAAACAAGAATATTAAGATAGGAGTTATAAATTATGATTTTGTTAAATGAAGATACAAAATGTTTAGTTCAAGGAATTACCGGTAAACAAGGTTCCTTTCATACAGAACAAATGTTAAAATATAATACAAATATTGTTGCAGGTCTTACTCCTGGAAAAGGTGGTCAAAAATTCTTAGATCAAGTTCCGATTTTCAACTCAATTGAAGAAGCAACCGAAGAAGTAGACATTAATTCTTCAATTATTTTTGTACCTGCAAGATTTGCAAAGGATGCTGCTTTTGAAGCTATAAGACATTTGGATTTAGTTGTTATCATATCTGAACACATTCCTGTCCATGACAGTATGAAAATAATGGCATATGCAAAAGAAATGGGAACAACAATAATTGGTCCAAACACTCCGGGTATTATCTCTCCAGGAGTTGGTAAATTAGGTATCATGCCTACTCATATCTTTTCTGAAGGTAATGTCGGTGTTATCTCAAGAAGTGGTACTTTAACTTATGAGATTGCAAGTGAACTTACAAATGCCGGAATCGGTCAGAGTACCTGTGTAGGTATTGGTGGAGACCCAGTTACTGGAGATAACTATGTGGATATCTTAAAAAGATTCGATAAAGATGATGATACTGATGCGGTTGTTTTAATTGGTGAAATTGGTGGAACTGCAGAAGAAAGAGCAGGAAAATATATTGCAGAAGAAATGGAAAAACCGGTTGTATCATACATTGCAGGAAGAACTGCACCTCCAGGCAAAAGAATGGGACATGCCGGAGCTATTATTCAAGGATCTTCCGGTACAGTTGAAAGTAAAACAAAAGCTTTAAATGAAGCTGGTGTTGAAGTAGCAATTAAACCATCTGAAATTGTAGATTTACTTAAAAAGGTTATGTAATGTCAAATCAGGAAATTATTGATAAATTATTAAATGGTGAGATGAAACTCTACCAGGTTGACAAGCAGGTCAGTGCAAAAGAGGCAACTGATATTAGAAGAGAATTTTTAGAGCAAAAATACTCAATTGATTTACACAATATCTCAAATTACACTTTAGATATGGAACGTGCATCTGCAAGAAATATTGAAAATTCAATTGGAGTCTTACAGCTTCCGATGGGAATTGCCGGACCATTAAAGATTAATGGTGAATACTGTCAAAGAGAGGTGTTCGTTCCGCTTGCAACATCAGAAGGTGCGCTTGTTGCATCAATAAACAGGGGTGCTTCTACAATTACTGCTTCTGGTGGGGCTAATGCCAGAGTGGTGTCAGATATCATGACACGTGCACCTGCTATTAAATGTGATGGTGTAGGTGATGCTTTAAAAATCAAGCAATGGTTTATTGATAATTTCGATGAGTTAAAACAAATTGCTGAAAGTACAACTTCGCATGGTAAGTTAATAAAAATTGATCCTATCTTAATTGTTGGAAGTTATGTTTATCCAAGATTTGTTTTCTCAACTGGAGACAGTATGGGAATGAATATGGTAACAATAGCTTCTGAAAAAATCCTAGAAAAACTTGCAGAAGACACTTCCGCTATTCATATTGCGTTAAGCGGAAATGTCTGTGTTGATAAAAAACCTGCTGCTATAAACATTGTTGAAGGAAGAGGAAAAAGTGTTATAGCAGATATTTTAATACCAAAAGATATTGTAGAAAAGAAACTTAAAACCACTGCAGAAGCAATTGTTGAAGTTAATATTGCTAAAAACTTAATCGGATCTGCTGCCAGTGGCAGTATGGCTTATAATGCCCATTATGCAAATATGGTTGCGGCCATATTTTTGGCAACTGGTCAGGATGCAGCTCATGTTGTTGAAGGTTCACTCGGTATTACAACAGCAGAAAATAGAAATGGAGATTTATACTTCTCAGTTAACTTGCCTGACCTTCCGGTAGCTACAGTCGGTGGAGGAACAAGCCTTGAAGTAGCTCATGAAGGACTGGAAATATTGGGTGTCGCAGGTTCTGGTAAAGCTCGTGAATTTGCAGAAATTGTTGCATGTACTGTTTTGGCAGGTGAATTATCACTTGTCGGTGCATTGGCTGCAGGACATCTTGCAAGGGCTCATCAGGAACTTGGAAGAGGATAACATGGATGATTTTTTAGATGAATTATATCCTGAATTGACTCTTGAAACTGATGATATAATAATGACTCTGGCTATAAAAAAAGACTACTCTAAAATCGAAGATTTTGATAAAAGAAAAGAGGAGTTCATCAAGGATTTAAATGATTTTATTAAAGAATTTAGTGAAACTCCCGAATCTGATGATTTTATGAGATATTATGATGATTAGTATTTGTAGTCATGCGAAAACTTGCATGATACTACAATATTTTAGTTTTTTAATATTTTATATATAAATATTTCAAATATCCATAGATTGTATGATATTTCATCAATAAGGATGACTAGCTTATTTTTAATTAATCATATTTGTGTTTTTGTGCCTAGTCGCACTTAATAAATGTTTATTAATTTTGGTTGTAAATTATGTAATATGGAATGTTCATTCTATAATTTGATTGTGAACATTCGATAAACTAAAA
Organism: Methanobrevibacter sp.; assembly: GCF_017427765.1. Lineage (GTDB taxonomy): Archaea > Methanobacteriota > Methanobacteria > Methanobacteriales > Methanobacteriaceae > Methanocatella. Next base: position 61,389 of record NZ_JAFRSC010000019.1, on the reverse strand, counting down.
TCAGACAAATATTGTATTATTTTATTTTTAATAGATTAAAAATAGCTGATTTGGGGATTTAATTAAAAATGAGGGTTTTAAATGATAGATTATTCTATTGAAGATGCGATTGAAATAATTAATTCATGTGATGAATCGTTCATGCCTGACACTAAACATTTTGACATAAGAAATGTTCAAAGAATAGGTGATTTAGGCTTAATATTTGAAACATTCTTGCACAATCCATTAATGGGGATAATTAAACAAAGTTACAATAGATTCAGATTATATTTTGAACACAACCAAAGGCCCACAAAAGATATATCATTAGTGATAGGTATAAATGATAATAGAGATGTAAAATTTTTAACGGTCATGGAAACTTACAGAAATCAAAGGGTGAGAAAATGAATAACAAAGTAGTATATGATTATGATCGTCAAGGGGACTCATTATTCATATATTGTGTTGAAGATTATGAATATGAAGTTTCACTAGAATTGGACAATGATGTAATACTAGACATTGATAAGGATGGAAAACCTGTTGCATTTGAATTTTTAAATGCATCAAAAATATTCAACTTAGATAAAACTTATTTCAATAATTTATCTAAAATCACTATTCAATCCAATATAACTGAAGAAGCAATTAATCTAAAAGTCCAATTAATTGTTCCGATTCATAACAAAACACAAACATTTGGAATGAATAGAATTACAACTAATTTAAATGGTATTCCTGCTATGGAATCAGAATTAGTTACAGCATGAAACAATTCTTATTCAAATCATGTTCTTTGAAAATGAAAGTTCGCATTATTGATGGACAGTAAATAGTTAGTATTTGGAGTCTATTTTTTCAAATACTTTTTTAATATTTACTTTTGTCTCAAAACAACCTGTTTTTTCAAGTAAAACTCCCTGAGGGTAAAAATCAGACAAAAGCATCATCATTTGATTTAAATCTTCGTGACATGCAACACCTATAACTGCCTGAAACTTATTTTCCATAACTATCTTTTTAACAAAACTGGATCCCGGAACAATGTATAGTTTGTATCCTAATGGTTCAGCTTTTTTCTTAATAACTCCTATTGAGCATAATCCACATTCAGTGCAGTTTAAACCTTCTTTTTGAAGTGTTGCAGGACAATCTCTGTGTCTTAGGCAATGTGGTAGGAATATCAATGTTTTATCAGCAGGGATTTTTCTAAACTTTTCTTTGTTAACGTCATCCCTAACTTTTATAGCTATATCATCAATTAAATACTCATCAAGACCTAATACTCTGGAAATGGTTTTAAATGGAGAATACAATAAATCCACAACAAATAGTATGAATCTTGGAAATTTAATTTTGTTTTTACGGGCAATAAACAAACCTAAAATTAGAATTGCGATAAATAGAATTGCAATGATGATAATCAAAAAGACTACCAATTGGCCTAAAAATGTGTAAAATGATTCGATAAACATTATTTAACCTAAAATTTTTCAATAGTATAATTATCAAATTCTTTATTTAATCGGATTCCTGTGGGTGTTTTGATTATTTCAAGACCGGATAAACTGTCACAGGAACATAAAACGTTTTGTTCAGGATGGGTTCCCGGTATTATATTGCAGTTTAGGTTTACTTGATCTCCTATTGATAATACTGTTTCTAATCGTTTTGTTGATGGATGATCCTTATTTAAAATTACAATTGGTGAAGATTCTTCACGGCTTAAATAAGCCTGTGAACGTATTGCTCGTTTATCCTTTTTGAAGTTGGATACTGCAATAATGTCATCTGATTCTAAAAACTGAACTATTTCTTCATTGTCCTGTGTGGCGATAAAAAGCATTTTATTTTCATAAGCCACTTTCACGACACCAACCATTCCGGTTTCGCCTTCAAGAAATAGTATTTCATCATTTTTAAAATCAATATTCATAAAAATCACAAAAAATAAAAAAAATAGAGTAAATAATTTACTCTGCAAGTTCAACGTTGTCACTTTGACAAGATGGACAAACTACTTTTTTTCCAAGTCCTTTAAACTTATTTCCACAGTCTTTACAATGATATTTTTTAGTTTTTAATTTTCCTAAATCGACATCGGCCATTGGCCCTCCGCTAGAACACATTTAAAATCACCTATAATATATTATATATTATATATTATTTAAGTTTATTTTTGATGTTATATTCTCAATTTTTTCATGAATTTTGCCATCTTTTGTTATATTGTAAATCAGTTCATAGAAATATGCGGACTGGTTATATAATTTATTTTCTTCATATTCGCTAGCTAATTCGCCCAATGTTTTTAAAATGAAAGGATTAACTCCAATTTGTATGTTTTTTGATTTAAGAATTTCAACTGATTCTTCAGTAGTCAGATTAATGTTTTGACCTTTTGATTCGATATATTGCAGTTCGCTATAAGCCATTACACTCATTTCAAATTCCATACTGTATTTGTATAATCCGACAGCAACATCCAATTGGTTTTCCTCAACGTAATAATAGCCTAAGTTTCTGTAACATCTGGCAATGTCTTGAGGGTAATATGAATATGTTAAAGCTTCAGTGGTATATATGAAAAATTTATTGAATGTAGGGGTGTGCATTTTGTATATTTCACTTAATTCCAGGATTACTCTTGCAGAAACTGGGTTGATTTTTTTAGCTTTCTTAAGACTTTCTTCGGCTTTATCATACTGTTTGTTTTCAAACAGCAAAAATCCGTAGATATAATATAGGTCAAGTAATGGCTGATTGTCTGGAATTAATCTGACTTCCTTTTTTGCACCAATATACTTTCTAAATATTATCTCTTCCAGAGGGTTTGTAAAACTGTGGTATTCGCTTACCTTATCATCTTCAAACATGCCTGGAAAGCTTTCCATAAATTCATCCAACATAATCAGGGCTTTGTTGTAGTCTCCAGTTTCAATGAATTGCGAAACGTCATTTAATATGTCCATTATGGGATTTTCTTTTTGGGATATTTCTATGAATTCATTTTTTTCATCTTCACTTAAGCAGTCCCACATCATCCTTGAAATCTCTTTGATAATCTCTTTATTGTATGGGTGGTCTTTATACTTTTCAATTTGGGATGATAGATATTTTCTGTTCAAATCCCTGTTTTGACCTAAGTTAGATTTTATTTCCTCAATTATTTCTTCGTACATTAACACACCTAAAGTTACTTTAATGGGTAATATTTTTATATAACTTCTAATCCATATTATATATGTATAAAAAACTTATTTTTATATTGTTTTATTAAAATTTAAAGGTGATTATGAAATGGCAAATCAACCAATATTTATCCTCCCTGAAGGGACTGAAAGATATTCAAAAAGAGATGCTTTAAGAATGAATATCACAGCTGCTAAAGTATTAGCAGGTATAGTAAGAACTACTTTAGGTCCTAAAGGTATGGACAAAATGTTAGTTAACTCATTAGGTGATGTCACTGTCACAAATGATGGTGCAACTATTATGAGAGAAATGGAAATTAACCAACCTGCAGCTAGAATGCTTGTTGAAACTGCTAAAAAACAAGAAGATATTGTTGGAGACGGAACTACTTCTGTTGTTGTGATTGCAGGTGAATTATTAAATAAGGCTGAAGAATTATTGGATGACGGAATTGCAACTTCCGTTGTTGTAAAAGGATTCAGAAATGCAACATCAAAAGCTATTGAACTTTTAGATGATATTGCTATCGATGCAGATGATGAAGACACCCTTAAAAAAGTTGCAATTACTGCTATGAGTGGTAAAGGTTCAGATTATGCAAAAGAACATTTAGCTGATTTGGTTGTTGAAGCTGCTTTAAGAATTGAAGAAGATGGTGAATCTGAAATCGACAACATTAATATTCAAAGAGTTTCAGGCGGTTCTGTAGAAGATTCATTTTTAGCTGAAGGTATTGTTATCGATAAGGCTCCTTTATCTAAAAGCATGCCTAAAGAAGTAGAAAATGCAAAAATTGCTATTGTTAAATATCCTATTGAATTGAAAAGTATCAACACTGATGCTAAAATAGATATTACAAGTCCTGACCAATTTGAAGCTTTCTTAATGCAAGAAGAACAAATGATTAAGGATTTAGTTGAGAAAGTGCTTGATTGCGGTGCTAATGTAATCTTCTGTCAAAAAGGTATTGATGACATGGCAGAACACTACTTAAAAAAAGCAGGAATCATGGCTTACAAAAGGGTTAAAAAATCTGATATGGAAAGAATTTCCAAAGCTACAGGTGCAAAACTTGTAACTGACATTGAAGATTTATCCGAAGATAAATTAGGTACTGCCGGCCGTGTATATCTTGACAAATTATTTGATCATGAATTGACTTTCATTGAAGAATGTGAAAATCCAAAAGCATCTTCCATTGTTTTAAGGGGAAGTACCCGTTATGTAACCGAACAAATTTCCAGAGCTATTGATGATGCTTTAGGTGTAGTTGCATCCACTATTAAAGAAGGAAAAGTTTTAATCGGTGGAGGAGCTTGTGAAATTGATTTAGTAAAACAATTAAGAGAATATGGTGAATCTGTAAGTGGAAGAGAACAGTTAGCTATTTTAAAATATGCTGAAGCTTTAGAAGTTATTCCAAGAACATTAATTGAAAATGCAGGTTTAGATACCATTAACTTAATTGCTGATTTAAAAGCAGCTCATGAAGAATCAAAATTCATCGGTATAAACGTCTTTACTGGTGAAGTAGTTGATATGAAAGAAGCTGGAGTTATTGAACCTGTAAGAGTTAAAATCCAAGCACTTCAATCAGCTGGTGAAGCTTGTGAAATGATTTTACGTATTGATGATATGATAGCTGCAAGAAATGCATTGAATTCAACCGGACCTGATGAGTCAGGTAATGATGCAAGCGGTATGCCACCAATGCCTGGTGCAGGCGGAATGGGTGGAATGCCTCCAATGATGTAAATTTTTAAAATTTTTTACATCTTTTTCTTTTTTTATTATAATTGCTTATTTTTCTTTATACTCGATTAAACTTGTTGTTTTTTATTCTAACTAATCTTTAATCTATGTTTTTTGTTTAAATAGTTTTAAATTATATGTTATTTTATATGATAAGTACTAACATTATTGTTTACATTTTAGTATAGTCAAGTTACTTTAAAAATAAATTCATATAATTTAATCCTTTTAGAACTATATTCAAGTATAATGTTACTTAATTCTTTATTTTCATTAAGTTTTAGCTTTATTTTTAAAAATTAAATGAGTATAATGCTTTTTTTGAAATAAAAAGGTTTATATAACATATTTGTAATAAATATTGTTGAAGCGAGAATGTTAACTCGCGGATGTTTGAAAAAATTGTTATGGAGGTAAAATATTTTGAACAAACAATTATTACTCACTGTTTTTTTAGCGCTTATCGTAATTTTTTCAGTTAGTGCTATTTCAGCAAGTGAAGTAAATGTTACAGATTCATATACTACTAGCTTAGTAGATGATACATCAGATGTTTCAGTCCCATTAGAGAAAACTGCTGATTCATCAGAAAGTTCTGTATATAGTTATTCAAGTGTTGATAATGATTCATCTAAAGTTTCTCTATCAAGTGAAGAAGTTTTAGAATCTGAAAATTCAAATACTTTATCAACTAACACGATGAATTCGATTGATGGTGCAAATGGGGTTACTGGTTTAGCTGCAGGTTCAGATGTTGAAGTCTATGGTGCAGCCAGTGATGTTTCTTCTACTGTAAAACTTTCAGATACCATCAAAGCAAAAGATATTACTAAATATTATAAAGGAAGCACTCAATATAGCGCTACATTTACCGATTTAAAAGGAAATCTATTGAAAAATACAAATGTAAAAGTAACTGTAGTCGGCAAAACTTATACAATCAAAACTAATGCAAACGGAGTGGCTTCTTTAGCAATTAATCTTAAACCTGGAACTTATCAGATCACTGCTTTAAATACAGTTACAAACTATAGATTAACTACTTCATGTAAGGTATTGACAACTATTCAGGCAAATGATGTTACTAAGGTATATACTGATGGAAAGAAATTTACCGCAAAATTCTTAAAAAGTGACGGTAAAGCTTTAGCTAACAAAAATATTAAGTTTAGGATTAATGGTAAAACTTATACTGCAAAAACTAATAGTAATGGTGTAGCCAGTCTTTCAATGACAAGTCTTGGTGTTGGTAGCTATAAGATGATTTCTTATAACACAGACGGTTTGACTTTAACCAACACTGTTAAAGTGGTCAGATCTACTACTTCTAAATTAACTACTACTTCATACACTTTCCTTAATAGTGAAAGTAAAACTATTAAAGTTACTTTACTTAATGGATTAGGCTATGCACCAGGTTCTGGAAAAACTATCAAATTTACAATCAATGGTAAAACTTATACATCAAAAACTGATAGTAACGGTGTTGCTTCACTTAAGTTACCTACTTTAAATAATGGGGTATACACTGTAAAATACGCATTTGATGGAAACAGTTTCTATAAGGCATCAAGTGCATCAAATAAAGTTTATATAATTCCTTCTAAGACTCCTACATTCACAGTAAAAAGTTCCACTATCTTTGGTGATGGTGCAGACTCTGTGTTTAAAGTCGCTTTAACATCAGGCAGTGTTCCTTTAGAAAAGAAAACTGTTATTTTTACTGTAGGTAGCAAGTCTTATACTGGAACTACTGACAGTAAGGGTATTGCTTCTTTGCCGATTGGTTTAGCCGCTGGTCAATATACTATTGCTTATAAATTCAACGGTGACTCTAAAGTCAATGCAAAAACCGGATCTTCAACTATAACAGTTAAAGATAAAACAAAAACTTCTATAGTCTGGAGTAGCGGTACACTTAATGAAGGGTCACAAACTTTGAAAGTTCTATTGAAAGATTCAAATAATAAAGGATTATCCGGTAAGACCGTTAAGTTAACAATTAATTCAAAAACATATTCTGCAACCACTTCTGCAAATGGTTATGCAACATTTAATCTAAATTTAGGTGCTGGAGATTACTCTGCAGTATTTAAATATGAAGCTACAGGCGATAATTATGAGCCTAGCAGTTTAACTAAATCCATAACCATTTCCAAGAAAACTACATTAGGAGGATATGGATATTGGCTTTTCGGTGGAGACATGAAAAGTGTTTCTTTAACTGGTTTAGCTGCTCAAGGAACTTCAGATATATTTTTAAACTATTATGCAATTACTAAATGGGGTAAATCTGCTGTTGAATCATGGATTGCTTCTGCTAATACTTACGGAATGAGAGTTCATATTTGGATGCAGACTTTCTATGATGGTAACTGGATTAATCCTGTTAAAAACGGAGCTGCAAATACAGCATACTTCAATGAAGTAATATCCGAAGCAAAAACATACGCTGCACTTAAAGGTGTTGCAGGTATTCACTTTGATTATATGAGATATCCGGGTACAGCTTATAAAACTTCAGGAGGTACTCAAGCAATCTCTCAATTTGCAAAATTAGCCAGTGAATCTCTTCACGCTTTAAATTCCAAGCTCATTGTTTCATGTGCAGTCATGCCTGAAACTACAAGTAATATTTATTATTACGGTCAGGACTTATCAGCAATCAGTCAGTATATGGACGTTGTTGTCCCTATGATATATAAGGGAAATTATAAAAAGACTACATCCTGGATTGGTACTGTAACAAAATGGTTTGTTGATAATTCTAAAGGAGCTCAAATCTGGGCTGGTTTACAAGGATATGCTTCAGATGATAATGTAGTAAAATTGTCTTCAAGTGAAATAACTAATGACGCTCAAACTGCTGTCAATTCTAAAGCAACTGGAGTAATTATATTCAGATGGGGTTTAACTAACTTAGTTAATTTTAACTCATTAACTGGTAAAGTCAATCCGTCTTCTAGTTCATCCAGTTCCAGTTCTTCCAGTTCCAGTTCAACTACTGGATCATCAGTAACTCTTGCAAATATTTTGACTGCAGCAACCACTTTGAAAAATACTATTTCATCAAGCGGTGCTGTACCGTCCAGTGTAAGTATTGGTGGCGTAACTTATTCCACTTCCCAATTCTTATATATGATGGCAAAATCTATTGAGAATCTTGCTTCTGGTAAGACTTCTGCAGTTTCAGTATTATCTGCAAGTGCGGCTTCAAGTTCTTCTGGAGAATCTGAAGGTAATTTAAATAAGGCTGATTATGTTGATGTAGCGACTAGGGTTGCTTCATTTATTTCATCTAATAAACAGGCTCCTAATTATGCGACTTCAACTTTAGGAAATATTAAATATGAAAACTTGGTTGATGCATTTTCTAGAATTTTAGCTTACTATAAGTCTAATAACGCATTACCTAATACTGTATCTATAAGTAAAATTACCAAATCTGAAACTACAATAACTCCTGACACATCTACAGTTAAAACAATTTCCATTAAGGATATTTTAACTGGAGCTACTAATTTGAAAACATATTATTCAAATAATAATCAACTCCCAAATACTGTTACAGCAGCAGGCATCACATTCAAATTGCCTGAATTCTTGTATTTGATGAGTCAGGCTATTTATCAAATCGGTAACTCAAACAGTAATGATATTGCTTATATCAGTGGTGTCAGCGCTCCAGAATCACCTAGTGGTGATACAATTAGTTCCCAACAGTTAACTAAAGAAAATTACATAACTGTTGCAAATAATGTGGCAAAATTCATCAGTACCAATAAATTGGCTCCTAACTATGCTTCATCTGCAGTAGGAAAAATAATTTATTCCGAATTGGTGGATTCTTTCTCACGTATTTTAGCGTACTATAATACCAATGGAGATTTACCTAATTATGTTGTAGTTACTTATGGATCAAGTAGTAGTGGAAGTACTGCTATTACAACAGGTTCAGGTTCCGGTTTAAATCAGAAAAATACAGAATCCGATACATCTGCTTACTTAAAAGCTTCTACTAATTGTCCTATTGACAACAGTAACATTAAGTCTACAGTAAATTCAATAACTTCTGGTTTATCTACTACTTTAGAAAAAGCAAGAGCAATTTATAATTATGTTAGAGATGCTGTTTCATACAGTTTCTATTATAATACCAAATATGGTGCTGCTGGAACTTTATCATCAAAAACAGGTAACTGTGTAGACCAAGCTCATCTGTTAGTTTCCATGTACAGAACTGCAGGTATTGCAGCTAGATATGTTCACGGAACTTGCAGATTCTCAAGCGGAAGTACTTACGGTCACGTTTGGGCTCAGGTGTTAGTTGATGGACAATGGTATGTTGTAGATGCTACAAGTACTAGAAATTCATTTGGAAATATAGTTAATTGGAATACAAATTCCTTCACACTTCACGGAATTTATTCAGGTATTTCATTCTAATTAACTTTTCTTTTTTCTTTTTTTTAGAAAACATTTAAATATTCATTAAATACAAATTAAATAATAACAAACTTATTTTTTTAATAAAATTTTCACTTAAATTTTTAGGCATACCAAAACTTTTTTATACTCTTAACTATAAATATTTACTTGATAATTTATTAATAAGGTGAGTTTTCATGGCTGAGAAGATAAGTGAAAATATTGAGGAATATTTAGAAGTTCTCTATCGTAATGGAAGTAATGGAGAACAGGTTTCCACAACAATGCTTTCAAAAGAGTTAGGCATCGCTCCTGGAAGTGTAACTCAAATGCTTAAAAAATTAGAAAATTTAGGATATATTGATTATACTCCATATAAGGGAGCTACTTTAACAGATGAAGGAATGCAGATAGCTCAAAAAATTACCAGAAAGCATAGGATTTTAGAAAAATTCTTAAATGATGTTTTAAAAATCAAAGAGGAAAATATTCATGATCAGGCATGTGAGATGGAACATACTTTATCTGATGAAGCTGAAAGGGCATTATGTAATATGCTGCACAATCCTGATTTATGTCCTGATGAAAATATAATTCCTGCATGTAATTTCGATTTTGAAAGCTGCAATGAATGTTATTCTCTAAAAGATTTTGACCATGTGGTAAACAGAAAATTCAACTTATTGTCAATATCTGAATTAACTTCCAATGCTGAAGGAACTATCTCATTTATAAGGGGAAGTTCGGAACTTTTGGATGAAATTGCAGAAAGAAATATTAAAGTTGGCCAACACTTAAGCTATGAATTCAATGAAAATCGAGTAGGAACTCATTATCTGGTCAATATTGAAAATGAAGATCTAAATATTTCAGCAGAAATGGCTAATAATATATTTATTAGGATTTAATGCTTTGAAATATTCTTATTAGAATTGAGTGTGTTTCAACACTCCAATTTTTTCTTTTTTTATAAATATATTTATATAATATTTATTTCAAAATTAATAGCATTAAATATAATGTATTTCTTTTTACGGTGTTTTAATGCGTGGTAACTTATCTAATGAAATAGTGTCTATCAAAATTGAAGAAGGCAGTAAAAGACCAATCGCTCTACATGAGAAAAGTAAGTTCGGTAAAATTGAAGCTGATTGTCTGAATCTTTCTTTAATTGAGGCGTGTTATCTATTGGAGAAAGGACGTTTGGACATTTATGAAGATGATATCGAATGCAGCATTGGATATCTGATTGATATTTTAAAAGAACAGAATAACTATGCAAAATATATTGTTTACCGCGATTTAAAAGACCGTGGATATGTTATAAAAACAGGATTTAAATATGGCTCTGAATTTAGATTATATGATAGAGGCCGATCTCCTGGTCAAGGGCATTCAGATTATTTAGTTAAAATCATTTTTGAAAATTATGAGATTAATGCACTTGATTTTGCAAGTTATGTCAGAGTTTCACATGGAGTCAACAAAAAGCTCCTTTTGGCTATTGTTGATGATGATTTTGACATAACCTACTATAATATCGAATGGACAAGGCCTTGATTTTAATTAAAGAAGTCTATTATATTTTAACATGATTTTTTATTTAATGTTATAATTATTAATTATTGATTGAATATAATGTATTTGAAGGTGAAAATGTGGAAAAGTTAATCGATCCATGGGCATCATTTAGCCTGGATTATGATAAATTGGTTAATCAGTTTGGAATTGGTAAAGTTTCAGATATAATTGATGAGATAAAAAATCCTCAAAGACTAATGCAGAGAGGAGTAATTTTCGGTCACAGGGAATTTAAAGAGATTAATAATTTAATCAACCAAAATAAAGATTTTGCAGTCGTGACTGGGATGATGCCAAGTGGCCAGATGCATATTGGTCATAAGATGGTCGTTGACCAGCTAATATGGTATCAACAGAAGGGTGCAATGCTATCTCTGCCGATTGCTGATTTGGAATCCTATGCCGCACGTGGAATGAGCTTTGAAAAAGGCCGTCAAATTGCTGTTGAGGAATATCTAACAAACTGGATTGCACTGGGACTTGACCTTGAAAAAGACAATGTCAATGTGTATCTTCAATCCCAAAATAAATTATTGCAGGATTTGGCATTTAAGGCATCCAGCAAAACCAATTTCAATCAGTTAAAGGCAATTTATGGTTTTACACCTTCAACTAATATAGCTCATATTCAGGCTCCATTAGTTCAGGTTGCAGATATTTTGCTTCCACAGATTGAGGAATTTGGAGGTCCTAAAAAGGTTGTTGTACCGGTAGGTATTGATCAGGACCCACATATCAGATTAACTAGAGATATTGCTCAAAAGCTTCATGAAGATTTAGGGTTTTTAACTCCTGCTTCAACATATCACAGATTTTTAACAGGATTGACTGGTGATAAAATGAGCAGTTCAAAACCTTCAACTGCAATTTATCTCAATGATGATCCAAAAGAAGCAGCCAAAAAAGTTAAAACTGCAAAAACAGGTGGAAGAGAAACTCTAAAAGAGCAAAAGGAATTAGGTGGAGAAGTAGATAAATGCGTAATTTATGAAATGCTGCTTTATCACTTAATTGATGATGATGAAGAACTCAAACAAATCAGAACTGACTGTTTAAACGGAACTTTACGCTGTGGAGACTGTAAGGTTAGAACCGCTGAGTTAATGCAGGAGTTCTTTGAAGATTTAAAAGACAAACAGATTGAAGCTCGTGAAATTGCAGAAACATTGATATAATGTTTGAAGAAATTAAATCGGCTTTCAGTGAAAATAAGATAGCTATTATTTGTTCAATAGCTATATTTTTCATTTCATTAATTTTAGGCTACATTTTACAACCTCAGTTATATGGTTTTTTTAATCCTCATGTGGAAGATTTAACCAATAAGGTTCAATCAGGTGTTATTCAACTTAAATTTGGAGATATATTTTTTAATAATATTAAAATTATATTTCAGATGTTTATATATGGCATTACATTTTGCTTTTCAGCTTTTCTATTGGCATTCAACGGATTTTTTGCAGGCTATTATGTGGCATGTTCGAATAACCTCCTGTATACTTTGCTTTTAATCATTCCTCATGCAATTTTTGAGTTTCCATCATGCATTTTAGCTTGTGCCGGAGGATTTGTTTTATTTAACTTTGTTTATAAATTTTTAAGGGCATTATGGAATCAGGATGAAGAATCTATTTTAAAATGTTTGTCCGGTTCATTTGAGGAGAGTTTCGATAAATTAAAACAGGCAATTATTCTATTTATAATAGCTTCAATATTGATGGTTATCGCTGGATTTGTTGAGGTCTATCTGACAATTCCAATAGCCAAATTTGTACTTTCGATTTTAAGTTAATCTTTATATATTAACAATTTGAAAAATATTAGTGTGATTTTATGATAAGATGTGTTTCATGTGGACAAGAATACGATGACGATGAAGTGATTTACACTTGTGAAAAGTGTGGTTCTGTACTTGAACTCGTTAACGAAATTGATGTTTCTAAAGATATATTTGATGGTAGAAAAGATAATTTATGGAAATTCAAAGAATGCATTCCAGTTGATGAAAGTAAAATTGTTTCCCTTGATGAAGGTGGAACTCCATTTTGCAAATGCGATAAATTAGGCGAAGAGCTTGGAGTTAATTTATATGTTAAAGTGGAAGGTTCCAATCCGACTGGCAGTTTTAAGGATAGGGGAATGACTGTTGGAATGACTAAAGCGATGGAATTGGGAGTTCACACAGTAGGTTGTGCTTCTACTGGTAATACTTCTGCGTCATTATCTGCTTATGCGGCACGTGCAGGATTACGTTGTATTGTATTTTTACCTTCCGGAAAAGTGGCTTTAGGAAAATTGGCTCAGGCAATGTTTCATGGTGCTGAAGTCATGTCAATCAACGGAAACTTTGATGAAGCTTTAGAGGCAATGACTGCTCTTGCTTTAGAAAAACATCTTTATTTATTAAATTCAATTAATCCTTACAGATTGGAAGGTCAAAAAACCATAGGTTATGAGATTGTTCGTGATTTGGGCTGGCAGGCACCTGACAGAATTATCTTGCCTGTCGGAAATGCAGGAAATATATCTGCTATTTGGAAAGGTGTTAAAGAGTTCTATGATGCTGGTTTTATTAAGGATTTACCGATGATGACTGGTATTCAGGCTGAAGGAGCATGTCCTGTTACTAATGCATTTAAGAAAGGGGATAAAAGAGTAGTTCCTGTTGAAAATCCGGAAACCATTGCTACTGCTATCCGTATTGGTGCTCCTGTAAGTGATATAAAAGCATTAAATGCTATTTATGATTCAAACGGATATTCAGAAACTGTAACTGATGAGGAAATTCTTGACGCTCAGAAGTTACTCGCAAGAACTGAAGGTATTGGTGTCGAACCGGCTTCAGCGGCCTCAATTGCAGGTCTTAAAAAACTTGTTGATGAAGGGGTTGTCGATAAAGGTGAAACAATAACCTGTGTGGTTACCGGACACTTGCTTAAAGATCCTAATACTGCTATTGATGCTTGTACCCAACCAACTCAGGTAGATGCAGACATTGATACTTTAAGAGAAATGCTCATGAACAAATAATGTTCCATTTTTTTTCTTATTTTTATTTTTTTTATTTCAATTTTGCTTTTTATTTCGAATGATTTCAAACTAAATTAACACTTTTTTTATTTAAAGTATTGTATGAAAAACATTTTCAAAGATAATACTTGCACCTTTTAGGTTATAACAATTTGCTTTATAGTGTTGAAATCTTTTAAATTTAACACTATTAAACCAATATATTTATATATAAGCAAATTAAAATTATTTATTAACAAAATAATGAGGTGAAATAATGAGTGAATTACCAATCGCACCTGTAGGCAGAATCTTAAAAAATGCTGGTGCACAAAGAGTAAGTGATGACGCAAAAATTGCATTAACCGAAGCTATCGAAGATTACGGTAACGAAATCGCTGGTAAAGCTGTAGGATTTGCACGTCACGCTGGTAGAAAAACTGTAAAAGCAGAAGATGTAAAATTAGCAATCAAATAGATTTGTTGATTTTTCATAGATAGTAATTTATTACTATCTCTTTTACACTTTTTAAAAATCTTTTTCTTATTTTAACTGATATATTACTTATTTTGACTCTATTTTTAAAAACATTTATATACTATGCTAACTAATTTATTATTGTCTAGTTCTCTAGAATTATTTCATTAATTACTAAATTTTTATTTTTAGTTTTGCTAAAAATTATATGAAATTCAGAAGTATTTGTATTGAAAGTCTAATCCCTCTTGTTTTTTTATTATGGGATTATATTTAGTGATATATGAATTATTCAAGAATTAGTATTATTAAAACTATATTAAATTATTCCTTATTTGAATAATTTGAGTAATTTCTATAGTTAAAAAATAATATAACTATATATAATTACATTATATTATGATTCAAAAGAATTATAATATCTGCCGATGGATGGCATAGCCAGATGAAAAAGGAGGTATATTTTATGGCAAACATTTATGTAAAATTTGACACACCTGAAGAATTAGCTAAACAAGCTGAAGAAGCATTAGAAACCGCACAAGCTACTGGTAAAGTAGCAAAAGGTACTAACGAAGTAACTAAATTCATCGAAAGAGGAGACGCAGCATTAGTTGTTATTGCAGAAGATGTTGATCCTGCTGAAATTGTTGCACACATTCCTGTTTTAGCTGATGAAAAAGAAATTCCTTACGTATACTTACCTACCAAAGAACAAGTTGGTGGAGCTGCTGGATTAACTGTTGGTACTGCTTCTGCATGTATTGTAGATGCTGGTGACGCTGAAGCTGCTGTTGCTGAAATCGTAGAAAAAGTTGCAGAATTAAAAGAATAGATAAATTCTTTTAATAGGATTTTTACGGTGATAAAATGGAAGAAGGAACTCCTGCTGAAGTCATTGAAGTTTTAAAAAGAACTGGTATGACTGGTGAGGTAATGCAAATTAAATGCAGAATCCTCGATGGTAGAGACAAAGGAAGAATTTTAACAAGAAACATTATGGGACCTGTAAGAGAAGGCGACATTTTAATGTTACTTGATACTATTAGAGAAGCTAAGGAAATTAAGACTCCATAAGAAGGTGTAACAACATGAGAACTTGTTCATTCTGTAATAAAGAAATTGAAGAAGGTACAGGAAAAATGTACGTTAAAAAAGATGGATCAATATATTTCTTTTGTAGCAGTAAATGTGAAAAAAATATGATTAAACTCGGAAGAGTTCCAAGAAAAGTTAAATGGGTTAAACAATGATTCAAAAAAGTTTTGTAATGATGAAACCAGACGCTGTTCAAAGACGTCTTATGGGTAAAATATTATCCCGTTTTGAAGAAAAAGGTCTTCAAATCGTTGCTTGTAAATTAATTCAAATTGATGAAGATTTAGCAAAAACTCATTATGGAGAACATGCTGAAAAACCATTTTTCCCAAGTTTAGTAGAATACATCACTTCATCCCCATCATTAGCTATGG
Source organism: Methanobrevibacter sp. (assembly GCF_017427765.1). Lineage (GTDB taxonomy): Archaea > Methanobacteriota > Methanobacteria > Methanobacteriales > Methanobacteriaceae > Methanocatella. Next base: position 45,489 of record NZ_JAFRSC010000019.1, on the reverse strand, counting down.
TTATTGAAGGTGAAGAAGCTATTACTACTATTAGGAAATTAGTTGGTGCAACTAATCCTTTAGAAGCAGATCTTGGAACCATTAGAGGAGACTTTGGTATGGATACCGGTAGAAACATTATTCATGCTTCAGATGCTCCTGAATCTGCAGAAAGAGAAATTGCTCTTTTCTTTAACGAAGATGAAATTTGCGATTATAAAATCGTTGACAATGATTTAATTTACGAATAGATTTAAATTTTGAAATTTATTATAACAAAAAAGATACTATGAAAATCAGATCCCCGATTGTATCCGTTTTAGGTCATGTAGACCATGGTAAAACAACATTGTTAGATTACATTAGAGGCAGTACTATAGCGGATAGAGAAGCTGGAGGTATTACTCAACATATTGGTGCTACAGAAATACCTAACGATACTATTGAAGAAATCTGTGGAAATTTTATATCAAGATTAACCATTAAAGATTTGATACCTGGTTTATTCTTTATTGATACTCCTGGTCACGCTGCTTTTACCAGTTTAAGAAAACGTGGTGGAGCTTTGGCAGATTTGGCAGTACTGATTCTTGATATTAATGAGGGTTTCAAACCCCAAACCTATGAAGCTTTAAACATTCTTAAAATGTATAAAACTCCTTTTATAGTAGTAGCTAATAAAATCGACATGATTTTTGGTTGGGAAACTCATGAAGGTGTTTCATTTAAAGAATCTTTTGCACAACAAGCTCCAAGTGTTCAACAGGAAGTTGATTTAAAGATTTATGAGATTGTTGGTACACTTCACAAGGAAGGTTTCCAATCTGAAAGATTTGACCGTGTAAGTAATTTCGCTTCACAGATTACTATTATTCCTATTAGTGCAAAATCAGGTGAAGGGATTATTGAAGTTTTAGCAATGCTTTTAGGTTTGGCTCAAGAATATTTAACCGAACAGCTTGAGATTAATGAAGATGCTCCGGCTAAAGGTACTGTTTTAGAGATTAAAGAAGAAACAGGATTGGGTCTTACAATTGATAGTATTATTTATGATGGTGTTTTACGAACTAATGATGAGATTGCTTTAATGACTTCTTCAAATGAGGTGTTAACAACTAAGATTAGATCTATTTTAAGACCGCTTCCATTGGAAGAAATGAGGGATTCCAAAAAGAAATTCCAGAAATTCGATGAAGTTGTTGCTGCTGCAGGTATTAAGATTGCAGCTCCTAATTTAGATGATGTTGTTTCAGGTTCACCACTTAGAGTTTTAAGTGAAAATGAAAATGTTGAAGAGGAAATATTAAAAGAAATCGAAGATATTACAATATCTACTGAAGATGAAGGTATTTTAGTTAAAGCTGATACATTAGGTTCTCTTGAGGCTATTGTCAAGCTATTAAGAGAATTAGAGATACCTATTCGTGAAGCAAACATCGGTGATGTTAATCGTAGAGATATTATAAATTCATCTATTGCTTTAAATGAAAATGATACTCATGGTGCAATCATTGCATTTAATGTAGATGTTCATCCTAACTCTATGGAAGATCTTAATAATTCTGATGTTAAGCTCTTTAAAGGCGATGTAATTTATCAGATTATTGAAGATTATGAAGCTTGGATTGAAGAAATTGAACAGGCTAAAAAGAAAGCATTTTATGATGCAATTATTAAACCTGCAAAATTCATGGCTTTACCAAAACTTGTTTTCCGCCAAAGTAAACCGGCAATTGTTGGAATTGAATCAATCAGTGGTACAATCAAACAAGGTCAGACTTTAATTAATAAAAATGGCGAATATGTTGGGGTAATAGCCAGTATGGAAGATAAAGGCGAAACTTTACCTGATATTTCAAGAGGTCAAAGGGTCGCTATGGCAATCAAAGATGCTGTAGTTGGTAAACATTTCGATGAAGGGGATGAATTGTATATTGATGTGCCTGAAAAGCATTATAAGTTCATTGAAAGAGAATTTAAGGATAAATTGACTGAAGATGAATTTGAAACTTTATATGAATTTTTAGAGATTAAACGTAAACAAGATCCAGATTGGGGTAAATTTGGTCTTTTTGAATAATAAATAAGGGTTATAAAAATTAAGGAGGAATACCATGGCATTCAAAGTAGTTGTGTCTGAAAAAGCTGATTCTTATCAAGTTGAAGTCGATGAAACTAAAGCTTTTAACGGATTAGTTATCGGTGATGAATTTGATGGTGGGCTTGTTGGTTTAGACGGTTACACTTTAAAAATTACTGGTGGTAGTGATAAAAACGGTTTTACTATGAAAAAAGATGTTTCTGGTACCAGAAGAATCAAAAGTTTATTAACTGGTGGTATCGGTTATCATCCTAAAGCAGATGGTGTTAAAAGAAGAAAAACCGTAAGAGGAAACACTATTGCTGAAGATATTGTACAAATCAACACTGTAGTTACTAAAGCTGGAAGTAAATCAATAGCTGATATTCTTGGTGCTGGTGAAGAAGAGGAAGAATAGTTTAACTATTTTTCTTATTTACTTTTAAAGTTGAATTAAAATTATGAAAAAGGTGGTTATCTGTGAACGTACAGTCAGATGTTAACATAGGTTTAGTTGGTCATGTAGACCACGGTAAGACTACTCTTACCAAAGCATTATCAGGAATATGGACTGATACTCACAGTGAAGAAACAAAAAGAGGTATTTCAATTCGTTTAGGTTATGCAGACATTGAATTTAGAAAATGTCCTGAATGCGGAGAACCTGAATGTTACACTACTTCTGAAACTTGTGAAATCTGTGGGAGTGAAACTGAATTAATTAGGAAAGTATCTTTTGTTGATGCTCCAGGTCACGAAACTCTTATGGCAACTATGTTATCTGGTGCTGCAATTATGGATGGTGCAGTGTTAGTAATTGCTGCAAATGAGTCTTGTCCACAACCACAAACCAAAGAACATCTCATGGCACTTGATGTAATCGGTGTTAAGGATGTTATTGTAGTTCAAAATAAAATTGATATTGTTTCAAAAGAAAGAGCTATTGAAAGTTATAATGAAATTAAGGAATTTGTAAAAGGTACTTGTGCTGAAGATGCTTTAATAATACCAGTATCTGCTCAACAGGGTGCTAATGTAGACATATTAATTGAAGCAATGCTTAAACAAATTCAACCTCCGGAAAGAAATATTGATGACACTACATTAATGCATGTAGCAAGATCATTTGATATTAACAAACCGGGTTCAGGTGCTGATAAAATTAAAGGAGGAGTTATTGGTGGAACCTTAGTTCAAGGTACTTTCAAATTAGGTGATACTATTGAAATAAGACCTGGTCCTACTAATAATGGAGAAAGACTTACTTTAAAATCTGAAATTATCGGCCTTGAAGCAAATGGAGAACAAGTTGAAGAAATAGGTCCCGGCGGACTTGTAGGTATTGCAACCAAATTAGATCCATCTTTGACCAAATCTGATTCTTTATCCGGTACTGTGGCCGGTGAAGAAGGTACATTGCCTGAAGTATTGGATTCATTTAGTATGGAAGCTAATCTTTTAGACCGTGTTGTAGGTACTAAAGAAGAACGTGATGTCGCTCCAATTAAGATTAAAGAACCATTAATGATTAATTGTGGTACAACAACAACTATTGGTGTTGTCACATCAGCTAAGAAAAATGATGTTGATGTTACTCTTAAATTGCCTGTTTGTGCAAGCCCGGGTGATAGAGTTGCATTAAGCCGTAGGGTTGGTGCTCGTTGGAGATTGATTGGTTACGGTATTATTAAATAGAGGGCGAATAATGGACTCTAAAGAAGTTGTAATAGATACCAATTTTTTTATGGTTCCTTTTCAGTTCAATGTGGATATTATCACTGAACTTGAAAAATTATTACCTTCTTATAAATTAACTACTCCAAGCTTTGTTATCAATGAATTGAAGGGTTTGAAAAGAAATACTAAAGGAAAAACAAGGTTAAATGCAAATTTAGCTTTAAAATTAGCTAATTCTTCAAAAATTGAAATAAAGGATATTTCATTATTAGAAAATGAAACTGTGGATGATGCGTTACTTAGAGTTTCAGAAGTTTTAGCTACAAATGATATTGAATTGAAAAATCGTGCAAAAGACAGAGGAATAACTGTTGCATATTTGAGGCAAAAAAAATATATTGCTGTTGAAGGTAAAATATAATATTAATTAAACTTATTAATTAAATGAGGGATTATTTTGTATTATAAAACAAAAATTGAGGATACTGTAAGAATTCCACCTTACAAGTTTGAAAAACCTCTTAAAGAAGTTGCTATTGAAACTTTAAACGAAACTTACGAGGGTCGTTTAGATAAAAAATTAGGTTTGCTTATCTGCGTTAATGATATTGATGAAATCGGTGAAGGTAGACTCATAATGGGTGATGGAGCCGCATACCACAATGTTGTTTTTGAAGCAATTTTCTTCAAACCGGAACAACATGAAATTTTCGATGGTGAAGTAATCGATATTGTTGATTACGGTGCTTTTGTAAGAATTGGACCTATGGATGGTTTAATACATGTTTCTCAAGTAACTGATGATTACATTAGCTATGATGCTAAAAGAGGAGCATTACTCGCAAAAGAATCTAACAAGACATTGGATGAAGGTGACCTAGTTAGAGCTAGAGCAGTTAGCGTATCCATTAAAGATGAATCTACCAATAACATTGAAAATAACAGGAATTCTAAAATTCCACTTACAATGAGACAAACCAATTTAGGTAGATTTGAATGGATTGAAGAAGCCAAAGAAAAAAGTAAGAAGGGTCAAGCATGAAAGCATGTACAGTTTGTAAAATGATTTCAAGTAAAGATCATTGTCCAAGTTGCGGAAGCCCTACTTCTGATAATTGGAGTGGTCTTTTAATTATTACAGATCCGGAAGAATCTGAATTAGCCCGTGAATTAAATATTCAAATTCCCGGCGAATACTGTTTAAGAGTAAGATAGAGGTTTTATAGTGTTAAAATTAGATGCAGAATTAAACAAGGATATAATCATTGAGCTTAAAAAACCTTTAGGCAAGTTATATCCTAACTTCGAAGATGCTATTGATGATATAAAATCTTCTGAGTTTTTAATTTCTGTAGGTGATGAAACTTTCGCCAATCTTACCCAATATGAATTATATCCCAATATAGGTATAATTGATAATTTAATTCAAAGAAAAAATCATACTCATGATATTATACGTGCAAATCATATTTTAAAAGCAGAAAATCCCGCAGGGTATATTACAGATGATCTATGGGAAACCATAGGCCATGCTCTTGAATTATCTAACAGTGGCGAATGTTATGTAATTGAAGTAGCGGGGGAAGAAGATCTTGCAGTTCTTCCTTGCATCATCATGACAAATCCCGAAACTACAATCTTATACGGACAACCAAACGAAGGTTTAGTGCTTTTAAAAGCAGGTGATTTGAAAGATAAAGCTCAAAAGCTTATTGACGGATTTATTAAAGAATAAATTGAACTGAGGTTTAATCATGGAAATCGAATTTATTGAAGAAAAAGAAAATAAATTGTTTAACAGAAAAGAAATTAAATTTTATGTTGATTATGATGGTGAAGCAACTCCTAAAGTTTTAGACATCAAATCTAAATTAGTTGCTTTATTAAACACTAAAAAAGATTTAATCGTAGTCGACAACGTACATCCACACTACGGCGAACCTAAAGCATTAGGTTATGCTAAAGTATATGATACTGTAGATGACTTAAAATACATTGAAGCTGAACATGTTTTAGCTAAAAATGCAGAACCTGAAGAAGAACCTGCTGAAGAAGAAGCAGATGCAGAAGAATAGGTGATTTGTATGGTAAGAAAATCTGATTTATACAAAGTAGATGGAGACAAAATTGAAAGAACAAACCCAATTTGTCCTCGTTGTGGTGAAGGTGTATTCATGGCTGACCATGGTGACAGATTTGCCTGTGGTAAATGCGGATACACTGAAATGAAAAAATAAGATTTTTTTAAATCTTAATTTCTTTTTTTATTATTTTTAACGTGAATTATTTTTAAGAAGGGATTTCTTTGGATAATATTAGAAATGGTCGTTTTAAGACCGGAATGACTGATGAAGCAGCTGAATATACTTCATCACTTGAAGCTGACATGCTTCTTTTCGAAGCAGATATTAAAACTAATTTTGCACATACCTCCATGCTGAAACATGAAGGAATCATTGATGAAGAAATTGCTGATAAAATTTTATGTGCTCTTGACAGTCTTAAAGAAGAAGGTTATGAAGCTTTAGTTTTTGATGCAACTATTGAAGACGTTCACATGGCAATCGAAAATTATGTAACTTCAAAAATTGGTCCTGAAGCAGGTTTTATGCATACTGCAAAATCACGTAATGACCAGGTTGCATGTGATGTTAGATTAGTTTTAAGGGAAATGATTGAAGAGATTCAGATTGGTATTTTGGAGTTTATGGAAGGTTTAGTTGAAATGGCTGGAGAACATCTGGAAGATGTCTTCATAGGATTTACACATTTGCAGCACGCCCAACCAATTACTATTGCTCATCATCTGATGGCTCATGTACAGGCTCTTAAAAGGGACTACGAACGTTTGGCCGATACATATAAACGTGTAAATTTAAATCCATTGGGTTCAGCCGCAATGGCAACCACAAGTTTTCCAATCAACAGGCAATTAACTACTGATTTGTTAGGTTTTGACGCATATCTGGAAAATTCAATGGATGGTGTTTCAGCAAGAGATTTTATTTCTGAAACAGTTTTTGATTTAGTGGCATTATCTTCAACACTGGCTAAAATCTGTGAAGAACTGGTCTTGTGGAGTACTTATGAGTTTGGCGTTATTGAAATGGCCGATGAATATTCATCAACTTCTTCTATTATGCCTCAAAAGAAAAACCCTGATGTGGCCGAGCTTGCAAGAGGTAAAACAAGTATCGCTACAGGTGAACTGATTACTATTTTAACAATCCTGAAAGCTATTCCATACACATACAATAGGGATTTACAGGAAATAACTCCTCATTTATGGAATGCTGTTAAAGTAACTAGGGAAACATTATCAATTGTTACAAAAATGATGCTGTCAGTTGAATTTAAAGTTGACAGATGTGCAGAGCTTGCGGGTAAAAACTTTGCAACAGCAACCGATTTGGCAGACATTATGGTTCGTGAAAAACAGATTCCATTTAGAACAGCTCATAAAATCGTCGGAAGGATTGTCAATGAGGCAACTGCAAACAGCATGGCAGAAGAGGACATTACCTCCAAATTCATTGATGATATAGCAGTGGAACTGGGTTTTGATGAATTAAATTTATCTGATGATTTGATTCAAAAAGCTTTAAGTCCTGCTGAAAATGTTAGAATTAGGGCTGTTCCGGGCGGTCCTGCACCTGAAATGGTTGAAATTGCTCGTGATAATATTAAAGAGTTCTTGAATGAAGAATTCGAAAAGAAAGGAATTTAAATATTCCTTATATTTTTTTCTTCAAAATTTTATTTAGGTATACCTAAACTTTATATACTTTTAAAACAAATATTATATTGCGGAAATAATCTTTTGATTATTGAAGCATGATTGGCATGAGATATTATAGGAAACTTATTAAATAATTGTTCCTCAATGAATTCAATAAGTAATGCTCAGCTCCTATTGTATATCTCAAGTCCAATCCTTAACTTCTTTTAGTAAAAAAGTTAATATAAACTATTTTGTCTTGTAGAAACTCCAAATCAAATCAAGTGCTTCACCAGGTTCAAGTGCACCTGAACGGGTTTCTCGCAATATTCTTTGTATTGAAAATTTCTTCATATGAGGGAATTTTCTGTGAACTTCATAAAGTAGCGGACAACCAAATCCTTTGAATGTCTGCAAATCATAGTTTGCAATCAATGATTTTATCTCTTGTTTGCCGACACTTAAACTTGCCGGAAGGTTCAGTCGATATAATGAATCGTCCTGTAAATTTATGCATTGACTGCCGGTTGCAAGCATATCACCAAAGACAATTATGGGTATTTCGTTGTCTTTTGCATATTGCTTTACCAGTTGGGAAGTATTTTTGGAACATCTTCCGCATGGATGAACATTTCCTGTAAATGATTCGCTTACAATATCTGAATAGTCGGTTTTGATGTATTCATGATTTACATCTAATGATTCGGTTATGAGTCTGATATTTTTCTTAAACTGATTTGGAAGGATTATTGTTCCTGGATCAATGGTTACGGCAATTGGATTAAACCCTAATTTTTTTGCCAAAATTAAAGAAAAGCTACTGTCAACTCCTCCTGAAAGGGCAACAACTGCTTCTGTATTTTCGGATTCTTCAAATTCATTTTCACTAAAGTAGTTGTCAAAGTTAAAACTGTAAATATTATCTAATTTGTTTTCAATTATTTTTTCTAAGTTTTTTATACCGACAAAATCCAAATTTAGATTGGAAACGGTTTTTTTAGACAGTCTTAATTTATATTCCTTGTTTAAAAAGTCACCATATGATTCGACATGGATGCTGTCAAGATTTAATTTTTCTTTGAGTTTGCCGACTACCCAACCTCCTTTTCCGATAATTGCGGATTTATCCGGCCGGTCTTCTGTAATGATCCATAACTCATTTTTTTCAAAATAAATATTTTCAATAGAAATATTTACTTTTTCATGGCCAATTTCATCTCTTATGGCATTAACCTCATCCAGAATGAATTCTTTAGTAAACATCTAACTCATATCTTTTGTAATTGAAATACTTTCACGTGAATATTTTGCATTATCTTCGATAATCTCTAAGGCTACTTTTTCAACAGATGCGGATGTGGTAATGTATCCTTTAGGTGTTTCACCTTTTTGTGTGATTACATATTCGTTTTCATCTCCAGGAATCAGATAGCCGCATCTAAGTATTGTGTAGTCCAAATCACTTTCTTCAATAATATCAACGGCATTTCTGTTTGGAATCTGCTCCTTTTCGTTATCCACGTTATATTCTCCGCCATTGTCTTCGGCAAGTTCATTGTAAATCCCGACAACAGTCATATAAACTAATCTTTTAACATTTAATTCTGCGAGATTACGTGCAATAACTGCCTGATCGGGACCTGAAACTGCACAATAAATTAAATCATGTCCTTCCAGAGCTTTTTCGAGGTCTTTTTTGTTGGTTGCATCAAGGCTTTTTGCCTGGACTCTATGACTGTTTTCGTAAATGTTTTGAGCTGATTTTGAGATTACTGTAAGCTGATAATTTGGGTTTGTAAGTAATTTGGCTGTAAATAATCTTCCGAAATTTCCCGTTGCTCCTATAATTGCAATATTCATTATTTCACCTTTAAGTATTATTTTTAAATTTTTTAGTATAAATATTAGTAATTGTTTAATCAAATATTATAATTGAGGTAGCTTATGAAATACAGAAAATTAGGTAACACGGGAATTGAAGTATCTGAAATAGCTTTCGGTGCTGAATTTTTAGTGGAAAGACCATATGAGGACACTCATGAATTAATAAAAGCATGCGAAGAAAATGGAATTAACTTCGTGGACTGCTGGATGAGTGAACCGGATGTTCGTTCACATTTGGGACGTGCAATCAAGGATAATCGTGAAAATTGGGTTATTCAGGGACATATTGGGTCAACATGGCAAAATGAACAGTATGTGAGAACCCGTGAAATGGATAAGGTCATTCCTGCTTTTGAAGACTTTATGGAAAGATTTCAAATTGACACTCTTGATTTTGGTATGATTCACTACGTTGACCAGCTGGATGATTATAATGAAATCATGAACGGACCGTTCATCGAATATGTCAGAAAACTCAAAGATGAGGGAACAATTTCACATATCGGATTAAGTACTCACAATCCTGACATTGGTCTTCTGGCTGCAAAAAATCCTGAAATTGAACTTTTGATGTTTTCAATCAATCCTGCATTTGACATGTTCGGCGCAATGGATGATATTGAAGAATATAGGCGTGAAGATGCATATGATAAGGAATTTTCAAGTTTAAATCCTAAAAGGGCAGAACTGTATAGTTTATGTGCTGAAAACGGCACTGCATTAACAGTCATGAAAGGATTTGCAGGAGGTAATTTATTATCTGATGAGACTTCACCGTTTGGTGTTGCTTTGACTCCGATTCAATGTATCCATTATGCACTGGAACAGAAAGGAGTATCAAGCATTTTTGTTGGTGTAAAAACCGTTGATGAATTATTGGAATCCCTAAAATACTGTGATGCCGGCGAATCTGAAAAGGATTATTCCAAAACATTAAAAAATGCTCCTAAACATTCATTTAAAGGCCAATGCACATATTGCGGTCATTGTCAGCCATGCAGTTCTGGAATTGATATAGCAATGGTAAATAAATTATTTGACCTTGCAAAAAATCATGATGAGGTTCCTGCAAGTGTACAGGAGCATTACAATAACCTGAAATATAATGCAACTGACTGCATTGCTTGTGGTGACTGTGAGCTTAGATGTCCGTTTGAGGTTCATATTGTGGATGTAATGCTTGACGCGCAGGATTTATTTGGATTTTAAATATTATAATTTATAAAAATATTGGTGATTATTATGGCATATGAATTTAAAAACAAAAAAAATATTTCAACAATTGGTGTGCATGCCGGTCAGGAAGAGGTGGATGAAACCGGTTCAAGAGTAACTCCTATTTATCAGACAACTTCTTATGTATTTGACACACCTGAACAGGCAGCTAATAGGTTTGCCCTTGCCGAAGGGGGAAACATTTATACAAGATTGACAAATCCAACTACTCAGGCATTTGAGAAGAGAATGGCAGCTATTGAAGGTGGAACTGCAGCGTATGCTACTGCTTCTGGTATGGCAGCTATTTTTTATGCAATCATTAATTTGACTAAAGTTGGGGATAATATTGTATCTGCCGATAACCTGTATGGCGGAACTTATGAGCTGTTTGAAAATACTCTTGAAGAATTAGGCCGTAGCGTAACATTTGTTGATTCACAATCTCCTGAAGAGTTTGAACAGGCTATTGATGATAAAACAAAAGCTGTTTATGTTGAATCAATCGGAAATCCTAAATTGGATATTCCTGATTTTGATAAAATATCTGAAATTGCACATTCACATGGAATTCCATTAATTGCTGATAATACTGTAGGTATCGGTTCTGTAAGACCATTTGACCATGGGGCAGATATCATTGCTTCATCAGCAACAAAATATATTGGCGGTCATGGTACTACTTTAGGCGGGATAATTATTGAAAAAGGCGATTTTGACTGGATGAACGGCAAATTTCCAACATTGTCAGAACCTGATGAAACTTACAATGGACTTATATTTGCAGAAACTTTCGGCGAATCTGCATTTACAACAAGAATCAGAGCAGTTGTCGGAAGAGATACTGGTGCTGTTCCATCTCCATTCGGATCATTTTTACTCATGCAGGGTCTTGAAACATTAGGCTTAAGAATTGAAAGGCATGCTTCAAATGCGATGGCTGTTGCCCGTCATTTGGAAGCTCATCCTAAAGTTGCCTGGGTTACCTATTCTGGTCTTGAATCTTCCCCAAACCATGAAGTGGCTAAAAAATATGCTGAAAAAGGTTACGGCGGAATTGTTTCATTCGGTCTTAAAGCAGGTTATGATGGAGCTTTAAAATTCATTGAAAATGTCGAATTAATCTCATTTTTAGCCAATATTGGTGATGCAAAATCATTAGTAACCCATCCTGCTTCAACTACTCATTCTCAGTTATCTGAAGAACAGCAATTATCTACAGGTGTTACTCCTGATTTGATAAGATTTTCAGTAGGTATTGAGGATATTGAAGATATTCTGGCCGACGTTGATCAGGCATTGGATAAAGTTTAATTTGAAGTTATTTTTTACTTCCCTTTTTTTATTTAATTAAATTATTTTTTTCTATGTTTAATGAGTATAATAAAACTATTTAAAGAATTATTTAAATAAATATTTTCAAATAAAATAATTTATATTGCTTAAATATTTTTGAAGGCATATATTTTATTAAATTTGAATTATTAGTTGGGATTTTCATGGAATGGCAAAAGGCAACAATATTTATCAGTAGTACTTTTAATGATATGCATGCTGAAAGGGATTACCTTATTAAAGAGGTATTTCCTGAATTAAATGAGTGGTGTGAACGACGAAAAATTCGCTTATCTGATGTCGATTTAAGATGGGGTGTAAAAGAAGAAGACACAGAAAACAAAGCGACTGTCGGAACATGTCTTAGACACATCGATAAAAGTCGTCCATTTTTCTTATGTTTCTTAGGTCAGCGTAGAGGATGGGTTCCTGATTTCAATGAAGATATTAATGATGAAACAAAGGAAATTTATCCTGCAATCGATGATTTGATTAAAAAGGAGGATACTGACAGATCAGTAACCGAAATGGAAATAGAACATTCTCTTTTATCTCCAATGTATAGAATTGTTGAAGGAAGCGAAAATACATGTCCTCCAACTCAGCATACTTTATTTTTCTTTAGAGATGATGACTATCTGTCAAAATTAACTCCTGCTCAAAAAGAAATTTACACTAATAATTCTGCCGATGATCCTGCTCATGCTGATGAAAAGCTAGAAGAAATTAAAGAAAAAATTATTAAAAGAGCAGAAGAGGAAGCTAAACTAAATGAATCCAGAAGTGCTGAAGACAGGATTCATGTTGATTTAACCTATTATAAAGGAGAGTGGGATGAAACATTGGAACTTCCTGAACTTTCTCATTTTGAAAACGGCGAAGGTATGGGAAGATTAACCAATTTTAAATGTGGTGAGGAATCTTTAAAAGATGTTTTAATCAATCAGCTTAAAAAACAATTGACTGAGGCTTTTCCTGACAACATTGAAATTCAGGATGAAACAGAATTTGAAAAAGATTTAAATCAGCAGGAAATTTTCTGTTACTTGAACAGTGAAGGTTATATCGCACGTCCTACTTACTCAAATAAATTAACTGATTATATAAATGATTCTGGCGAAAATAAAATTTGTTTGGTTAGTGCAGAGGCAGGTTACGGTAAAACAATGCTTCTTGCAAAATTTGTCACTGATTTTGAAGAAAAAAATAGTGATGTAAAATTGTATAAAAGATTCTGTGGAGCTTCAAATTTAAGTTCAAACCCTTATTCTTTATGGAAATCAATCATCGAAGAATCCAAAATTGAACTGCCTGAAGATTTGGAATTATCCAATATTGATGATTTAAAAAGAAACATGTCTGAAATTCTAAAGGAAATAGCTAAAGATGAATCACTCATCATTATCGACGCTGTAAATCAGATGGAAAATGGAATGGATATGCTGAAATGGTTCGATGAACTTCCAGACAATTTAAAAATCATTGCAAGTATTAAAGAAGATAAGAATGATGAGAATTACACTTTTGAATTGGATAAGATTAAAAACAGAAGTTATATCTCTGATAAATATAGTTTTGAGATTGAAAAGCTTGATGATAACGGTAAAAAAGAATTAATCAGAGCATATCTCAAAAACTACCTAAAAGAACTTGATGAAACTCAAATTAATGAAATCTGCAAATTCGAAGGATCAAAAAACCCATTATTCCTAAAGATTTTGCTTGCCGAACTGAGAGTATTCGGTTCATTTGACCAGTTAAAAGAGAAAATCGGAAGTTTTGGTGATTCACCATTGTCCGCATTTGACCAGGTTTTAGAAAGACTTGAAAATGATGAAAAACTGATTAAGGGAGACAATATTGTTCCGTTACTATTTGCATTAATGGCTTATTCAAGATATGGATTATCCGAAGAGGAGCTTGTAAGCATAATTAAAAATGAAACCACACTTAATGAAAAGGAGATTCAGGATTCAATCAGGATATTTATAAGGCAAGTCCGTCCATTCATGGCTATTAAAGAGGCAAGACATGACTTTTTCTATGAAAGTTTTGATTTGGCTACAAAAAACAGATATGGCATTTCAAACATTGAAATCAATAAATTATTGGCTGATTACTTTAAAAAACAGGCAGACCCTGATGAAAATTATTCATTTAAAGGAAATGAGCTTAGACCTTATAATGAACTTCCATATCACTTGTTTGAGTGCGGACAGTCAGACACATTGGATAAAACACTTTCATCTTATTCATTTATAAAAAATAAGCTTGATTTATCAGACGTTTATAATTTGGTTTCTGATTATCAGTATAACACCTCTGAAGAGGAGGATTCCTCAATTGAGTTGATTGGCAGAGCATTGGAGCTGTCTTCACCTGTACTTAAAGATAATAAAAACCAGCTTCCACCTCAATTGCAGGCAAGGATGTGTGAAATTGATGACGAAGTTGTTCAGGGACTGCTTGATGAGTTGGAAAATAAAACTCAGGATAAATGGTTAAAATCAACAACCAATGCACTTTATTCACCAAAAAGTTCCATTATCAAAAGAATTAAAGCTGATGGTAGAAGTGCAACTGCAATCGTTTTGACTTCAGATAATAAATTGATCATTGGAACTGATGACGGTAAACTCAACCTTTACAGGTTAAATGATAATTATCTCGATGTTATTGGTAAAGAAAACTCCGAAATAATTAAAATCATTCTGGACAATGATGATAAGGAAATGGTTGTAGCATCAAAAGAGGGTATTGTAAAACGGTGGAATATCGCCGATAAAAAGGTTATCAATACATATGACATTAAATCAGAAATCACTGATATTTACATTTCCAAAACATATGGAAAAATTTATGCATCTTCCCATAATGGAGTATTTTCCATTGATATAAAATCAGAACAAATCAAAACAGAACCTATTGATGCAAAAGATTATAATCAAATTCTGGTTCCAAGACGTAACGAAGCCATTCTGGTTTGTGATGAAAAAGAGGTTGACGGCTGGGATGTATATGAAAAGAGAAAAGCATACAACCAGCATCACCAGCATGAAATCGGTGGTGATGAAAGTGATGATAAAAGCTTTGCAACCCAGATGGATTCCAGCGGAGATATCAAATTCATGGGATTGAATAAAAGATTTTTAACTTTGATTTCTGAAAACGGTCAGATGAAATTCTGGAATACTCTTAAAAACTCCGAAAGCGGACAGAGTATAGATGAAGTTTTCACTTCAAGTTTAAATGATAAATTTGCCAATGCAATTACTATTGAAAAAGAAGATAAAATAATCACAATGTCTGAAATGGGCGTATTGAATGAATGGGATATTCCAAATCCTAAAAAACCTAATTTTACAAAAGCAACTGAAATTCAGACAGGTATCAAATCTTCACAGTCAATTGAATATTTCACTAATGGCAGTGACAGATGGGTAGTAATTGGAAATAAAAACAATGACATTAACGTCATTGATTTGAATAAAAAAGTTGAAGACAGCGACCATATGAAACATGGGGGATCAGTATTATCAATTATTCTTTCAGACGATAACATGATTACTGCTTCAGAGGATGGAGAATTTTATAACTGGAGTTTTGCTAACGAATCCTGTGATGAAAATAACCAGTTTTCAAATGACTTCCGTAATGAATGCGTTGCATTTGACGAATCTGATAAAAAATTATTCTCAGCAGGTGTAAGGCATGAAAAAGATGGTAGGAAAATAAATAAAATATCCACTTGGCAAATTGGTGACGGTGAAGCTAAAGATTATAAAACAAATCCTGATCCTATCGTAGATATAACTCAAAACAGTTTGGGAACTGTTTTCATTGAGAAAAATAAATTAGTCACAGAAAATAGCGAAGAAGATTTGGATGGAAATGCAACTTCATTATGCAGTCAAATCAATTCATCTGATGTATTCATAGGTTTTGAAGATGGAAAAATACAAAAATACTCTAATGGTCTTAGTGATTTTGCAAAATCCTCACAATCTCCGATTACTAAAATGGATGTAATATCCGATAAGCTAATTGCAGGTTATAATGATGGAACAATTGGAGTATTTGGCTTGGATGGAACTCATATTACTAATTTAAAAGAAAATGAAAAAGCTATAACTAACTTCGCTTCACTTAATGGTGAAGAATTTATAAGTGTTTGTGAAGACGGTACTTTAAAATTCTGGAATATTGGAAGTGGCGAGTCTACCTACACATATTTCCTGGATATTTATGCAACTTCCGTCAATGTTCGGGATGATAAATTAGTGGTTGGAGATACTTTAGGTAATGTCAGATTCTTTAGTTTTGAAAATTTTTAATAGTTAATGTTGATAAATAATAAATAGGTGAAAATATGAAACTCGAAGAACTTTTAGCACCATGTCCTGAATGTGGTTCAAAAGATAAAGTAGCTCTTAGAAGATTATTGGATAATCATAGAGCTCATGCAGAGATGAATGCGGTTAAATGTGAAGAATGCGGGTATGTATTCTTTGTAAATGAAGATATGGACCCTGATGAGAAGAAACAATTATTGAATGAATTAAATAAAATCCACGGTTAAAATGACATTTCATGTAATGATTATACCAACCCTAAACTGTCCATCAAACTGCAAATACTGTTGGGGTTCAGAAAATACAAAAGAAATGATGGATATTGGTATTATAGACCAAATTGTAACTTGGTTAGAGGATTTTAGAGATGATAAAGTTCATTTCACTTTCCATGGAGGAGAACCGCTTTTAGCAGGTTATGATTTTTATGAAACTGCTTTGGAAAAATTATCTAAAATTGAAAATTTGGATGGGTTTTCCCTTCAAAGCAATATATGGCTTTTAACTGATGAGCTTATAGATTTATTTGTAAAATATAATGTTGTTGTAAGTACAAGTATTGACGGTCCAAAGGAAATCAACGATTATCAAAGAGGTGAAGGTTACTTTGACAAAACAATGTCCAAATATGAACTTGCCAAATCCAAAGGACTTGTAATTAACTTTGTTTTAACAGTAACTGACTATTCTAAAGATTTCTCAGATGAGCTGTATGACTTCTTTAAAAATGAACAGATGAGTCTAAAAATACATGCTGCACTTCCTTCCTTAAGGGGAGATAATGCAGATCCTTGGGCGCTTAATCAGGAAGAACATGGAAAACTTCTAGTTGACTGGTTGGATAAATATCTCTATGATTTGGATAAATTCTCAATTATGGATTTGGATCATATCTGTAAAAGCGCTTTGAGAAGAAGAGGAACTTTATGCACCTTTGCGGACTGTATCGGAACAACACTTGCTGTAGGTTCTGACGGTTCAATCTATCCGTGTTACAGATTTGTCGGCATGCCGGAATATGTTTTGGGCAATGTCGCCGATAATCCAAGTTTCGATGATTTGAAAACTTCAGATGCCTGGGCGAAACTTCAGGAATTCAGAGACTATGTGGATGAAAACTGCAAAAAGTGCAAATTTGTAAAATACTGCGAAGGAGGATGCCCTTACAATGCAATTGTTGCACATAAAACTCCTCAGGCAGTTGACCCTCAATGTGATGCATATAAAATAATTTTTGGTGAAGTTTCAAAAAGAATGAATAAAGAATTTGCAAAATCTGCTTTTGGATTAGGAGCTCCTGCTGAGAGAAAAGAAGGCGATCCTTATAGCATTATGGACCTTGCAATGAAACCTTAGGTTGATAATATGATTTGTGATGAATGCAAATACCTTGTAGTTAGAGACAAGTACAAAATTGTCTGCAGACTTAATGAACATCAGCTATTGGATGTTAAACAGTGCATGAATTTTGAAAAAATTGAAGATGAATAATTTGGAGATTTTTCTCTAAGTTATTTCTATTTTTTGGCTATTGCGCAAATCCAGCTTGCGTCTTCACCTGTAAATGAATCTGTAGATTCCTTGATTTCAGTTTTAACTTCTGAAAAACCACTATTTTTTAAATATCTGATTAATTCTTCTTCAGAATAGATGTTGCAGTCTAAAAGTTCTATGAATTCCTTTTGTCTTTCGTCGTTTTCTTTTGGAAGGGCCTCATTGCATATTAGAAAAATTCCGTCTTCTTTTAAGACTCTATTGACTTGCTTAAAGTCATTTCCAATGTCCGGCCAAAAATAGATGGTTTCAAATGCTGTAACAATGTCAAATGAGTTATCTTCAAATGACATTTCAGATACAGAATCCTGCTTTATCTCGCATCGTTTTTTATCAATTTCTTTTTGGTTCAATTCAGTTGATTTTTTAACAGACAATTGCGAATAATCAATTCCATAAACTTTATTTTCAGTAATTTTCAAGAATCTTTTGACATTAACGCCGCCTCCACAGCCAATATCCAAAATAATGGAATCTTTAGATATATTTAAATGATTTACTCCCCATTGGGCGAGGTTTTCATGGTTTATATTCATATTGTTAATCAGTTTTTCACCTAATTTACCTTGAGGATTTCCGGCATTAATCAGTAATTCTGGGTCTTCTATTATTTTTGTTTTTTTGGAATTTTTTGTCATTGATAATAATTTTTTCTCATATATTTAAATTATTTTTGACATTGAGTAATACTCACTATATAAATGAATTTAAAAAAAGTAATACTTTTATATAATATGAGGTCCAAATTATGATATAGTAATACTGCATATATAAATGAATCCAAAAAAAGTAATACTTTATAAAATTTAAGAAGGTGAAAAATGTGATTGATGAGATTATAGATTTTTTATTTGGCTTGAAAATGACTATCATCTCTGCTATATTTCTTGTAATCGCAGTAATTTTCATGATATTTGGAATTGACACTCCAATTTACTTAAACCCTGCATGGGGTGCAGTAATAATCAGTGGTATTCCAATGTTGCTTCTGGCAATGACAAGACTGATTCGTGAAAGATGGATTTCATCTGCACTTTTAATTGCTATAGCTATGGTTGCATCACTTTTAATTGGTGAAATCTTTGCAGCAGGTGAAGTTGCATGGATTATGGCATTAGGTGCACTTCTTGAAGATTGGACAGTTGAAAGAGCTAAAAAAGGTTTGAGAAATCTTATCAATTTAACTCCGCAAACCGGTAGAAGAATTGTTGATGGTGTTGAAGAAGAGGTATCTGTCGATGAGATAAAAATTGGAGATACTTTAAGAATTCTTCCAGGTGAAAGCGTTCCTGTTGACGGTGAGATTATATCAGGAACCAGTTCACTTGACCAATCAATCATGACTGGTGAGTCTCTTCCAATCGATAAGGAAGTCGGTGATGAAGTATTTTGCGGTACCATGAATATGTATGGTGCAATTGATATTAAAGCAACCAGTTTGGGTGAAAATTCATCACTTCAAAAATTGATTGATCTTGTAAAAGCGGCTGATGAAAAACAGGCTCCTACTCAAAGAATTGCCGATAAATGGGCAACCTGGCTTGTTCCTGTAGCATTAATAATAGCTATTGTGGCTTGGCTTGCAACAGGCGATATTGAAAGAGGAGTAACAGTTTTAGTTGTATTCTGTCCATGTGCATTGATACTTGCAACACCAACTGCCATTATGGCAGCTATCGGTCAGGCAACCAAATATGGTGTATTGATTAAATCCGGTGAGGCACTTGAAACATTAGGTGCATTGAATACTTTGGTATTCGATAAGACTGGAACATTAACATACGGTAATTTACAGGTATCTGATGTAATTCCTGTTAATTCAGATTTATCAGAAACTGATTTACTTAGGGCCGTTGCATCCTGTGAAACATTAAGTGAACACCCATTAGCTAAAGCTATTGTAAGTAAAGCTAAAGAATTGGAAATGGATCTTGAAGAACCTCAGGACTTTAAAATGTATCCTGGAAAAGGTGTAAACTGTAATATTTCATATGGTACTGTTTATGCTGGAAATGCCAAATTTTTAGCTGAAAATAATATTGACGTTGATGAAAGTTATCTGGACAAACTCAGAAGTGAAGGAAAAGCTGCAATAATCGTTGCAATAAATGATGCTGTTGCCGGTTTTGTCGGTTTATCTGATGTGATTCGTGAAGATTCTGCAAGCATGATAAAAAGTTTGCATGATTTGGATACTGAAACTATACTGCTTACAGGAGATAATACTGAAACTGCAAATTACTTTGCATCACAGGTTGGAATTGGTAAAGTTCATGGAAATCTGCTTCCAGAAGAAAAACTTTCATGGATTGAAAAACTCAAAAGTGAAGGCAAGAAAGTTTGTATGATTGGAGATGGTGTAAATGACGCACCTGCACTTAAAACAGCTGATGTAAGTGTTGCAATGGGTTCTGTTGGAAGTGATGTGGCAATTGAAGCTGCAGACATAGCACTTCTTGGTGACGACATCGGAAAAATACCATATCTTAAAAAACTTTCAAACTCTACATTGTTTACAATCAAAGCTAACATCATAATTTCAATGACAATTAACGCATTGGCTATAGTATGTTCCGTTTTAGGATGGTTAAATCCGGTTACCGGAGCTATTGTTCACAATGCAGGATCATGTTTGGTAGTTTTAAATGCTGCTTTATTGTATGACAGAAAATTCGATGATTCTATCAAAAAAATCGATTCTGAAAATGTGGAGCACTCACATTATCATTTCCACAATGACGGAGAACACACTCATTCACATGATGGTGTTGAAATCATTGATGAAATCGAAACTGAAAGTGGTATAAAACATATGCATGCCCACAAACATGCATTATCAAGACAAAGTTGTGAAGCATATCACAACTAATTTTTTTTCTTTTTTTAGCATAAATATTATATATTAAATTGAATAATCTTATTTTAGGTATTATTATGAATGAAAAAATAATTTTAGGACTTCCAAAGGGAAGTTTAAATAATGTTAACAGAGGAAATACTCATCAATTGTTTGTTGATGCAGGTTATGAAGTTAGAGGTTACGAACCCGGAAATGAATCTTATGAAATTAATATTTTAAATGATGATGATATTATAGCTTTTTTAACCCGTCCGCAATCAACACCTGTAGAGTTAAACAGGGGAATGGTTGATATAGCTATTGTTGGTGAAGACTGGATTAAAGAGGAATCCGTTTTAAGAGATACTAAAACTGTTAAAATTGGGGATTTGGATTATGGTCAAACCCGTTTGATTGTAGCAGTTCCAAATGATTCTCCTTATGAAAATCTCTCAGATTTCTTCAGAGCAAATAAAGATAGAAAAACTCCAATATTGTGTTTTACTGAATATCCTAACTTAACCAGAAAACATATTATGGAAAATGAAGTTTATCAAGAAATTTATGGTGATGCGGTACCGTTTGTTCAAGTTAGAGGTTTGACCGATGGGGACAATGAAATGGTGCAGGTCATTAACTCTGACGGTGCAACTGAGGTCTATATTGCAAAAGGCGCCGATTTGATTGTTGATAATACTCAGACTGGAAGCAGTTTGAAAAAAGCAGGTCTAAAGGAACTTGAAACAATATTGCATTCATCAGCTGGTCTTTACGCTGGTGTAAGCTGTACCGGCGAGAAAATGGAAAAAGCTCAAATGATTTACAAGCAGTTATTTGGAGCAATTACTGCTAAAAAATACTTTGATGTCAAGTTCAATATTGCCAACAGTAAAATTGAAGAAGTGTCTAATTATCTGATTGACAATAAGCTATGCGCTGATGAACCTACACTTACTCCTGGTTCTGATTTTTCACAAATCAATGTGCTGATTCCTAAAGCAAAATTCCCTGAAATGATTGATGCTATTAAAGGATTCGATGCAACTTCCATAATTAGAAATGATTTAAAACAATTGGTTAAATAATCATTTCATTTTCTTTATTTTTTTTAAACATTGTTTAATTTTCTTATTTTTTGGATTTAAAATATCATTATAAATCATTAACATTTATAAGGTATTTCAAACATACTTTAATACATTAGATAATTAGATGGCGATTTACATGTTAACATCTGTTCAAAAAGAAATTTTACAAACATTAATTAACTTATACCAATCTTCCAATAGAAAGTCCATTAAGGGTGAAGACATTGCTGAGGTTATGAACAGAAACCCCGGTACAATACGTAACCAGATGCAGTCTTTAAGAAGTCTTGGTTTGGTTAAGGGAGTCCCGGGTCCTAGAGGTGGATACAAACCAACTATAGAGGCATATCACTCTTTAAACATTAAGGTTTCCGATAATGACTCAAAAGTTCCTATTTATAAAAATGGAAAAAGATTGGAAGATATTTCTGTTGCAAAAATTGAATTCACAAGTGTTCCACAACCTAGTGAATGTGAAGCTGCAATTAAAGTTTTGGGCAGTATTAAAGATTTAAATCTTGGGGATACTGTAAGAATTGGACCTACACCTGTAAACAACCTTGGAGTTATGGGTGAAATTGTAGGCCGTGATGATATGGACAATATTCTGCTTGTAGACACGACTACAATCAGAAGCATTCCTAAAAAAACAGTCGGTGATATTGCAAGTCGTGATGTAATTTCTTTTAAGATGGACTGTTCTGTTAAAGAAGCGGCCAGAAAATTGACTGATAATGAAATTGACGGTGCTCCTGTAATGAAAGATGGAAAAGTTGTAGGAGTATTTACAGTAACAGATCTTGTTCAGGCAGTGGCGGAAGGAAATGAAGATAAAACTGTTGGCGAGTTAATGTCTACAAATGTTGTTATTGTAAATGAGGATTTAAAAATAGCCAATGCTATTGAAGTAATGCTTAAAAAATCAATTTCCAGATTGATTATCGCTGATAATGACAATGTTTTACTTGGAATTGTTACAAGAACAGATTTAATAGACAGCATTACCAATTTAAAGCAATTCCCTATTATTACTAATTAATTTTTATTTTTTAAGTGATTTAATGAAAGTTACACAGATTGACGTTGATAAAGATATGAGTATATTGGATTTGATAAATCAGTTTGATGAATCCGGTGTTTTAGGTGCAGGTAGAGTTGCAAGAGCTTGCAATATTTTGGCAGATATGATTCAGGACGATGAAATGAGCGTATTTTTAAGTCTTGGAGGTCCATTAATCCCAGGTGGTATGAGAAATATTGTAACCAAAATGATTAAAGATGGACATGTGGATTTGATTGTTGCAAGCGGAGCAAATATTACTCATGATTTGGTTGAAGCGTTTGGAGGATCCCATTATCGCCATGAAGGAAGAGATGATGAGGATTTGAATGCTGATGGAATCGGACGTATTGCCGATATCAATGTTGGATCTGATGATTTTACTATTTTTGAAACCGAAATAATTAAAATTTTTGAAAAAATTTCTCAAGATAAAAAAATCATCTCAATTCAGGAACTATTATATGAAATCGGCCTTTTAGTGGATGATGAAAATTCATTTGTTGCAACCGCTGCAAGAAACAATGTTCCAATTTTCGCACCGGGCATAATAGATTCAATGTTAGGTCTTCAGTTGTGGATTTTTACTCAAGATCATGATTTTACACTAAGTGCAGCCGGAGACATGCCATATCTCTCAGATATTGTTTTTGAATCCGAAAAGGTTGGTGCTGTACTTCTGGGTGGAGGCCTTACAAAACATTATACTCTAGCGTCCAATGTCATTAAGGGAGGTCTTGATGCAGCTATTCAGATTACGATGGACCGGCCTGAAGCAGGTAGTTTGGGCGGTGCTCCACTGGAAGAGGCAAAATCCTGGTCAAAGGCAAGATGCGGATCCAGTCTTGCAAGTGTCGTTGGTGATGTTACTGTTATTTTCCCATTAATCTATGCAGCTGCCTTGGATAAACTTGGAGATAATTAAATGAGTTACATTATTTTAGCAATATTATTTTTACTGTCAGGATTTTTCATGAAATATTCTGATGACTTATTCGATGAAAAGCATGATATATCTTCTGCAAGTGTTTTTGGAGTAATATGTGGTGTTGCATCAGGATTGGCTGCAGTTTACAGTGTTGAAGCAGCATATATTTTTATAGCTATTCCGATAGGTAATTTCATTGTAATGAAGGTTGATGGAATTCACCATTTAATTACATTGATAATATTTATAGCCATATTGCTGATTAGTGGAATTCCTGAGTTGAGTCTTGTAATTCTCCTGATATGTATTTTAGCCGCAATTTCAGATGAAGTAGGTCATGAACTGATAGGAAATATTACACAAAACAAATTTTTAAATCTGTTTTTTGAATATCGCTTTGTAATGAAAATTGTGATATTTCTGCTGGCTGTATGTGGTGTTTTCAACATTTGGCTATTTGTCTGTTTTATAATATTTGAAATATCTTATGTATGTGGTGGAATTGTATTCGAAAGTTTGAATTAAAAAAAAGAAATTAAGAAAAGGAATATAAAATTCCTATTCTCCGAGTTCAACACCCATTTTACCTGCTACTCTTGCAAGTAATACGGTAACGATTACTGCTACAATAGTTACAACAATAGCGTATATGAATAAACTTGGAAGAGCGTCTCCGGTTCCGATGAATTGTTCAATTAATTTTTGGATTGCGTCATTCCATGCTAAACCTGCAACGAATGCGAATGCAGTTGTAATTAATCCTAAAATGGTTTCCATGATTAATTTTGTTACTTCAGATGCCATACTTTTCACCTCCATTTAACCCAGTATGTTCAAGGATAATAAGAACAATTATATTTTTATTTTTTTTAATTAAAATAGTTTAGCTTTATTTTAGTGATTTTATCAATTCTTCACATGATTTTTGAGGATTTTCAGATTCATAAATACTACGTCCAACGATAATTGCATTGGAATATTGGAGAGTTTTTTTACCGTCACCACCCTGCTTTCCAACACCAGGTGATATAATGAACGCATCTTCGCCAACTATTTGGCGAATATCTGATAATCTGTCAAGTCTTGTTGCCGGTGCAACGAAGTTAGTAATGTTCATATCGACTCCCATCTGAGCAATTGCATCAGCATTTTCCTGTAAAAACATTTTAGCTCCGGGATGAGACATTTCAGTAAGCAAAAACAGTTCCTTTTCGTGTTTGTTTGCCATATCAAGACAGGCCTGAACACTGTCCTGGCCTACAAAACCGTGGCATATTATCGCGTCGGCTCCTGCTTTGAATGTTTCATCACAGATTTTTTCATTGGTAGCGTCAATATCGGCTACCTTAAAGTCACAGATTACTTTAAATCCGAACTGATCTTTTAATTTGTTAATTATCTCAAGGCCTTCGGCCAGTGCTAAAGGGTAGCCTATTTTTATTGTGTCAATATAATCTTTTACAGAATCACAAATTTCAATAGCTTCCGATTCACTCATCACATCAAGTGCCAAAATTAGGTTATTTTTAATATCCATGGTATCATCTTTTTTTATTTTTTAATTAAATAATTTAGGTTTGACTAAATTTTGTTTAGTGTATTACTAATAATATTTATATATAATAAGGTATATAATATCATTATCAATAAAACTTTAATAATATTTAATTATAATTTAAATTTTTATTGAGTAATATGTCAATTTATATTGATAGGTTATTTGGAGGAATTTATTTATGCATATTATGGAAGGGTTCTTACCACCATTTTGGTGTGCTGTTTGGTATGTAATAGCAATCATTGTTGTGGCATACGGACTCTATGAAATTAAAAAGGTAGTAGATGAAACCCCTGAATCTAAAGCTTTACTTGCTGTAAGTGGAGCATTTATGTTCGTTATTTCATCTTTAAAGTTACCTTCTGTAACCGGAAGTTGTTCTCACCCAACTGGTAACGGATTAGGTGCAGCTTTATTTGGACCTGCTGTTACTGGTGTTTTAGCAACTATTGTATTAATTTTCCAAGCTGTTTTACTCGCTCACGGAGGATTAACCACTTTAGGAGCTAACTGTGTATCTATGGGTATTGTAGGACCATTTGTCGGTTGGATTGTATACAAACTATTAACTAAAGCTGGAGTTCCATCTAAAATTAATATTTTCTTAATTGCTTTCATTGCAGATATCGTAACTTACATTGTAACTGCAATCCAATTAGGTTTAGCATTCCCTGAACCTACTACTATGGCAGCAATTACAAAATTCTTCTTAATCTTCGCTCCAACTCAATTACCATTAGCTATTGCTGAAGGTTTATTAACTGTAATTATTTGGAACGGATTAATGAGTTACAAACCTAAATTATTAAACAAATTAGGTGCAATTTCAGACAATGAATTATCTAAAGGTGAATAGAATGAAATACGAAAACATTATTTTAGCAATCATTGTTATTGCAATTTTAGTCATTCCTTTAGCAATGTATTCCGGTCTCGGTGAAGACCAAGGATACTTCGGAGGATCTGACGATCAAGGATCTGATGGTGTTTCAGAAACTGGATATGAACCTTGGTTTAATTCATTTTGGGAACCACCAAGTGGTGAAATAGAAAGTTTATTATTCGCTGTTCAGGCAGCTATCGGAGCAATCATTATTGGTTACTTCTTTGGTTACTGGAGAGGACAAGGTAAAGAAGAATAATTTTATTATTCTTTTTTTCTTTTTTTTTAAAAGAAGGTTATTTAATTGAAATTTGATATTGATTACATTGCACATAATAACAGATTATCTGATTTTAACCTGTATGTTAAAGTAATCGTTGCCATTGGTTTAATGGTTGCTACATTAATATTGGATAATTTAACACTTGATATAGCAGTATTTGTTTTAATGGCTATACTAGTTTTGGGTGTAGCTAGAATCTCTTTAAAATCATATATTAAGTTTCTAACAATTCCGATTGTTTTTGCCGTTATTACATGTTTATTTTTATTATTTTTCTTCGGACATGGTGAGCTAATTTATGACACTGGACTATGGGGTATAGGAATAACTCAATCTTCTCTTGATTTGGCAGTTAAAACATTTTGCCGTTGTTTCGCATGTTTCTCATGTTTGGGATTTTTAACATTAACAACACCAATTGCAGATATTCTTCAATGCTTACATATGATTAAAGTTCCTGTAATTTTCATTGATATTGCTTTGTTGATGTATAATACAATATTTATATTTTTAGACCAGTTAAACACTATGAGAAATGCCCAGGAAACAAGATTAGGTTATATGGGTTCAAAAAGTACCTATAAGTCTTTGGGGATGTTATTTAGTAATTTATTTTTTAGGTCTCTTGACAAATCTGAAACATTGCAATGTTCTTTAGATTCAAGATGTTATCAAGGTTATTTACCAGTTTATAAGCCTAACCGGAGGAAATAAATATGTTAAATGCAGAAAATATATCTTATTCATATGATGATGGAACACAAGCTTTAAAAAATGTTAATTTAAATGTTGAAAAAGGAGAGATGGTTTCTCTTCTTGGAAAAAATGGTGCTGGAAAATCCACATTATTTTTACATTTTAATGGAATTTATAAAGCTGACAGTGGTAAAATTTTCATTGATGGCGAAGAATTAAAACACGATAAGAAAAGTTTAATACATTTTAGACAAAAGATTGGAATTGTTTTTCAAAATCCAGATGATCAACTTTTTGCCCCTACTGTAGAAGAGGATGTTGCTTTCGGACCTTTAAATCTAGGATTATCTCAGGAAGAAACACAAAAAAGGGTCACTGATGCTTTAAGAAGAGTTGATATGGAAGGTTTTGAAAGAAAAGCTCCTCATCATTTAAGTGGAGGTCAAAAGAAAAGAGTTGCAATTGCAGGAATATTGGCTATGCAACCTCAGATTATGGTATTAGATGAACCTACATCTGGTCTTGATCCAAAAGGAGCATCAGATATTTTAAAACTTTTATATGAATTAAATGATGAAGGTATGACCATCATTATTTCAACACATGATGTTGATTTAGTGCCTATTTATTCAAGTAAAGTTTATGTGATTAGTTCAGGGGAAATAATTAAATCAGGAACTCCAAAAGAAGTGTTTGGAGATATTGAATTAATTAGGAATGCTAATTTGAGACTTCCGAGGGTTGCTCATTTATTTGAAATCTTGGATAAAAAAGATGGTTTTGAATTGAATGGGGATTATCCGTTAACAATTTCTGAAGCCAGAAAATTAGCAAATGAATTGCATTCAAAATAAATATTTTTTTTTAAATCACAAATTTTTCATAAATTTGTTTGACAAAGTATTACTCTCAGTCAGAATTGATAATACTTTCTTATTTTGATTAAACATTTATATTACAATAAACATAATTTTTTATAAGGTGAATTTACATGAGAATTGGAATTTGTGACACTACATTTGCCCGCTTTGATATGGCTTCAGCAGCTATTGACGAGCTTAAAAAGAATGCTTATGATTTAAAGATAATTCGCGAGACAGTTCCTGGCGTTAAAGACTTGCCTGTAACTGCAAAAATTCTCATTGAAGAAGAAAATTGTGATATTGTAATGGCACTTGGAATGCCTGGACCTATGGAGAAAGATAAGATGTGTGCTCATGAAGCATCAACAGGCCTTATCAATGCACAGCTTATGACAAATACTCATATTCTGGAAGTATTTGTGCATGAAGATGAAGAGGAAGATCCGGTTGAACTTGCAAAACTTGCAGAAAACAGGGCACGTGAACATGCACAGAATTTGATAAAGATGATGTATCACAGAAAAGCAATGAGAAAAGAAGCTGGAATGGGAATGCGTGAAGGAAAAGAAGACGCAGGTCCTTTATAATTAAGGTGGAACATGGGATACGAAATAACAGCAGAAGATAAGGATGCCACATATGTCGTTCTTCCGGCATATAATGAGGCAACAAGAATCCAGCCGGTAATTGAAGCTATTGCTGAGAAAGGATATAATATGGTTATTGTCAATGACGGTTCTTCAGATAATACTTTGGATGTTATTATGCAGTCCAAAAAGAAATATCCAGACAGGATTCATGTTTTTTCTTTACTGATTAATCGTGGTGTTGGTGTTGCAACACAAACAGGTTTTGACGCTGTTTTAAAATTCAATCCCAAATATATTGTGAGTATGGACTCTGACGGACAGCATTCCGCAGATGATTTGGATAATGTAATCAAACCGCTGGTTACAGGTGAGGCTCAGGCGGTCATTGGTGTAAGGCCTCTTAAGGATATGCCGTTTACCCGTAATTTTGCAAATGCAATCATGAATCTTTTAACCCGAATATTTTATAGGGTAGATGTAAGCGATTCGCAAACAGGTTTCAGGGCATTGACTCTTGATGCTTTAAACAAGATTAGCATCAATGCTACAGGATATCTGATTTCTTCAGAATTCATACGTGAAATAAATGATAATGACATCCCTTTTGCTGAAGTTCCAATCGAAACAATTTACACTCCAGAAACTCAGGCAAAAGGAACAAATGTTGTTGTTGCATTTAAGATTTTACTTCAGATGATTAAACATCAATTTTAAGGTGATAATATGTTTTTATATGCTTTTATATTTCCAATCATATCCATCATAGCCATTGTATGGTTTGTTGCAAGATATCTCAAAGGAAAAAATTCCCTTACCACTGTTGTTTTATGGACAATATTTTGGATTTTTGTCAGTATATTTGCCATCTTCCCTGAGGTCAGTACCAGATTTGCTAGTATGTTTGGTATAACAAGGGGTCTGGACTTTGTAATTATTTTAGTGTTTGTTATACTGTTTTATACTGTATTAAAGTTATATTTCATTGTTGATAAAATGCAGAATGACTTAAATAAAATTGTAAAGGAAGTTGCATTGAAAAATGAAATTACTCTTGATGATGAAGAGGAATAATCTATGTTGTATTTTAGGGGATGCACTGCCCGGGAAAAGCAAACCGATATTTCTAAAGCAACTGAAATGCTTTTAAATAAGGCTGGTGTGGATTATCATATTTTGAAAGATGAAAAATGCTGTGGATCAGTCTTACTTAGAACAGGTTTTATAGATGAAGCGTCCGAACAGATTAAAAAGAATACTGATATTTTTAAAGGTCAAAAGATATTAACTTCCTGTGCAGGTTGCTATAAAACTCTAAAGGATGACTATGAAGGTTTGGATGTTATTCACATCTCCCAGCTATTGGATGATTTGATTAAAACAGGAAAACTTAATTTTTCTCGAAATGATTTGGATGTAACTTATCATGATTCATGTCATTTGGGTCGTCACTGCAATGTTTTTGATGAGCCCCGTGATGTTATTGAATCTGTTGCAAATCTGGTTGAAATGGAAAACATTCGTGAAAACAGCTTATGCTGCGGTGCCGGTGGTGGCGTAAAGTCTGCCTATCCAGAAATTGCTGGCGAAATGGCCAAAGCAAGAATTGCTCAGGCAAAAGAAACCGGTTGTGAAATATTAGTAACTCCATGTCCTTTTTGTAAGCTTAACCTGGAAAACGATGATTTGGAAGTTCTTGACTTGACTGAATTTTTAGTGGAATATGGTGATATTGATGAAATCTAGCGAACTTGAAACAATGAGAAAATCATTCAATACTGTCAAGAAAAGATCAAACACCATTAAGGAATCACCATCAACCAAAAGGCTTGTAACAAGGGTTCGTGAGATTAAAGAATATTCTATTGAAAATAATCAGGAGTTATTGAATCAGGCTTTGGAGTCATTCAAACGCAATGACATTGACGTTAAAATTGCCAAGACATCTTCAGATGCATTGGATATCATTGATGAACTGCTTTTTGAATATGATGCCACTACAATAGCCAAAGCAAAATCAAACACGCTTGGTGAAATAAACTTAAAAAAGCATTTGGCAGCCAAAAACATTGATGTTGTTGAAACGGATTTGGGTGATAGAATATTGCAGCTTAAAAAGACTGACAACAGGCCGGTTCATCCGACAGGTCCTGCTTCTCATTTGAATATTTCAAAAATCACAGACATTGTCAATGAATCTTTGGATGTTAATGTCAATCCGGAAGCCCAGGAAATCATGCAAACCGTAAGGCAAGATG
Source organism: Methanobrevibacter sp. (assembly GCF_017427765.1). Classification (GTDB taxonomy): domain Archaea; phylum Methanobacteriota; class Methanobacteria; order Methanobacteriales; family Methanobacteriaceae; genus Methanocatella. The sequence continues at coordinate 14,652 of NZ_JAFRSC010000019.1, read as the reverse complement.
TACTAAACCGACTAAAAAATGCCAATGTAGGTATAAGTGGAGCCAATGCTATAGCTGCCGAAGAAGGGTCCCTTGTAATGGTTCACAATGAGGGCAATATTTCAATAGTTTCACTCAAAGACTTGCATATAATTGTAGCTGGAATTGATAAAATTGTACCTTCTCTGGAAGACGCAATCTCTCTTGTAAAGCTTGAAACCATTTTCGCCACAGGAAACTATGTCACTTCATATATGAATGTAATATCCGGTCCCTCAAAAACAGCAGATATTGAGAAAAAACTCCTGAAAAATATGTACGGGGCTGAAAAGGTTGTTGTGATTCTCCTGGATAATGGCAGAAGCGATGCAACACCGGAATGTCTTTATTGCATAGGCTGTGGAAACTGTGTGGTCCACTGTCCTGTATACAATGCTGTCGGCAATGAATTCGGATTCAATAACTATCTGGGTGGTCGTGGTGTTGCAATGTCCAAATTCATTGAAGATGATGAGACCTGCTATAATTCAGGCCTTTACATGTGCACATTATGTGGTTTGTGCACCTTAAACTGTCCTGTAGCCATTCCAACAAATGAAATCATTGAAAACATGAGAAAATTATCAGCCGATGTAGGATTTTATCCGAAGGCTCATGGAATAATTAAAGACAATGTTTCTCAAAATGATTCACCATATTAGCTAATTTTTTTAAAAAAACCAATACTATTATAAATAATAAAGAAGTAATATTATTATATTATAAAATTATATTTTATTGGAGGAAATACATGCTTCTATTAATAAGTCCTATAAATCGTGAAGAAGCTCTTGAATCTATTAAAGGCGGAGCAGACATTGTTGATGTAAAGAATCCTAAGGAAGGCTCTTTAGGTGCTAATTTCCCGTGGGTTATTAAGGAAATCAGGGAACTGACTCCTGAAGATAAGCTTGTAAGCGCAACTTTAGGTGATGTGCCTTACAAACCAGGTACTGTTTCTCTTGCAGCAATGGGCGCTCATGTTTCCGGAGCAGATTACATTAAAGTAGGATTATACGGAACAAAAGACCATGACGAAGCTGTTGAAGTCATGGAAAACGTTGTAAAAACAGTAAAAGATATTAGTGAAGATACAATTATTGTAGCTGCAGGATATGCTGATGCTCATCGCGTTGGTGCAGTCGGACCTATGGAAATTCCAAAAGTGGCAAAAGATGCCGGTTGCGATTTGGCAATGCTTGATACTGCAGTTAAAGACGGTCATACATTATTTGATTATTTAGATATTGATCAATTAAAAGAATTTGTTGAAGAAGCTCACAGCTACGGTTTGATGACTGCACTTGCAGGATCCGTTAAAAAAGACCAGCTAAAACCATTACATGACATCGGTTGTGATGTTGTAGGTATTAGAGGTGCAGCATGTGTTGGCGGTGATAGAAACACCGGTAAAATACATCACACTGCAGTAGCCGAGCTTAAAGAATTATGTGATTCATTTTAATCGGGTGTAATTTATGTCATATTCAAAAAAAGTTCAAGAAGCAAGAATGTCTTTCACTTTTGATGATTTTCTTTTAACTCCTAATGCAAGTTATGTGGAACCTAAAGACATTGATACTAAAATTGAATTGGGTAAAGGAATTAAATTAAACATTCCAGTTTTAAGTGCAGCTATGGATACTGTAACTGAAGCTGACCTTGCAATTGCAATGGCACAACAAGGTGGTGTAGGAGTTCTTCACAGAAACATGTCACTGGAAAGACAAGTTGAAGAAGTTAAAAAAGTTAAGAATGCTGAAGATTTAACAATCCGTGATGTTATAACTATTTCTCCGGATTCCACTGTTGCTGAAGCTCAAGCATTAATGCGCAACGAACTCATTAGTGGATTGCCTGTTGTTGATGGTGATAAGATTATGGGAATTATCTCAAAAAGGGATATAAGACCAGTATTAAAATCCGAACCGTCCACAGCAATCAAGGATATAATGACTTCCGATGTAGTTACCGTTGAAGAAGGAGTCAGTGCTGAAGAGGCATTAAATGTTGCTTATGAAAATAAGGTTGAAAGACTTCCTGTTGTTTCTGACGGCAAATTGGTTGGAATCATTACTATCAAGGATATTTTAAACCAGGATCAATTTCCGAATGCAGCACGTGATAAAAACGGTGACTTTTTGGTTGCTGCTGCTTGCGGTCCGTTTGATTTGGACAGGGCAATGGCACTTGACCAGGCCGGTGCGGATATCATTTCAATTGACTGTGCTCATGCGCATAACATGAATGTGGTCAAATTCACTGAAACCATTAAAGATAATATTGATGCTGAATTATGTGTAGGTAATATTGCAACAGCCCAGGCTGCAGAAGACCTCATTTCCATGGGTGTCGATGCACTTAAAGTAGGTATCGGTCCGGGTTCAATGTGTACCACCCGTATTGTTGCAGGTGTAGGAGTACCTCAACTTACTGCTATTTCCGATGTTGCTGATGCTGCAGCCGACACAGGTGTTCCTGTAATTGCAGATGGTGGTATCAGATACTCAGGTGATGTTGCAAAAGCTATCGGTGCAGGTGCAGATGCGGTAATGCTTGGAAACTTACTTGCAGCTTCCCTTGAAGCTCCAGGAGATATTGTTGTAATGAACGGTAAACAGTATAAAAAATACCGTGGAATGGGATCCATGGGTGCAATGACCAGTGAGTTTGATGGCGGATCCGACAGATACTTCCAAGGCAACAAAAGTAAAATGAACCACACAAAATATGTTCCTGAAGGAATCGAAGGTGCAGTACCATACAGAGGAACAATTGCAGAAATCCTCTTCCAGTTGGTCGGCGGATTGAAATCCTCCATGGGATATTGTGGTGCAAAGGACATTGCTGCAATGAAAGAAAAAGCAAACTTTGTTAGAATTACAAGCAGTGGTATTAAAGAATCCCACCCTCACGACTTGTTAATTACTAATGAAAGTCCAAATTATCCAACTCTTGAATAGTTGGGTATTATTCATTATTATATTTTGATGGGAATCCAATAAAATAGTTGATTTATAGGGGGAAGTGTGTTCTCATCAAAATTATTTATATTTTATAGAAAAAATTATGTTTTTCTTGAATTAACTGATTTTAAGCAAACCTTTAAATATTAGATAATACTATATTATCATATTAGATAATTTTATGATTATTTTAGATAATCTATGTAAATTAAGCTAATTTACATTTAATTAAATTTTATTATTTACGGAGAGAATATAAATGGCAAGAACTAAAAAAGTAGGTATCACAGGTAGGTTCGGTGCAAGATACGGAAGAAAAGCAAAAAGATCTGTTAAAATCATTGAAGAAAACATGAAAAAAAATCATGTTTGTCCTAAATGTGATAGACCATATGTAAAAAGACAAGCTGCTGGAATTTGGAAATGCAGAAAATGTGGTGCAGTTTTCACTGGTGGAGCTTACATTCCACAAACTCCTATGGCAAAATCTGCAGCACGCAGTATCAGAGACATTAAAGTGGAGGAATAGACTTTGTATAGATGTCCACGTTGTGGAGCAGAAGTAGACCATAAAAGCTACATGGAAAATAAATGTCCTAAATGCAGATATAGGATTTTATTTAAAAATGTTCCAGAAACCACTAGAATCATAAAAGCAAGATAATTATCTGCTTTTACTATATTTTTTTACTATTTTTGATTTAAATGTTAATTTCAACTTCTAGAAAACCTTCTCAAAAAACTAGAAAATTCTGTAAAAATTTAGCACGTCTAACCGATTCAACCTCTGTAAACAGAGGCAAAATGAACATGCGTGAACTTCTCCTAAAGGCTCTGGAAGTTGACGAATTTAATCTGGCAATTGTAAATGAGATTAAAGGAAACCCAAGTAAAATAACATTCTATTCAAATAAGGGTGAAGTTTTGCTTGTCATTCTTATCAGTGTCGTATTGGAAAATGAAAAGCTTAATATGGCACCGTCCCAATTGAAAGTAGTATCAAAAATTGAAAGACTCAATGTTTTAAGTGACATTTTGGATTTGGATTTGGTGGACAATGCGGAAGATAACTATATACTTATCTCTGACAGCGATGATTTGGTAGCTAAAATTAATTTTATCAATAAATTCGGAGATAAACTCAATTTCCAAATAAACGTCAAAAAGATTTTAGAGGCAACACATGATTGATGAAACTCCTCTTGAATCTGTCAAAAGCAATATATGTGTAGAATTTGAAAGCGGCTCTCAGGCAAAGATAATTTATGACGCAATTCTTCTGGAGTTTGAAACCGCTCCGGATTTTAGATCATCCATGACAATAAAGCTGGATGAATCCAATATAATAATTGATATAGATGCTGAGGATTCCACATCTTTCAGGGCTTCTGTCAATTCTGCTATCAAATGGATTAAACTGGCATTGGAAATAAATAATTTAACAAATGAATAATATTTATAAAATAATTAAAAGGTGATATTATGGATATTCCTGAAAACATTCAACAACAATTAAATCAGTTTCAACAATTACAACAACAAGCTCAAGCTGTAAGCATGCAGGTTCAGAATGTTGAAATTCAAATTCAAGAAACTGAAAAAGCTTTAGAAGAACTTAAAAAAACCGATGAAAATACTGAAGTATTTAAACAGGCTGGAACTTTACTCATTAAAGTTGAATATGCTGATGCATTAGCAGAAATGGAAGACAAATTAGAAACTCTCGAGTTAAGAAAACAGACCATGGCCCGTCAAGAAGAAAGAGTCATGAAAAAACTCGAAGAAATGCAATCTACCATTCAAAATGCAATGCAAGGTATGGGCCAATAGGCTTAATACTTTCTTTTCTTTTTTTAGATTTACATGTCAAAACTTAAAAAACTGTCTCAGGATGACTTATCCGTTATTTCAGATGATTTCGGTGAAATATTGGAACGTGAAGTATCCAAAAACATTTCCACCAAGGAAGTTGAAGATTTGGATTTGGATATCATCATCAGCTATGAAGACGAACAGCTGGATGTAGATGTTGACGTCGGTGTCACTTTCGATGAACTTTCAGAAATTAATCAGGAACAGATTATGAAAGCCATTGACGGAGCATATGAGAAATTTGACTCATACATTGATGACAATTTCAGAGAATAGCGGTTCATTTTAACTGACTTTTGTCAGTCTGACTTTATCAATCAGATTTTATTAATTTTTATTTATTTGTGGAGTCCTAAAAATTTCAGTTTTATAATTTTTGAATTTTTTTAAACAAAATATTATATTTTTTTTAGATTTTTAAATTATGTTAATAATTTTGAGGTATTTTTTAAAAATTATTTTTTCAAGTCTACTTTAATTTTTCTAAAATAGAGTAACATTTATATACTATGTGACTAAACATAATAAGTGAGGTTAAATAACTGAAGTTATTTGCTCTAAATTGATCATTATTTTTATTATTCGAAATTAGGCTAAAAAACATTTTAGCTTAATTTTCCTCCATAAATTTTTTTATACTTTGTTATTCTAATTATTATCATGATTAAAAAAATACCAGTCATAGATTTAAAACAACACCAGGCCGTAAGCGGCAAATCCGGTATGAGAGATACTTACACACCATTAAACACTGTCTTTGCACCTTCAGCAAATCCTGTTGAAATAGCTCAGGGGTTGAAATTAAACGGTGCAGATGAAATGTATATAGCCGATTTGGATTTAATTGAATCAAATGGCCATAATATTAATGATGTAAAGATGGTCAACACAATTTTGCCTGTGATGTTTGACGGCGGAGTAAAGGATGTGGAATCCTTTGAATTTTTCATTGAATATGCATTCAAGGTCATCGTTCCCACTGAAACCCTCAAAAGCATTGAAGAGATGGAAATGATATTTGAAAAGTTTCCAAAAGAGAGAATTGTCGTAAGCGTTGACGTTAAAAACAATGAACTGTTATCTAAGAATTTCGATTTGACACTTAAGGAGTTTAAGGAAATCCTGAAGGTTTTAGACCCAAATGAAATAATTCTTCTTGACATTACTGGTGTCGGTACTGAAAAAGGATACAATGAAGAGTTACTCAATGAATTTGAGGACATGAAAGATAAGATAATAATGGCTGGCGGTCTAAACAAGGATTCACTTGCCGAGTTGGAATCACAGGGAATAAAAAAAGTCTTAATAGGCACAAGCCTGCATTCCGGGGAAGTTAAGCTTTTGGATTGAATGTTTAATACGTTAAGTGTTTTATAAGACATTTGGCTGCAGTTTTAAATTAACTTATAAACAACTGGGACGATATTAATCTAAAATCATGGTAATATATTTATTTATTCATTGACAGAATTTTAATTATAATTGTTAAGGTGATTTTATGGGATTTTTAGATAATCTATTTGGGAATGATAAGAAATTATATGAAAAGGTAATTGATAGAGATGGATATAATTATGAAACACGTCTTGAAACTGTCAGAAAAATAAAAGATCAAAAATTACTGATTGATATAGCAAATAATGGAAAACTTGAACATGGTATCATAGAGGTTGCCGAAAGTAAAATTGTAAATAAAAGACTGCTGAACAAATTCAAGGACTTTGATGAAAAAAATGCATATAATGTTGTAACTGACTCCTGGTATGATTATGATTTTCGTTTATTATATCTTGAGCTGATGGAAGATGAAAAGCTGTTAGCAGATATAGCGCTTAATCCAAATATAGAATCAGAGTTTGCTAGAATAGCTAAAAGTAAAGTTAAAGATAAATCATTATTGGATAAACCTCCTGTTAACAATCAGAAAACTGAAAATACAGAAACTACTTGCAGATATTACAAAGATGGAGTATGTGTGGCTGGAGGAATGGAATATTCATGCAGTGCAAATCCAAAATCCTTTGAAAGTTGCCATGTGTGGAAATTACATGCAAAAGGAGATATATCTGCAATATATTAAAGAATTTTTTCACATGAAATGTAATTGGTGAAATTTAAAAAATTAATTATGGGTTTTAAATAGGATTATTTGATGATTTCAAAACCTAATGAGTGAATATGGCTCGATGTAATATTTAAAGCAGAAAATTAATTAGATATCAAGAAATATTATTGATATTATATTTATTTGGAAAAAAGTTACTGAAAATTAATAGAAATATTCACTCAAATATCAAAAAAGTACAGTTTAATAAGTGTTCTAAACTAAAACGCTTAAAACCACATATGGGAATATGCAAGCTATAACAAATAATACAATTCCTAAACCTAATTTTGGTTTATCTTCATCTAAAGATCCGGAAATAATCAGTAATAATCCGAAAAATCCAAAGATTACTGGAAGAATATGTGAAAAAATTGTTGTTCCAACTATTGCCATTTCAAATCACTACTATAATTTTAATTCTTAAATTATTTAAACATAACTTAAAAAGTGATGTTTTTAGAAAAAATAATCTTTTTAATATTCAAAAAACATAATAAATGGTATGAGAATTGACACTCATCATCATCACAAAAAAGCCGGTGAAAACCTGGCTTTTGTGTTTTTTATGAATTTGGCGTTTAATATATTGGTAATCGTTGGGGGTCTTGCAACTAACAGTATGGCAATTTTGGCTGACTGTATTCATGATTTGTCCGATACGATTTCAATAGCTCTCGCATGGGCGCTTGAAAAGGTTGCCCAGAAGGACTCGACAGAAAAATATTCATATGGATATCAGAGATTTTCCATTCTTGGAGCTGTGATTATATCGGTTTTTGTAATCATCATGGCTTTTGTAATACTTAATGAAGCCATTCCAAGACTGTTTGCTCCTGAAAGCGTTGATGCTAAAGGAATGCTTATTGTGGCTGTTGTAGGAATTATATTTAAATCAATTTCAGTTTACAGGCTTCACGATGGTGAAACTTTCAATGAGAAGGCGATTCTTTTCCACCAACTTGGTGATGTTTTTGAATGGATTGCAATATTAATATTGAGTCTTGTTCTGATGTTTTGGGACGGTGCACCGTATCTGGATCCTTTCGTTTCAATAGGAATAGCTTTATGGCTAATATTTAACCTTGGAAGAAACCTCTACAAGTCAGTTGAAGTATTGCTTCAGAAAACTCCTGATTATTTTGATGTCGGTGAGTTTAAAAATCTGATTTTATCCATTGACGGTGTAAATGCAATTGAGGATTTTCATATATGGTCGCTTGACGGCATTGATTCTGTAATGACACTTAAAGTCGATGTTGACTTTGAAAAAAATGTTGAAGAGATTAAAAAGGAGATTTACGATATTTCAGGCAAATATCATGTTGTAGATATTACGATTGAACTGGATTAAACTAAATGTGAGGTTTTATTATGGTTGTAGTTATTCTTGGCCATCCCTGTCGTGATGAGATAATTATTGCTGGTGAAAAGTCACTTGAAGTAGGCGGACCAAGCTATTATCAGGCTCATGTGTTCCGGGAGCTGAGTTATGATGATTTTATGGTAGTATGTCATATGCCGGCGCATTTTTTCAATGTATTTCCTGCGGGAATGAGGGTATGCTCAGTAATAACTGAAGCTCACCACATATTTACCAACGAATATCCTGACAGGGATAATCCCGACATAAGAATCCAATCCTCGAATTTTCCTAAAATTCCAATAACAGTACCTCAAATTCAGGGTTTCATATCAGGTCTGAATGTTGATGCATTCATTGTAAATCCGCTAAATCCCTATGATTTTCCTTTAGAAACAATTGAATATTTAAAATCATTTGATGTACCTATTTACATGTCTCTTCAGGGATTTTTAAGATATAAAAACAAAAAGTCTTCCGGTTTGCGGCCAAATAAGCATATAAAAGAAATAGTAAGTGGTGTGCAGGCAGTATTTCTGGATGAAACCGAAGCGCAGTTTGTGCCTTTAGATGAGCTGGATGTAGGTGAGATTATAATTACAAACGGAAGCAAGGGTTCAAGAATTATTGGCGAAAGTGAAATAAAAATTGATGCAATTCCGTCAAATAATGTTGTCGATACTACAGGATGTGGTGATACTTTCATGGCGACATATATAATTCTTAAGTTGGAAGGCTATACGTCCGTGCAGGCGGCTAATTTCGCTTCTCAAATAGCCAGTGAAAAAACACACTACAAAGGACCCTATAAGACAAATAAATCATTTTGATTTTTCCAGGATTTCATATATTTTCAATTTAAGTTCATATAAACTTATTTTACTCAATTTTTTATGAAAATACTGATTTTTAATAACTTTTAGAAAACTTTATTAATATAATATATTATAATTATATATGTATCTTAAATTTTTTAAACACTACAAAGGGTCATCATGTTAAACAAATCATCAAATATAATCGAAAAGGAATTTAAAAATCTACGTAAGGAGCTATTGGATTTAACTTTAAGAAATCAACTTCTAAACTTTAAATCAAGAGCTAAAACTATCACTATAGTAAATCAGTCCCCTATAAATCTTTTTCAAACATTGGTTCTCCAAGAAAACAAAATGTATTTTGTAGCCAATAAAAAGGATAAAAAGGAAGACAAGTCATCAGTTTGGGATCACATTCCATTTGACTTTTCAAAGTTTTCAGAAGGGGACAAGAAATTAGCTACTGATTTGACTCCAAAAGAGCTCCAGAAAAGATTATATTATATCAACAACCAGGCAAAGACAATGCTTCAGGAGCAGGGTTACAACATTTTGTATCTGGCTGTTGGATTTCTGGAATGGAAGGACAAATCCAAACCGAGACAGAAAAACAAGGCTCCTTTAGTGTTGATTCCGGTTTCAATGGAGAGGAAAAAGGTTGGAGAATCATTCAATCTTGAATGGACCGGAGAGGATATTCAGACTAACATTTCACTTAAGGCCAAATTACTGGAAGCAGGAATAGAACTGCCAGATTTCCAGTTTAAAAGATATGGTGAAGTAATCGATCATTATATTGCAAGCGTTCGCCGTGCAGTCAGCAGAATGGATGGCTGGACAGTTAACAGCAATGTGGCCTTAGGTTTTTTCAGTTTTACAAAATTTGTAATGTATAATGATTTAAACCCTGAAGCATGGGCTGATAATGTCGATTTGACCAAAAATGAACTCATTCAGGCTATTTTTAATCCTGCAAAAAATGACCAGGAAGCTTTCAGGGAAGAGGATATCGACACTGAACTTGAATACAGAAGCATGTATCAGGTTTTAGATGCGGATTCATCCCAGATTGCAGCTATTCAGGACGTTAAGGCAGGACGTAATCTTGTTGTGGAAGGACCGCCTGGAACCGGTAAATCACAGACAATTGTGAATTTGATAGCTGAGCTTTTAGCCGAAGGCAAATCAGTTTTATTTGTATCAGAAAAAATGGCGGCACTGGATGTTGTAAAGGACAGACTGACAGGTGTAGGTTTAGGAAAATTTGTTTTGGAGCTTCATTCTCATAAAACCAGACGTAAAAAGTTCCTGAAAGACCTGCAGAAAGCAACCAATGTTCGTGCTCAGGAGCCATTAAACATTGACCAGACAATCCGTAAGCTGGAAACATTGCGCCGTCAGCTGGACGACTATTCTCAGATTATTCACAAACCTGCTTTTGCGGTTAACTTATCCCCATTCCAGTTATACGGTATGAAGGAATCTGCCGATGATCATTTTGCAAGAAAAAATGAAATAATGCCATTGGTGAGGTTTGAAAATCCCGAAAGCGTCACTTTAAAAGATTTGGATGATATGAAAATAGCTTTGGAAAACCTGGCTGAATTATACCAGACAATTTCAAAGGAAAATCCGTGGAGTAAATGCGCTCCGAAAAGTTTGCTTCCGGCGGATTTAAGGGAAATTGAAATGCTGATTAATGATTCCCTTCACAGTTTGGACAACTTTTTGGTGGAACGTGGAAGAGTTTATGACATTTACGGAATCAAAAAGCCTGACACTTTAAATGAGTTTCAAAATTCACTTTCAGCATTTGAAATTATCAAGTCCCAGAATGCCGAACTTATAGATGCAAACATCATAAAGTCAGGGGCATGGAATAATAACAATGACGATGCATTTAAATTAATTCAGGAGCTTGAAAGGTATCAGAAATATGCTCCTCTTTTAAATAAATTTAACCAACGTATTTTCCAGGCAGATATTGACAGGCTGATATATGAGTTAAGAAACATTTCCAACAAAAAGTTCAGATTCTTTAACAACAAACAGCACATCGAACTTGTCGAAAGGTATTATGCAGTGCCTGTACCTGGAAGCATTGATGAAATCGTAAGAGATTTGCAGGAAGCTAAAGCCGTAATTAAAATGAGAAAAACCTTGGAAGCAAACAATGCTTTAGGCCAGAAATACTATGGAGGATACTGGCATCTTAATGCAGATATCAATGACCTTAAAGCTATTGCTAGATGGATGCACGAGTTCAGCGCCCTTGTTCGTGAAGGAACATTTTCACAAAATACAATCGACTTGATGAGTAAGGATTTATTCGACTTTAAACCTGAAAGAGACCTTGCGGAGTATATCGATGCAGGAGAGGAATTTGTACGTGTTCTCTCAAGACTAAAAGATAAACTGAACCCAAGAAGCAAACTAATCTTTAAAAGGGAAACAGGTGATGTCAGTTTTGAAGCATGGCAGGAGCAGTTATACACCTGGAGAGGTCAGCTTTCAAGCCTTCATCTATGGTCACAATACCTTAATACCAAAAATGCACTTAAATCATCCAATGCAAAAATGTTTGTGGATTCCATTGAAAAGAGAAATATTAATAAATATGACATTGAAGCATTGATTGAAGGAAACTTTGCAGATTCACTTTTAAATATATTATTTGTAGAAAATCAGGAACTGGCAACATTTGTCGGAGAACTGCATGAAAACAGAATCCGTGAATTCAAGGATTTGGACAAAAAGATTTTAACTTTAAACAGAAAAAGAATCTTCCACAAATTGAACAGCAATATTCCAAAGATATTCGGAGGAACCGAAAACCCTCAGGCAAAAATACTTGCAGGGGAATTTACAAGAAAAAGCGGACACATGCCTGTTAGAAAGCTTTTGGAAAAAGCGGGAGGTATGATAAAACAGATTAAACCTTGTTTTATGATGAGTCCACTATCCATTGCACAATATTTGGATCCTACAAATGAGGAATTGCAGTTTGATGTAGTTATTTTTGACGAAGCAAGTCAGGTAAAACCTGAAGATGCTCTTGGAGCGTTCATGAGAGGAAAAACAGCTGTTGTAATGGGAGATACTCAGCAATTGCCTCCAACATCATTCTTTGACCAGATGTCTGATGCAGACAGTGATGAGGAAGAAGCGACATCACTTGACATGGAAAGTATTCTGCATCTGTGTAAACTGTCATTCCCGGTTAAAATGCTAAAATGGCATTACCGTTCACGCCATGAATCATTGATTACAGTTTCAAACAGGGAATTTTATGACGATGATTTGTTGGTTTATCCTTCACCTTCACACTCAGATCCTGAATTGGGATTGAAATTCAGATATAATCCTAACACTGCATATCACAGAGGATCATCTTCTGCAAACCCTCTTGAAGCTGAAGACGTTGCAGAAGAAATATTCAATCACTTTGAAAAATACGGAGATACAAAAAGTTTGGGTGTGGGAACATTTTCCGTTGCACAGAAAAACGCAATTCTGGAAGCCCTCGAGGTAAAACGTAAGGAAAGACCTGAATTTGAACCGTTATTCTCAGACAGTAAGGAAGAACGTTTCTTTGTTAAAAACCTTGAAACAATTCAGGGTGATGAAAGGGATGTTATTCTTATCAGTGTAGGTTATGGTTATGACCAGGACGGTAAAATGTCTTTAAACTTCGGTCCTCTTAACCAGGACGGTGGTGAAAGAAGGTTAAACGTACTGATTACTCGTGCAAGAGAGAAATGTGTTGTATTTTCAAACTTTAAAGCTTATGACATGAATCTGACCGCAAATCCTCCTTATGGGGTAAAATCTTTAAAAGAGTTTTTAGAATATGCAGAAAACCTTACATTGGGCACTCAGCATGCAGAGGCTCATACTAAAGAACCATTTGAAGATGCGATAGCCAGCTTTTTGGAAGAAAACGGCTATCAGGTAGACAGACAAATCGGTTGTGCCGGATTCAGGGTGGATTTGGCTATTGTTGATGATGAAAACCCTGGAAAATATATTTTAGGAATCACAACTGATGGAAAAATGTATTCTTCAAGCAAAGTGGCACGTGACAGAGACAGGCTTCGTGAACAGGTCCTTACAGGTCTTGGCTGGAAACTTTATCATTTATGGTCTACTGACTGGTACAGAAACAGGGATTTAGGCCGTAAAAAGCTATTGGAATATGTTGAAAAATCCATTCTCCAAACCCGTGAAGAAGAAAAACGCAGGTCCGAAGAAGAGAAAAAATTAGCTGAGAAAAGAAGAATTGAAGCTGAAAAGAAAGCTGAAGAATTGCGTTTGGCCCGTGAAAAAGAGGAAGCTGAAAGAAAAGCCCAAGAAGAAGCAGAAGATGAGATAAATCCGGAAGACATTGGTCCAAGTGATTTTGTTGAAGTCGAAAAAGTTGATGATGGGGATGTTTTAGAAAAACCGATTGATGTAAGTGAAATCGACCCGTCAGAATTCTTTGAAGATGATGACAAAACAGTTGCAAATGAGGAAAGTACTCAAAAACAAGCTCCTTCAGAATTTGTCAGCGTAGAGGAAAACGATGAAAAGCCAGAATTTAAAGAAGACCCTTCAGAATTTGTCGGTGAAGATTCTCTTGATGAAGCTGAAGATGATATAATTAATTCTGATAAAGTCGACAGTGAAACTAGCGCTGAAGTACCAATAACCGAGGAAGTAATCTCTGAAGATACAGTTGATGATGTAAGTGAAGATGTTGATGTTAAATCTGAGGATACTTCAGATGACATGGAGGTATGGGAATCACAGGAAGAAAATTCCAATCAGGATGACGATGCTGAAGTATGGGAATCAGATGATGACGTCTCTCCTGAAGATAATGCTGAAGTTTGGGAAAACGACAAGGATTATTCAGATGATGATGACGATTCAGACTCAATGTCATTCACACAAAGAATTAAATCTCATTTCCAGCATGACGATGATGTTTCAATTAAAAGTTCATTATCATCAGCACTTAAATTCGGTAAGGATTTAGGTCAAAATGAGGATTTAAATGAAGATATTATTAAAGATATCAAAGAAGAGGATTCTAAAAAAGAGACTGATGTAAAAGCTGAAGAAACTGTTGTTGATTTAGGTTCAGATGACGATTATATTTATGTAGACCACAATAATGATGAAACTACTGCTGATATCGAAGAAGACGACTTTGATGTTGAAGATTATGTCTCTCATGAGGAAATAACTCATGATAATGAAATAAATGACGATTTTGATGATGTTCCTGAAGAAGTAGTTGAAAATAAAGAAACTAAAAAACCAATTTTCAAAGATAAAGTCAGCTTTAAATCAGAAGTTGACATTGATTATGATAAGAAAGTTGAAGATGATTTTGATTCTCGTGATGTTAATGTTAATGTAGATGATGATTTTGATTCTCGTGATGTTAATGTTAATGTAGATGATGATTTTGATTCTCGTGATGTTAATGTTAATGTAGATGATGATTTTGATTCTCGTGATGTT
>NZ_JAFRSC010000050.1 GCF_017427765.1 Methanobrevibacter sp. | reverse complement strand
TTAAATAAAAATTTATTTTCCATTGCTTCATCACTCCAAACGGAATGGATGGTTAATTTCACCCCATTTAAATCAGCACAATTTAAATCTTCTGCATTTGGTTTAATTCCAAAAGATTGGAATGTAGGAAAATTAGGGGACGTTATTGAACTTTTAGATTCTAAAAGAATTCCTCTTTCTGGTCAAGAACGTGAGAATATGGAAAAAATTTATCCATATTATGGTGCTGCATCATTAATGGATTACGTTGATGACTATATTTTTGATGGAATCTATTTATTAATAGGTGAAGATGGAACAGTCATTGATGATAAAGGATTTCCCATTTTACAATATGTTTGGGGCAAATTTTGGGTAAACAATCATGCACATATTGTTAAAGGGAAAAATGGATTCAATGTAGATAGTTTATATCTTCTGCTTTCTAAAACAAACATACAATCAATTGTTACTGGTGCAGTTCAAGCGAAAGTTAATCAAAATAATTTAAAATCAATTGAAATAATCATACCTCCCGTTGAGGTTATGGAAAAGTTCAATGAATTAATTAAACCATTCTTTGATACAATAAGATCTAATCATGATGAAATTAAAGAATTACAAAAATTAAGAGATACTTTACTACCTAAGCTAATGTCGGGCGAGATTGATGTCTCAAAGATAAATTGTGATTTAGAATAATGGTTGCTACTGTTATTCTTCTTTTTATATTTTTTATTCAAAAATAGCTATTTGTTCTTATTTTTCAGATTCAACATTAATTTAAGCTTTATTTACAATAATAATAACATTGTTATATTGGTGTTTTATAAGATTCTCAGAAAACTAAACAATAATTTATCCTATAAATTTTCTATGGGCTAGTTTTACATTGCTTTGATTTACCATTGCGTATTGCATTGTTGTGTCAATTTGCACGTGTCCAAGTAATTTTTGTACTTGTTCTATGGGCATTCCTTTGTCAATTGCGTTTGTTGCCATTGTTCGTCTAAATTTATGCGGATGTACTTTGTTAATGTTGCATTTTCGTCCGAGTTCTCTTAATCTAGTTTCGACACCACTAATTCCTAATCTTTCATATGGATTATTTAGTGATACGAATAATGCGGGGTTTTCATCAATTCTTGTTTCTAAATATTCTAGCAAATGTATTTTGGTTCTAGCATCGAAATATACTACTCTTTCACTTTCTCCTTTTCCAAATACGATGCATTCTCGTTCATAAAAATTAATGTCTTCAATATTTAGTCTAACTAATTCTCCAACTCTTATTCCTGTTGACGTTAATAATTCTACTATGGCAAGATCTCTAATTTCTTCACAATTGTCTCGTAATATTTCTAAATTTTCATCAGTTAATACTTCTTTAACTACTCGTCCTGTTTTTACTCGGTGTATTCTTCTTACTGGGTTTTTTATTATATAATCTTCATCTTCTAACCATGAAAAAAAGCTTGAAAAAATTCTTCTTATGTTGTCTATTGTTGTTTTTGAAGATTTTTTATGATTTTTGTGTTCAAAAAGGTATTTTCTTAAATCGTCTGTGTTAATGTTATAAACTTGTTTTCTGATTTTCATTAACATTTTTTCAATTGTGGATTTGTAATATTTGATAGTTTTTTCAGAACATCCTTCGACTTGTTTGGCAGATAAAAAAAGGTTTAGTAATTTAAAATTATCTACTTCATTTAATTCGTTATTTTTATCAATGACATCTATATCCTGCAGTGAATTTAACAAAGAATTTGTTAATTTTATATATTGTCCTTGATTTAGATAAGGTTTCATTTGGTTTTGGATTTTAGAAATTATTTTTGTTTTCATATTTAACACCTTTATTAAATTTATACTGTGTGTTAATGTAAACATATTTATATAATTTAGATAGTGGTATTGGTGCATGTCACAATTTATCTGTGAAACATCAATCTCACCAGACATTAATTTTGGAAGTAATGTGTCTCTTAATTTTTGTAATTTTTTGATTTCTTCATTCAAATTAAATTGTAATAAATTAATTTCTTCAAATTTATCTCCAATCTTATTTAATAACTGAATATCTGAAGGAAGTGCAACTTCTAATTGTTTTATAGTTGTTTGATTAATAGCTGGTTGAACACTTGAAGTAGTGAATTCGTTTAAATAATATTGGGCTCTCGGAGTTTTAAAGAAGGATAATAATAATGCAGGAGCAATATTTTTAGATCTAATTAACCCCACATTAGGATTTAATGTTGCTTCGCCATAAATATCATAGTACATAGCAATTGGACCAATAGTTCCTGTTTTAGCAATTATTAAATCTTTATCTTTAAGCATGATTTCTGGCGATTCTTCATATTTCTCACGAGTTAAGTGTTTTGCAGAATTAAAATCAATAAACCCAGAAGTTATTTCTTTACCGCCAACAACCCAAGGTCCTTCATCAACTAAATCATTTGTTGTATATCCTCTCCAACCAATTCTACCTTTAACCTCCGATAAATTCCCAATAGTTTTAATTTCCCATGATTCGGGGATTTCACCCAATGATGATTCTTTAAAAGTTTCAGATATATTAAAATCCTTTTCTAAATCAAAATCAATAAACCATTTTCTAAATAAATTTTGAGATAATTGCTCTAAATTTTTATTTAGAGTTTGTGTAATATTTGAGTTTAAAACAAATTTCTTTATCAGATATATGTTCAATTAAACATGGTTATGCGTTTAAAGGTGAGTATTTCTCTGATTCAATTACAAAAGATATATTATTAACTCCAGGAAATTTTAAAATTGGAGGTGGTTTTAAAAAAGATAAATTAAAGTATTATGATGGACCAATCAATAAAGAGTATATTTTAAAACCTTATGATCTTATTGTTACCATGACTGATTTAAGTAAAAAAGGAGATACATTGGGGTTTTCAGCATTAGTGCCTAATGATGATAATATTTATTTACATAATCAAAGGATAGGATTAATAGAAAATGTAAATGAAGAAATTATAGATAAAAATTATCTATATTGGTTATTACGTGATTCTAAATACCATCATTACATTGTTTCATCAGCTACTGGAACAACAGTAAAACATACTTCCCCCAAAACTATTTTAAAATACGAATTTGGAGTACCATCTTTAGAAGAACAAAGATTCATTAGTGAAATTTTAAGTAATATTGAACTTAAAATTATGTTAAATGAAAAAATAAATAAAAATTTGAAACTAGCGGATTATTTTTATTTAA
>NZ_JAFRSC010000049.1 GCF_017427765.1 Methanobrevibacter sp. | reverse complement strand
CTATTTATACCACCTTTCCCGAGAGCTCTTGTTTATGGACTGGAACATGCCCTAAAACAGGGCGAATGCTCGGTACAATACGCGCTATGTAGCTTATAATGAGTCATATAATTAAAAAATAACTAAGTATTGTTATTATTGAATCAAGCAAAAAATGAAACGGAGTATTTGTCGCGATGTTTGTTTATTGGAGAAGTTTATTTTCATGAAAAACAATTTGATTCTGCCCTCTATTATATAACCCATGTATATAATGATACAAAAAGTATTACATCGAAAAAACAAGCTGCTGAATGGTTGTTAGATATCTGTAAAACTCAAGGAAGAGATAGTGAAATACTTGAATATGCCAATTTCTTGGCACCGTTTGCCAATCAAGAAGAGAACCAAAGTGAAGTCAAATCTGAGTTGACAGAACTCTATAATGCGTTCAGACAAGCAAATCTATCAAAACAACACCAACAAATGATAAAGACATATACGACAATATGTTTAGTAATTGTTGGTGTGCTCATTATTGGATTGTTAGTATATATCCTTCTTTATCATACCAATAGAAAGCGAAAACAACTTCTTGAAAAACAAATCAAGGAAGAGCAACTTTTGCACGACATGAAGCAAAAAGCATTATCAGGACGATTAAAACAAAGTAACCAAAAGCTGCAAGAAACCCTAAAAAGAATTGAAAACCAGAAAGCAGAACATAAAACGACAGAAGGCAATACTTCCTACAACACCTTTGATGAAAGGTATGAGGATTTTAAACAAGCTCAGATTTGCCTTGAGATTATTAATATGGCAAACCAGCTTCACGACAATATACGCAATACGCTTAAAACCAATGCAGACATAACAGAATACAAGGCATTTGCAATGACATTATCGCAAACCGCTCAATTAACCAAGACAGTGGAAGCGTTTTTCCCTAACCTTTATACAGCATTAAAAACCCAATATCCTTCATTGGAGAGAAAGGGATGGCTGCATTGCTGCCTATATCTACTCCAGTTGGACAAAATGAGCATCTGTGTGTTGCTTCAAGAGCCGTATTACACATGCAGGCGTTATACCTTGAAATTGGAAAAGGCGTTTGATTGCCAACAAGGATTATCGGCTTTTTTAATTGAGCATCTGTAAGTCTGTTAAATATTGATTTTTAAGTTGTTAATAAAAAATCTGCAATTTTTGCAATTCCAAAATTCGTTTTTGTAACAAAAAATCGCCATATTTTCGTGGCGTTTAACTAAAAAACGCTCAAAATATGCAACACACAAAAATTAAACAATTCGTATTGCTGCTGGGACTTTTGTTGCCCGCAGCCTGGTGTGGTGCAAACAGCACACACTTTAATGATGGCTTTAGCCATATAGCAGTAAAAGAAAGAGCTGTACAAGGTACCCCCAAAGGCTCCACCATCCAAGCCACCATTGATGGCCACACACTCACCGTGGTCTTCACTGAGAACCTCGGCCAAGTAGCCGTGGAGGTATCCTCTGTTTCAGGCACTTCGGTGCATTT
>NZ_JAFRSC010000048.1 GCF_017427765.1 Methanobrevibacter sp. | reverse complement strand
TGGGTGCTATCGGATGGTGTCATCTATGCTAATTTTGATAAAGAAACAATGGTGATAGATTTACCAGATGATACGCCATTTGAACGTGAATGGGTATCTATTGACTATGGGACATTAAACGCGACTGTATTTAAACGATGGAGTTTCTTTGATGGGACCTGGTACAACACGGATGAGTATTATTATTCTGGCCGAGAAAAAAGACAGCAAAAAACTGATGAAGAATATGCTGATGACTTAGAAGCATTCTATAAGCGTAATAACATGACCAAGAAATCAGTGCGCGTGATCCTTGACCCATCTGCCGCATCATTTAGAATATCTTTAAAAAAACGTGGTTTTTCTGTAAAACCTGCTAAAAATGATGTGTTGAATGGTATCAGAACACAAATGTCATTGATGAACGAAGGAAAAATTAAATGGACGAGTAAAGCCAAGCATACGTTCAAAGAGTTCAGCTTATATATTTGGGATGAAAAAGCAAGTCAACGTGGTAAAGATGCCCCGATAAAAGACCATGACCATTGTATGGACGGCGACAGATATTTTTGCTACACCATTTTAGGCAAGAAGGATAATAAGAACCTAGGAGGAACAATCGGATGGAGTTAGAAGCAGCAAAAAAGATTTTAAAGAAATTAGAAAGCATTGATAACGATACAGCCAAAAATTTTAATGAGGGGCTAAGATATTATCTAAACAAAAACCCAAATTGTAAAATGAAGTTAGCCACCTCAGGGAAAAAATTTTCCCACTAAAAAACACCTCAAAGATGCTATGCTGTAATTAAACAGATACCAGTCATAGGAGCTTTGAGATGCAAGAAAATTACACCACAACTTATAACCATTTGTCACTAGCTGAACGACAACTTATCGAAAAATGGTTTAAAGAAGGGATGAGTCGACGTCAGATTGCTAAGTTATTAGGTCGTAGCCATCAAACAATCAATAATGAAGTCAAGCGAGGACAAGTCCAACAAATGGATACCTTTAGAGCGTATCATATCGTCTATAGTAGCGAGTATGCGCATCAACAGTACCATAAGCAACGAAAAAAGTCTATTAAAAACACAAAGCTTGATAAGCTGGTATTGGAAAAAATTGTCCATTACATCAAGGCTAAGGTCTCTCCAGAAGTGATCGCTAAAGCTAAATTCAATGGTCAAATCAGCTACTCAAGCATTTACAACTGGATTTATAATGGCAAATTAGGCTTGAAACGTAAAGATATGCTTTATCCACATAAGACAAAAGTTATCAAGACGGTTTCAGCTAATCCTAGAGTTTACGGTAAATCCATTGAAGAACGTCCTGAAGATATAAACAGGCGCAATGAGTTAGGGCATTGGGAAATTGATACTGTCGTCTTAACAAGGGCTAAAAACAAGGTTTTATTGACTTTGACAGAGCGAAAAAGTCGTTTGGAGATTATCAGAATAATCGCTGATAAATCTTCTGAGGCAGTTAATTCTGAGCTTAAGGCATTAACTCAAAATTTTCAATTTAAGTCCATTACAGCTGATAATGGTACTGAATTTGCTCGTTTATCTGAGGCAGTTAATTGTGATATTTACTATGCTCATGCCTATTCTAGTTGGGAAAGAGGAACTAACGAGAATCACAATCGCATGATTCGTAGATTTTTGCCTAAAGGCACAATAAAAACGACCACGAAAGAGGTCGCTCAAATTGAAATTTGGATGAATAACTATCCAAGAAAAATGTTTAATTACAGCACGCCGATACAGGTTTATCTGGGTGGCTAACTTGGACTTGCAATTTGCCAT
>NZ_JAFRSC010000018.1 GCF_017427765.1 Methanobrevibacter sp. | reverse complement strand
GTGGTATGTGTCTTTGATTTTGTTTGTTTTTTTATCTTGCCATTTCCAGTATGTTCGAAGGGTCTTTTGGTATCTTTTGCTCATGTATTTTTTTCGGGATAGTATTTTTTGGTATTTAGAAATCATTTTTTCCTCATAGGCTAGGTCTAGATTGGCTTTCTCTATTCCGTTGCTTAGGGTTGCTAATGTTCTAAGTCCCAAATCAATCCCAATATAATCAAAAGTCTTTTCATATGTTTCTATGGGTGTTTCAATGTTGAATACAGCATAAAATTTACCATTGTGTCTTTTTATGGTGACATTGTTGATTTTAGTATCCTTATTGTTTAAGATTTTTTTGTATTCCCGACTGGTTCTGAAGTATACTGGTCCTAATTTTGGTAGAACAATCTGGTTATCACGTATTCTTATATTCTTGTTGTTTTGTATCCTGAAAGATTGTTTAGGATTGCTTTTATTTTTAAATATTGGATATCCAGTATTTTCTTTGAAGAATTTATTAAATGCTTGTATTAGGTCTCTGTATACTTGCTGTAAACTCGTGGATTCTGAAAGACCCAGAAAAGAATGCTCTTTTTTAAGTATTTTCAACATTGTGTTGAAAGTGGTCATGTTGCATTTTAATTTAGTGTATCCGTGTTGTATGAACAAGGAATAGGTCTTTTTGTATTCAGCTAAAAGGTGATTCCACACAAAACGCGCATTGCCAATATTCTGATTAAAAACATCAACCATTTCCCTTTTAGGATACAATCTAACCTCCAAACCTTTATTAACAACCTTAACCACACACAACACCCAAATATTATAATACTACAAATAAAATATATATTAAAAGGACATATATTAAAAATTAGCAAGAGAGCATTTGAAAAGTAATGCTCATTATTTGTGCAATTCATCCATGACTTAAAGAAGTCATGGTATTCTTGCACACTTAAGATAAAAAAAGGGATTATCATGGATTTGACAAAACAATATAATGAAAAAGAATTAACAATATCAGTTAAAGATAAAATCGATACAACTACTGCACCTGACTTTGAAAACGAAATAATAGATGAAATGGGCAAATTTGACTCATTGATTTTGAATTTCAATGATTTGGAATATATTTCCAGTGCAGGTTTAAGGGTTTTGGTTGCCACCGCAAAGAAATTGGAACCTCAAAACATTCCATTTCTCATCAAAGTTAATGACACCATTAAAGATATTCTTGTAATGTCCGGTTTCGATAAAATATTGAACCTTGAATAATCTTCAACCCTTATTGATAGTGAATTCTATATTGTTAAAGCCTAATACTTCACTGACTTTTACGTTATCTTGTGAGAATGTTTTTTCAATATTTCTCATCACTTCTCTTTTTCCTTCATCTTTAATATTAATGGTTATATTATCATCATAATCAATTATTAATATCTCTAAAGACACAGTACTATCGTTTGAATCAAAAATTGCATTTATAATTTTATTTAGCGTTTCTAAAGAGTTTTCATTAACATTCAAGCTTTCCAAATGCTTGAACATTTCATTTTTAACATCACTATTCTTATTTTTCAAAGTATAGTTTCTGGTTTTTTCAATCAATCCTTTTTTAACAAAAAACAGACCGAAATATTGATTGTCTTTTCTTTCAACGATTCTTACATAAAATGCAACAACCAATATCGATAAAACATATCCTAATGGGAAAGAAATCCAAACACTGCCCACGCCCATAAACGGATATAATATGAACGTAAACACTAACGGTCCAAGTAATGATGAAATAACCGAAACAATTCCTGATTCCACCGTTCTTTCGATTCCTTCATAATAGAATATCAATATTGTTGAAAATGCCATCGGTACAAAGGATAATGAATATACTCTTAAAGCATTTTCCACCAATCCGTCATTAGGCATTTGGTTAAGCTTAAAAAACATCAGCAAACTATCAGGACATATCAACAGAATTGAGGTAAATAAAACTGCACAGATTATTGTTATTAGAAGTGACTTTCGCACAATATGATTCAGATTAAAAAAGTCGTTTTGTGAGTAATATATCGGTACAACTGAGGATAATGTCTCTGCAAATCCTATAACTAAAATACTTATTATCAGTAATGCATTTACACAAACATTGAATATGTTCAAACCCAGCTCTCCCAAAGCAGCGCTAAGAATAAGGTTCATAATATAAACCAGAATTACATCAAAAACACCCATACTTGCACCGGGAATGCCAATCTTGATTATTTCAACAGTTGAAGAAATCCATGTTTTGATTTTTAATTTGGATAAAACAAATCTGAATGTCCTTTTTGAATCGAAATAATATTTTAAAGTGCAGATAAATCCAACTCCGTATCCTATCAGCGTTGCAAGTGATGCTCCTTCAATACCCATGTGGAAAACGGCGAGGAATAAATAATCTAGGACTACATTGATAACATTTGCCAGAATAATTATTCCTGAAGCAAAATTTGGCTGGCCATCAACACGAATGAACTGAGTTAAAACACCCACTACAGTCACTATAGGAAAACAGATAAACAGATATAATCCATAGGATTTTACATAAGGTATTACGCTAGCGCTCGGATGCAATATGGCGATTAAAGCATCTTCAAATAAGAAACAAATAAAAATAATTAAGAGAGATATGACAATTGTTGTAAGCATTGCAGTTGTGAAATAATGATTGCTTCCGTCTTCGTCAAATTCTGCCTTTTTGTTTAGTGATAATATTTGACCTCCCAATCCAAATAGCCATTCAAAAATTGTTATCAGCAATACTAAAGGTTCCAAAACCTGTAAAGCAGCTTGTCCATTGTGTCCAATGAATGTAGCCACAAAACTTGAATCAAAAATTATTGCTATATTCAAAGCCATTGCTATAAGTATTGAAGGCAATAGCAATTCTCTGAACTTATGAGTAATTATTTCATTTGACATGTTTTCCCATACAACTAAAAAAATATTCATTTAAAGAAACTTTTGTTTTATTAATCATTTTATCAAACTTAACGCTGTTGAACCTTTTCGGCTTAAAAAAGCCAGAGAATTATTGCCCAATAATGTTAAAATATTCAAAAATGATTCCTCCTTAATGTATATTTAGGGCATTATGATTATTATTATTTTCATTACTCATTATTATGTTAAGAGAAGGAATAGAAAAAATAGAAAAAAATTAGATGAAAATCTCATCTAACTTTAACTGTTGATTTTATGGTGTCTTTGCCAAACGTTACTTTGAAAGTGTATGTTTTACCTTTTTTAAGCTTTTTGATAACATTCTTGTCCAATGTTTTTTGTGCTATACCTTTTGCATCTGTTTTAACAGAATATGTTTTGCCATTGAATGTGAATTTAATGACCTTACCTTTTTGCAACTTTCCATTGATTTTAAGCACTGCTTTTAAGGTAAATTTTTTAGCTGTCTTTTTGACAGTAACCTTGCTGGCTGTTAGGACCTGCTTTACAGTTATAGTATTTTTAACACTTTTTCCATTGCAGGTAGTTGTTATTGTGTATTTTTTAGGAAGCAGGTTTATTTTGAGTTTGGCTATTCCATTAGAGTCTGTTTTAACAGTGTATGTTTTTCCGACAATTGTGAATTTTACAACTTGACCGGCACCTACAGGCCTTCCATCTGCAGTAACGACTTTAACACTGAAGTAGGATCCGCCATTATAATCAACGAAAATATCCTTATTGTTGATTACCTTAGTATTGTCAGCTACTGTGTAGACTTTTAGACAAACAGTTTTATTTAAAAGTGTAAAATCGCTCCATGATTTACCGTCACGGCTGATAAAAGTCATGTTAGCAAGGTAACGTTGCCTTGAGTATGCCTGATAAGGAAGAGCGTTATTTTTGAAAACAACTTTGAATTTATCGCCAGTTTTAATCGGAATATATTTGTTTAAAACTATTGTTCTAAAACCTGCAAATTCACTGACACCACTTTGGCTGTGAACCTTAACATTATTGACATAGACATCGAATGAATACTTAATTCCGGACTCGTTGAAGTATGTTCCGACAGCACCTATCAGTTCATCATATTTGGATGTAAATTCATTGGAATATTGAGTGTAATTTCCATCAAAACCAACCAATCCTGTTAAATCTGTCTGATAATTCACATGATAGTCAATATTATTGTCAAAAATATAGCTTACAGATGCATTTTGAGGAACAATTGGATAATAATCAATTTTTGCAGTAAGATCTTCATAGAATACATGGGAAAAACCGGACATTGAATCTTTAGTTAACCAAGCTCCTGTTTTATTGCTGTCGGATTCAGAGTAATTATCATCCCAACCAATCAATGCAATGAAATGAATACTATGGTCCATTTCTGGAGTATAATTATTCCAGGAAATGTTTATATCGGAAACGGAAAGACCTTCCTGAACAATAACAGAACCATAATTCATAATTGCTTTTTTCATCAGCTCAGTAGTATCCTTTCGTCCTGTGAAAATTATCATTGCATCCTGAACGTGAACCCTAGGCTCAGTGAAATCAGTATCTGCGATAATTCCTCTGTCGTCATATGGAGTTTCCATCAACATAGCACCATACCAACTTAATGCATAGCCTAAACCACTGTATGCAAATCCGGTCAATACATTTCTTAAATCATCATTTCTAGCATACCTTAACTGAAGCTGCTGAACATAATTTTGTGATAAATTAAACTGAACACCTGTTGATTTAAGAATAGATGCTTCAAGAGAAGCTACTGTAGCAAATGCCCAACAATCAAAATTATCCCCTTGTATTTTTATTGGAGTTATCCATCCCCAATCAGATGCATTAAACTTGGATGGAAGTTTATCTACACTAATTTCATTTTTTGTTAAATTAAGTCTTATTCCCTTGTTTTCAACTGAAACTATATAGTTAGTATTGTTTAACAAGAAAATATCCTCATTTTTGTTTATGTTTTCAATTTTGGATTTGCCTATAAAGTCTGCATAAACACTAAGCCCACTATTGTCAAAGGTGGAGTTTGAAAAATCGATATCTGCTTCATAAGCATAAATTGCATTAGGAGCTTTTCCAGAATTATTTATTACTTTATTATTAGTTATATTGGATTGTTTTATGGTTAACTTACCTTTGTCAAAATAGATTGCCCCAGCATTCTTTGAAGCGGAATTATTTAATAAATTTGAATTAACAATGTTTAAATTAGTCCAGGAAGTGAAAATCGCACCGCCTTCAAAGCTGGCAGAACTATTCTTAATTGTTGAATTGATAACATTTAAAATACCGCCCAAACTAATGACTGCACCACCATATCTGGATTTACAATTAACAAAAGTATCATTGACTAAATTAGAGGTTTTAATTATACCCCCTGATCCAGAATCAGAATCTAAAAATACAACACCCGCATCATTGGAAGCACTAACATTTTTAAACTCACAATTTTCAATTAAAAAAGGATTTCCAGGAAGATATTTTCCAGATTCATCCTGTTGCGGGAAAAATTTTATCATAATAGCACCACCAGATAAAGTGGCACATAAATTTAAAAATTTGGAATTTCTGATGGCTAAATTGGAACCCTTAAAGTTCAGTGCAGTTGCCTTATCTGAAATTAAATTTGAAAAAACAGTATTTTCAATGATTGTATTCGCTCTAGAAGAAATAACCCCTTCCTTAAATTTACCACCATCAAATAATGAATTTTTGACAGTCAAATTACCGGAACTAAGTTCTATAATCTTATTACTGGTCCCACTCATTTAAAAGTACAATTTATAAAAACCACATTATTAAAAAGACACTGAATAAAAGGTGCACTATCTGCACTGGTACAGTTTATGAATTTAACATTATTAAAAGTGATTGACGAAAAAGATACAATACTAGTATTTACACAGTTTTTAAAAGTTAAGTTATTTATAAAAATCTGTTTTTGAGAATTAAAAGTCAAAACATTTAACTGATTAATATTTTCAATTGTATGACCATTACCATTTATTGTGAAATCTTCATCCTTATTAACAATAATGCTTGTATCATTATCTCCATACCTATAATCATAAACTAAATTCAGTACACCTTTACTTTCAGATATGCTTCGATTTAAATCATTAAATGAATGATAACCAGCATCATCCGAGAGCATTTCAGTTTGATTATTTTGCGCTGAAACACAAGTAACCGTGAACAAGATGCATAAAATAAGCAGGAATATAAAAAATTTAGATTTTATATTCTTAACATTTTCACCAATATAATATTTATTCATCAAATTATTTAAAAGAGTATTAAGAAAATGTTAAAGATAAATATTCCTAAAAAGAATATATTACCATGACTTTCATGAATACTGATGCAAATATTAAACAGTTCCAACTGATTAAATTCGTTAATGAAAACTGCAACGATGACCACGTAGTATCAAAAATTACAATCGTGCTTCGTCGAGACAAAATAGAAGCACCTTATTATATGATTACTAAAATCAGCATGTCTTCCTGCATTGATAGACCTGAAAACGGACTTATTCATGCAATGGACATACTGAACCAAACCAGAAGACATAATTTAACTGAAGATACATATAATGAAATCAAATCATTAATTACTGACAGAACTTACGAATCACAACAGGTAAAAATCTCTAAAACCGATGAACAGCTGAAGATGGTTTTAATTTCTAAAAATGATGATGAAATCAGAAATCTTTTTGAAAATTATGGAGAGCTTTTCGACAAAATAGATAATCTGCTTGATTAAAATTGACTGATTGGAAAAATACCATATTTTAGACTAATTTGTCTGTGACAAGGCAACAGAGCTTTGAAATTCATTTAACTCCAATTCCGTAAAATTCAATCAACGTTTGACAGAATCTAGAATGATTCATTTTCATTAAATACTATTTTTATACAGACCCCATTGTCATAGGTGTATCTTATCTCACCATCGATCTGTTTTGTGAGGTTTTTGATAACTGTTAAACCCAGACTGGACGGATTGTCAAAATTAACACCATCAGGCAGTCCAACACCACTGTCATGGTATTCCACTTCAATTTTCTTGTCAAGACGCCCAATTCTTATTTCCACTTTTCCGGGAGTACCATCAGGGAACGCGTGTTTTACCGTGTTGTTTATAAGTTCATTGACTATTAATCCAAGAGATTTTGCCTGTTTGGCATTTAATTTTATATCATCCACTTTTGAGATGTACTGTATTTTTGATGAGTAGATATCAAACAGCGATTCGACAATGGAATCAATATATCCTTTTAATTCTATGTCAACTAAATTTTCTGATTGGTATATCTTCTCATGCATCACGCTTACTGATTTGAGATGTGATTTGGTATCATCCATAATTTCCTCAAGAGGGATATGGCTATGCTCTTCCATGCGTATGAGCGACAACAGAATGTTTAAGCTGTTCTTTATGTTATGATGAGCCTCCTTGATTTGGATATCCTTGTCCTTGATAATCTCATTCTTTTCGAATATCTGCTTTTTGAGTGAATTGGCATAAGTTGCATCATCTGTAATGTCCTGGTGTGATGAAATATAACCTTCAGCATTACCTTCTGAATCATAAAAACGTTTAATGTGATGTCTGATATATCTAATATTAAGCTTCAGTGTCATAATACTTGTTGTGAATTCCACTTCGGGATTTGTCGGACTAAGTGAATCAATCATTGAAGTATACAGTTCCAGGTCTTCACCCACCATGAACTCATTTATTGTCTCCAGATTAAATGAGTATGACCTGCTTTCATCTTCAATGATATTATAGAAATTATCAGACATGAATAATTTATCAGGATATATTCCGTAGGACAGGCATGTTTTTGAATTCTTGGCTAAACTTTCAAAAGTGTCTTTTAGCTGAGTTTTTGAATCCTGACTGATTTCTATCCTGTTTTTAGCTATTTCCTGCTGTGTCAAATCTTTAAGTCTTATAAGAACTGCCGGACGGTTGTCATAGGTAATGTATGATCCTTCTGCATTTAAGAAAAATCTTATACTTCCATCATCATTATATGATGCGAGAGGAACCTTATATGATACTTTTTTCTGTCGTGAGAGAAGTTCGATTTCTTTTTTAACCCGTTGTCTGGTCTGTGGTGACATACCTTTAAGACTGTATGGGGAACCTAACATCTGATCTCTTGTCTTATGAACATATTTTGCATATTTTTCATTCAATTCAGCAAATTTACCATCCTGTAAGATAGCAACACCCAAGTTCTCATCACTTAATGTGTTGTCCCTATACATTTTAACTTCGGTCTTGTCTTCATGAATTGCAACAAGTTCATTTCCCATCATAAAGTAGCGAAAGTCATGATATTTCAGTAATTTTCCGTCATCAGTCATGTACTTGAGTATTCCGGTCTTCTTTTCACCAGTCCTATACACTTCCTGAAACAATTTTAAAAAATTGTTCTCTTCATCTTTACCTCCAATCGTATGGGATATCAGTGTGCCTACCCTGAAGTTGTTGTCCCCGTCCAAAAAATATTCCAAATGATTAAAGTATTTCAGGTAAAAATCTTCACCATCATTGTATGGCAATAAAATAAATATTTCTTCGCCTAAAGTGGATAGAAACTCCTTTTTTTCATCTGCAATTTGAGGAACATCCTTTATGACATATTCATCATCAATCGATTCGAGTTTTTTAACCTTGATTTCAAAAAGTTTTTCCTCATCATAAGTAAAATACGCAATCTTCATAACACAGAGCTCCCATCATTTATCACATTTATTCATTAAAATGATTTATGGATTATAAGTTATATATTTTTCATTGATTAATGATTAGACTCTTTCAAAAACTTTGTTGATTTGAAATTTTTTAATGAAAATTAGTTTGTAATTTTTAATTTTGCTTAAAAATAGTTAAATTTAATAAATAGGTGGAGTAAAAGTTTTTATTATGCATAACCAAAAAACAAATACTCC
>NZ_JAFRSC010000047.1 GCF_017427765.1 Methanobrevibacter sp. | reverse complement strand
TTAAGGGTGTATACTTTTTGGTGTTGATGGATTATTACTCTAATCCGCTCAACACCTTTTTTTGTGAGCAAAAAAAAGAGACAAATAAATTTTTTCCTGTTAAAATATCTGCGCTAACTCCAATTTCAAAGGATGTGATTTATTTGTCTCATAGCAATTCTATCAAAAAATTACTAAATATCAAAGAAAAAAATTTTAAAATTACTAAAGTTTGTGATGAAGAGATTAAAGGTATAATTACCAAAGTTGTTTTTGCTGTTGCTTCAAAGGAAAATGCTAAATGTCCATGTTGCGCTAATAAATTAATTAAAAATGGCTTTAAAATTGTTAATATTAAAATATTAAAAACTGCTCAATATAATACTTTACTTAAAGTATCTAAGCAAAGATACATTTGTAAAAGTTGTAATAAATCTTTTTCTCATAAATTAAAACTTGTTAATGATAATTGTTCAATTTCAAATGATGTTAAACTTGCTATTAAACTGGAATTAAAAGAAGCTAAATCTGAAAAAGCTATAGCAAAGCAATTTAATGTTTCTCCTAGCACTGTTAATAGAATCATTAACGATTTACCCGATTACAAACCTGATTTTGAATATCTACCTGAGAAACTTTGTTTTGATGAATTTAAGTCAACTAAAGATGCTAATGGTGCAATGTCTTTCATTTACTGTGATGCTGAAACTTCAAAAATAATTGATATTGTTGAAGATAGAAAACTTAATAATTTAATAAAATATTTCTCAAGATTCCCTAAAAGCGCGCGCAATAATGTTAAAAATATTGTCATTGATATGTATTCTCCATATATTAGTTTAATAAAAACTATGTTTCCAAATGCTAAAATTTCAATAGATAGATTCCATTTAATACAATTAATCAATAGAGCATTTAACAAGTTTAGAATAGCTACTATGAATAAACAAGATAATAA
Source organism: Methanobrevibacter sp. (assembly GCF_017427765.1). Classification (GTDB taxonomy): domain Archaea; phylum Methanobacteriota; class Methanobacteria; order Methanobacteriales; family Methanobacteriaceae; genus Methanocatella. Next base: position 1,334 of record NZ_JAFRSC010000047.1, on the reverse strand, counting down.
AATGTATAACAAATTTAAGAAATATTGGAAGTTACTTTTAAAAAATGCTACTAAACTTTCTGATAAAAAGTATCTGCAGAATAAAATGTTTAATTACAAATATATGTCTGAAGAAGATATAGTGAAGCTACTACTTTCTTCAAATAGTTATTTTGAAGATTCATATGATCTTTATCAAGATATATTAATAAATATAACTGATAGGAAATTTGAAAGATTTAAAAAAATAATTGAACTCAACTATCCTAAGTTTGATGGATTCATTAAAACAGCACTTAAAACCTTTAAGAAATATTTTGAATACATTGAAAATTCTCTTTCTTTTCCATATTCAAATGGAAGAATTGAAGGGGTAGTAAGAAAAATAAAAGTATTAAAAAGTATTGCATACGGTTATAAAAGTTTTCTAAATTTTAAAAAAAGAATATTAATTTGCGCTAATCTTTAACAATAAAATAGTTCCAGATTCTACTTATCTGGAACTACATAAAAAATTTATTTAATTTTTTTCATCAACACCATTTGACACAGACCCATATTTTATTGCAAGCCACTTTGAACAATTACTGAGATTATTCTTTTTGAAATCCTTACCCAATTTTGTCCCAGTTACTCATTCTAACAGGCTGTAAGTCTTGAAAATAAGCCATTTTAAGTAAAATATATCCTACTCCCACTCAATAATTACCATATCATATTTGTTTCTTTTATATGCTATCAGTATCTATTAAGTTTCTAAAATCAGGTGTTTTTATACCTGTTTTTTGTGGTTTTTGAGTTTTTTAGTATCAAAACAGTATCATGAATGATACTACTACGCTACAATCTCAATTTATTATTTATTCAGAACACCAACTATTTTATTTCATTTAACACCTCAAAAATATCCTCATCTATGCAAATACTTCTATCTTCAATTTCTTTAGGGCAGAACGCTTCTCCGTAATTGATACACGCATATACAGCCTTTTTATTTTCCTTTGTCATCTGCCAAAATGGATATTTTATAATAACTGGCGTATTTGCTCCCACACCAAGCTCTAAAAACAAAATATGCCCGCCTTTATTTGTTTGGAGAAATTCGTAATAATTTTCTGACGCTTTATGCCAGCCTTCATCCTCCACAAATGAATTATCTGCTCTAAGATTAGTCGTTACATCCGAATTATCATCAGGGCATTTAGGAATCAGATTCGTTGGAATTTGCATAGAAATTTTTCTGTTGGCAGGTAGATTAAATATACCATTTTCATCTTTAACAAAGCCTTGAACTGTCATTGCCTCCATTACCCAATCTTCATTATCATAAGTCTTCTGAATTTCAGGATTAAGGC
>NZ_JAFRSC010000017.1 GCF_017427765.1 Methanobrevibacter sp. | reverse complement strand
GTTCTAATAATTCTGCACCCATTTCGATTGTGGAGTGGGTCATAGAAATGTTTTCTTTGCCTGTTGCTTCTGCAACTTCACAAGCTCTTGAGAAGTTGGTAATTCCACTTGCAGCATGTGTTCTGTAACATCCTGCACCTAAAATTGCTACTTTCATTTTTTTGTCTCCTTATTTTAGTGAACTTTTTTTAAATTAATTTATTTAAAAAAGTTTTACTACATGGTTTTCATTGCTGTATATCGCCTTTTTGTTAACAGTAATTATGGTAGTTTAACCATGTAGTAATATATTTTATTTAAAAAGTAGTACTATTTAAATCTTTACATTAGCCTTTATTTAGTATTATTTTTACTATTAATTTCCCTTTTTTAGTAATACTGTTATTACTTTTTGTTTATTATTTTAAAGTTTAGTAATACTTTTTATTTGATAATATATCATATATTAAAAGAGTTTAGGTTTACCTAAATCGAAACTTATTTATTAAAGATTTCACTGAAAAATATATAGTAGAATATAATTTTTGGGGTAAATTTCATGTACGATTTAATAAAAAGTGCAGTTCATGATGATGATGCTGCAATCGAAATATCAAAAATGGATAAAGATGTAACCTCAGTTGTTGATGCAATTTCTGAACTTACGCTTGAAGAAACAATGAAACTGGGAATGCAGTTTAAAAGATTTCCTTTAGGATGCGATTTGACTGAAGTGGTTGCAGGGACATGCGCTTCCGATTTGGAGCTGATGGACTTATTGGGCAATTGTAGGCTAGCAGACATGATTGGGGCACCGATTCACATCTGCGCTTATGCATTTTCAGACATAGCTGAGAAATTTGGAATGAGAGGAGTGGAAGTAATGCAAAGGGTTCATGAGATTGTTGACGTTCCTCTTGATTTGGATCATTTTGGCGAAAACGGTGCGATGAGGCTTCCAAAAAACATCAGCGGTTGTGGCGGAGAATGTTATAATAAAGGTCCTGCATTTACAGAATGTCCTAGAGGAAGGATTCATGAAAGATTGATTGATAAGGAACTTGCAGAAAAAGATGATAAGGAAGAATGGGTCAAATTGTCTTCATCCGTTGCAGTTAATGTCACCTGTGAACAAACTGGCGATGGTCATGCGGCACCATTAAGAGAAGCTGAAGATATTGCTCAACTGGCTAAAAAATATGGAAGGGGCTTGGAGTCTATCATGTTTGTTGGCGACGGTTATGATGAGGTAATCACAGGTTTTGAAAAATCTATAGAGATTGGTGCAGATGTTATCGTAGTTGAAGGTGGACCATTTAACAGATGTGAAAATACAACAGAAGCGTTTGCAAAAACAATCGCCGCTGCAAGAATACTGTCTCCTGGAAAAGTAGTTGCAACTAATGGTGCATATGAACATGAGGTAAGGGCAGGATTGCGCTCTGGCTTGAACATGGTAATCACAGGTTTTCCAAAAAATCATCATGGGTACATGTGCGGGTATGAGCCTGGAACCGCTAGAAGAGGCAAATTTGGACTTCCAAGAATTATTCAAATCATCAATGAAGAATTTCCAAATAGGGGACTTCCGGTTCAAAAGCAAGACCTGTTATCACTAGCAACGGCAGTTAAGATTGCGGGGCCTGATTATGTATATCCAAGAAAAATTGGGTCTTATCATGTCGGCGATGCACATTGGGCAACTTTAGTTAATTCAAGAATGTATCAGAATATTCAATTGAAACACACTTTAGATGATATTGTCGCATTAGCTGATGGCACTACTATAGCATTGCATGGCGGCAGATTTATTTCATGGGTTATTGCAAATGAATTGGATAAATATGTTGATGAAATTATAATTTCAGATGTAGATGAATGGGTATTGAAGAATACTGTAAATAACTTGCAGGATGCATTAAATGCTACAATCATTGCTGAAAAGGATGATGATGTTGCAGCTAAAAGTGCTGATTTCTCTATTGCTTCATCAACAATGATTCCTGTAAAGGAAAACATTTTGAAAAAGGTGCCAAATGCATTAACCATTGTCTAGGTAATAATTTTTTAGAAGAAATATTGTTCGCTGAGTAGTATTATTTTTAAAAAAAGTATTACTCATTTTATTTTTATATTTTCAGTTACTTTTTTTTAGATATTCTAATTTATTTTTGTTATTTTTTAATTTTTGTGCATATATGTCCTTTTGAAGAATATAAACCTAAAAATATCCTGTTTTTTTAATTTTATATTAATTTAATCCATTTTAATAAATAATACTTTTTTTAAAAAAAGTATTATCAATTCTTTTTTTTAACTTTCTTAAACTGATTATAGTTCATTGGCCCATTCAACAACAGGGAGTCTTTATTTGCAAGTAAAGGCTTCAATTTAAAGAGTAATACTTTAATAACATTTATATGGTTATTACTTGTGAGTATGGTATAGATTATTAAATTAATTTTGTTAATTTTAATAATTTGGAGATTATTTAATAAATAATTGGAGTAAGTAGCATGGAAATTACGGTAGATAAACTAGCTATGTTTAGAGAGAGTTACAATCCTAAAAATTCAAATTTAAATTTAAATATTGATTGGTCTGTTGAATATACTCATACCGATCAAAAGGTTATGGGATATGACATTGTTTTAAAATCTGATGAGTATTTAAATTTGAGTTTTAAAATAGGGGGATTAATTAAGTTGGGTGATTTTGAAGAATTTATTCAACAAGAATGTTCTCAAATAATTTTCCATCACGCATGCAACATGTTAATGAACCTGATTTCATTAACTAAGCAATCAAATTACGAATTATTAAATGGGGAAATTAATTCTGCAGTTAATTTCGGTGCTACTTTTTAAGTATTTGGTGATGAATTATGTTTGAAATTAAACACACGTTATGCCCATCATGTAGTGTTGGTTGTGGTATTAATGTGATTTTAGATAATGAAGAAATTGTTGGAACATTTCCATATAAAAGACATCCTATTAATGAGGGTAAAAACTGTTCAAATGGAAGATCTTCAGTTGAAAATATTGAAGGGAAACTTTCATTTGATTCAAAAGTGTTAGATGATGTAATTGGTAAAATAAAATCCTGTAATAATGAAAAAGTTACTGTAATTTTTTCAGGAAATAATACTAATGAGGATTTGCAAGCAATTAAATCTTTATGTGATTCGAAGGGCTTTAATGTTATTGCTTATGCAGACAATCTGAAAAATTTTGATCCGGTAGCTTCATATGATGACATTGAAAAAGCATCAAATCTTTTTGTCATTGGAAACATTTTATATGAAAATCCATTAGTCGGAAGGCGCATTGTTCGTGCAAAGGAAAATGGCGCAAAAATATTTGTCAATGATGATTTGGAAAATTCACCAACAGCAAATATCACAGATGAATTCACTTCAGTTTCAGTCAAAGAGTTCTTGGAAAGCATTGCTCCGGATGAATCTTCTGTGATATTATTCAATGAAATCGATTCAGTTGAGGATTTGGATTTACTTGAAAGTGCAGATTCAAAATTATTGCCTGTTTACAGTAAATCCAATACAAAAGGGGCTTTGAACTTGGTTGAGGCAACATCAAAAGAAGATGCATTGGAACTATTGGACAATTCAGAAGTCTTATTGGTTTTCAATGATGATATCGTAAATGAATTTGATTTTGAGTTTAAGTCAATACCTCAAATGATTGTATTTTCCCCATTCCAAAATGATACAACAGAAATTGCCGATTTTGTCATTCCAATTAAATCCTGGTTGGAGTGTGATGGGTCATTTACTAATGCTGAAGGATTAACTCAGGAATTTAGTTCAGTTTATGAATCTGAAAATATGGGTATTGTAGAAATTATTGAAAAAATAAACGGGGAAGTGGAGTGATTTCATGAGTCATATTTTAGCAAAATCAAAAGATGGTGAAATTCTTGAAGCTGGAGAATGTGGAGGTGCTGTTACAAGCATATTTAAATATTTGCTAGATGAAGGTCTTGTTGATGGTGTTTTAGCATTGCGTCCGGGTGATGATATTTATGATGGTGTTCCAACATTTATCACCAATTCCGAAGATTTAATTTCAACTGCAGGTTCTTATCACTGTGCTCCTACATTGATAAGCGATCTCTTGCAAAAGTATTTTTCTGATAAAAAGGTTGCAGTAGCGGTTAAACCTTGCGATATCAGGTCTATAGATGAATTATTTAAAAGACATAAACTTAATCCAGATAATGTTTATACAGTGGGTTTAAATTGCGGAGGAACTGTTTCTCCCGTTACTGGACGTAAGATGATTGAATTGTTTTATGACATCAATCCTGATGATGTTGTAAGTGAGGAGATTGACAAAGGACAATTCATTGTCGAACTGGCTGACGGTACTGAAAAAGGCGTCAAGATCCATGAACTGGAACAACAAGGATATGGAAGACGTAATAATTGTCAAAGATGTGATGTTAAAATCCCTAGAAAAGCGAATATTGCATGCGGTAACTGGGGGTCTGAAGACGGATGGACATTCATTGAAATAAATGATGAAAAAGGCCAACAATTAATTGACGGCGCAAAAAGTGCAGGTATTCTTGAAACCAAAAATGCATCAGACCAAGCAATAGAAGCAAGGTCTAAAGTTGAGGGCATCATGATTAAAATGGCTAAAAAAGCTCAAGGGGCTACTTTTGGAGATGCAGAAGGTATGGATGCATGGAAAAGATGCATAGGCTGTTATGCCTGTAGGGATATTTGTCCAATCTGTTGGTGTTATGAAAATTGTGAATTAAACAAACCATACTTCAAAGATGAACTCAATATTCCGCCAGAACCAATTGCATTCCAAGGAGTAAGGCTTTCACACATGAGTTTCAGTTGTTGTAATTGCGGTCAATGTGATGATGTCTGTCCGATGGACATTCCGGTTTCACTAATTTTTGATAAATTGCAGAAAAAATACTACGATAGGACTGGTTATGTAGCTGGAGTTTCAGATGATATAAAACCTCCATTATATAGTCCAGATAAAGTTGAATTATGAGGTGGTTTGATGTCTGATGATATAAAAATTGTAGGATTGTTATGTAACTGGTGTTGTTATGGAGGGGCGGACACTGCTGGAACCGCACGTATGCAATATCCTCCTAATGTTAGAATCATTCGTGTAATGTGTTCTGGAAGAATTAATCCTTCCATGATCTTTAAAGCATTTGAAGACGGTGCCGATGGAGTATTTGTGGGAGGTTGTCATATTGGTGATTGCCATTATGATGCTGGAAACTATAAATGGTCTAGAAGAGCAAAAATTGTTCAAGATATTATAGAGGAATTCGGTATTGAAAAAGAAAGGTTCCGTTTTGAATGGATTTCTGCATCTGAAGGAGAAAAGTTCCAAAAAACAATGGATGAATTTTATAATACTCTCTCAAAATTGGGTCCATTAGAATTAGAATAGAGTTAAACAATAGTCAAACATATGGTAGTAAATAGCTATTTCACGATAGCTATTTACTTTCTTTGTTAATTGTCTTTCTAAGATTAGTATGTTGGTTACTAATGTTAGAAAGATAGTTAAAATAGAGAATATTTTGATTATTTTTCAATTAATTATCTTTATATTGATAAATTCATCATTAGCCAAACAATAGTGGTTGTTGGCATAACCAATCAGTATTGTTTATTTTTCTCCATCAATGTAAGATAATTAATCAAAAAAGAGATTAATATATAATTTTATGTATGGTTTCTTTCACTGTCTACAATAGCTATTAAAGCAATTTCAAATCCTCAAATTCTTTAATAGCTATTTTTTATAAATATTTTTCAGGGTTGGTCTTTCACTAAAAGATCACGATGGTAGTATTATTTTTATAAAAAGTATTACTTTTTTTATAATATATTTTAGATTGTCTTTTGGCGGAATATTAAATTTAAAAGCATTTTATTCAGTAATGTCTATTATTTGAGGTTTATATATTTGAATAAATTGTTTTTTAAATTATTTTTGAAATTAATTAATTTTAATTAATTTTATAAAATAATACTTTTTTTAAATAAAGTATTATAAATATTCATTTTATTTTTTAAACGACTCTCTGAACGTATAGTGGGATTTAAACTATTTTAAATTCATATTTTTGAATTTTAAGTTCAAATTAAAGAGTAATACTTTAATAACATTTATATGGTTATTACTTGTTAGTATATTATAGATTATCATGAAATTTGATAATTAAAAATGTCTAACTCAATGGCAATTAGTCATAAACTCTTGTAAATAGTTATTTATTAACTATTTACACTCTATCTTTCAATTGTCTTTCTAAGATTAGTATGAGAATTACTAATGTTAGAAAGATAATTAAAGTCATATGGTTATCTTTCAAAGTCATTTTGTATTAAAATCATAACCATATTTCCCTCCTCAATGTGCAAATATGATTGCCTATCTTAAGGGATAATGAGATTGTCTAATCTCTTGGGGCGGTTATTAAAGTTGTTCTCCTAAACTTTAATAACTCTCCTATACTATTTTTCTGATTAAAACTGATGTGTTATTTGTTTTTCCGGTTGGAAGTACCATAACTTCTTTGTGGAATCCTCGTGTGTCCTTTTCCAAAACAGGAGCATATAATATGGCTCTCATTCCGGTATATGTTCTGTAAATCAGAGGTGTTTTTTCATCGATGAATTCCCAGATGTTTGCAAATACTCTTTCTTTTGGTTCGGCAAGTGCAGCAACCATTAGGATATCATATTCAAGATCAGCTATTGAATTTTCATCACCTGTAATGATTTCTATATCATTGTCAAGACCTAATCTTTTCAATACCTTTCTTGAGAGGTCCGCCACTTCTTCCTGCTGTTCTATTCCGATACATTTGCAGCCATAGACTTTGTTGAACATGATTAAAGTCAGTGGAAGTGGTCCGCTTCCTAAAAACACGAAGGTTTTGTTTTCATTGAATTTTGCCAATTGGCTTTCGTTATTGATTAATCCGATGTATCTTTCATAAAAATGGAATGAATCTAGTGTTTCTGTTGGATTGTCTGATTCCAGAATTTTTAATGCGTTTTCGGTTTCCAGTCTTGCACCGATATAAACGTAGAATTTACGAATCAGCTTCAGTGCCTTGTTCATCTTTTCATCATCAAGAATGTGTTTTGCTGAGTCAAAATCGATTTCTTTATCGTGAGCTATGATTTCAACTTCGTCTAAAATTTCAATGATTTCATCGATATTAACATTATCAAGTGCTGAGTCTCCGTATTTGTCCAAGTCCCCATAACTTGAGAGTTTATTTGCAATTTCTTCAATTGTTCCCCAATATTTATAACAACTCATCTTTATCACTTTTAAATTGTGGTTGAATAAATGTTTATGGGTTAAATTATATTAAAGTTTTTAAATTAAAAATAAAGTATTACTAAATCATTAAAATCAGTATAAAAAGTAATACTTTTAATAAATGGGTGGTGATGGAAAATAAGGGAATATCTAATCGGACAGGTAGTAATATTCTCCTTTTTCTTTTTGTTCACGGTCTTTATAACTGTCGAGTTTGTTAACTCTTGGTCTTTTTGTTTCCTTATCTCTTCTAAATGTAATGTTCAGGTTTCCTAAAAATTCGTTCATTGCATTTCTCAAATCAGTCGGTTTTGATGCATGACCGTTTAAACCAGGGGTTCCGTCAAATACCATTGCTCTATCAGAGATATAATCGATAAATACGATATCGTGGTCAACAATAAGTGAAGCTGCATTTCTGCTTTCAACGAGTTTTCTGATAACTCTTGCAGCCACAAGTCTTTGTTCCACATCCAAAAATGCAGTAGGTTCATCGAAAAGATAGATTTCAGCATCTTTTGCAAGGGTTACTGCAATGGCTAATCTTTGAAGTTCTCCTCCACTCAGTCCTTTGACAGGTTTGTCTAAAAGTTCATTTAAACTCAGTGGATTCATTATTTCGCTTTCAAAGATTTTGCTTCCGAAACTTGGAGCATTCATATATAAAAAGTCACTTACTGTTCCTTCAAAGTTTGAAACGATGTATTGCGGTTTGTATGCGATTGTAACTTCCTCATCAACTTCTCCGGTTGTAGGCTCTTCCACGCCTGCAAGTATTTTGGCAAATGTGGTTTTACCGATACCGTTTGAACCGAATGCTGTTACAATTTCATCATAAAATATTTCACCTGCATCGGCAGTCAATTTGAATCCGTCATAGTCTTTGCTTAGGTCAGTATAGCTTGCAAGCGCATCTCCTTCGTCTTCAGGAGTTGGTGGTCTGATTGTAAACTCAATCGGATTTCTTCTGATTCTCACATTCTCTTCAGCTAAAAATCCTTTTATATATGCATTGATACCTAATCTAACTCCTTTTCTTCCGGATACGACACCGTATCCTCCAGGAGTACCGTATAATATGTGGATATTGTCTGACAATGCATCCAAAGTTGCAAGGTCGTGTTCAATTACAAGAACGCTTTTGCCTTCCTCGGCAAGTGACCTGATAACCTTAACTGCATTCAGTCTTTGGGATACGTCAAGCCATGAGGTAGGTTCATCGAAGTAGTAGAAATCACCTTCCCTAAGTACTGTTGCGGCTATTGCAACCCTTTGAAGTTCCCCACCACTCAAATTTTCCATTTTCCTGTCGAGAACATTTTCAAGCTGAAGTTCCTTGGTGACGTAGTCGAGCTTGTCACGTTCATTGACGTTTGTAAGCAGATCTCTTACTTTACCTTTCACGACTTTCGGAAGCTTGTCGACCATCTGCGGTTTTAATATGGTTTTCACATTGCCTTCTGAGAGGTCTTTGAAATACTTCTGAAGTGCGGATCCCTTATAATATTCAATAACATTATCCCAGTTATCTGCCGGATTTTCATAGTCTCCGAAGTTAGGTATCAGGTTTCCAGCCAGAATATTCATGATTGTGGATTTACCGATACCGTTTTGACCTAAAAGCCCTAAAACAGTCCCTTCTTCTAAAGATGGGAGGCCGAACAGTTCAAACTGGTTCTGTCCGAATCTGTGAATTGGCTCACCGGCCGCTTCAGGTAAGTTAATTATTGTAATAGCATCAAATGGGCAGCGGTTAGTACAGATTCCGCACCCTTCACATAATTCTTCTGATATCAACGGTTTTTTGGTGTCCTCATCAATTACAATTGTGTCTTCATCCATTCTAACGCCCGGACAGTAATTGATGCAGACATAATCACATTTTTTCGGTTGACATCTGTCTTTATCTAAAATTGAAATACGAGTCATTATAATCTCCTTAAAAATATAATCATAGATAATTTTGTTAATTCTATTTAATTAAATTATTGTAAAAATTTAGTTTTCAAAAAAGTTTTTAATCCTTTAATTAAATATTTAATAAATGATAATATGAAACAGGTAATGATTGTCAGAACAGATTTAAAAATGCGCAAGGGTAAAATTGCAGCCCAGTGCTGTCATGGAGCCATTGGGGCATATAAAAAATCACCTGCAGATAAAATCCGAAAGTGGGAAAACGAGGCTTATGCCAAAGTGGTTTTAAAGGTTCAAACAAAAGAGGAGCTGATTGAACTTAAAAAGTTGGCTGATGAAAATGGAATTGCCAATTATTTGGTAGTTGATGCCGGACGTACTCAGATACCTACATCAAGCATTACAGTTTTGGCGCTTGGTCCTGATGAGGATGAAATACTTGATGAAGTGACAGGGGATTTGAAACTTTTATAGTCTAAACTATCATTTGATGAGGTCTACTTTTAATTAAACAGGGTCGTGATATTTATCATAAAACAGGTTGTAAAAATTGGGGGAAGTTTGTTCCCGGATTATGCAATAGATTTGGCAAAAAAGCTAAAAAACACAGATTCCTGCATTGTTTTGGGCGGGGGTGAATTTGCAAATCTTATCCGTAAATACAATGATGAGCAGAATTTCTCAGAAGAGGTTAACCACTGGACAGCTATTGATTGCATGGACATAATAGCTAAGCTGGTCGATGACAAGGTGGAATCAGCAAGACTTGCGCATACTCTTGAAGAGGTTAATAACATTTCAGATGAGGGGTTCACTCCAATTTTTGCAGTTTCAGAATTTTTAAAAACAGAAGATCCCTTTGAATGCAGCTGGGATGTGACTTCAGATTCTATTGCAGCATACGTTTCACATCTTCTAAATGCAAACCTTTTAATAGTAACAAATGTAAATGGTATATATACCCAAGAACCGAAAGAGGTTGGTTCAACATTCATAAGTAAAATCGATGCAAAAACTTTACTAACTTTTCAGGAGTCGTCGATTGATGTAATGCTGCCACGTCTTTTATTGAGGTTTGGGACTAATTGTTATGTTGTGAATGGAAAATATCCCGAAAGGGTTTTATCTCTTATAGATGATAATGTAAATGATTACAATTTCGATTACACACAAATAATAGGTGATTAAAAATGAAAACTGTAGAATGTATTTCATGTAAACAAGAAATTCCATTAACTGGCCCATTCGTAGAATTCGAATGCCCAGAATGTGGAGCAAAAATAGCAAGATGTGAAAAATGCCGTACCTTTGGTCACGCTTATAAATGTGAATGTGGTTTTGAAGGACCATAAGTTTATATAATGGAGGAATTAGAATGGGTGAAGTATTAACAACTATGAAAATTATGCCAGACAGTCCTGATGTAGATTTAGAAGCTATTAAAGCAACCATTAAAGATTCAATGCCTGAAGGTGCTGAAATCCACGATATTGCTGAAGAACCAATTGCTTTTGGTTTAGTTGCAATTATCTTAAACTTCATTACCGAAGATGGTGAAGGCGGATCTGAAGCTGTTGAAGAAATGGTTCAAGCTATTGAAGGCGTAGCCAGTATTGAAATTACTGGTGTTGGAAGATTAATGTAAATTGATTTTCTCTAATTGGTCAAATTGACTATTTTGAGTTATTATTTTTATAATGACTCCTTTTTTATTCTATTTTTATGAAGTTTTTATTTGCACAGTTTAAAATTTGTTAAAAGAAGTATTGTGCATTATTATATGATGTTTTTGTTATAAAATAAAAAGTTAGAAGAGAGGTTAGTCTCTTCTAGTTGATTCTAATTTTTGTGGTTGCTTTTGAAGCTTGGTAGGTGTTGTCTCCTGCAAAGTTTACTGCAGCGTTGTATGTGCCTCTTCGAGTTAGGCTTAACTTGAAGGTAGCTTCTCCTTTTGCATTTGTTTTTGCAGTGTATGTATTACCATTTACAGTCAGTTTTATTGTTTTACCTTCTTGGAGGTAGGTTTTACCGTCAATGGATGATCCTTTGTCGGTTTTAAGTGTTACTGTATATGATTTGGTTGCTGCAGATGCTCTGTAGGTTTTTTCAGGAGCGCTTATGCTTGTTGTTTTCTTGTTTACAGTGATTTTGTATACTGCAAATGCTCCGAAGTAGTTGTCATCACCTAAAAATCCTACTGCAAATGTATATGTTCCTGCTTTAGCCAGGTTGATTTGCAATTGTGCCCATCCGGTTTCATTTGTGGTTGTGTTGTATACTTTACCGTTGAATCCGATTTTTACGGATTTGTTGGAAAGGATATTGCCGTTGATATCAACTAACCTTACTTTGAAGTATCCTCCACGTTCGCCAGCGTAGTAATCGATAGCGTAGGTTGTGTAGTCGTTACCTTCAATTGTAGTGTTGGTTCTTATTGGAACGATGTTTTTCACATTTATGGTCAAATCAGCAGGTGCGGTTATATTATCACCAGCATAATTTATTTCTATAAGTGCATTGGACTCTAGGGAAATTAATAACTTACCTTCGCTGTCAGTTGTAGTGTTTGTTTCAGCACCGTTGACTTTATAGCTTATTGGAGCAAATGCAATTGCACTGCCGTTAACATCCATTAAAATAGCACTGAGGTTACTTTTATCAACTGTAATGTTTGCAAATTTACTGTCATCCCGTTCATTGACTTTAATTGTATTTAAACTGGTTTCACCAGTAACTGGATTTGCAACGCTGATTTGCTGGTCCTCGGTTAATTTGGTGAAGTTAACAGTTACACATCCCTCACTGTCTGTGGTATATTCGCTGGTTTGGCCGTTAACAGTTACGTTGACTGCAGTGTTGTTTAAACCTTTTCCGGTGGCGTCGGTTAATTGGATTTTGTAGTCACAGTCGCCGTTATAGTTAACAGCTATATCTTCAGAGTTGATAGTGCTTTTTATTTCAATAGGATATACAACATTATAGTCTTTGGTTTTTACAGCTAAATTGTATTTTCCAGGTTCTAAGTTAATTCCAAGCTCTGCAGTTCCGTTTTCATCTGCTGTAACAGTTGCAGTTATGCCATTAATTTCAAATGTGACTTTTTCACCTGGACTGACTTTAACCGCAACAGGTGTGTCATCGGAATAGTATTTTTCCAAATTCTCACTGTTGTCTGCAACAGTGTATGCTTTCAAACAGGCAATATAACCTAATTTGTAGGCATCTTTCCAGGTTTCACCGTCAATGCAAACAAATGAGAGATTTTCACTATAATGTACTCTGCTATATTCTAATTCAATGATTGGCACACTATTGGAGGTTATCACTGCTTTGAATATATCTCCTTTTTTAACGGGTATGTATTCGTTTAATTTGATTGTGCGGTAACCTAAGTATGGAGATATTCCTTCTTGAGTCAGTTTTAACTCATCATTTACAAAGATTTCAACTTTGTAATTGATGCCGCTTTGGTTGAAGTATGTTCCAACTGCTGCAATCAAATCATCATCCAAAGCTTCAAATACATTCATATAACTTACTGTTTCGTTGTATTTTTCGAAATATCCTTCCCACATTATATCATATTGATAGTTCTTATTGTATTGCACTGTATTTTCAATTATTATTGATGTAGCATAAGTGCTCACATCAGTGGATCTCACAAATGTTTTATCATAATATGAAACATACATGTATCCGTTTTCTCCAAAGCTAGTGCCCCAGCTGTTTTTGATAATCCATGCACCATCGCCCGGTGGGGTGATTAGGAATTTTTCTTTTGGGAAATTGTCGTCCCAGCCAACAACTGAAACTACATGGTTTGGAGTAAGAGTTGCATTGACATATTGGGCACATGTTTTAGGGTTATAATAAGGATTTTTTTCATCATATGTGGATTGTCCGAAATAGTTCACATCTAAAGCACCATATTTCATGATTGCCAATTTGAGTTGAGTGCCGTTTGGTATTTCATTGTTAAGTGTAAACATCACGTCCTGGATGTGGATATCCTGGTCAGTTGTGATTAATGGTGAAAGTTTTCCAAACTCATCATAGGTATCTGCATCCTGTATGAATGCTCCAAGCCAGCTCAACAGATAACCTGTGGAAAGAATATTGTTTCCACCCTCAAAGTAAAGAGGAAAACCGTAAATTGAATATCTTAGCAGGCTATTCTGCATGTTGTTTTCCGAAAGGTCAGCTTTTAATCCTGTGGCTTTCAGTAATGCTGATTCCAGGGCGCCGGTCATTCCGAATGCCCAGCAGGACCCCATCCATCCTTGGTCTCTGACAGGTGAAACCCAGCCATAATCACGCAAATCAAATTTATCTGGAATAACAGTGATATTGATGGTGTTATTGAGTAATGTTAACTGTATGCCTTCTACAGTGACAAATGTTGCATAATAAGTATTGTTTGTTGAGACATTATCATCATTAATGTAAACATTGTTTTCCCGATTTGATTTCTTATCGAAGAATGTGTAGATTGGGTTTGTGTTGTTTTCGAATAGGGAATTTTTAATGTCATATGATGTATCATATGCATAAATTGCACTACCTGCACTTGCAGTGTTGTTGATGAATCTGCATTTGTCTATATTTGCAGTACTCATATCAAGAACCATTGCACCGCCGTAGGTAGGATATCCTTCAAATATATCCACACTGTTTGAGGTGAAATTACAGTTGTTGATTTCAGCAAAGTCAACATATGAAATATAAACTGATCCGCCGTTGAATGTAGCGTGATTGTTTATAAACTCAGTATTGTTTAAGAAGAGTTTTCCACCGAATTGAATATAAGCTCCTCCAAATCCAGAAGAACTGTCCTTAAATACGGTATCCAGTATGGTCACATTACCTGAATGGCGGCCAGTTGACCCAGCAATATCTGCTAGGATTGCTCCTGCATTTTTAGAAGAAGTGGTGTTTATGAATTCACAATTTCTGATGTATGTTACTCCTCCTTCTTTAACACATATTGCACCTGATGAGATGTTGGCAGTTAAATTAATGAATTTGGAATTAATTACAGTTATTGCTTTTACTGTATTAAGAAATATTGCAGGTGTGTAATCGGAAACAATGTTTGCAAATGTAGTGTTTTCCACATAACCTTCTGCAGCCATAAGAAAGATTTGGCCACATTTAGTGGATATATCTGAGGTAAACTCTGTATTGTAAATGTTCAGGATTCCATTTATAACGCCTATTGATGAACCTAAACTTCCAGCATAATTGTTTATGAATCTGGAATTGTTGATATTGATGGTTGCATTGACATAAAGTCCTATAGCCCCACTGTTTTGGCTTGCATAGTTGTCAATGAAAGTAACGTTGTTTAAGGTTAGTGTTCCATTAGTGTATATTGCCCCATTGTTTTCTGCATTTCCTCCAGTTAAAATCAGATTGCTTAATGTCACGTTGTTTGCGGCAATGTTGAATATTCTTGACTGTTTGGTTGCGTTAAGTATATGGCCGTTACCGTTGATGACAATGTTATCTCTGTTGATTATGATTCCGGTTTTGTTATCTGTTTCGTTGTTGAATGTGTAATCGCAAGATAACTCCAAATAGTTTTCAGAGGAATTGATGAGTTTTTCCAATGCGGTAAATGTTTGTCTGCTTGGATCTGCCACTGTATAAACTTTTACACAAGCAGTAAAATTACCATAATAACAATCTTCCCAAATTCCTTCAAAATTGGCAAATGAAATATTTTCAGTGTAATGTGTTCTTGCATCTGCGAAATTAATGTATGGCATAGCATTTGAGGTCACTATCGCTTTGAAAACATCTCCTTTTTTAACGGGTATGTATTCGTTTAATTTGATAGTGTGGTAACCTACATAAGGTGACACTCCCTCTTGAGTCAATTTCAAATCGTCATTTACATAAATTTCAACTTTGTAATTGATGCCGCTTTGGTTGAAGTATGTTCCCACAGCAGCAATCAAATCATCATCCAAAGCTTCAAACTCATTGTAATAACTTACAGTGTCTCCGAAAGGATTCTCTAAGAATTCGCCTCCCCACACTAAGTCATATTGGTAGTTTTTATTGTACGGTTCGGTATTTTCAATTAGTATTGCTGTAGCATAATCAATTATTTCATTGGATGGTAAAAATGATTTGTCATAATATGAAACATATAAATATCCTTTGTCTCCCCAATTGGTATCCCAGCTGTTTTTGATAATCCATGCACCATCGCCCGGTGGGGTGATTAGGAATTTTTCTTTTGGGAAATTGTCATCCCAGCCAACAACTGAAACTTCATGGTTTGGAGTTTTAGTTACATTGACATATTGGCCATAGGTGTCAGGGTTATAATAAGGATTTTTTTCATCATATGTGGATTGTCCGAAATAGCACACGTCTAAAGCACCATATTTCATGATTGCCAATTTGAGTTGTGTGCCGTTTGGTATTTCATTGTTAGGTATGAACATCACATCCTGAACATGAAGATCATTCAGTGTTGTGATAACTGGTGAAATTTTTCCAAGTTCATCATAGGTATCTGCATCCTGTGGAAATGCTCCAAACCAGCTCAATAGGTAAGATGCGCCAATGACGTTCGCTGCACCTTCATATAATTCGGAAAAACCATAAATGGAGTATCTTAACATGGTATTTTGCATGTTGTTTTCTGAAAAATCAGCGCTGATGCCTGTAGCTTTCAATAATGCAGACTCTAAAGCACTTGTCATTCCGAATGTCCAGCATGCGCCCATCCATCCTTGGTTTCTAACTGGTGTAACCCATCTGTAATCTCGTAAATCAAATTTGGTTGGAGGGGTAATGATGTTGATGGTATTGTTAATCAATGTTAATTGCATGCCTTGCCCAGTCATTACTGATGCATAGAATTCATTGTTAGTTGAGATGTTATCATCATTAATGTAAACATTATTTTCTAAGATGCCTTCTTTATCGAAGAATGTGTATATTGGGTTTGTGTTGTTTTCAAATAGTGAATTTTTAATGTTGTATGATGTGTCATATGCATAGATTGCATTTCCTGTACTTGCGGTGTTGTTGATGAATTTAGATTTATCTACATTTAATGTAGAGATATCGCTGAATATTGCACCACCATAAGTCGGATAACCATATTCATCTATTTCAACACCATTTGAGGTAAAAGTACAGTTATTTATTTCACTAACGGTATAAGAAAGGTAAATTGCACCTCCATTATATTCCGCATGGCTGTTTGTGAATTCAGTATTGGCCATCGATAAATTTCCGCCCAATTGAAGATATGCTCCACCGAATTCAGAATAAGTGTCTCTAAATATTGTATCTATTACTGTTACATTACCATCTAGTCCCTGGCTTCCAGCAATGTCTGCAAGAATAGCTCCCGCATTTTTGGAGGAAGTAGTGTTTATAAATTCACAATCTTTAATATATACATAACCTACACTTCTAACAGCTAATGCGCCTGCACTAATATTTGCCATTAAATTAGTAAATTTGGAATTAATTATGTATACCTCTTTTCCTTCTTCAACATGTAATGCGGGAGTATATGAAGCCGCAATATTGATGAAAGTGGTATTTTCCACATAAATCTTTGATTTAGTAAATAAGATTTGACCATGTTTAGAAAATATATTTGAGGTTATATATGAATTGCAAAGAGTTAAGTTACTATTTTTAACATATATTGATGAACCTGCTTCACCATAATTGTCTATAAATTTAGTATTGTTGCAGGTAAGGGTTACATTTTCACTTAGTGCTATGGCACCGCCTCTTTCAGTTGCATAGTTGGTGGTGAAAGTCACATTGTTTAATGTTAATGTTCCTGTGGAGTATATTGCTCCACCGTTTTTTGCATTTCCTCCAGTTAAAATCAGATTGTTCAATGTTATGTTATTTGCGGTAATATTGAATATTCTTGACTGGTTGGTCGCATCAATTGTATAACCGTTACCGTTAATAACGAAATTCTCCGTTTTAATGATTATTCCTGTATTATTGTCAGTTTCGTTGTTGAATTTATAGTTTCGAGTTAAATCAATCGAATCTTTTCCAGTTATTTCGTCAGTCAGATTGGTGAATGAACCTTCACCTGCAGTGAATATATCGTTTTGAGTAGTTTTCAAAATATCCGAACTATCCTCGGTTGCTATATCCTCCTGCACGGTTTTTAAGATTTCCGGACTGTCATCACCTATTATATTCTCGGTGGTGTCCTGCGATGCACAAACAGCGCCCACCGACATGATTAATATGAGCATGACAATCATAATTTTTAGAACCTTCATAATTATCACTAAATAAAATTATGTAAAAAATGAATATTTAAGCATTTATATTTGATTTAATTGAATTTAAAAAAGGATATAACCTATAAATTATAAATTATGTTACATTAAATAATAATTATTAACTTACTTTTTGTAAAATGGTGAACATGAAATTAGACAATAAAATGCAGCTGTTGGTTTTGTTTACATTAACCACTAGCTTAATAACAGTATCCCAAGGAATAATCACAACAGGAGTGGTCTATCTGATGAGTGACTTTTCAGTCTCATCAACACAGGCGCAGTGGTCATATTCTGCGTTTCTGCTTGTTGTAGGGGTTATGATTCCATTAAGTGCTTTCATATCTCGTAGATTTAATTCAAGGACAATATTTTTCTTTTCATTAATCATGTTTCTTTTGGGGTCAGTCGTATGCTACTTTTCAAATTCATTAATGATGTTAATTATAGGTAGGGTCTTTCAGGCAATTGGAAATGGTGTTTTAATGCCTTATGTTCAGATTTTGCTTTTAAGAATCATTCCGGAAGAGAAATGGCAGACCTATATGGGATTGTACGGGCTGGTTGTTGCAATAGCTCCTGTTGTCGGGTCATTTATAGGCGGATTTGTCATAACGTTATATGGCTGGAGAGCGTTGTTTTCATTTTTCACAATAGCATCTATAATTATTATAGTTTTAGGGTTAATCCGTGTAAAGGACAGCACACCAACTGAAGAATATCCTCTGGACTATTTGTCTGTAATACTCTCAGTTGTCGGATGTGGTGGGGTCATGCTTGGTTTTACAAACGTTGCAGATTACGGTTTTACTCATTATTTTGTAATTGCGCCGATTATTGTCGGTATCATTGCATTAATCCTCTTTGTAAGGCGCCAGCCAAAATTGGACAAGCCTCTCATTAACCTTTCAATTCTTAAAAACAAGTATTTTTCAGTGGGTACAATATTTGTCTGCATTCTGTTTTTCGCATTAAACGGCTGCACTGCGCTTGTTCCAATATTTATTCAGGGTATAGCGTACAACTCTGCAATCATTTCCGCTTCTGTGCTATTTCCGGGCGGTCTTTTGATAATTGCATTTAATTTCATAGGTCCGCTTCTTACAAACAGAATTGGAATCAAAAAGGTTCTAATAATGGGTTGTGTTCTTTCAATAATCGGATTTGCAACAATGATGTTTTATACACAGGATTCATCATTTGAATTCATGATGATAACTCAGTCAATCCGTTATATCGGCTCAGGGCTTGCTTTGATGCCTGCAACAACATGGGCTCTGACAATGGTTTCCGATAAGGTGGAAGATGGTACTGCAGTCAACAATACATTAAGACAGATTTTTGCAGCCATAGGTTCATCAATGGTTGTTGTAATGGTGGCTGTTTTGGCAGGGGGCAATATTGATCATAATTTTGCATCGGTCATTGCATTTAACCAGACTTCCTTGATTCTGCTTGTTTTACATATCATTATGCTTATTCTGGTTATTGTCTATATCGAGGATAAGGAAAAAATTGAAAATACAGTTTCATAACTTCTGGAAATATGCTCATTTTTTGGTGTAATGTTTGAAATATTTACATTGCAGATGGTAATAAACGCTCTCAAATATTTGTTATAAAGTTGATATTTTTTAGTTTCTTACATAAACTGACTTTTAATAATATTTATATATGGTTATGAAAAGAAACATCTATATGCTCTAAAATAGAGTGTTTTTTTAATTTAGATTAAAGGTGAATAATATGGAAATAGGAGAAATTATTTCAGATGCTTTAGTATATCCATTTAACAATATTAAAGCGTTGATTGTATATGTTATTTTAGGTGTTATTGCAGGTATTGCTTTAGGCGGTACTTTAGTGGGCATAGCTACTGGTACTCAATCTCATAATGCACTCTTGACCGGTTTTACTGGAATTATAGGGACTATTATTTCAATAATTGCTCTTTTATTAATTATGGGTTATGAGTTAGATATTGTAAAATATGGTATTAACAGAGATCCTGGTGCACCTGGAATCGATGTTGTAAGACAAGTTGTAAATGCTATCAAATTGCTTATCGTACGTATTGTATATTACATTATTCCAGTAATTGTTGGAGTAATTTTAATGTTATTATTAGGAAGAGGTATTCTTACATTAGCAATAGTATTCATTGTAGCAATTGTATTCTCTTTAGCAGCATTTATGGGAACTTGTAGATTAGCTAAAACTGAGAATTTAGGTGACGCATTAGCAATTGGTGAAGCTATTGGAGATATTTCTAGAGTTGGTATCGGAAAACTCATCATAACTATTATTGCAATATTTGTAATTATCTTTGTTATTGCATTAATTATTGGATTAATTAATAACTTAAATAATGTAATTGGTGGAATTTTATTAGGTATCTTCTCTGTATATGCTGTATTCTTTGCTCAAAGAGCTATTGGGTTATTATACTCTGATGCATAATTAACCTACTTTTTTTCTTTTTTTTTAAACTAAAAATCTCATTGAAATTTTTTAATTATAATATTTTTTCTGATTTTAAAATAAAATAATAAAAAAAGTTTATATTTAAAATAAACTCTTTTAAATTAATCTTTTGTGCGTTCTGGTAAGTATGGAATTATTGCATCAGCCAATTTACTAACTGGCATGGTTTGTATCCAAACTTTTCCAGGTCCGGTCAATCTGGTGAAAAACAGTCCCTCTCCACCAAATAACATGTTTTTTGCACCTTTAACCCTTTCAATATCAAATCCAACGGTATCTTCCATTGCGGCAATATGTCCTTGATTTACAAGCAAATATTCGCCTGGCTGCAGGTCGTGTTCAATTACTTCGCCGTCAATTTCTAAAAATACCATTCCGGTTCCGGTGAATTTTTGGAGAATGAAACCTTCTCCACCGAATATTCCTACTCCAAAACTCTTTTTGAAGTAGATGTCAATATCAACACTTTCCTCTGCTGCTAAAAATGCGTTTTTCTCACCGATGATAGTGTTTGATCCGGTCAATCTTATAGGAATAATTTTTCCAGGATAGCATGCAGAAAATGCAATTTTTTGGTTGTCTGATTGTGCAGTAAAGAAATTTAAAAATATTGTATCTCCAGATAATGCTCTTCCAAGACCTTTTAGAAGACCTCCTCCAGTATTGGTGTCCATTTTAATATCTGATGTCATAAATGCCATAGCACCGCTTTCATCTTTCATGGTTTCTCCTTTTTGCAATGTACAAATTACAGTAGGAAAAGAACCTCCGCTTATTTCATATTCCATTTTTAATCACCTGTATTCTTACAAATAAACAGTTTCTCTATAAAGAAAAACATGATGTTTGCACTAACAATATTTTTTTATTATATCTGTAAAACTGGCAGATAAGATTGTGGAAAATATTGATAGTGTTGTTTGTGTCATTAAATTGATTATTTTTTAATTAATATTTATATTAATTATTTATTTAACATTTTTGTGGGGAATTTCCCTGTTTTTTCAAGTCAGAAATGGAAGATATTTTCATGGTTTTCATGTGTTAATCTCAAAACCATAATTTTAGGTTAACCTAAAAATTCAGAAACATTTATATACTGCTTCATATAACATTATGTATAGTGATAAAAATTAGGTCTACCTAAAAATCTAATTTTGATTACTGTTGTATTTTGGTTAAACCAAATTACTTACTCCAATTCACTGAATTAGTTTAACTCTCTTTCTAATTTGGTGAAGCATATAACTACTCTCACGAAATTAAATATGAAATCCATATTTAATTTCACCTATCCTATACTCATTTTAAAATGGTGATTTTATGGCAAATAATGTAAAGAAAGCAAAATGTTGTGAAGTTAAAGATGAAACCAAAGAGAAGAAAAGTATTCTTAAAAAATTATGGTGTTTCTTTTTTGGGTGTAATTGTCATTGAATTTTCAATTTTTTAAATAAATCTTTCTTTTTTTCAATTTAACAATATTTAAGTATTATAAACTAGATATTATCATTTAGTTTAAATAAGTTTATAGTAGGTAGGAATTATGGATAGGACTAGAAAACTGATAATAATTATTTTGATTGTCGTTCTCATAGGTCTTGTTGCAATCATCGGTGGTGCGCTGTTCCTTGGAAGCAATTCTGAACTTACCGAAGGAGATAAAAATATCCTTGTATGTGCTATTGATGAAAGTGAACAAAGGCCGGGTATGGGTGCTTGTGACATGGCTTTTATTGTTCACTTGGATAACGGTACTTTAAAAAATTATACTGCAATTTATCCTGGCGGAATGACTCACCCTACAGCATCAGAACCTGCTGAAGCACAATCTCAGGGTGCAGGTTCCAGGTTGCTTCTTCACGATGCATTTTGGGATTCAGATAATTCTGTTGGAATGAGATATGCAAAAGAAATTGTTGAATACAATACCAATAAAAAAATTGATTCCGTTGTGGCCGTAAATACTGAAGCATTGGATGCTGTTCTTTCAGCTGCAGGCCCATTGGAAATAAATGGAAGTCAAATGCAAGTAAGCGGTATTGACTTCATCCGTGAAGAAGATTGGGGCAATGGAGTCTCTAGGGGAGATGCTGTGCTTGAAATTGTAAAAGCTGCTGCAACTGCTGCTAAAGATCCTGAAGTAAAAACTGCCATGATTAATGCGGCAATTGACCAATACTCCAAAGGAAATATTATAATGGATGAACAAGGTGCTTTCGTAGGTCTGTTAGCATCAAAAGGAATTGAAACCTTCTTCGGTTAATTCCTTTTTATTTTTTCTTTTTTTAGACTTTAGGCTCTAGCCGTTTTATAAACACTCCCATAAACATCACAATCATCGGGAAAAATAGGGAATAAATTATTAATAATAATCCTGAGGATATTACGTCTCCCATTACTGTCGAACCTGCCATCAACATTATCAAAGTAATTACTGGAGCCAAAATAGCTATAAATGTATATATTAGAATAAATGAGTTTAATCTTTGGGCATATTCTTTCAATTTTATTTGCATTTCAAAGGAAATGTCTTTTGCAATGATGTCAAGGCTGTTGGCTAAGTTTCCACCAACCCTTAAAGTACCTATGATCTGCTGTATGGCTCTTTGAAGTCCTTCCGAATTTATCCTCTCAGACATCTCCAAAAGTGCATCTTCCGTTGATTTTCCGAATTTAATCTCTTCTAAAACTCTTTTAATCTCTTTTGATAATGTGCCGTAGTTGGCATCCCTGATTGTTATCAATGTATCGTGAAGTCCTTTTCCGGATTTCAATTCGATTCCCATATGTCTTAATGCATATGGAAGCTCCTGATTTAAATCTGAATAGCTTTTTTGCTGTTTGATTTTAGGATAATAAATTAAAAAGATGTAAACCATGCACAGTATTGTTAAAAACATTCCACTTATCTCTAAAGGCAATACAATTAACAATATAATACATAAAGCTATCATAATCTTTATTGAAGTCTTTTTAAGCATTATGGGGATTAGAAATTCTCTTAATTTATCAATTCTATCCTCGTCTTTTGTAGTTTGCTTTTTTTCAAAATCCAGTCTTGAAAATATAGAAGTTACAGTATCGTTATCCGACTCTTTTTTCAGTGATTTGTCTTTAAATGAAATATTTTTAAAAAAGGAAATTGTGGAAAGTACGATTGTCCCTATTAATATAAAAAATCTGTTTAACATTCACTCACCTGCGAGCATTATTCTGTTTAGAACTTTCTGGCTGTCTTTGTAGTATAAGTCCAGAATTGTTTTCACATCATCTACTGCACGGATATCATGTTTTACCATGTGTGTCAGCACGGTTTCCCTATTTTCAATTTCCCTGTGGATTTCATTTAATGTGGTTCCGCTTAGATTTGCGATTTGTGATAGGACTTTGCTTGAAATGCTGACATTTTCAATTCTGTCGGTTTCAGGATTCCATTCAAAAATCTTATTCAACTGGACAACTCCTTCTTCAATTCCAACAACTTCAGCCACTTCACTGATTCTCCTGTAGGATACTCCTGTTGAAGTGTAGATTCTGTTCTGCATAATTATAAAGTCAATAGCTTGAATCATTATTTCGGGAACTGACATAGGTTCATTTGTAAGCCTTGTAATTGTTTCTCTTGCATCATTTGAGTGCAGAGTTCCAAAACCGGAATGTCCAGTATTTAATGCAGTAAAAAGAGTAATGGCTTCATCAGCTCTTACTTCTCCTACGATTATTCTGTCTGGGCGCTGCCTTAAGGAGTTTTTTACAAGATCATTCATGGTCAGTTCGCCTTTGTTTTCAACGTTTGCCGGTTTTGTCTCCATTCTGATTACATGTTCATGAGGAATCTGTAGCTCTAATGTGTCTTCAATTGTTATGATTCTTTCTTTTGGATTTATAAATGCACAAAGAGCATTTAATGTGGTTGTTTTTCCTGAACTTGTTCCTCCGGAAATAATTGCATTTGCTGATTTCACGCCCAGGCCGTCAAAACACAGCCATAAAAATGCAGCAAGTTCAATGGAAATTGTTTTAGAATTTATTAAATCTATTATGGTTAATGGGTCTTTTTTGAATTTCCGGATGGTAAGTGACGGACCGTCGGCTGATGCGGGAGGTATGGTTGCGTTTATACGTGATCCGTCCATTAGCCTTCCATCCAGGATTGGTGTTTCCTGGTCAATTCTTCTGTTGATTTGTCTTGCAATGGCATCAATCAAATCCATCAGTTCCTTTTCATCACTGAATTTGATATTTGTCTTCATCATTCCGTATTGTCTGTGATACACAAATACAGGTTTGTCAATTCCGTTAATCATTATCTCTTCCAAATCATCATCCTGGATTAGGGAATCGATTTCTCCATAACCTATCAAATCTCTTAATATTTTATAGGATAATTTATCCAAATATTCAGTTGATATTTTTTCACCTTCGCCGGTTAACCTTGCAAATAAAAAGGTCCTGATGTCATTTAGAAGCTTATCTTCGTTTGGCTGGTAATTTTCACCTGATGATATAGCTAAATCAACCAGATTTTCACGAAGTTCTCCCAAGAGAACTTTTTCCTTTTGAGTGTAATCCTGTCTGACAACGTCATATTGTGGTATAATCTCATTATTGCTCATATTTTTCACCTTTGGGGGATTTTTTAGATGTTTTTAGATTAGTAATACTAATTTATATATTTTTTATTACTTTCGAAAGCATAATAATGGATTTAAATCAATATTGTATTGAAAAAAGATTTTTAGGGTGATATTATCATTGATTTGGATGAAAAAATTAATTCGCTTGATGGGTGTGAAAACTGCCAGGATATTCAAATTAAGAAGTTTTCTCCACTTAGGGATTTAATAAATTTTGACGATTATGATGGGGATTATATGAGGTGTGGCTGTGGCAAAAGACCTCTTGACATTGTCATGAGCCATATTCTAAAAATCATGATAGAATATGAAATTGTACCTGAAAAGGCAACTCTTAGGCGCAATTCTCCGGTTCCATTGTCTGATTTTTATTTCAGCAATTTGAATCCTCAATTCATTAATAAAAATACATTGATTCTGCTTCATCAGGATTTTACAAAAGATGTGGCTTTAAAATTAATCAGTGAAGTTCCTGAAGTCAAATGCGTTTTGAAGGGAAGTCCCCAAAATCTTGCAGGCCAGTTAGACAAAGATTCCGAGATTAATCACTTTGAAATTCTTGAAGGTGATGACACACAGATTAACGTAATGAGAACTCTGCTTGGCGAAAAATTGGTATTGGTTAAAAATCAGGCTAAACACCATATTGAAGTGGCAGTAACAACCGAAGATAAGCTGGTACGTCTTCATAACTACATTAAAAACAATGACATTAAAAAAGGTGTTGCAATCGATGCAATGTGCGGTTTAGGAGCATTAGGAATTTATCTGCTTAAATTAGGATTTGAAAAGGTAATTTTTAATGACATAAATCCTGAAATGATTGAGGCGTTAAAGAATAATTTGGATATTAATGATATTGGTGGCGGGTTTGAAATACATCAGGAAGCCTTTGAAGATTTGGATGTAGGTCCTGTTGACTTGTGTGTGATTGATGCATTTCCGCAGGCTGATATTTCACAAGTTACACAAAAAGCTAATGAAATAGCAGATAATGTGGTAATTATCTAGCTATTTTTCTTATTTTGTTCTAAAATTATATCGAACAGTTTTTGGACGTCTTCCGGAACATTTTTTTCTGAAATTTTAAAAGATGCATTATGTTTCTGATTAATGTATTCTTGGGCAAAACTGCGGCCCATGAACTCGACGCCTTCAAAATTCATAACAATTTCTGTTATATTTTCATCAATATTATTAAAAAATTCTTCCAGTTGGTGTCTTAGCCCTAAATTTTTCCCAAACTCATCTTTTAAAATAATTTCTTGTTTTACCATATTACCACGTACTGTTATTATTTATAATTTTATCGGATTTAAATAATTATAGATATCTACTTTTTTTGTTAAATCCATTTTTAAACTCACTAGTGTACCTTTAAGAGGATTTTTTGAAATATCTCTCATGTGAATATTTTCTGAGTCAATGGAAATTAAACCGTTGCCAGATGCAATAAGAATGCAACCGGAACATCCATTTCTAACAATGTTGATTGTATTGTTTAGTCCGGTTCCTCTTTCAACAAAGCCAACCTCTTTTTTTGTTGATAATCCATTAATTGCTTTAAGTATAGCATCACAATCATTTTCAAATGAATAATCAGCATGTTTTAGGCAGTTTGGTATGGTTATTCCATTATCTATGAATCCAACTTCACTATATTTGCTGTACGATTTTCCCATAACAAATCCTTTACTAAATTCTGAATGGTCATAAATATTGTTTCTTAATTCATGTAAAACAAAAAACAATAAATTCTTATTGTATTTTGGGACATTTAAAATGCTAAACAATTTTTCTTCGAAATCTTCATTTGGATTTTTATTTTCGATTATTAATACTGAATCGAAATTATCTATCTCCGCAAGTTCACTGCAAATTAATGGTAGTGCTAGAGTTGGACTTAAAACTCTTGATTTTTCAAGTTTTATTTCTTTATTTTTAAGCATTTCATATTTTTTAAATTCATCTAATAATGTATTGGTCATTTTATCACCTAAATAAACATCTGCATATAAATGACAATGGCTGGAATTATCAAAACGCCCATCAGATGTGATTTTCCAACACCAATGTAGTGGGGAAGCATTCCGAGGGCTGTTGATGTTATCAAAGCCAGCGTCATATAGCCGAGTGGGGCCTGATAATAGAAAATAAAAATGTATAATATCACAATCTGAAGCAAAATCACTCCAATTGACAGTTTTCTATAATCAACACCACCCATCAATCTAGAAAAAGAATCTCCAAGTTTTAAAGATAATACTAACGAAATAGAAACAGCAATCAATGATGCAAAGATGAATATAGCCAAATGGTTTAATGTCATCTCGGAAATCAGGTAGGACATATAAACAGCAATTCCGCTTCTGGGATTTCCTATGATGTAAATTGCTATTAAGGAAAAAAGACAGTCAGAAACATTCAGTCCGGATGTGGCCAAAAGAAAATTCACAGTATCGTCATCATCGTTATCGTTTGTACCACTTGCAGCCTGGGCTATTACGGTTCCCTGTGCAGGTCCGAAACCTGGAAGAAAACCCAGGATGGCTCCGGTTATTCCGCCAGCAAAAATGCTTTTGAACTTGCCAAAATCCAAATCAAGCTCATAAAATGGATTCTGATGGGGAATTGTCGAGGAATCGTTTAAGCTGAAAAGTATTGTACTTATTCCGAAAAGCCCTGAAAATGTGCACATCAGACTAACTCCTGAGGAAATTGGGGTCTGGAAAATAATCCAGCCCAGTATTCCCGAAAGCACAAACAGAAGCAGGGACCACAGAAAGTCTCTACGGGTTCCGGTTAAACTGTAGGTCAGATATATTGATGCAACAAGAAGAATAATCCAGGTATATGGTTTTGAAATGTCATGAAGTATTGGCAATGCCAATGCAAATATCGGAAGCATCACTATTGTAACAAGAATTGCTCCAAAGCCTCCGACAGATACGATTCTTATGACCTCTTTGGATCTTCCCTGCAGAACCATTCTGTGGCCCGGAAGAATTGAAGTTGCGGTTCCTTCCTGAGGGACTCCCAAAAGCATTGACGGAACAAATTCAATCAGTGCATGAGCTATTGACATCGAAACCATTATTATGCATATAAATTCCGGTGTGAGAAATCCTAAAAGAAAAGTTGATGATGCAAACAATATTGCTCCAGCAGTGTTAACATGTATTCCTGGCACCATTCCTGTAGTTGTTCCGATTAATATACCTATAAAACAAGCAATAACTAATTCTATCATAGCTATTAATTATTTAAACTATAATTTAAAGTTTGTTGAAGCAATAAGATAAAATTTAGGTGTTTTAGTAAAATTGAAGCAAGTACGAAAAATTGTTTTGGTTATGAAAAATTGATTTGGTGTGGTTGGTCGTCTAAAACTGGGTTCTGTTGAATTCAAGTGATTTCATTGAAATTCTTGTTAATAATTTGAGTAAATCATTCCGGGAGATATCCAGTTCCTCACAAATCATATCGTCCCATTCTTTTTCTTTTTCAATTAAAAACTCGGATGTTTCAATTCCTTTTTTTGTCAATGTGATTTTATATGCGCGTTTATTGTTTTCATCAATCTCACGTGTGATTAATCCTTTTTCTTCGAAGTCCTTAAATGCTCTTGAAACTCCACTTCGATCCATTAGGCAAGCCTTTGCGATATCTGATTGGTTGGTTCCCATTTCATAGTATAAAAACAGAAGCATGTAGTATTGACTTGGCAGGATTTCTGTATTGTTTTTGATGTGTTTGTTGATGAAAAAGTCATGGGTTTTACTTAATGTAATTAAATGGTTGACTAAAAATGGTGAATCATTAATTATATCGTCGTATTCAATCATAATAATCAATTTATAAAAATTAATATTTAAATATTGGTTGTAACATATTATACACATAACCTGAGGTGGAATATCATGAAAAAAAGAATCATCATCATTTTAGCTATTGTGGGGATTTGTTTATTATTGCTTTCAGGTCCCGTTTGTGCAAAAGAAAGTGTGAATGTTAAAATATCCACAGATAAGTGGATGAACAACAAAGGTGTAATTATAATTAAACTTGTTGACAGTAAAGGTAAAGAAATTAAAAGCAACGGAAAAATCAACTATACTATTACTGACTCACAGGGCAATTACAAATGGGAATATAAATCATATAGCGGCAAAGGAATTCGCGTAAAGTATGATGTGGGAAGCTATACTGTTAAAGTCAAATTCAAGGGTGACAGCAAATATAAATCAGCTTCTGCAACTAAATATGTAACCCTTACCAGCACAAGTTCAGGCTTTGATCCGTATAATTATTACGAGAATCATCACTGGGGATTAAATCAGCAAATTGATGATTATATTGAATATAATTATTGGGATGAAGAAATTTACGACGACGCATCTAATTACGACGGCGAAGGATATTAAAAAAAATAGATTTTAGGTGTTTATTATTGGAGAGTTATAAACACCCGACTTGTATTTTTGGAAAATTTTTGGCAGATAATTTTCCGATATTAAATTAGAAAATTGTGAAAAGCTAATTTAATATATATGTTTTGTTTTTGGAGATTGTATTATTATTGACTAATAATATGTTTTGTTGAAGTGAAATATTTAGGCGTGCCTAAATATATGTCACTTGTATTAAAGTTGGTTGTCATAGTATATAAAGGTTTCTATTTTTTTAGGCATGCCTAAATTTTAAACATACATATTTATAAATAAATAACGTGTGTTATATAACAGTTAGTATATTTTAATATATAAAGGTTATTATTTGGTATGCCTAAATCTTTATATAATATAAAAATCTTAAATAAATTCATGTTTAGGTTAACCTAATTTTTGTTATTGTTATACTTAAACTAAAAATTTTTTTAGTATAAGATCATTTTTTTTAAAATGGTCTATTAAAGTTAATTAAAAACGGGAGAATGGTTGATGACAAAATTAATTGTAGGATTAGCAGGAAACCCTAACGTAGGGAAAACTACTTTATTCAATCAATTAACCGGTATGCGCCAACATGTAGGAAACTGGCCTGGAAAAACTGTCGAAAGGGCAGAAGGTAGTTTCAAACATGGTGATTATGAATATGATGTTGTGGACTTACCGGGTAACTATGCATTAAGTGCTCATTCTATGGAAGAAATCGTTTCAAGAGATTTCATTGTAGATGATGATTCTGATGTGATTATTAATGTAGTTGATGCTGCTAATTTAGAACGTAATTTATATTTAACAGTTCAGATGATGGAGCTTGGCGCCAATTTGGTAATGGCTCTTAACATGAATGATTTTGCAAAGAAAAAAGACCATATCATTGACATCAAGTTGATGAGTGAACTTTTAGGATTTCCGGTTGTTGAAGTTAATGCGAAAAACAAAGATGGTTTTGAAGAGCTATTGACAACTGTAGAGAAAGTATCTAAAAATCCAATTGATACCAGTGAAAAATTATCTTATGGAAATGACATTAAAGGTCATTTAGCTGAAATTCAAGCAGAAATTGAAAAGGATAATAACTTATTGGACGTGCCATCAGTTTGGACTGCTGTAAAATTATTAGAAAAAGACTCAATTGTAATCGATAAAGTTCAAAAATCCAGTAATGGATCAAAGATTATGATTGAAGTTGATAAAGTAGCAAAACACCTTCATGATGTTTATAAGGAAGGTGCGGAAGAAGTTATTGCAAATGCAAGATATGCATTTATTGGTGGGCTAATGGCTGAAGCCGTTAAGAGGCCTGCTGTTGAAAAGGAAACTACTACTGATAAAATAGATAAAATTGTAACTAATAGGCTTTTAGCTCCATTTATATTTTTAATTGTTATATTCCTATTGTTCCATTTGACATTCACAATTTCAGGACCATTTTGTGAGGCAATTGAAATAGGGTTTGAAATGTTAACAGAATGGGCGGCATCATCTATTGCTGATCCAACTTTAGCTTCATTTGTATGTGATGGACTTATAGGTGGTGTAGGTGGTGTACTGGTATTCTTGCCTCAAATTATTATTATGTTCCTGTTATTAAGTATTTTAGAAGACAGCGGATATTTGGCAAGAGCAGCTTTTACTTTAGACATAATAATGCATAAACTTGTTGGTCTTCACGGTAAAGCATTCATTCCAATGATTTTAGGATTCGGATGTGGTGTACCGGCAATTATGGCAACAAGAACCATGGAAAATGAATCTGACCGTATTCTTGCAATGATGCTTATACCTTTCATGTCATGTACAGCAAGAATGCCAATTTATTCCATGTTTACTACAGTATTTTTCGCAGCAATTCCAGTATTTGCAATCGGACCGTTTGTTGTCACTCAACAGTCCATTGTAACAACTGCAATGTATGTGATTGGTATTATTGTCGCTTTAATAGTTGCTGCAATTCTTAAAAGAACCATGTTTAAAGGAATGTCTGCTCCATTTGTTATGGAACTTCCAACATATAAAATACCATCTGTAAAAGGTGTTTTATTACATACCTGGGAGAAAACTAAAGGATTCCTTAGAAAAGCAGGAACTATCATTCTTGGAGCAACAATTGTTATTTGGATTTTAAGCAGCTTACCATTCGGTGTCGAATACGGATCAGCTGAAAGTATTTTAGGTATCATTGGTAGTGCTATTTCACCGATATTTGCTCCTCTTGGATTTGGTATGTGGCAAGCAGGTATTGCGATTCTTACTGGTTTAGTTGCAAAAGAGGTTGTTGTATCTACATTCGGTACATTAGCAGGTATTGAAGAGGATGATGAAGCTGGAAGAAATGCTATGGTCCATGATTTATTCACTCCTTTATCTTCATTCTCATTCATGGTATTCACATTATTATACATACCATGTTTCGCAGCCATAGGTGCAATTAAACAGGAAACCAATGGGTTTAAATGGCCGTTAGTAATGTCTGCAATCACATTAGTTACTGCATACATTGTATCCTTCTTAGTATACAATGTCGGTCTTTTAGCAGGATTTGGATAGATGAATTTCGATTCAAAAATGAAGATATATTATGAATCTTCATTTTTTTATTATTTTTTTAGTCATGACTAAATATTTATATATGACTTACAACATATTTTTAATTACATAATTTTTAGCATGCCTAAAAATTTATTTTATTATATGGGTGATATTATGAAGACCTTAAATGATGTAAAACCTGGTGATACAGTAACTTTGGTAAAATACCATGAAACCGGGGATGTGGATTTAAGAAGGCACTTATTAGGTATGGGATTTGTTAAAGGTGCAGAAATAAAAGTTAAAAAAGTTGCAACTTTAGGTGATCCTATTGAAATGAGTGTAAAAGGTTATGATGTTTGTCTTCGTAAAGAAGAAGCTAAAAATATTGAAGTAGAATAACTTCAATGTTTTTATTATTTTTTTTTAAACTAATTTTTTTGCGGTGTTATTATGAAATGTCGTATGTGTGGTTTTGAATTTGACGAAACTGCCCTAGAAAATCGAGGATGTTCCAGTTGCGGTAAGCATGGTTGTAACAGTATTCACTGTCCTAATTGTGGTTTTGCCAACTCTCCGGAACTTGATGATGAGTTTGAGTTTATTGTAAAACTTAAAGATAGAATAAGAAACAGAAGAAAAGCTTCAAATTAATTTTTTGTTGCTTTCAATATTTCCTCAACCGCCTCTTCAATACTTAATTTTTCAGTATCCACATTTAATCCATTTTCTTTTAATTTATAAAGTATTTCAGTAGTAACTGGTGCTTTTAGATGAGCTTTTTTTAACAATTCCTTATCGGAAAATATTTGGTGTTTATCTCCTTGAGCGATTATTTCTCCATCATATAATACAAAGATTTTATCGGCAAATTCGTTTACCATTTCAATATCGTGGGATGAAATAACAATACTCATTCCTTCTTCATTAAGTTTATTTAGAATATCTAAAACTTTGTCAACACCTTCGGGGTCAAGACCTGCTGTAGGTTCATCTAAAATCATTATTTCAGGTCTCATTGCTACAATGCCTGCAATAGCTACTCTTTTTTGCTGGCCTCCGCTTAAATGATGTGGGGTTTTATCTTCAAATCCACTCATTCCCACCATTTCCAATGATTCAGCAATTCTTCTTTCAACTTCGCTGTAATCTAAGCCTAAATTCATTGGTCCGAAGGCAACATCTTCTTTAACGGTAGGGGCAAATAACTGGTCGTTTGGATCTTGGAATACGATTCCTACTTTCTGTCTTACTTTTAGAAGTTCATCCCGCTCAAAAATAATCTTTTCACCATCAATTTCAACATGGCCTGATGTTGGTTCGCTTAATCCGTTAAAATGAGAAAACAGTGTTGATTTGCCCGCACCATTGGGGCCCATAATAGCTATTTTTTCTCCTTTTTTAATCTGAATGTTTACATTTTTTAAAGCCTCTGTTCCATCATGATATGTGAAAGATAGATTTTTTGTCTCTAAATGAATATCTGTCATTTTCCCACCTAGTTAATTGAAAAGTTCTGGCCGAAGTAGCCTAATTGTCCTGAATATTTGAATAGGATTATTTCTAAAATTATTATAATGATTATGATTGAGATTAAGTAAATGTAATCACTTTTTTCAGGGGATTTTTTCTCGTTAAACATTTCTGAAGCATCTGAAAATCCACGACTCACCATACTTTTGTGAACTCTCTCTCCCTGTTCATATGCTTTTAAAAACATCATTCCAATAGTATAACCGACTTGTTTGACAACCCATTTATATGGCACATTTTTGGAGTGAATATTGAAATTCCTTGACTTTTGGCTTTTCCTGATTGCTGCAAGTTCATCAACAAACAGAAATAGGAATCTCACCATAATCGATAGAATCATAGCTAAATCTCTAGGCATTTTCAGTTTTCTAAATGAGCTTGCCATTTCCTGCAGGGGAGTAGTGGACGAGTATATGATGATTGCAGTCAATGAGACAATCAATCGGATTAACAGCAATATCGCCCAATTGAGACCAAAATCAGTAATGTGTAACCAGGAGTAACTCCAAATTACATTTCCAGGTTGTATGAATGGTTGAAATACAATGATTGCTCCACCAAATGGAAGCAACATTAATAATCGTTTAAATGAATCGATATATGATAATTTTGCTATTTTTAGGATAATAAGTAACATTATCTCTAAAAATATAGGTATGAAAAGTTCCTTTGATACAACACATGTAATTATGATTAATAAAGTTGAAATTAATTTGATTCGCCCTTCCAGATTATGGATTGGGCTTTCTTTTGATGCCAAATCATCAAATCTCATTATCTGTGTTATGTCAGCCATGTGAATTCACTAATTTAATATTAAAAACAGTACTATATTACTTTTTGCTCATTTAATTTTAATTTAATTTCAATTTCTTTTTAAAAAAAGGGTTGTAGAAATTAAAAAAGTTTAATTTCTACTTCTTACGATTGTCGCAATTCCATATCCCACGCCCAAGGTTACTATGGCACCAATTATCAGGGCCACAATTTGCAATACTTGGTTATCAGGATCGTTTGCAAATGCGTAATCTGGGAAGATTGCCTCTGGAATTCCGTTAATTTCTTCAACTGAGAAATCTTCAGCAAGACCAGAATCTTCTGCAGATTTTTCAAGACCGTCTGGATCACCGGATGCAATATATGGTGAAAGACAGCAAATTACAATACAAATGACAACTGCTACTGCGATTAAATATGTATCTTTTTTATCCATATTATGCATCTCCTTCACTATTCCATGCTAGTAAGTCTGGTCTAAATTTGTCTAATGCTACAAGAACAATTACAGTTAATACTGCTTCGATTATTCCGATAAAGAAGTGGTATAATACCATTGAAGGGATACCAACATTTACTGGGAATGTTCCTGCTATTGCCATTTCAATAGCACAGGCCAATGCTGCTATGACTGTTGCTAACCATGCTGCGATTCCTGCTGCAGGATATTTTCCGATTGTTCCTTGCAGTGCTTTAAAGGTGTATAATCCTACAAATCCTCCTACAATAGCCATGTTCAATACATTTGCTCCAAGAGCGGTAATTCCTCCGTCCCCAAATATTAATGCCTGAATTAATAATACGACTGTAAATACTAAAACAGCAGCTTCAGGGGCTAGGAATACTATTGCTACTAATGCTCCTCCAACCATGTGTCCACTAGTACCGAATGGAATTGGCATATTCATGGACATGATTGCAAAGATACCGGCAGCAAGCACAGCTAAAAGAGGAATGCGTTTTTCGTTTAAGTTGGATCTTGCCCATTTTACAGAGAAATACAATGCAACTATTAAAATTACATAGTATATTAGGCACTGCCAAATAGGTATAAATCCGTCAGGTATATGCAATTAAATTCCTCCATTTCTCTAAAAGTAATACTTTTTTAGTTTTTATTTATAAACTTAGTATTACTTTAAAGTATTATTTTTGTTTATTTTTAGTAATATCAAGTTATTTGGGAGTTTTATTAAGTTTAATGGTTAATAAATCCTATATGTTCCTTGATATTTATATTTAAAATAGATTTCAATATATAAATGTTATTAAAGTAATACAAATTAGTATTATTTTTGGCTTTCAGTAATACTCAACGTTAAAAAAAGTAGCTAATTCCTTGATTTTACAAGGATTGTCAAATAAATAAAAATGGCTATTGCAAAGTATAATAAAACCTGAATGTCTAAAATTCCGGTTTCAATGCCTAAAACAGTGTATGTTAATATTAGGGAGTAAATTCCGATATAAAAATAATCTTTGGTAATCCTCATTAGTTTAAATCCGATGCCTAATATGAAACCCAAAATACTCATTTCAACAAAAACGCCGATTTTACCGAAATCAACTACCATCTGTCCTATTAGGCTTGGTGTGATGGTCACTTCGGTTCTCCAGGCGATTAGTTTTCCAACCATCATTCTTGGACCCAATTCACTTCCGGGTATTGAGCTGGCAAGTAGCTTACCATGTGTCAGGCCGAAATTTCCTCCGATAAAGTCAAGCAGGTCAAGAACGTGGAGTGTAAAATCTGCCCGGGACTGTAGTGTGTAAATCGGATTTGTTGATGATGTTATTGTTAACTCACCAAGTGAACGAAAATATCCAATTCCGATGATTGCACCTACACCAATTAGTGCACCGATTACAACTTCCCATAGAGAAACAATATTTCCATAGAAACCTATGATAATTATGATGAGAAATGCTGCAAGTAGTGGTGTCCTATAGCCTAGAAGTAATAAAAATGCACAGTCGATTGCAAGTAAAAAAATGAATCTGAACCTTGCCTGTGAACGGGTGATTTTTTCATCCTGAAAATCTTTGAGATATGCGCTTGCAAGCAGACATGTTCCAGGTATTATTAAAAACACGGGCATTGTAAAGATTGGTTTTAGTAGATATCTGATTGATGGCTTTAAAAGTGGAATTCCACCTACTGTTGCAATGCTTATGAAGAAAAACACAATACTGATTAATATTAAACAGAA
Organism: Methanobrevibacter sp.; assembly: GCF_017427765.1. Classification (GTDB taxonomy): domain Archaea; phylum Methanobacteriota; class Methanobacteria; order Methanobacteriales; family Methanobacteriaceae; genus Methanocatella. Next base: position 21,858 of record NZ_JAFRSC010000017.1, on the reverse strand, counting down.
CCCTAATGAGTAAATGTCATCAACATCAAACCTGATTATTTTATCATTTTCACCGTTTAGGAAAAATCTCGGTAAAATTACGCATCCTATAAAAAATCCAACAAATCCGATAAGAATTGTCATTGTCAAACTCATTGAAAGACGGGTCAATGACAGTAAAAGGAATGCTGAAAAGAGAAAAATCACTATTAACGGATTAAAAATATGATTCTTTAGGATATTATTTTTGTTTAAAAAGCTTAAAAAGTTCTCACTGGGATATAAACTTTTAAAGAAACTGTTTACCCATTGATTTTCAATAAATCCTAAAATGGTAAAAATTGTTGTAAATAAAAAGGATTTGTGGAATTCATCACTAATTCTGTTGATTAGTGAAGTTAATGTGGAATAAATCATGCTCATATGACACACAACTTAAAAGTTTCTAATGTTTGTAACCTCATAGCTATTCTTGATATTATTTAATTCAGAATCACTACAATTATAAACTCTAAGAGTAATTTCATCAGTAATTCCATTTATTGAACCTAAAATTGAGTTTCCAGCGTCTAGATTTTGGCTGTTTGCTTTAGAAATGATTATCTGATTTGTCAGTTCAGAATTTGAAGATTTTATAGATACTCTTTTATTGTCTGATAACAGTTTATTTTCAATTTCCTGAATTTTTTTAGTGTCAATTGAATCAGTAGTGATTGTTGTGGAAATCTCATAATCACTATTGCTTAAATTTCTGTTTAAATCATTTAATGAAGTTATATTTTGCGGTTTGATTTTAAATTCAGTTAAATTTTCATAAACGCTGTTGTCTGATTCAATGGATATTGTTTTTATATAAATATCTGCATAAGGTGTATTTTTATACAAACCGGTTATGTAAGTTCCGTTGGCAGTTTCAATTAAAACTCTGACTGATGATCCCTCATCAACCCATTTGACAGTTCCATTGACTGTCACTTCTTCGCCTGTGCTTGAATTGAATCCTTCTACGGTAGCTTTAACTACCTTACCGTCTTTATAGTAATTTAGATATGTTTCTGGAAGTTTATTGAGTGTTGATGAATCAAAAGCAGTTTTCTGAATGTTTGATGAATCATCGCTGGTGATATGTATAAATGCAAATGCCACAGCACAGATGACCAGAATTATAATTATATAATCGATAATTGTAAATTTTATTTTCATATTAATCTTCGTAAATTGCTCCGACAGGGCAAACATCCACGCATTCGCCGCAGGAGTCACATTTGGTATTATCAATTATTATTGTATATGCTCTTCTTTCTATAGCTTCTTCCATGCAAACATCAATGCAATCTTCACAAACTCCGCATTCTTCCATATCAACTTTCAATTAATTCACCATTTAAAATCCATTTGTAGAATATAATTATTTATAACCTTAAATGTTTATATAGTTTGTCAAATAATATTATATTATATATTTCTCAATTTTGTTGAATATATTTAAAAAAGGGTAACATTTATATATAATGGTACTCAATATTACTATTGTATGCAAGGGTGCCCGAGCGGCCAAAGGGGGAGGACTTAAGATCCTCTGGTATAGGCCTTCGAGGGTTCGAATCCCTTCCCTTGCACTATTTTATAATTTTTCTCATTTCAAAATACCTGATTTAGCTTTAGTGGCTCAGCCGGTAGAGCGCCACCTTGGTAAGGTGGAAGTCGGGGGTTCGAATCCCCCCTAAAGCTCTTAACTATTTTTCAAAAGAACTATCACTTTTAAATATTAGGAAGTATAATATTAATTAGAAAAATATAAAATTATTTTTTTTAAGGTGAAAATATGAATTATAAAAAGCTAATACTTGTTGGTTTTATATCTGCATTTGTTGCAGTCTTAACTTCTGTTTTGGGAGTGGCAGGTACCATTATCGGTTCTGTAATTTCATCTGTTCTTTATAATATGCTTTCCGAAGCATTGGAAAAACCTGTAACTCAAGCATCATTCAGTTCTGATTTTGAATGGGATATTGCATATATATTTCCGTTAGTTGTGATTGCATTCATTCAGTTATTGCTGATTTTTGCTTTATTATCAGAGTTAGGATTCTTGCCAGGTACATTTGTTAATGTTTATCTTTCAATCCAAGATTTAGCTAATAATAATTTGTATCGACTTTTAGGTATAGCTTTACTAATTATCAGTGCTTATCCTTTAGTTTTAAAACCAGATTTTGTTAAAAAAGAACATGGGATACTATTAGTGTTTGTTGCTTTAATCTTTTTAGCAAGAGGTTTTGTAGATGTTGGAAATGCAATTACAAATATTTATGATGTTATTTTTGCACGCTTTGACTTGCCGATAGCTATATTGGCATTTTTCATAATTGTATTTGTCATAATTAGAATTTTGATGTCTGCAAGAAAATCTGATGGCGAATTCAAAAAGACTACACGCATATCTAATGGAGATAAATTCAATTCTCATAAAGTACGTAAAGTTCAAAATTCAAAGAAAAGTGAAAACTTTAATTCAAATAATCGTAAAATTAGAGTTAAAAATAATAAAAAAGTCAATCAACCGGATTATCACAAAAAATCCGATCCGGTTAATCCTCAAAAACAGCACAATGTTAAATTCGGACGTGAAATTGATAATGAGGAAGGTTCACCTAGAATCAATAAATCTTCAGGAAATATCCACTTTGAATCTAATGATTTATTGGATGATTTTAAAAAATAGATGGTAATATGGGTAAAAAAGATAAAACATTAAAAGAAATTCTAGATTACATATTATATGAAAATCCCTCCACTCAGGATGAAATTGCAGAGAAATTAGGGATATCCAGAAGATATGTTACTCAATTGTTACAACCTTTAGTCAAGGACGGCACTGTAAAAAGAGCTTATATGATTGATTTAAAAAGCTATGAGAAGTTTACAGAATCTTTGGATGACTATACAATTTCTAGAAACAGTACTGGAAATGTTTTACTAAATGATATGTTGGCCAATATGGCAAAACATGTTCACTCTCAACTTGAAAATTCTTTTAATGCCGTTTTGGAATATGATGAGAACTTGGCCAATAAGGCATTGGAAATGGATTTCGCTACAAACAATATGGTTGAAAAAATCCGAACTTCTGTTGAAACCATTTTAAGCATTAATCAGAGTTCCGAATTTTCAAAATCAATGCTTTATAATGAAATTGCTTATGATTTGGAGCGTATTGGTGATTATTGCGGCCATATTGCAAAATTTGTCATTAATGATATCTACGAAATTGACGAAAATATCTTGAAAAAACTCAGAAAGATGTATAAAACCGCCCAAAATATGATTCGTTTATCAATGAAGGCTTTCATTGAAAATCGAACTGAGCTTAAGGATGATTTAATGGAATTGGAGGATTCAATTCACATTCTTCAAACCAAATCAATAAATTTGATTGCGACTCAAATGGCTGAAAATTCTTTTGATGAAAAGGAGAGGTCAAACTATTTCATATATTTATTTAGAGTTATTAAAGCGTTTGAAAGAATTGGAGATATTTCCGTTGAAATGATGGATGTAGCTATAGAATTTCATGATAATATTCCAAGGCCTACAACTCCAAGGACTTTCAGATAAAAAATTATGTGATGATTAGTTTATTAATCATCATAAATTCTTGTTGTAGCGTGTCTGTCAGCCCAACATTGCACACAAACACCAATCGGAAGGCCTGCAGTGTGTGTATGTGCTTTTAAAATTTTTACATCTAAGGCTGTGGTTTTTCCGCCCAGTCCCATAGGACCAATTCCGGAGGCATTGATTTCTTCCAATATTTCTGTTTCTAGTTTAGCTATTTCCGGATCTGGGTTTCTTTCACCGACTTTGCCAAGTAAAGCTTTTTTACCAAGTTTTAAACATAAGTCTGATGTTCCTCCAATGCCCACACCAATTACTGTTGGAGGACAAGGTTTACCTTTGGCTTTAAGAACGGATTCAACAACAAACTCTTTTATTCCTTCAATTCCTTCAGCAGGCAAGGCCATTTTTAAAGCATTGTTGTTTTCAGAACCGAATCCCTTAGGTAAAATTGTTATTTCAAGATAATCTTCATCAATTAGCTCAATGTCGATTGGTGGAATGTAATCTCCAACGTTAATGTTTGTATTTTCACGGGTTAGTGGATCTACAATATTTGGCCTTATTGGAATTTCTTTTGTTGCTTTTTTAATTCCCTCTTCGATTCCGCCACGCAAATCTTCAACTTCGACATTACCTAATTTAACAAAAACTACTGGCAGACCTGTATCCTGACACATTGGAATGCCCTTTTCTTCTGCAAGTTCAATATTTTTTAAAATAGCTTCAAGATTTAGCCGGGCAAGGTCATGCTCTTCTATTTTCAATGCATCTTCAAGTGCTTTTCTTACATCACCGCCTAAAATGATAGCGGCCTGTTTGTAAAGTTCATAAACAGTATCTTTAATAACATCTTTAGTAATCAAAATAAAACCCTTTAAAATTTAATTAATTTTATTTTTGATTTCAAAATATTTAAATTTTGATTAATTGTTAAAGTCTGGGCTGATTATATTGTGTGTGTCATTTCAATTGGGAAAATTAGTTTATAAGATGTTCCATTATTAGTTTCAATTAAGCTGATCTTTCCGCCTAACTGCCTGCTTAGGCTTTTAATTATTTCACATCCCAGATTTTTAGTAATTTTTGAGGTATCTTTAATTCCAACACCATTGTCCTTAACTATTAACTGAGCAGTATTGTTATCTAATTTCTTTATTTCTTTAGTTATTTTTTTATTTGGTGCTGTCTTATCTGGGAATGCATGTTTGACGGAATTCATGGTTAATTCATCTATAATTAAAAGTAATGGGGTCATAACTTCCACACTTAAATTTAAATCTTCATCCACATAGGTTTCAAACTCAACTTCCACAGGCAAATCAACCAGATTTTTTGTTTGCCTGTCATGGTCAATCAGATATTCCTTTAAATTAATATTTTTGAAATCCCTGGCTCGGTATGTTTTTTCATGAAGCAATGCAAGTGAATTTAAACGTGTTTGCATATGTTCAATAATTAACTCCGGATCATTTTTATATGCTTTCTTTTCAAGATTTAAAAAGCTGTTAAGGACTTGCAAATTGTTTTTAACTCTGTGATGTATTTCTTTAATCAAAATCAGTTTTTGCTCATTTGACTCAACCAATTCATCTTGTTTTTTCATATCGTCGGTCATGTCTGTTAAAAATCCAAGACTGTGCCTACTTTCATTATATTCAAAGCTTTCAATGTACAAGTTGAGAATTTTTTTATTATTTGGATTTCCATTGACTGCATATGTGAATGTTTCATCGATTTTTGTTGATTTTCTATCGATTAGATTTTTAAGCATTTTAGCAGAGTCTTTTTCAATAATATTGGTTATAATACCTGGGGAATTATAATATGTTTCACGGTCTGTTTCAATTATATCATAAAATCCTTTGGAGTATTCATATTGTTTTCTGTTTAAGGGTTCAATTAACAAAGCTATTTTTTTGCTGTTTTTAAATCCTTTCAATAAAAAATCAACCGGTTTGGTAAGTTCATCATCAGAGTACATTGTAATGTCATTTATTAATCCTTGACGGATAATAAATCCACTTTCATCAAAATAAGAATAAATATTCACTTCTATAACTTTTAAAATTCCATCATTAGTTTTGATGCGGATAATTTCTTCGCACTGGGCTGTTTCTTTGTTTGTAATATTAAAAATCTTATCGACAATATGTTTGTCTTCAGGTATCGCCAAATCAAAAACTATATTGTAGTATTCATCGGCTTCTTCTTTTGCACGGTTGATGATATTATATATTCCTTGTGACCAAGTATATTTTCCATGTAGAGTATAATAACTTCCAGTTTGAGAAAAACTTTCCATTAAATTGGTTTTATCTTCATCAAAAGTTCTATAATTGGTATCAATACGTTTACTCACTGTTGCATCAACATTATGAACAGTTATAAATATTCTTTCTGCATCATAAATTATTTTTGCAGTATTTACTTTTGTTACTTTGTTGTTGTTATAATAAACAAATCTTATATTTTTGGTATTGTGGCTCGTATAGACATCAAATAAATAATCATACAATATATTAAAATATAATGGGGAAATTTTGCTCAACAATCTGCCTTTAGCGTCTTTTTGAGTTTTACCATATCTTTCAAGGGTAAAATTACCTATGCCGTTAATAATAAAATCTTTTCCACTATCATACGGAATTAATGTATGAATTTCGACAGGAATATTGTTTATAAGTTTTTGAACTGGAATGTCTTCGACACTGAACTCTTTTGGAGTTGGTTTGTAGAAATCTTTTTTTTCTGCATTAAAAATTCTTACTTCATCAATACCTTCCAAATGCCTATATTCTTTTTCAATTCTCATCTAAACATCCCATTTTATTCACATATTTAATATAATTATATGGTTTTATTCATATTTAAATTTTGATTATGTTAATTGGGCAGACTGCTACACATTCTCGGCATTTAGTGCATTTTTGATAATCTAATGTGATGGCACCGCCCAATACAAAAATAGCATTTTCCCTGCAAGCTTTTATGCATGGAGCATCTGATGGTTGGCAGTGCATACAAAATAAAATAGGAGTGTCAACATTTTGTGTTTGTTGACAACTTCCGCAGGTTGTACAGTCCGTACAATTTCCTTTAATATTATACATAATTTTTTTATTCGTCTAAAACAAGTCTTGCCCTTGCTTGACCTGTAATGACGTGAACAAATCCACCTTTACTGCTATTAGGTTCGTATAATCCGGCCATTTTAGCAAGATATTTTTCCTGATTTTTGGCTCGGACTTTTTCAGGATCAGCAACGCTAATAGCTCTTTTGGTACATGCTTTGATACATGTAGGACCTTCTTCTCTGTCAGCACAAAGATCACATTTTTCAGCAATTTTTGACTGGAAAGTCATTGCACCAAATGGACATACCATTACACATAATCCGCAACCGATACATTTTTCTTTATCAACGCCTTCGTCGGTAATTGCGTCAGTCGGACAGATTTTTATACATGGTGCGCTTTCACAGTGTTGACATACAATGGCATAAAAGGAAGAATCATGTTCTATAATTTTTATCCTACTAGCACTATGGACTGATGCGCACATGTTTTCACAGTTAAGACATCCGTCACATAAATTGCTGTTTACAAGAATACTTTCCATTGTTCTCCTCCTATAAACCTAGCTCTTTACACTCTGCATCAACATATTTTTGGATTTTTTCAATGTGTTCTTCATCTAAGTGTCTGAATCTTTTTTGTGGTGCTAAGTATTCTTTTACAGGTTTTCTTTCTTCAGGTCTGTAAGTAATTTCAAACTGACCCTTTTCGATTTCATATAAAATCCAAGATCCAGTTTCAACAGCTAACCTGCCCATTTCAATAGTTCTTTCAGAAGGATATCCCCAACCGGTAGTACATGGTTGTTGTAAGTGAATGTATGCTGGTCCTTTAATTGATGCTGCTTTTTTCACTTTGTTGACATAATCTTCAGGATATGCAATTGATGCTGTAGCCACATATGGAATTCCATGGGCGGCCATAATCATTGGCATATTCTTTTTAGGTTTGTCTTCTCCAAAACTTGCAGAACCTTGAGGTGAAGTAGTGGTACTTGCACCATATGGTGTTGCTCCACTTCTTTGAATACCTGTGTTCATGTATGCTTCGTTATCGTAACAGATGTAAAGCATGTTGTGGCCTCTTTCCATAGCTCCGGATAATGATTGTAAACCGATATCTACAGTACCTCCGTCACCACCGAAAGCGACAACATTAACATCATCTTTTCCTTGAATTCTTAAAGCACTTTCTACACCGGATGCTACTGCTCCGGAGTTTTCAAATGCAACGTGTATAAATGGGACTTCCCATGAAGATTCTGGGTATGGTGTAGTCATAACTTCAAGACAACCGGTAGCAGAAATAGCTACAGTGTTTTCGCCTAAAGCATTAAGAGCTAATTTTACAGCAATGGATGCTCCACAACCAGCACAACCTCTGTGTCCCGGTGCTAATAAATCTTTATCAGGTATATCTACCATATCTATTCCTCCTTAAGTCCAATCCATGTAACATCTTTTTCTGGCACTTTGGTTTTTTCATATGCTTCTATAATTGCATCAGGGGTAATGTCTCTTCCACCTAAACCTGCGATAAATCCATAGATTTCTTTATCGATTTTAACTTTCATATCAGCATAAAGTGCTCCACCAATTCCGAATGTGAAGTTTTTATCAATAACAGCTATTTTTTCACAATTTGCAACAGCTTCTTTAATTGCTTCTACTGGGAATGGTCTGTAAGCTCTAATTTTAAGTAAACCTACTTTTTCTCCTTTTTCTCTTAATTGGTCTACCATTACTCTAATAGTACTGCAAAGTGATCCCATTGCAACAAATATTATGTCTGCATCTTCAGTTTTGTATGCGTCAACAAGACCATATTTTCTTCCGAATATTTCTGCGAATTCATCGCAAGTTTTTTGAATTACTTCAATGGAGTTATTCATTGCAACTTCCATTGCGTATCTTGCTTCAGTATAATAATCTGGGTCTGCAAAGTTACCGATGGACATTGGTTCTTTTGGATCAAGGTATGCATGTTCTGGTACATATGGAGGTAGGAATTTGTCTACACTTTCCTGGTCTGGAATTTCGACAGGTTCAACAGTGTGTGTTAAGATAAATCCGTCTAAACATACCATTGACGGAAGCAATACATTAGGATTTTCTGAAACTTTGTAAGCCATTAATGTTGTGTCTAATGCTTCCTGAGCATTTTCAACATAAATTTGCAACCAGCCTGCATCTCTTTGTGCAATGGAGTCTTGTTGGTCATTCCAAATGTTCAATGGTGCGGAAATTGCTCTGTTTGCATCAGCTAATACGAATGGAGTTCTCATACCTGCTGCTGCAAATAAAATTTCGTGCATTAACATTAATCCTTGTGAAGATGTTGCTGTAAATACTCTTACTCCAGCACCACTAGCTCCAACAGCAGCACTTATTGCACTGTGTTCGGATTCTACTTTGACATATTTAGCATCAATTTTTTCATCAGCAACATATTGCGCCAAATATTCTGAAATTGTAGTTTGCGGAGTAATTGGATAAACAGGAATAACTTGTGGTTTAGCTAATCTAACAGCTTCTGCAACTGCTTTATTTGAGGTCATTACTTCTTTTACCATTTAATCACTCTCTTTATTCTTTTACCATTTCGATTGCATCGGAAGGACATTCGTATGCACAAATTCCGCATCCTTTACAGTAATCGTAATCAATATCATGTTGTTTGTTTACACTGGCGTCTGGACAAAATAGGATACAATTGTCACAATCGATACATTTTTCTTTATCCAAAATTGGTTTAAATGTTCTCCAACTTCCAGTTTTGTTATTTCTACTATTGCCTGGGTTTTTAATTACACATCCTATACTTACCATTATAATCACCCTTAACCCATTTCATAAGCTTTTTTAGTAGCTTCTACATTTAGTTCTCCAACTTTACCTGGGAATGTTTCTTTAATCACTTCGAGAAGTGATTCGATGGTTACTGCTTGGGTTTTCTTAGCAAAATATCCTAAAATAATAGTATTTACAATGTTACGTCCTAACATGTCTAATGCAATTCCAGTTGCATCAATACTGTAAACTTCATGTTCTCCACTGCCTTCAAAGCTTTGAGTGTTGATGGTTACTTCAGTATTGTCTTTAATTCCGGAAAATACATCTACTACATTTAATAATCCATCATCTAAAACAAGTACGTAGTCTGGATTATATACTTGATATCTTAAATCAATTGGCTTATCATCAATTCTTGTGAAAGCCATAACTGGAGCTCCTCTACGTTCAACTCCAAAGAATGGAAAAGCTTGGGAATAGTTACCGTCTTTAAATGCTGCTTTTGCCAAAATCTCAGCAGCAGTTACAGCTCCTTGTCCGCCTCTTCCATGAAAACGAATTTCAATCATTAATTTTTCCTCCATATATTTATCATGTATAATCATTATAAATTACAAAATATATAAATCTTATGTTAAATTTTAATTATTTGATAAATTTGTTTAAATTATTTTGTTTAAGTCTATTGTTTTTTGTTTATTTTTTCAACAGAGGATTTATAATACTTATTAATGATTGTTGAGCATTAAAAAAAGTTTTTTTAATCAAATTTTTCTAAAAAGATTAAATATTAATTAATTCATATAATAATTATTATATTGACTTTATTGACTGGTTATTATGAACGTTTTGATTATTACAGGTAACTTGGCATACCCATTAATTAAGGAAGTGGTTGCCGATTCAAAAGAAAATATTATTGTACATGTTGCCGAAACCCAGGTTGCAGCATTTCTAACTCCTAGGCAAATCATTAAAGAAGTTAAAACTCATTTTTCAGATAAATTGGATGATATAGATTTGATTTTAGTTCCGGGATTGATTAAAAAAGGCACAAGGGAAATCACTAAAGAGTTGGGGATTCCGACATTTAAAGGTTCGACTGACGGAGCAGACCTTGCAATGGTATTGAATCTAATAGATGATATTACTTTATCAGAAGATAAGCCTGCAGATAAACTGATTGAAGAAGAAAAAAGAAAAGAGGCTTTTAAATTCATTGAAGATTTTGAAAATGATGAGGAAAACATTAAAGAGCTGCTTAAAAAACCCAATAATATTCTAATAAGAAATCTGCCGGTAGGTGAGGATTTTCCGATGAGAGTGCTTTCAGAAATTGCAAATGCTCCATTTTTATCAAAAGAAGCTTTGATTAATAAATGTCAATATTTCGTTGACTCCGGTGCAGATATGATTGATATTGGAATGGCTGCTGGAGAAGACTTTTCGGATAAAATTCCTGAATTAATCGAAACATTAAGACCAATCGTGGGCGATAGGCCATTAAGTATAGATACATTAAATGCCAATGAAATTAAAGTCGCAGCTGAAAATGGAATTGATTTTGTTTTAAGTCTGGATTTGGGAAATAATGGGGAGGTTCAGGATATATTAAAAGAAAAAGGAATTCCTGCAGTATTGCTTCCAACAAATTTCACACAGGGAATATCTCCAAAAACTCCTGCTGAAAGGGTTGAAGCTATGCATCAGCTAATTAAGGATACTGAAGGTTTGGAATATGTTGCAGATTTAATTTTAGATCCGGTAAACAGTTCAAGCATTGTCGAGTCCATCATCGCTTGTCATGATTTTCATAAGGTTAATCCTGCCCCAATGTTTTTTGGTGTGGGAAATGTAACTGAGCTGATGGATGCTGATTCTGGAGGAGTCAATGTCCTTTTGGCAGGAATAGGCATGGAACTGGGTGTTAGTATATTATTTACTCCTGAAGAAAGTGGAAAAACAAGAGGCAGTGTTTATGAGCTTTCAACTGCATCGAAAATGATGTTTTTAGCAAAACACAGAAAATCAATTCCAAAGGATTTGGGAATAAATCTTGTTGCATTTAAAGATAAACACAAAAGAAATGACATCATCTTAAATGAACGGGACGGCGTTGAAGAAACCCGACTTCAAAAGCCTTTAAAATTCATAAGGGATAAGGCGGGCAGTTTCAAAATTAGCGTTGATTATGGAACAACTGTAAAGGACAGTAAGATTATTGCAACTCATTTTAAGAAAAATCAGGCAGATCTGGTTATTGTAGGTCAAACAGCTAAAGAAGTTTATGAAGAAATTATAACAAAAGAACTGGTAACTCGTATGGAACATGCAGCATATCTGGGTTCCGAATTGCAAAAAGCAGAAATAGCGATGATTACTGGAAAAGAATATGTTCAGGATTTTGAATTGTTCAAAAATCCTGATGAATTTAAAAATTAGTTTTAATTAAAGTCCGAAGGGTCATAAGTTCCTTCAGCTTGTCCGGCTTGAGGACTTTGTGATTGACTTCCACTATCTACCTGTGATTGACTGCTCTGCGAACTATCCTGGGAAACGGACGAACTAGAGCTTGAACTGCTGACACTACTTTCGGATGAAGTTGGTGCATAAGCTCCAGTATCATGGCTGGTTGTTGTATTTGTTGAAGAATCGTTTAATGATGTATTATTTGTATAGGTAGTATTATTTACAACCGGAGAATCATTATGCATTAATGTAAGTCCAGTTCCGGTTATAACTAAATATGCTCCTAACGCCAATACAATAAGAATCAATAGAATTATTATGATTGCATTATCAGTTTCCATATTTTTTTAACCTCCTTGATTAATATTATATTACTTATTAAATAATATATAAATAGTTACATAAATCTTATATTTAATTATAATAAATTATATTTATCGATAAAAATTATGGAAGGTAAAAGTTTGCAAACAGAAAACATTTCAATAAAAGACATTGATAAATTACTTTTAAGTTCTGATTATGTTTCAAATAATGAAATATCCACAACAGTTTATTTATCATTACTTTTAGGAAAACCTATGCTTATTGAAGGTCCGCCGGGTGTTGGTAAAACAGAGCTTGCGAAAGTAATTGCAAAATCATTTGAAAGAGATTTCTTCAGGATTCAATGTTATGAAGGAATTACATTTGAACAAATTGTCGGCGAATGGAATTATCAAAAACAACTATTGCATCTCGAAGCCGCCAGAAATGAATCAAACACTGAAGAAAAGATATTTGATGAGGAATACTTTATCAGAAGGCCGCTTCTTAATGCATTTTTAAACCAGAATGATTCTGTATTGTTAATTGATGAAATTGATAAGGCTGATGAGGAAGTTGAAAGTTTTTTACTTCAGGCGTTGGGTGAACAGGAAATCACCATCAATGATTTGGGAACATTTCAGCTTCAAAACGATTTGATTGTAATTTTAACTTCAAATTCACAGAGATCCCTTCTTGATGAAACCAAAGACAGATGTCTATTTTTATATATTCCATATCCGAGCATTGAAAGGGAAATTGAAATCGTCAAATCAAAAATACCTGAAGCGGATGATGAAGTTGTTTCTGTAGTTGTAAAATTGGTTCATGAGATACGTAACCTTAATTTAATGAAAAAACCTTCAGTTAGGGGAACTGTAGATTGGGTTAAATCTGTAACCAATTTAGGTACTAAAAACATGGATGAGTCTTTAGAAAGTAGTATTGGTGTAGCTATTAAAACTGAAAGCGATAAAAAACGTGTTATTAAGGATGTTTTAAACAAAAGATAATATGATTTCAAAAATTGCAACTTTATCCTCTCAGCTTAGAAGTGAAGGGCTGCCGGTAAGTATAAGAAGCACACAGTCCGCTGTTAAAATATATAATGATTTTGGCGAAGATGACAGGCAGCTTTTAAAAACTGCCTTAATGGCTATTTATGTTAAAGACAGATATGACATTCCCAAATTCAATAAGATTTTTGAACAAATTTTCAAAACAGAACCTGAAAAGGAAAATGATATTCAATCAGAACTCAATAAGGCCTATAGGGGTAGGGGTCCAAAATCCAACAAATACATTATTAAAAAACAGAACAACACTTTCCAAAAAATCAATAAGGAAAAGGCTGAAAATGAAAAAATAAAAATGCTTTCAGGCCAGCCTCTTTTGGATGAAGTCAAACAGCTTGAGCGTGACGGCGAGCTGATGAATAAGGACTTAACCAAACTGAATAGATTTGACCCTCGGATGCTTGAAATATGTCAGAGATTAGGTAAAAAAATTGCAAATAAACGTTCAAGAAGAAAGGTTCAAACCCATTCAAATAAAATCGATATCAGAAGGACTATCAGAGCCAATTTGAAATATGGTGGAGTGCCGTTTGAGCTTGTAAAGGCAAAGCCAAGACCTCACAAGAATGAGCATTTGTTTTTAAATGACATCAGCGGGTCCTGTGAATGGATCAGTAGTTGGTTTTTCATGCTGATGTTTTCAGCGCAAACTGCTTTTAAGCGCTCAAGAACATTTGAATTTGACAATAAGGTAATTGAAACTACCAAAGCATTAAAGGAAGAATACTTGATTGATTCATTTGTAAAAGTTAAGGATATGCGTGTTAAAAACATGATGGTCCACGGTACCTCAGACATGTATTCTGCATTCAAGCAGTTTCAGGAGGTCGCAAATATTAACAATAAGTCTTATGTAATTATCCTGTCTGATTGTAGGGATTGGGCAGGCCCAAAAGTTAAAGGAATTCCTGCAAGTGTGGAGCTCGTTGAAGAAATGGTAAGAGATTCAAAAAAGGTTATTATTCTAAATCCCGAAGACAGAAATAAATGGGATGTAGTTGACAGTTGTGTTTCACTGTATAGGGATGCGGGAGCACAGGTTTTTGAGGTCAACACCCTAAACCAGTTGGCAAGGTTTGTAGAACAGATGTAGGTAGAAAATATGCAATGCAGTAAATGTGGAAATCCCAAAGTCATTATCAAAAAGGAACAGTCAGGACAATTGTTATGCAAAGACTGTTTCATTGAATCTATTGAAAGAAAAGTCAAAAGGACAATTAAAAAAGAAAAGTTACTTGACAGGGGAGATAAAGTTTTGGTAGCACTTTCAGGCGGAAAGGACAGTGTGACAGTTTTAGAAATTTTAAACTCCTACAGGGAGCGAAACATCATAGACATTTGTGCTGTAACTGTTGATGAAGGAATTGACAATTACCGTCAGGACGGTGTTGATATTGCAGTCAGACATGCCGAACGGCTGGGCATTGAACATAAGGTGGTATCCCTTAAAGATGAATATGGAATTACTCTAGATGAGATAATGCAGACTGATAACCATAAGGGATCATGCACATACTGCGGTGTATTCAGACGCACCATCATTAACAAGGCCGCTCGTGAGATGAATGCCACAAAGATTGCAACAGGACATAACCTTGATGATGAAGTCCAGGCAATTATGATGAATTATCTTGAAGGAAATACTGGTAATCTAACTAAATTGGGTGCCAAAACGGAATCAAAAGCAGAAGAGTTCACAGTTAAAATCAAACCTTTAAGGGAAATTCCGGAGCGTGAAATTGGACTTTACGTTGTTGCAAAGGATTTGGAAGTTCACTTTGACAGCTGTCCGTATGCAATGCAGTCATTCAGAGGTGAAGTTTCAGAAGTTATTAACCAGCTTTCGCAAAGCCATCCGACCATTAAATATTCCACACTTAGAGGTTATGATAAAGTTAAAAATATTTTGAAAAAGGAACTTAAAAAGGATTATGCTCATGGAAGATGTGCAAGATGCGGCGAGCCTTCATCAAATGAGCTTTGCAAAGCATGTTCCTTTTTAGAAGAGTTAGGAGTGTAATTATATGTCATTTACTTTAAAATATAAAAACATTAATGAAGAAAAGGAAATTCCTCGTGAAAATTATACTATTAAAGATTTGCTCAATGATTTGGAGTTATCTGCTCAAACAATTGTCTCTAAACAGAATGGGGAACTTGTAATTGAAGATACTGTAATCGAAGAGAATGATGAAATACAGTTGGTTCAGATTATTTACGGTGGTTAAGTGAAAATAAGTTACGAATGTGGGCCTTGCTTTTTAAGACAGGCTAGAGAAGCTCTTGATTTATCAACTGATGATGAAGACCTTAAAATGGAGATAATTCGAGAAATTTTTGAATATCTCAGTGAATGTTTTAAAAAAGGCACCAATTCAAATAGTACTGGTTCTACAATGCATGCCATTATCAAAGAAAGGACCGGCTGCAGTGACCCATATTTTAGAGAAAAAATTGAGGGCAATGAATTGGCTTTGAAATATCTGCCTGATGTTAAACGGATATTGGATGAAGATGACAGCCTGGAGAATTATGTAAAGATAGCTATTATTGGAAATATTCTGGATTTTGGTGCATTTACATTGGATGATGATATTGAAAGCGTCATAAAGGATTCCTTAAAAAAGGATTTGACTGTTAAAGATATTGTTGAATTTGAAGATTCACTTAAGACAAATAAGAAAGTATTATATCTTGTGGACAATACTGGTGAAATCGTTTTCGATAAGTTGCTTCTTGGAAAAATTAAGCAATATGGTATTGACATTACAATTGCAGTTAAATCAGAACCGATTCTAAATGATGCATGCATGGCCGAAGCTTTGGATGCAGGTCTTGATGAGTTCGGCGAGCTTGTAGAAATTGGTGCTGGAACAGTCGGTTATGTCGACAGTAAGATTTCAGAGGAATTTAGAGAAATTTTCAACGACCATAAGTTCATTATTTCCAAAGGTATGGGCAACTATGAAGGACTAACTGAAATAGATTTATCTTCAAAAGAAATCTACTTTTTGTTATGTGCGAAATGCAATACAATTTCAAGAGACATTGGGGTAAATCTCCACGATATGCTGTTATTTAAAAAATAATTATTGATAATATGATTATAGGTTTAATAGGTTTTGGAAAAGTATCGAAAAATCTTTTTAATTTAATCAAATCCGATGATATTCAGTTTGTCACATCTTTTGAAAACAGATCATCTAAAACAATAGAACACATTAAAAAAACCGATATTGAAGTTTTTGATTCATTTAAGGAGGTTGCTGTCAATTCAGATATTTTAATTTCAGCCACTTCTCCGGGTTCCGCTTTGGATGTTGCCAAAAATTATGGAAAATATTGTGATGGAATTTATCTTGATTTGAATAATATATCTCCAGATACCACTTTCGAAATCGCTGGGAGCGTTAAAAATTTGGTTGACGGAGCAATTATTGGAAAAATTGACTCTGAAAATCCCATATTATATGTTGCGGGCAAAAAATCAGATGATTTGCAGTTTTTAAATGAGTTCATAACCACTAAAAAAATAAGCGACAATATTGGTGATGCAGCTATTTTAAAATTGCTTAGAAGCAGTTACACCAAGACATTGTCTGCACTGCTTATTGAATCATCGGAAATTGCCAGAAAAAACAATCTTGAAGATGAATTTTTTGAAATATTGGCACTAACTGAAGGCGATGAATTCAGGGAAAAATCAATTTCAAGAATTAATAATACCTTGGATAACTCTAAAAGAAAAAGTGAGGAGTTAAACCAGATTATTGATTATTTTGATGATGAAGAGCTAATAATGGTTAAGGCAGCATTAAAAAAGCTTAACCGATAACTACTTTGACCTTAAACCCTTTTTTGGCTTTTTTTATGCTTCCGCTTACTGGTATAAAGTGGGAATCCATAATGTATCTTAAATAGGTCACTTCCACTGCCGGAAGCCTTAAGTTTGTTTTTATCTTTTTGCCTTCACTTTTAAACTGAACAGAAATCTTGCCGTTTTTATCGACATACAAATCCGTTTTAATACCTTCTTTTGTAATTTTTGTTTCGAATTTTGTTAAGTTAAGCCCTGCTTCAAGTGTTAAAGGTGCATCAACAGTTATCTTTTGACTTCTGAATGTTTCATTTGCCTGACGGGCACTTATGCCCTTTTCACCTTCACTTGCAACATACCATGCCCTGTCGATTACTCTTTGAACCTTCTGATTATCCGGTATCACTCCAGTTGACTCGTAACTTTTCATTAAATTCATTACTTCCTTTTTGGTTACTTCCATTTCGATAGCGCTAATGGCAAGTCTTGTCATTACAGGTCCATAATCTGATCTTCTAAAAACAGCCCATATAGATTCGGGGTCTCTATAAACCCTTCTTTTTATAATTTCATTGATGGTATTTCCATTAAGGTAAGCTATTTTTTCAAGGTTTCCTCTGGAATAGGTATTCATTCTTTTATAGATTTCATTCCAGTTTCTCTCACCGGGCACTCTGCCGGCGTCAATTTCACGTTGCAGAATCTCAACTGTAGTTTTTGGAAGCAATTTTTCAACATCTTTTGAAATTAACATGCCATTGTCAATGATGGATTGTCTTATAAGTCTTCCGGAGTACTTTTCTTTGTTGAATTCTTTTACAACATGATATGTAAGTTTGGATCCAAGAAACTCATTAATTGCATACCATCTGATTTCATTTCGGTTGGTGTAACTTTTAGGCATTCCGACAAAGTTTCCTTCGCTTATAAACTTTTCAGCTTTGGACTTTATCTCGGAAAGAGGAATGCTTGCTGAGGTAATGTAGTCAGTAACTCCATCATCTATCATCTGCTTGAGTCTGATTGGAACGCTATATGATAGAACTAATCTGTGATGAAGTCCTTCAAAGGATTTCACTTCATCTGCTCCTAATGCCAGTGCCATTTCACGGCGGGCTTCGAAATTTACAAAAAACGGAGCGTGATTTGCACTAAATCCTTTATTTAAATAAACCACAACTTTTTTATTTTCCTCATCAGCTAACTTGTGAGCTTGTCTGATTAATTCCTCATGACCTTTATGCACCGGGTCAAAATCTGCACTTATTCCAATCAATATTAACACCAAAAAAAGAGTAGGATAGATTTATCTATCCATTAATTTTAAAACACCACTGATTACTAACCATATTCCGATTAATGTACCAAGAACTATCGGATTTGAAATGTAGGTTCCAATCACTATGTATAATAAACCAAGGATAATTCCAGCTATTCCAATATAAAATCCATATCTTGAGCTGCGATTATTGATTAATGATGCCACTGCAACAACAATCAGCATTATTCCTGCAAGATATAATGTGATTTCTGTTAAAAATCCAAGTAATGCAGGATTGAATATTAATCCAATACTCAAGAATAATAACAGAAGTCCCAAAATCAAATCCATTATTGCTCCGGTACCGTTATAGTCTATTATGGTTACTCCAACAATCAGTAAATAAATAGACATTAACAATACTGAAAGACCTATTAAAGAACTAACTCCAATGAGTCCCAATACTGGAAATATAATAATTATTAATCCGAGAAGTATCGCCAGTAAACTAACAAATTTAGTTTTCATATTTTCCTCCTACTATTCTATTATTCCTTTAATTATATTAATATAATGGGATATGTTTAATCTCAACTGTTGAGCTGTTCATGTCTGAATTTTCTATTTCAGCCAACCATTCATTTTTACATTCGCATTCATATTCAATCGGCTTTTGAGTTAAATTGTTGGCTATTATCATATGTTTCAAGTCTTTATTGCATTTTTTACAGTTATATGGTCCACGTCTTGAACCGAAACCAGAGGTATCTAGAAGTGCAGGCATATCAATTTCTTTCCTAACTGTATTTATAATTTCAATGCATGACCAAATCCAAGGTGGCTGATATGCTCCCTTTCTCCAAAACCTTTCAATGACAGTTCCGCCATGTATTGTTGCAGGACAAAATGAAAGTCTGTTTACTCCAATGGAATCGCAATATCTTGCAGTTTCTATTGCTTCTTCAATGGCTTGCTTTTCAGATACTAGAATTGGTTTTACAAAGATATATGCTTTTGATTTTAAATTGTATCCTTTAGTTTCTTTTAGATTTTGCATTAGTTTAACAGCATCTTCAAAGTCCTGGCGGGTAAAACCTTTGTTGATTTTTTTAAGACGGGTATAATCGTCGGATGTTTCAAGACCGATGCTGACTTCAAATAATGTGTCACCAATGATTTCAAAAATTTCATCCAAAACATCTTCCTTAACATATTCCGGTCTTGATTCAACAATTATCTCGGTAACATTGCCTAAATTAACCAATGTTTTTAGAATTTCATCACGGGCATCCTTTGGAAGTTCATAAGGATTTAAAAAACTTCCTGAAGCAAACAGTTTTACTGAAATTTTGTCCTCTTCAGCTATGGGGTGCCTTTCGAGATGCTGGTTGAATATTTCTAAAATGGTTTCTGTATCGATTGGTTCTAAGGTACAATCTGAAACATAGCTGCACATTGTGCATCCGCCGCTGTCTCCAAGTGCCCAAGCACATCCTGGAGTAGGTAATATGATAAATAATGTTTTTGAAACACCGTCGTAAGTTAAATCATCATTATACCAACTCGCTCCAACTTGCTGTGGAGTTTTTGGATCTTTTCGCTCAAAAGCTCTTTGTCTAATATCTTTACATAAATTTTCAATTTCCATTATAATACCTGCAATATAATAATTATAATATTATATAATAGGATTTTTTAATAATTAAAATTGTTGTTGAAAAATAGTTTGTTAATAAGTTGTGTATACTGGTTTAAAAAAATAAAAAAAGAAAAAGTAAGCAAGTTTAGAAACTTGCAATTACGTCTCCTAATAATTTAATGGATTCTTCTACGTCTTTACCAACAGGGGAACCTGCTACGTATTGAGTTACACCCATTTCAGCTAAGCCTTCAATTTTTGGAATGAACTCATCAGGAGTACCACATACTGAGAATGCGTCTAAAGCTTCGTCAGTTACAGCACCGATAGCTCCACCGAAGTCACCTTTAGCTAAGAAAGCACCCATTTGTTCGTTGAATCCTTCAGGTAATCCGTGTCTTTCGATAACTGGAGGTGGGGAACCTGCTGCGATAAATGCAACTACAATTTTAGCTGCGTTTTTAGCTGCGTCAGAGTCTGCACCAATGGAAGTTGCAGTGTATGCACCTACATCGAACTCTTTAGCTTGGTCTCCAATACCTTTTTTGATCATAGGCATAGCTGCTTCGTAATCTTTAGGGTTTGAAGCGTTAATTAATACACCATCTGCGATTTCTCCAGCGGTTTCTAACATTTTAGGTCCTTGTGCACCCATGTAAATAGGGATGTGTTCTTGGACAGCTTTTGCTCCACCTAATGCTGCTCCGCCTTCAGTTTTTTCACCAGCTAATAAAGTGTTAATGTCAGCGATTGCTGCTTTAATAGTTGATACAGGTTTGGTCCATTCAATTCCTAAAGCGTCAAAAGTTGCTTTGTCACCAGGACCGATACCGAAGGTTGCTCTTCCTTCTGAGATTTCGTCAATGGTTGCGATTGCAGAAGCTGAGATTGCAGGGCTTCTTACGTATGGGTTGGTTACACCAGGACCCATTTTAATGGTTTCAGTTTCAGCTGCAATTAATGCTAAGGTTTCGTATACGTTTTTGTTGTTGTAGTGGTCTGTGATCCATGCGTATTCAAAACCAACGTCTTCTGCTAATTTTACTAAACTTACTAATTCTTTTAATGGTATTTGAGGTACGAATTCTATACCGAACTTCATATTTTATCACCAATAATATCTTTGGTTTAGCTATATATAAAGTAATTATTATTTGAATTAGATAGAAAGTTTTAAATATTAATCCTGTTTTTGGTTTGTGTAGTTTATTAAAAAATAAGTAGTATTAAATAATTTATTTTTTGTAATACTCTTTTGTTCGAATCTATAACAATGATTATTCATGATAAATTAGTTTGAGAATAGTTAATAATTATTATTATTTCAATGTAAATAAAATTCATATAAATTATTTTTCTTTAAAATTAATTAAAAATTGTTATTTTTAAATTTAATATATATTTGCAATGTTTTTTAATTAACTTTGTTACTATAATTTATCCATCTATTAGTTGTGCTATGTGTTTTATGGCGTTGGTTTAAGTCTTATTGTATTTACAATCATGACTATGATGACTGCTTTTCCGCATGTAGCTATAATTTATCATGTTTATTATTAATTAGATTATTAATATCATAAATGTGCTTTTGTGAGTACTTGAGTTTTTCAGGTATGATGTAAGTTTTGTAGATGTGGTGAAATTTGATTATAGAAACTTTTAAATCAAATTTTATGTGTATACATACTCGTCTATGTTTTTTTAGCGTACTTCATAATAATCTTTACTTTTATTATGTCTGTTATGTGTTCAATTCTGTTTGATCCTGGCAGATGTTACTGCTATTGGGATTCGATTAAGCCATGCAAGTCGAACGAATTTAGA
>NZ_JAFRSC010000046.1 GCF_017427765.1 Methanobrevibacter sp. | reverse complement strand
TTAAATCCCAAGAATGCGGAAGCTCATTTTTGGTTGGGTGTAGCTTTTTTCAACAAAGAGAAATATAGGCGAGCAATTTTTGTTCTTACGAAATGTATAGCCCTAGCTCCGGATAATTATAAAGCTTATGGGTTGAGAGGTTATAATCATTATGAGTTGTTTGAATTGGAGAGGGCAATTTCGGATTACACAAAAGCGATAGAATTGAACCCTGATGATGTGATTTCATACAATAATCGTGGTCTGGCTCATGAGAAAAATGGAGAATATGAGCTGGCATTGGAAGATTATACAAAAGCAATAGAGTTTGAGTCGAATGAAGTTTCTGGCTATTACAATCTGGGGAATATCTATTTGAAGCTTGCCGAGTATGAAAAAGCCCTTGCTGAATATGACAGGGCACTTGAAATGAGTGATGATGAATGGCTTACATCGTGTATAAAAATGAATAGAGAAACGGCTGAGAAATTATTACTCAAAGGAGAAAGAAAAGTTTGGGGAAGGACTCCCGCCAATATCAGATTTAAATTTAGTGATTAAAGGAGATAATGTTATGAAAGAAGACAAATTGGTTGCTAGGGAAAAACTTGAAGAAGCGCGTAAAAACTATGCAATGGGAAAATATAATAATGCGGTGGCTTATTGCAGTCAGGCATTGCAATTTGTTCGATTTGGTTCAGATTCGGATATGGTAAAAGAGATTTATTTTTTGCTGGGCTTGGCGCATTTGGAATTAGGAACAAGTTATACCGTTTGGGATTTAAACGATGAAATTCTTGCTTGTAAATATTTTGATAAAGTTATAGCAATGGACAATAATTGTGTTGAAGCATATTTGTATAGAGGACTGGCGATAATAAGATGGGGAAATAATTATAAATTGGCAATAGCCGACTTTGATAAGGTGTTGGAACTTGAACCGGATAATGAGCTGGCTCGTAAATGTCGTGAGCTTTGTTATGAACAACTGATTAAAAAAGAGGAGAATGAAGAGGATGATTAACTTAGAGACTATAAAAGCAATGACAATGGGAATAGCGGTCGCTGATGCGGTTGGTGTTCCGGTGGAATTTAAAAGTCGAGAGACTCTTAAAAGAAAACCAGTAACAGATATGTTCGGATTTGGAAGTCATAATCAACCGGTAGGAACATGGTCAGATGATACAAGCCTGACGATAGCAACGATGGAAAGCATAGCTCGACAGAAAAGAATAGACTATGTGGATTTAATGAATAATTTTGCCCTTTGGTATTTTGAAGGGAAATTTACAGCAAGAGGGGAGGTATTCGATTGTGGGGGAACAACGTTATCGGCGATAATAAAATATGTCAGAGAAAAACCTCTTGAGGATTGCGGTTCAGAAGAAAGCTATTCAAATGGAAACGGCTCGCTGATGAGGATTTTGCCTGTTGCCGTTTATTTACACAGCGTTTATGGAAAAAATTTTGATGAAAGGGCAATGTTGGTGATTCATGAAGTATCAGCCTTGACCCATGCGCATCCGAGAAGTATGGTTGGTTGTGGAATTTATTCCTTAATAGCAGTACAGTTGCTGGGAGGAAAAAGCATCCCAGAGGCGATTCAAATAGGTTTGGGGAATGCTGAAAAATATTATAGTGGTTCTTGCTTTACAGATGAGTTGGAAAAGTATTCAAGATTATGGCGAGAAGATTTTGCAAACTTGCCAGAAGAGGAGATAAAAAGTACAGGTTATGTCGTCGATACATTGGAAGCGGCACTGTGGTGCTTGTTGAATACAAAAGATTATAAAGCACTGGTATTAAAAGCGGTGAATCTTGGAGATGA
>NZ_JAFRSC010000016.1 GCF_017427765.1 Methanobrevibacter sp. | reverse complement strand
GGAGTATTTGTTTTTTGGTTATGCATAATAAAAACTTTTACTCCACCTATTTATTAAATTTAACTATTTTTAAGCAAAATTAAAAATTACAAACTAATTTTCATTAAAAAATTTCAAATCAACAAAGTTTTTGAAAGAGTCGCATTTGACAAGTAATATTTGTTCGTTAACTATAAAACAAACTTAACTAAAAAGTAGTAGATAATTCATTTACTTTTTAATTTTTTTTGTTCGTATTGTATCGAACAAATTTTACTAAAAGTAGTAGATAATTTAAAGTGCGTTATGCAAACAGTTACATGAAGTTGGTTAAAATGAATCAGAAGTTGCATAATCCGGACTCACCATTGTTAATCGAGGATGTTAAAGATGGTGAAACCGTAAAGGAAATTTCAGAGCCAAGCTATATTGATGCTCAAAATAGATTGATGTAGTTTTTAGTTAGGCCTTTGATATTTGATGTTCATAGAATGCATTTGAAAATCAATCTTACAGAATTGTGGTGTTCTTGCAGTATTATGTAAAAATTCCATCCAAAAATTTAATTGTTTGGAAAGCAAATATAAAATTAAGTTCATGTTTAAGTTTGAATGTTAAAATATTTTTTAAGATAATATGTTGGAGGATTAATAAGTATGAATGAAAAGGCTAACGAGAGTTCTTGGTTTCCGTTAATAGTTGTGGCTTGTGCTTCATTTATTATAGTGTTGGACTCTTTCTTCATGAATGTTAGCATTTCTCGAATTGTTGTTGATTTGAATGCTGATGTTAGTACTATTCAAATGATTGTGTCGTTTTGTACTCTTATCACTGCTGCGTTGATACTGTTCAGTACCAAACTTCAGGACATAGTTGGTAAAAAGAAACTGTTTGTAATTGGTGCTGCACTTTTTGGTATAGGAATATTTGCTGCAGTATTAAGTTCAAGTGTTACAATGTTTTTTGTCGGATGGGCAGCGATTAAAGGTGTTGCTGCGGCATTAATGCTGCCTGCCATAGTTTCAATAATAAGCGGAATATATTCCGGCAGAAAGCGTACAATTGCTTTGGCAACTCTCGGGGTAATGGCAGGACTTGCAGATATTTTAGCTCCGCTCCTTGGTGGGCTTATTACAACTTTTTTCAGCTGGAGATACACTTTCGCATTTGAATTAATATTCATTTTATTTATTTTAGTAATGCAAAATAAAATACCTGATTTTAAGCCTACTGAATCTAAAAGCGATCTTGATATTAGTGGTGCTATACTTTCCGGTATATGTCTTCTTTTGCTTGTGCTTGGTATTTTGACTCTGACTAAGGATGTTGCTACCAGCATAATTGAGATAATTTTGGGATTGATAGTCTTAGCAATCTTTATATGGTTTGAACTCAAAAGAAAAAGGTCAGGCAAGGTGCCATTGATTGATGTTGAATTATTTAGAGACAAAAATTTGCGTATAGGTACATCTATTAAGTTATTATATAATATTGTAATATCTGGAACATTTTTTGTAATGGTTCTGTTTTTCCAAAGTGTATTGCAGTTAAATCCATTCGATACTGGTTTGGCTTCACTTCCGTTTGTTATGGCTTTGTTTATTTTTTCATTGACCGCTCCAAATCTAATAGGAAAACTGAATCACAAGACGCTCATGGCAATAGGATGTATAATATCTATTGTAGGATGTCTGATTTTAAGTTATCAATTTAAATTAAATGTAAACATGCTGGATTTAATTCCGGGGCAGTTTTTACTTGGGACAGGTATTGGTTTTATGATGGCTTTAGCAGCGGATGTTGCATTATTCGATGTTCCTGCTGAAGGCCAAAATAATGCATCTGGTATTATTACAACTGGTGAGACATTAGGTTCCTCATTGGGTACAGCAATCATTGGAATAATTCTAATTCTTGGAGTTATGGGCGGTATTAGTACTGCAGTCGATACCTATGCGCCTGATTATTCAGGAGATGAACAATTCCATCAGGAGGTCTATGACTACTTCCAAAAATTAGACACTATAGAGGGACAAGATAGTATTGTTGTGAATACTGCAGATATAATTATTCAGAATGCAATGGCAACCGTAATGTATGGATTAGCCATCGTGTTAGCAGCTATGTTAATTATAACGCTGCGGATAAAAAATAAAAATATTAAAAAACAATGAGAGACAATCTCTCATTTGCCTTTTTTTTTAAATGGTTTGAGTGTTGTCAGAAATTATTCAATTTTGATTTTATTCATTTTGTTTGTATGATAGGATAAATTTCACTAAAAGTTGTAGATATTTTGAAGTGTGTTACGCCAACGCCAACATGAAGCTGGTCAAAAAGAATCAAAAGTTGCATAATCCAGATTCACCCTTATTGATTGGGGAAGTTAAAGATGATGATGTTGTAAATGAGGTCAATGAACCCAGCTTCATTGATGCACAACAAAAATTATTCTAACCTCTATTTATATCGATGCATAGTTTTCATATTAACTTTTGAAATCGAACTACTTGGCATATCTATTGCAGTTCAATCAGATTCGTATTTTTCCAGATATCCTATTTCTGAATATGCAAATCTTGTGGATTTATATTTGTAGGATATGATAAACGGTAAACGTATCATGAATATGATTAGAAATGCTACAAATGCCAATCCCCATAAGTCTGCCATAACAAAGGTTTTTGAATATATTAACCAGTATATGCCGTAAATTGCGGTTTCAAGCAATAAACACCATGCTGTTACTAGTCCTGGCGAATATAATGTTTTTTTGCCTTTGGATTTGTATTGTCTGTATGTTAGTGTGCTGAATACTGTATGGGCAATTGTTTCGCCGATACCGAAAAATATTACAAATATCACTCCTTTGTTTCCGAGCATTGGTGTGAGGAATGTTAATGCGATGAATAGTATTTCCGCTCCAAAGTTAGTAATCATGTCGGTTAGCTTGTTTTCAGGATATGCAAGAGGATTGTCTGATTTTTGAACTATCTTGTTCATCATGAAATGAAATCCGTTTGGCCAGGCAAGCTCTTCAAATACATGCAAAGGTAGAAATATTGCAAGCAATGCCATTAATTTTTGCGGCACATCCCATACGCCCCAATTAATTATCAAAACATTAAGCATCACGATTCCTAAAAAATATGTTGTATGCAGCCATGGTTCTCCGCACCATTTGTCCAATAATGATTCTGCCATAATTATCACCTTATAATTTTGTTGTTTTTTTATAATTTCAAAGAATTAATGACCAGTAATTTAATTATTTCATTGAATTTGTCAATATCTGATTCATTGATATCCTTATAGATTTCTTTTAACCACTCATCGGTAATATGTAACATGTTTTCACTTATTTCAAAACCCTGTTCACTTAAAGAGAGTAATCTTCGTGTTTTATTGTTGGGATCTTTAGTTCGTATTACAAATCCCTTGTTTTCAAGATTTTTTAGGGTTCTGGCAACGACGGGTTCGGATACGCTGAACGTTTCTGATAAATCCCGTTGTGTGATATTTTCATTGTCCACATAAATTCTTAGAATATAATGTATTTCAGCAGGAGTCACATTAGTTCCTTTGAGTTTTTTTTCAAAAAAGCTTGTATGGCCTTTTAAAATTAAATTCAGTGCAGGATATAATGGAATTATATCTATCTTTTCAACCTTATTTAACGTGTCCATAGTATCATCCAACAATAAAACTTATCATGATAAGTTTATAGGTTATGTTATTTAAATATATTGTAAAATAATATGGGCAGGACTGTGGTAGAGGATTTTGCTACTTTTAAATCATTTTTTGTTCGTATAGTATAGAACAAATTTCACTAAATGTAGTAGATAATTTAAAGTGTGTTATGCCAACAGCAACATGAAGATGGTCAAAAGGAACCAAAAGTTGCATAATCTTGATTCTCCTTTGTTGATTGGTGATGTTAAAGATAATGATGTTGTAAAAAAGGTTAGAGAACATTGTTTCATTGAAACTCACGAAAAAGTTCTACCACTTATGCATATTTTTCAATCAACTTTATACAAATATTTTGAATTAATATTCATGAAAAGAAAAAGTAGCTATTAATTATATATAATTTAAAAAAGTAAAATATTATTAATTAACATAATTGAGGTATTATATGAAAACTTATGCGATAGTTGTATAACTTTTCTCTTTACACTACTTTTTTTGAAACTTATGATAATTAAATATTTTTCATTCATCAATTATTTGTCTATTCATATAACTCCATTATTTATTTTATATAAATAAAATTAAAAATGACCTGTTAATGGGGGATGCTGTAAAGCTTGATGGTTATATTTGGGAATTTTGAAAAAAAGAATTAATGAAAATAGGGTATTAACTTTTTGTTAGATATAAAGTTTCGTTTAAATTCGTTAAAAGTTATTAAAAAGTTATTCTTTCAATTATTGATTCATATTCGTGATACCATATGTAAGTCAGGTTATTTGAAAATATTCTGCTTGGCTCTATATATAAATAATGGGTTCCATCTATTTATATTTAAATGATATTGCTTTTTAAAAGTTAATTAAAAGATAGAAGTTATTTTCTATCTTTTATTTTTTTAACTGCAACAAAAGCCACTATCAAAACAATGATTAAAACGGCTATTGAGTAATACATTTGAGTTGAGCCTGGAACCTCATGTTTGTCAATATTTAATGAGTATAAGTTTCCAGAGTCATCGCCAAAGAATAGGCTATTGCCGTTTATTACTGGTGAGGATGTGATTGCTGCGTTAAACAATATAGTTCCAGGATTATAGGTAAACTCTTCGGCACCAGTATATTTGTTTAGCACATAAAAGTTACCATTATTAGAACCGAAAGCAAGTAAATTATCTTTAAGTGCAGGGGTTGTTTGGATTTTGTCTCCAATAGAATGGGACCATTTAATTGTACCATCACGAATATCTAAGCAGGTAAAATTACCTTCATCGGATCCAATATATACACTGTTGTCATGTTCATCCACAGTTGGAGAAGAGATTATCTTGTTATTTAAATCAACTTTCCAGAGTAAATCCCCATTAGACTTGTTTAAGCAATACAAGCTGCCATCGCTTGAACCGAAAATTACGCTTTTATTTACATAGGTTGGTGTCGAAAGAATTTCATCACCAGTGGTAAATTCCCAGTTTTTGTCTTTATCGGTTCCTATAGAATATAATTTGCCATTTGTAGATCCAATATAAATTGAATCGCTGACAACAATTGGTGATGATTTCAACTCACCATCCAACTTTTTATTTAAAATGACTTTCCCATTTGTTTTGTTAAGTCCATACAAGTGCCCATCATTGCTTCCAAAGTAAACAACATCATTATAAATCATAGGAGTTGACTCAACACTGTCGCAGTCATATTCCCATACAACTTTATGACTGTTAATGTCAATAGCCTTAAGGCCATCCTCAGTACCAATATATAATCTGTTTGAATTAATTATGGGAGAAGAATTGGTTTGAGCTTCCAAATCCAAATCCCATTCCTCTTCACTGGTTTCCATATCCACAGCCTTCAATATTCCTTGAGAGGAAATGATATAAATCAAGTCCTTATAGATTGCAGGGGATGAGTGAATCGGAGATTCCATATTGAATGTCCATAAGTTTGTCACAAATTCTGAACTATCATCCCTGTAAGCTGTGTGATTAACATCACCAGCAAATGTATTCCAATTTTCAGCGGCAATTGGAGATAAACATAAAAGACACACTATTAAAGCAATTATAAATTTTTTATACAAATTAAAACCTCCTATACATCCCTATTGAATCTTTTTACACCAATTATGAAGAATAATAGTGTAAATCCTAAAAGTATTGCTAAATCTACCCATACATCACCTAAATTTTGTCCCTTAAGCATTATTCCTCTCATTGCATCATTCAAATAAGTCAGTGGGAAGATATATGCAAGTTTTTGGAAAATCCATGGCATTGTCTCAATTGGATAGAATACTCCTGAAACAAACATCATCGGCATGGAAAACGGCAAAACGATTTGGGCATAGTCCTCCTGGGTCTGGGTTCTTGCAGAAAGCATGATTCCAAATCCTACAAAACACAATGCCCCAATTACCAATACAATAAATGTCTGCAATATTCCACCTTTAATACTGACATTGAACAATATGATTGCCATTAAAATCAGTATCAAAGCTCTCACCAATTCTATTAACAATTTTGATGCTATTTTTCCACCAATGACAGTAGAAACAGATGTTGGAGTCATGAATAGTCGTGCAAGCTCACCTGTTTCACGCTCGCCCGCTATGGTTGCGCCCATTCCCATCATACAGCTCATCATAATAGTCATGCCAAGAACTGCAGGAACCAAAAAGTCAATGTATTTGATATTTCCATAGATTCTGTTGATATGCAAGCTTATATCATCCTTAAAGTTGCTTAAAGAATGGGAAATTGACGGAGTGACATTTGCATCTTTAGTTGAAACGCTGGTTTGGGAAGCTACCATATTAGACAATCTATAGAATATTCCTTGTGTAGAAGACTCAAGAATTTGAGATGCCATTTGGTCTGAAGAATCCAAATACAGCGTTACAGCTTTTTGATTAGACGTATCTTCATCATAATCGGACGGCAGTATGATGGCTGCCTTAACTTCACCTGAATCTACACGCTCCTTTCCTTCACTTAGACTATCTATAACCTCAACAACGTGATAGGTTTCGGTTGTTTTTATAGTGTCAAGGGTTAAATCTGTCAAGTCTCCGCTGCTTTGGGAAACGACCACTATTGGTAAATCTGTCATGTCTCCACCCATTCCGTAACCAAAAAGCAATATCATTATTATTGGAAATACAAGTATTGCGAATAAACGGCTGGGGTGTCTTTTAAGTGAAATCAATTCCTTCTTAATCATCCACCAGAACTTTCTAGGCTCTATCATCTTCATTCACCTTTGATGTTGATTTGATAAATACATCTTCAAGAGATGGCTCTTCAGTTGAAACGGATTTTATAATGCCTCCTGAAGAGTTAATGTCATTTAGCACATTTTGAACAGCCATGTCATCAAAACTGTCGATTCTTAAATTTAAACGGCCATTTCGAGCTATTTCAATGCTTTTAATGCTGGAAGATTTTTTCATGGATTCAATAATGGCATCATCATGTTTCTTAAGCAATATTGACATTTTCCTCAAGCTTAAGTTTTCAATGTCCTCTTTAGTTGAGGTGGAAACCTCGTTTTCAGATGAAATCTTTGACAGTGCTTCAGTCATTTCTCTTCTATTGCTTTCCAATAGAGAATCCTTAAGGCCTTGCGGTGTGTCATAGGCTACAAGATTTCCAGTATTTATAATTCCAACATTATCACAAAGCATGTCCACTTCATGCATGTCGTGTGAACACAAAATAATTGTGTGCCCATTATCATTCAATTCACGAATCAGATCCCATAATGTGCGTTTTGTGGTTGGGTCTAGACCAATTGTTGGTTCATCCAAAAATAAAATGTCTGGCCTGTGAACCATGCTGGCCACAAGTGATGCCTTTTGCTTTTGACCACCGGATAGCTGACCCACTCTTTTATCCTTTGCATATTTGATATCTACGAGTTCCATCAAATCATTAATACGGGAATCCCTCTCATCTCTAGGTACTCCATAATAGTCAGCGCATAGCTGTGAATTTTCCATTACTGTTAAGTCCTTATATAAGCTAACTTGCTGCGGTACCATTCCCAAAAGATTTCTCACTTCGTTGGGATTTTTTAAAACGTCATATCCTCCAACTGTAGCATTTCCTGAAGTAGGCTGAATCAAACAGGTGAGCATTTTTATTGTTGTTGTTTTACCTGCTCCATTCGGTCCTAACATTCCAAAAATACTCTTATCCGGAATGGTTAAATTAAGTGAATTGACCGCAGTGAAATTATTGTTGTAAACCTTAGTTAGATTTTTGGTTTCAATTGCGTTCTTCATTGTCTTTGCTCCTATCTGAAATATCGTTCATAAATTCTATCCACTGAGGATTATTTTGAAATTTATTGAATTTTTCCCTAATCAATAACAAAACGGTTTCGCCATCTTCAGTGATTGAATAGTATTTAACACGTTTATTATTCTCATTAATTCTCCATTCCCCTTTTATAAGACCGTTACGTTCCATTTTTCTTAAAAGAGGATAGATTTTTGAAGAAGTATTTTTAAAATCTTCATCTGATTTAAAAAATTCATCTAGCTTCTTCATTATTCCATATCCGTGAATTGTCTCTTTAGAAATAATCCATAGGATTAAATTATGTGTAAAAGCATTGGTGAAGTATTTCATTAAATGCTTTTTAGTTTTCAACACATTTCTATTGTAAGTAATAATATCACCCCATATGTAAAAGTTTTACATATGTCAATATTTAATGTATATAATAATATTATATATAAAACTAACTAATTTTCACGAAACAATGATTCATAACACTAGTGCTACATATGTATAAACTTTTTGGAAAATGAATTACTGAATATACTTTGTAAGATTAAAAAAGCCTTGAGGATTTTGAATCAATTAAAATCAAAAATAGCTATTTATATATAATTTAAAAAAGTAAAATAATATTAATTAAAATAATTGAGGTTGGTTATATGAAAGGGCATGCGATAGTTGTCATACTTATGGTCTCTCTACACTACTTTTTTTAGAACTTATAATAATTAAATATTTTCATCCAGCATTCATTAATCATTTTTTTGACGAATTCACCTATACCAAACCATAAACTCGGAATAGGGGACAAGCTCCTATTCCTCGAACCTTGACGAACTTACTATTGTTAAGTCTATAGTATAGGCCTTTCGCTATCGTTCAAGGCATCCAGTTCGACCTAAAGCTCGGACTGCATATAATGGTGGTGCTGGTTAAATAAAACTACTTTTTTCATTGATGACTTACGGAACCGGCCGGAAATGGTCGTTTCCTCACTATAGTTTATGTTCGCCAAGTCTATTCACCCAGGCCTCCCCTCCACGCCTCCGCTAACGCTCCAGCGTGGGAGTCGGCCTGGGCGAATTGGCTCGCTTAATAACATGGCTATGGTTAGGTTGCTATTTCCAGAATTAATTAACTACAAAAAAATTCGCAATTTTTATTCAAAATTTAATAGTTGCAAATATCAGTTTACAGGCACTCTTATCCCTATTTCAGTTACATATATATACCTAATTTAATAGACTTCTAACTATATTTTGAATATTTTAGACAAAAACAATAGCTTTAAAGATTGTTCGTTTAAAATAAAATATTTTTATCAAAATATTATTCAAAGGAGTACGGGATTATGGAATTCAAAAAAAGTATAATCATAATAATACTGGCTGTTTTTATCATAAGCATTACAAACGTCAGCGCCAGTGACGTGAACGAAACATTAAGTGCTGAAGACATGCAAACTCTTTCAGACTCACCTAAAACATTCACAGAATTAAACAATGACATTAACGAATCAGAAAGTACATTTGAAGTAGAATATGACTACCGATTCAACAACCAAAGTGATGATGGTCCAGTCATAATTGAAAAAAGCAATTTCACAATAAACGGGAACAATCATATTCTCGATGGAAACAAACAATCCGGAATATTCAATATAACAGGAAACAATGTGACAATAAAAAATCTTGTTTTCATCAATGGTAATGCCACTAATGGGGGAGCAATATATTCAACCGGACAGATTACATTGAACAATGTAACTTTTATAAGCAATAATGCCTATTCTGGTGGAGCAATATGGGCTGATGGACTATTGACATTAAATAACACAACTTTCATTAGCAATAATGCTCATTATGGTGGAGCAATTAAATATTATGATAATGTACTTAATTGTATTAATTCTCGTTTTATTGACAATTCTGCTGATGAATCAATATATTCAAGTAATGCCGTATTAAATATCTGCAACTCATCTGTCACTTCAAACAAGTCATGTAAATATGGTCAAATTTTTGCTTTTAGTTCCACAGTTAATATAGATAATTCAGATTTCATAAACATATCCTCTGTTTATGCCTCAGCACTGTATTCGGAATATTGTGAAATTTCAATTACAAATTCCAGATTTGTTAATCTTACAGCTGAGAAATCTGCAGGAGCAATTGCCATAAGAGGGTCAAGTAACTCTTATATAAAAGGCTGTAAATTTGTAAACACCAAATCATTTAAAAATGCAGGCGCCATACATGTGGATTATGGAATTGAATCATGCAATGCAACCCTAGTTGATTGTGTGTTTAACAATGCTTCATCTATGATTGGTGGAGCATATATTCAATTGGGAGGTAATTTAATCTTGAACAGTTCCAACTTCACAAACAATAAAGCTCATGTTGGAGGCGCAGTTTATATCTCATTTACCAATAGTACAATTGATAATTCTATTTTTGATTCAAATGAATTATTTGATGAGGATTCCACCAGTTGTGGAGGTGCAGTATATTGTGATATGAGCAATATGACATTAACCAAATCAGAATTCATAAATAACTCTGCATTTCTGGGAAATGCAGTATATTCCTGTGATTCATGGTATAATATCACCAACTGTCTGTTTGCAAACAATACAAATGCGATTTTCACAGATTTTGACAAAAACCAGTGCAATCTCAACAGTAATGAGTATAATAATGACAGCGTAATCACCAATCAGTCATTTTATAATCCCCTATCTTTTGCATGTTCTGGATTGAATCTGACATTAATCAACAATACAATCAATGTTGCCAGTCTTCCTTCTAGGTTTGATTTACGTGATTGGGGATGGATTACTCCTGTTAAAAATCAGGGCAGAATGGGCTCATGCTGGACATTTTCTTTTGGAGAAGCATTGGAAACTGCTCTTTTAAAAGCAACAGGCATCAGATATGATATTTCTGAAAATTATATGCATAGTCTCCAAATAAGATATTCAGATTTTGGAGATTTGTACAATGATGAAGGAGGCCTTTATTATATGGCTTTGGCCAATGTGGTCAGCTGGCTGAGTGTTGGTGAAAAAGATGATGAATATGATGAGGTTGGAAAATTATCACGTTTTATAGATAGTGTGAATAAGATACGTCTTCAGGATGCTTACTTCATAATGCCGAATTCAGCCGATTATATAGTGGACGTTAAAAAAGCAATTTTAAATTATGGTGCAGTTTCAATTGCTTATGCATGCAGTGAGGAGGAACCATATTTCAATGAAAATACTTCCGCACATTATACTAATGAATCACTTCCACAAAATCATGGAGTTGCCATCATCGGATGGGATGATAACTACTCTGCGGATAACTTCCTAATTACCCCTCCTGGGGATGGTGCATGGATTGTTAAAAACAGCTGGGGAAGCGAATGGGGAGATGAAGGATATTTCTACTTATCATACTATGAAAAATCATTATTTGTACCTGATCCAGATACAGACATCATTTATCCTTTCATAGCTTGCATTTTCACTAATGCAATTGATTATCATGTCAATTATCAGACTGATTTATCTGGTTTACATGATTTTGACGGCAATTACACTCAATATTCCAATGAATTCACTGCAGAATATGATGATTTGATTGCTGGTGTTGGAACATACTTCAACCAGTCATGTATCGATTATTCCTTTGACATTTATGTGAACAATAAGTTGATACACTCACAAAGTGGCATAAGCGAGTTTGCAGGATACAGGACCATTGTCTTAAGCAGTTATGTTCCGGTTAAAAAAGGGGACAAGTTTAAAGTTGTATTTAAAAATAATAATCTTCCTTATGAGGTATACTCTAGAAATCATTATATTCATGGAATGTCCTTTGTAAGTGCAGACGGCAACGTATGGAGGGATATCACTTTAGAAAACAAGACAGTTTGTCTGAAGGTCTATACTGTGGCTGATGATTCCAGAATAATTGACAATAAAGGCCTGTCAGTGAATTATGGTGATGAGTCTTTCTTCACAGTTAGGGTTGCAACTGAGGATGGTCATGCCATTGCAGGTGCATCTGTTCAGTTTACAATCAATGGAAAGAGAATCAATTCAACAACTGACAATGATGGTATTGCAAAATTGGAAATTAATGAGGTTCCGGGAACTTACCTCATCACAACCGTTTATAATAATCAGACATATCAAAACAATGTCACTGTAACATTGAACTCACAGGAATGTATGATTACAGAAAACAAAAATATTAAAGTGGATTATGACGGTGGTTCATATTTTACTGTAAAAGTGGTTTCCAGCGATGGTAAAGTGGCACTAAGTGGAGAGTCAGTTATATTTGTAATTAACGGCAAAACCTCATCTGTTAAAACGGATGAAAATGGAATTGCAAAAATCAAGATAACTGATGTTCCTAAAAAGTACACAATGACAACTATATTCAATGGCAAAAGCTATAAGAATACAGTTACAGTAAAACAGGTATTGACTACAAGTAAAGTCACTGTTAAAAAGACTGCCAAGAAGTTCACTTTAAAAGCAAAGCTTAAAATCAACGGTAAACTCGTTAAAGGCAAAACTGTAACATTCAAGTTCAACGGCAAAACCTACAAGGTCAAAACCAATAAGAAAGGAATCGCCCAAAAGACCTTGAAAAAGAATGTTATCAAAAAGCTTAAAAAAGGCAAAACCTACACTGTCAAAGTGACCTACCTTAAAAACACAATAAAAACAACAGTTAAAGTAAAATAGTGCTCAATGCACTATTTTAAAATTTTTTCTATTTCACGTTTAATTAAATCAGAAGGAAACTTATTCTTTAAATTTAATGGGGAGAATTATGAAAACTCATGTGAAGTTGGTGCTACTTTCCTCTTTACACTACTTTGAAATTTAAAATAATTTAATATTTCATTCACTTGTTTATTGGGGGTTGGGATTAAAAAGAGTATTAGTTTATAGTATAATATTTGAATTTCTATTTTTTTCACATTAATCTTTTGTGGAAGTAATTCCTTGGTGCAGTATTAAGTATATGCGCAATATCATGATTCATAAATATGAATCTGCAGAATTTGATGTAATGGAGTATGCATTAACTGTTGAAGTTCCTGAATTAAAAGAAGATTTAGTTAAGTTGAAAAATATTAATTTGTAATAATCTATTTACTTTTTTCTAGTTTTTTTGGAGTTTATATTATATGTTTCCAACTATGACTTTTGTTATTGCATTGCTTAAGTATTATAAATGTAGGTATTAATTGACTCTTTCAAAAACTTTGTTGATTTGAAATTTTTTGATGAAAATTAGTTTGTAATTTTTAATTTTATCTAAAAATAGTTAAATTTAATAAATAGGTGGAGTAAAAGTTTTTATTATGCCTAATCAAAAAACAAATACTCCAAATAGTATTTTAGATGTTAAACAATATATATTTTGCGATTCTAATGGAGGATTAGTCCTTTCAGATTCTCGTTTTGTGAAAATTTTTAAATCCTGTCAAAAAGCTCTTAAATCTTTTGATTTAAGTTTTAAAAAGGATGTTCCTTATTTTAAAATGAGTTTAGCTAGATGTCCACATTGTGGAACTCGTCATGTTGTTAAATATGGTTTTACAAAAAGAACATTAGTATTTAAAGAAATTGGTAAAACTAATGTGAAGGTTCAGCGTTATATTTGCAAACGTTGTGATAAAACCTTTCAAACAGATTTAACAAGTCTTGTTGATAAAAACAGCAATTTTACGAATGAATTGAAAAGTGAATCTGAACATTTAATTTCAGATTATCTGGGAAGCTTAAAAAATGTTTGTAAATCTTTTAAAAAATTCTTTGGAATCACAGTTTCACATCAAACAATTGAAAATTGGCTTTTTGTTAATGAAAACATTTTTAGAATTTGATTTAGGGCGTTGCTCGGGTTATTATGTCTTTGATGTAGAATGGATAAAAATCAACGGAAAATGGAAATATCGTCACACATTACTTGATTCTATTTCAAATTGCATCGTAGCCGATGCAATTTACGATACTGAAGATGATACAACTGTTGAAAAGTTTTTAAGAGAATCTACAGCAAATAAAAATAAAATTGCAATCACAACAGATTTAGATAAAAAATATGCCTCAATTATCCCAAAATTAGGTTTTAAACATCAATTGTGTATTTTTCATACTAAAAAAAGTTTAAATAAACAATTAAAAACTTTTAAAGATAAAAATCGCATTTCTGACGAAGAATATCAAGAATGTCACAAACAACTGAAAATGATCAAAGATTTATTCGATTTAAATGATTATAATGAATTCAAAAATGAAGTACAATCTTTAATTTATCGTAAAGATGATTTTTCATCCAGTGATTTATAAAATAATCAGAAAATCAATCACTCCACGATATAAAAGCTTCATTTATCACTTAAAAGATAAACGAATTGAAAAAACAAGTAACAAAATTGAAAATGCATTTCAAAAAACAATGCCAAAATCAAGAAAACGAACATTCAAGACCAAACGGGGCGTTTTAAAACGAATCTATCGCAGAGATCTCATTTGGAATGACAATCGCAAAAAGGATTTTGAAAATCAACAAAGTTTTTGAAAGAGTCTATTAATTAAATAGCTATTAATTATATATAATTTGAAAATGAAATAATTAATTAAATAATAAAATTATTTGGAGAGGACAAGATATGAAAGGTGACGTATATTACGGTAAAGGTATCCGAGAATTAAAAGATGAATATCCTGATTTATATGAATTGGTATCTAACATTAACGATACAGTATGGGACGGTAATGTCTTGGATTATAAAACTCAAAAATTAATCGCTATTGGTATTACTGCTTCTCGTGCAGACCCAAGAGCTACCAAAAAACAAATCAGAAGTGCAATTGAAGTATTGGGCATTACTAAAGAAGAAATTGTTGATGTTTTAAGAGTTGTATTATTGACTTCAGGTATGCCTGCATTTTCCAAATCACTTCAAATATTAAATAGTGTTACTGAAGCTATTGAAGAAGAAAGAGAAGATAAAGCTTAAATTTCTTCTCTTAACTATTACTATTGTGTTTTGTTTCTTTTTCTATTATGCATTCTGCATTATTTTTTAAAACTACTTGTTGAGTTTTGTGACGGTTTGTTTTTGGGAGAGTATCAGGACCACTTATTTTTCTAGCATTGCAGATAATTTTTTCCCCTTTAATTTTATCTCCTTTTTTCAAGTAGGTTCCCATATTTTCACCTAATATTCTACATTTAATTTAATTCCTTTTTCTTCAAGTTCATCAATTATTGAGTCAACATCAAGAAGATCTAATTGCAAATCAAACAGCAGGTCTGACAAATTGGGGTTTTCATGTTCGCTACAGTAATTAATTATTTCTTTAACTTGTTGTTCTTTAGGGATTTCTCTTAATGTCATTTCTCTTTGAATAATTCCATTTCTATCATTATTGAAATAAGTTGTTCTAGCAATTAAGTTAACAGCGCTATTATCTTTCATTTTAATTTCTTCAAAATTTTTGTTTTCAATTTCAGGAAATAATACTACTGGACATAATATATCTTCTATAAGAGGTTCAATCTCTTTATAAATAACGTTCATATGGTCAACCATTCCATTAAAAAACATTTCATCATTAACTTTAATGTTTAATAATAATTTTGGTTCTGTTGTCCATCCAAGGTCATTACAGACCTCAAGAGAGTATTTGCTTTCTGGGAAATGTTTTAATAATTGTGGTTCAATTGCATCAATGATTTCAATAGTTTTTTCATTGGCTTTAATAAATTCTTCTATTTCTTGGGGAGATTTAAGGTAAAAATTCTTGCTAATTTTCATAATGATTCCTCCATTGTTTTGACTTTGAAAAATTGCTTTTACTTCGTAAAATTGTCTTGATTTTGAAGTAACATACTTTATTTTTCTATTTAAGAATTTATATGCACTTAATAGCTTAAATATTTGTTGTTTTAACTTTAAAACAATTTAACCTATTAAAATCAATATTGTAGTGATGGAATAATGGATTTTAACGTTGCTCTGGTGATTTGGGGTTAAAATAATTTAATAATCAATGAAGTAACATGTAGATAATCTCTGAAATAAAAAATAAAATTAAAAATATCATTCCTGGATTTAATAGAATTGTCTTTAATGGATTATCTAAAGCAATTTGAGTTTTTGCTCCATTAAATCTGGCCTTTTTGTACCTTGACAGACCTATTATTCCAATTAGCAGGGCAGAAAGAATAATTATCATATAAATGACTACAATCGCCAGATCTGTTGGTGCATATGCGTTTGACAGTAATGTCTGTGCGCTTTTGACTACAATGACGCTTACAACTGATCCCATCAGATTTACAATGATGTGTAGTGCGATTGTATATATTATTTTCCCGGTTTTTATGTAGACATATGCGAAAAATCCGCCCAATAAAAATGCATAAAAGAATTGGCTTATATTTCCGTGGAAAAATCCGAAGATAATCGCTGAAATGATGATTGAAACTCTTGCACCATATCTGATTGTTCTGTCTATTAGAAATTTTCTAAAGAATATCTCTTCAAATATAGGTCCTATTATACTGACCAACATTAAATTTAACATGATGTCTGAGGAGTTAATTAGTCTTTGAACAGGATTTGTGATGCTGGTGTGGAAAGCATTTCCGATTATTGATGTAATTGCAAGCCCAATTATGTTTCCAATCCACATTAACGTAAAGGTTATCCCCAAATAAAGCAGGAACGTTTTTATGTTCAAATTTTGTTTTTCCAATTTTTGCACTTCAATTTTTT
The DNA here is from genome assembly GCF_017427765.1 of Methanobrevibacter sp. Lineage (GTDB taxonomy): Archaea > Methanobacteriota > Methanobacteria > Methanobacteriales > Methanobacteriaceae > Methanocatella. The sequence goes on along the minus strand of NZ_JAFRSC010000016.1, from coordinate 104,311 downwards.
TCATTAAATAGAATAGTATTGGAAATGGCAATATGTAATTGCAAATTGCAGATATTATGGTTATAACATTAAAATTACCAAGTAGGCTGCTGTTGGTTATCCCAATGACATTAACGACAATTACTTGCATTATTAAAGCAGATATTGCAAATATCAGGTAATTAAATCCTATTTTTGAGAAAAATTTTTCATGTATGTTCAATGTTTCACCAGTTATCATTATTTCAGTTTTCTTAGTATTTAACTCTAACTTTAGGTAAACCTAAACTTTAAATATTAGGTATGCCTAAATATTAATAGCTGAGCATTTTATTTTTACAAATATGGAGAGTAGAAAAAATGGTAAATAAAGAAATTTTAGACAAATGCGTAGAACACAAACATGCACTTATTTTTGCAGCAGGGATTGCAACAGCTATTGTCGGTAAAAAATTATTAGAATCTAAAGCTGTAAAAGATGCTGCAACTCAAGGAATGGCAAGTGTAATGACCATTAGAAAAGATGCTGAAGAAACCTTCCAGGACATGAGGGAAGAAGCTGAAGAAATTGTCATGGATGCTAATGAGGAAACCAAAAAAGAAATTTACGTAGAAGCTAAAGATTAATTTTATTTTATTTTTAAAGGTAAAGAAAATGAAATATAAAGTAATGTATGATAACGGATCTCGTTTAAGGGTTCGTTCAGGCCAATGGGCTTTCACTAAAAAGGAAGGTTATGGTCTTGCCTCATTACTTTTAGAACATGATTTTATCAATGAAGTCTATACTTCCCATAGAAATGGTAGTATTATTATTTATTATGATTCTGGCGATAAAAACAAAAAGAAAATATTTAGCATTTTAAATAAAATCACAATCGATGATTTGTTTGAAGCAGAACCAACACAGATTCAGGTTTCAAAAGAAATATCTGATGATTTTTATTTGAAATTGTCTTCAATGATTTTCAAAAGATTTATGGGAAGATTATTCCTGCCGATGCCTATTAAAAATGTTTTAACATTTTACAGGGCCATTAAATATATTTGGGAAGGTTTGGATAGTTTAACTGACTTCCGTGTTGATGTTGCACTTCTTGATGGTGCTGCAGTTTCCGGAGCTCTATGGCAGGGTGAATATGCATCAGCAAGCTCCATGATGTTCTTGTTGTCAATCTCCGATGCACTTGAAGACTACACAATTCAAAAAGCCAAAAGCAATCTGAAAGATAGTTTGGCTTTAAATATTGATACTGTATGGGTAGTAGGAGAAGACGGTGAGGAAACACAGATGCCTGCAATCGACATTGAAAAAGGAGATAAAATCAAGATCCATATGGGTGACGTAATACCTGTAGATGGAAAAGTAATTGATGGCGAAGCGATGGTTAATGAAGCTTCAATGACTGGAGAACCGTTAGCGGTTCATAAACGTGATGGAAAAACAGTTCATGCCGGAACGGTTGTGGAAGAAGGAAATATTATCGTTGAGACATATTCAATAAATAAGGAAACAAGATTGAATAAAATCATCGATCTGATTGAAAACTCAGAGGAGCTGAAGGCAGATACTCAAAGTAAAGCTGAAAAGCTGGCTGACTCGATTGTTCCATACAGTTTCCTTGCAACTGCCTTGACATATCTCTTTACAGGAAATGCCTCAAAGGCGTTATCTGTTTTGATGGTTGATTTTTCATGTGCAATTAAGCTTACCACTCCACTGTCTATTATCTCTGCCATGAGTGAGGCGTCTGATAACAGGATGATGGTAAAAGGCGGAAAATTCCTTGAAAACTATGCAAATGCAGATACTATTGTATTCGATAAAACTGGAACTTTAACAAATGCAACTCCGAAAGTTGTGGATGTTATTCCGATGTCTAGAAGATACAAACGTGATGAAATCCTGAGGATGTCTGCATGTATTGAGGAGCACTTCGCACATAGTATCGCAACAGCTATTGTAAAGAAAGCAGAAGAGGAAGGCCTCAAACATGAAGAAGACCACAGTGAAGTGGAATATATTGTTGCGCATGGAATTGTAACTGAATATGACGGTAAACGTGCTGTAATTGGTTCAAAACATTTCCTGTTTGATGATGAGAAAGTTAAAGTAACCAAAACCCAACAGAAGAAACTTAATAAAGTTGAAAAAGAACATTCTGTTGTTTATCTTGCCATTAACGGAAAACTTGAAGGCGTAATATGCATCGATGATCCTGTAAGGCAGGAGGCTAAATATGTCATTGAAGAACTTAAGAGTTTAGGTATTGAAAATGTCATAATGCTTACAGGTGACAGTGAAAGTGGTGCAAAAGCCGGTGCTAAAGCATTAGGCATCACTGAATACAAATCACAAGTGCTTCCTGAAGACAAATCAAGAATCGTCGAGGAATTAAAAGCCGAAGGTAAAACCGTAATTATGGTAGGGGATGGAATTAATGATTCTCCAGCTCTTGCTGCTGCTGATGTGTCTGTTTCAATGAAACATTCATCGGATATTGCACGTGAAGTTGCAGATGTATCTCTGCTGTCTGATGATTTGCATGACCTTGTTACACTTAGAAAATTAAGTATGGGAATGCTTGATAAGATTAATACCAATTATAGAAATATTGTAGCAGTAAACGGTTCATTATTGGTTTTAGGCGTGTTTGGAGTAATTCCACCGACTACATCGTCAATGATACATAATCTCTCTACAATGTTGTTTGGAGCCATGAGCACAAAATCCGTTCTAAAAGATGAAGATTTTAATAAAGGTATAGAAGTTGAAGCTATTGAAGTGGCTGATGCTTCTTAATTTTATTTTTTTTAAAGTTTTTTTTAAAAGTTTTTATATTATGATAACCTAACTAAACATGTATAAAAATTTTAATTTAGTGATGAAATGTTTGATAATTATAAAAATAAGTTCATTCCATTAATTGTACCGATTATCTTAATATTATTTTGGTATTTTATAACTGATGGTATAGAATTATTTTCTGCGTATATATTGCCAAGTCCTATCGACGTTTTAAATTCAGCTTGGACGGTAATTGAAAACGGAAAACTTCTTACAAATACTATTGATACTTTATTTAAGGTATTTTCAGGTCTTATTTTAGCATCTGTTGTAGCTATTCCTGTTGGAATATTGCTTGGATGGTATAAAACTTTAGAAGATTTATGTACATTTGTAATTAGTGTTTTAAGACCAATCCCTCCTGTTGCATGGATTCCATTTTCAATCTTATGGTTTGGAATAGGTACATTTCCGGCAGTATTCATTATATTTATGGGATGTGTATTCCCTATTTTAGTCTATACTATTGACGGAGTAAAAAGAACTGATAAGGTTTTAGTTGAATCTGCTCAGACTTTAGGTGCAAATGATTGGAATGTCTTAAGACGTGTTGTTGTGCCTTCTACTTTTCCATATATTGTTTCAGGTTTAAAAGTAGGTATTGGAATTGCTTTAATGTGTACAATTTCAGCGGAAATGATTGGTTCAAGTAGTGGTTTAGGGTATATGATTTTAACAGCAACTAATTTATTTGATACTGGTACTACTGTTGTCGGTATGCTGGTTATTGGTTTAATCGGACTTGCATTTGACTTTGTATTTACTAAAGCTCAAGATAGGATTTTCTGGTAGGTGTGTTAAATGGCAATTGAAGTGAAAAATATTAATAAATCCTTTGACAGTAAAAAAACAGAAAAATTATCTGTTTTGGAGGATATTAATTTAAACATTAACGATGGTGAATTAATTTGCCTTTTAGGCCCATCAGGTTGTGGAAAAACAACTCTTTTGAGATTGATTGCAGGTCTTGACCATCCTACCTCTGGTGAAATCGTTGCTAATGGGGAAATCGTTAAAAAGCCATCCGGTGACAGAGCAGTAATTTTTCAACAGTATTCATTATTCCCATGGCTGACTGTACTTCAGAATGTAACTTTCGGACTTGAAATGACAAAAAAAGGTTCAAAGGAAGAAAATATTGCCGCTGCAGAAAGATATTTAACAAGTGTTGGTTTAATTGACTTTAAGGATAGCTATCCTCATGAACTTTCAGGTGGTATGAAACAGAGGGTTGCAATAATTAGATCTTTGCTTAACCATTCACCTATATTGCTGATGGATGAGCCGTTTTCTGCATTGGATATGCAAAATAGACATAAGCTTCAAGAACAGCTCATAGGGGTCTGGAAGAGATTCGAAAATACAATTGTTTTTGTAACTCACGATGTCGACGAGGCCGTTTATCTGGCAGATAAAATAGTCATAATGGATAAGAATCCCGGAAGGATTGCAGAAATAGTTGAAGTTGATATTGAAAGACCAAGAAAAAGAGAATCTCAAGAGTTCATTGATTTGCAGGAATCAATAGTTGAAAAATTAAATATGGAAGAATAATAGTTATAATTTAGCTATTAAAGTTCCATAATTTCCATTTTTTATACCTTCATAAACATAATCCAAAGATTTTAAAATTGATGTTTTCAAGTCATTATTTTTTGCAAGATAAGCAACAATAGCTGCAGATAAATTACATCCTGTTCCATGCAGATTGTCTGTTTTTATCAGTTCTTGTTTTTGAATTGTAATTTCACCATCAATATTAATGGTGTTTATTCCGTCAAGATGCCCTCCAGTAATTATGTTGTTGCATATGATATTTTTTGAAGCTTTTATGGCATCTTCTTTATTTTTAATTTCAATTCCTGTTAGTTTTTCTGCTTCGGTGATGTTGGGTGTTGTTAAAATTGAGTTTGGAAGCAGATATTTATTTAAAGCTTTTGCCAAATCTTCACGTGTCAGATTGCCTCCTGAAGTTGCAACCATTACTGGATCAACCACCGCTTTTAAGTGGTACTGTTTAATTTTTTTGGAAACCAACTTGATTATTTCCGGAGAGTATAACATTCCGGTTTTTATAAATTCTACTTCGTAGGCATCTAAAACAGAATCAATTTGCTCTTCAATGTAGTCTTCGCTAACTGGCGATGTTGAGAAAAATTTATATGGATTTTGAGCGGTTAGTGAAGTAACAATGCCTGTTCCATAAACTCCAATCGCCTGAAATGCTTTAATGTCTGTTAAAACACCTGCTCCAGCTGATGGGTCAACACCAGCAATTGACATCACTATCATTTAATCATTCCGTGTAACTTTAATTCTTTCAGATCCCCGAAACGGTTCAAAAGTTACATTTAACTCTTTTAGATATTTTCTTGTATGTGTTTTTTCGCCGTGAATCATGATTTCGCCTAAATCTTCGGCAGTATTAACATCCAATGCCATAAACAGTGAATCGTGAACCTGGGGATTTAATTTTTTCCTCTCGGCAGCCTGCACATGTTCCTTATAACTAAATCCTTCAAATCTTGTGCGAATTGCCAATGGTTTCATAATAATCATGTTTGTTCCGCCGCCTTTGGATGGAACAATGATGAAATCAAGTTTCTTGGATGCATCAATAATCATTTGAATATTGGTTTTGCCAATCAGGGGGATGTCAGATGGAACAATTATGATTTTTCTAGCTTTTCCTTTGCAATATTTCATTGCCTGTGTTAATGCTTTGTTTAAATTTGAATTTTCATCTTCAAGAATTGTATCCAGATTTAAACTTTTTGCATAACTTAAAACGTCCTCATCTCTGCTGATTATGAATATTTTGTCAACATGCTTTTTTAAGGTGTCGGTAACATCATGCAGCATTACTTTTAGAAGCTTTTCCCTTTCTTCTTCGCTGAGAAATGGGGAAAGCCTTGTTTTGGCATTTTTGAATTTGCTGACAGGAATTATTGCGTAAATATCATCCATAATATCACTAATAAGTTTTAGCTATTAAAGCGATGTATTTGGCATCTTTGCCGCTTGCTATGCATTTGCCTTCGGATACTTCTTCCTGAATACCTAAAACGTCGTAACCGGTTTTCTCTTCAATTTCATGACCGACTTCTTCGTCTCCGCACCAGTAGAACTTAACTACATTGCCCGCTTCGACAAGTTCGGAGACTTCATCAATGTTTTCAGCGAATTTAACATGTTCGGTCTGGAAATCCCATGCAGAGGAAGACAAGTTTTCGGAAGTTTTATCAAGTAAATCCAAAACATTGTCTGCTAGAGAATCATCTAAAGTGAGTTCTATTTTTTCACCTTCATCTCTTCTCATGGCAATTGTAATATTGTTTTCCAGGTCTCTTGGTCCTAGTTCAAGTTTAACTGGTGTTCCTTTCAACTCCCAATCGAAGAATTTTTTACCTGGGCGGATGTCTCTGTCATCAATATTTACTCTTAAACCTTTTTCTTCTAGTTGTGCTTTAATTTCACTGCATTTTGCTAAAACTTCTTCTCTTCCTTTTTTAAATAAAATAGGAATAATTGTTACTTGGTTAGGGGATACTTTAGGTGGAAGGCGCAATCCTTTTTCTTCTCCGTGGATTGAAATTAAAGATGCAATCACTCTGTCGGATACTCCGGCACAGGTTTGATAAACGTATTTGTGTTCTCCATCCTTATCTTCAAAGGTAATGTCGAATGTTTTTGCAAAAGTCTGGCCTAAATTGTGGATTGTACCAATTTGTAAGGTTTTACCGTTTGGCATGATTACATCAAAGGCCATGGTGTAGTCTGCACCTGGGAACTTATCCCATTCAGGTCTTTTTGAAATTAAGTATGGAATTCCTAAATCGTCGAAAAACTCTTTATATATTTCAATAAAGTCTTTAATTTGTTCATCGGATTCTTCTTTAGTTGCATGAGCAGTATGAGCTTCTTTAAATGTAGTAATCTCACGCACACGTATTAAAGGTCTTGTGTGTTTTGTTTCGTATCTGAATGTATTTACAATTTGATAAAATTTAATTGGAAGGTCAATATGTGATCTAATCCATAATGAATACATAGGATACATTGCGGTTTCACTGGTTGGTCTTAAAGCAAGCTGTTCATTTAATTCAGTTTGACCACCTTTTGTAATCCAGTATACCTCATCCTCAAACCCTTTTACATGAATTCCCTCTTTTGCAAGTTCTGTTTCAGGTATAAGCATTGGGAACAGTACTTCTTCATGGTCTTTATCTAATAATTTTTTAATAATTTCCATAGTGTGTTTTCTTATCTGAAAACCGTATGGCATCCATACAGCCATTCCTTTAATAGGATATCTTGAATCAGTAATATTTGCTTTTTCTAAAATATCATGAAACCATTCGTCAAAATTTTCCACCATATCACCTAAAATAATTTTTATAATGTTAAAATATCTGTTTTTAATAAGTATTAAATGTTTATTTTAGATTACCGTTCAGTTAAAAGAAACTTATTTATAATTATCTTTTACATATATATTATTGAATAATTTAATTTAGGAGATATTATGAGCAATAGGAAAATACAAATGCCTCGTGAAGTTTACATTGACCCGGGCATTGTAAAAGATACTGGTGAGATTTGCAGGTCTTTGCATTTGGATAAAAAGATTTTGATTGTTACTGGTTCCCATACATATGATGTAGGTGCAGTTCCGGTAATTGAAAGCCTTGAAAAAGATGGTATTGAATATGATGTAATTAAAGTTAACAATGCTTCTGAAGATTCAATATCTGAAGTTGAAGAGTTAATTACACCGGAAACTACAGTTTTGGGAGTTGGTGGTGGAAAAGTTATTGATGTAGCCAAGTTATCTTCATTTAATCAGGGTGTATACTTTGTTTCTATGCCGACTACCGCTTCTCATGATGGTATTGTATCTCCTATGGCATCTATTAAAAATCCTGATACTTCGATATCTGTTGCTGCTCACTCTCCGATTGCAGTTATTGCCGATTCTGAAATTCTCGCACAGTCTCCATTCAGACTATTGGCTGCGGGTTGTGCAGATTTAATGGCTAACTTCACAGCCATTAAGGATTGGGAGTTGGCACACAGACTTAAAAATGAAACGTTCAGTGAATCTGCAGCGGCATTATCCATAATGTCTGCTCATTTAATTACTGATAATATAGCTAATATTAAACCTAATCTTGAGCCTAGTGCCAGAATTGTTATGAAATCTCTCTTTAGCGGAGGTATGGCTATCAGCATTGCAGGTTCATCAAGACCTGCCAGCGGTTCTGAGCATCTGTTCTCACATGCACTGGATAAGATTTTAGAAAAACCGGCTTTGCATGGTGAACAATGTGGAATAGGTACAATAATGATGATGTATCTTCATGGAGGTAATTGGAAAGCTATTAGGGATTCTCTAAAAGCAGTTCAGGCCCCAACCTCTGCATCAGAAATTGGGGTTGCTGAAGATGACATTATTGAAGCGTTAATGATGGCTCATAAAATCAGGCCTGAAAGATACACAATTTTGGGAGATAACGGAATATCTCGTGAAGCAGCCTATGAACTGGCACATAAAACAGAGGTGATTTAGATGATTACATTGATAGGTAAAAGCTTAGCAAAAAAAGGTCAGGAATTCGTATTTCTAGGTCCTGCTGATGAGTGTGAAGACTGCAGATTTAAATCATCCTGTGTCGGTAACTTGGAAGTTAACCGAAAATATGAAATTGTTGATATAAAAGATAACGAGCAAAAATGCCCGATTCATGCAGAAGAAACTGTGATTCCTGTTGAAGTCGATAGGGCTAAAATAACTTTACTAACAGAATCTAAAAATATTTTTGAAGGCTCAACATTCACATTTAATGCTCCAGATTGTGATGAAACTTGCGAATATCATGATTTATGCTTCCCTGAGGGATTAGAGGAAAATGATAAGTGTATAGTATTGAAAAATGATGGAAAACATAAAGACTGTATTAAAGGTTATAATCTTAATAAACTCACTTTAGGATTCGTGATATAAATGAAAAATGCCAGCAGTAACAATTCTAGTAAAAAAAATGCAGGTTATAAAGCAGCAGAATATGTAAAGGATGGAATGGTTTTAGGACTTGGAACAGGTTCAACCACACATTTCTTTATAGAAAAAGTTGGAATGAGAATCAAAGATGAAGGAATAAACGTTTTAGGAATTCCAACATCATTTCAATCACTGCTGATAGCAAAAAAATGGAATATTCCTATAACTACATTGGAAGAACATGACATTGACCTGTCTGTCGATGGAGCTGATGAAGTTGACTCTAACTTTAATCTGATTAAAGGCGGTGGAGCGGCTCACACTAAAGAAAAAATAGTTGACTATGCTGCAAAAGAATTTATTGTAATTGTAGATGAGTCAAAGTGTGTTGATGAATTGGGTAATTTTCCAGTACCTGTTGAAGTGCTACCTGATGCATCAAGAGTTGTTATACAAGCTCTTGAAGATATGGGGGCGACTTGCGAGATTAGAATGGCTCAAAGAAAAGATGGTCCTGTTATAACAGATAACGGTAACTTTGTAATTGATGCCAAATTTGACAAAATAGAATCTCCGGCGCACTTGGAAATAGATTTAAACTCAATTCCAGGTGTTGTGGAAAACGGAATATTTTCACAGATGGTTGATAAAGTCATTGTCGGAACTGACGATGGTACAAAAGAATTGTAGGTGGTAAAAATGCCATTTTCTGCTGGCGGAATGATTCCAGATTTTAGGGATATACTTTACAAAGTTGCTATTTTATTCGGGGCAATAATTGTAATTTATGGAGTTTTGTGGTTACTTGTTAATTTAGGAGTAATACCTGCATTGGTTGCAGCTATTTTCCCACAAATAGTTCTGATTTTAGTTGGATTATTTATAATATATGTTGCTTACAGTAAAAGGAATATGTATTAATTTTTTTTTTAAAAAAAGAAAATATTAGAGAGATTTAAATCTCTCTAGTTAATTGTTATTTTTGCGCTTGCTTTTGATGCTTGGTATCCGTTGTCACCTGCAAAGTTAATGTTTGCGGTGTATGTACCTTTCTTAGTTATATCTAATTTGAAGGTAGCTTGGCCTTTTGCATTGGTTTTTGCAGTGTAGGTTTTACCGTTTACAGTAAGCTTAATAGTTTTACCATTTCTGAGGTAGGTTTTACCGTCGATGGATGATCCTTTTTCTGTTTTTAAGGTTACTGTGTATGATTTGGTTTTTGCAGATGCTTTGTATGATTTAGCAGAAGCAGAAATGCTAGTTGTTTTCTTGGTTACGGTGATTTTTTGAACAACGAATGCGCCTTTATAGTCGTCGTCGCCTAAGAATGCTACAGCGAAAGTGTATGTTCCTGCATTACCTAAGTTGATTTGTAATCTGGCTAAACCGTTTTCATCAGTAGTTGTGTTGTATACTTTTCCGTTGAATCCTATTTTTACAGCTTTATTTGCAATAGGTTTGGATCCATCGGTTAAGGTTACTTCGAAGTATCCTCCACGTTCACCAGCGTAATAATCAATAGCTTTAGTGTTATAGTCTTTTGCTATAATGCTTGTGTCTTTTCTTACAGGGTTAATGTTTTCTAAAGTAATTGAAGTTTCACTTGCTAACCAAGGTTCTGATCCGGCATATTTGAGGGTAACAACAGTGTTGTCTTCAGCTTGGATGGTAAATACACCTTTATCATCAGTTTTGGTAGTTACGTTGGAATCTCCGACTTTAGCAGTAATTTCTGCATCAGCCATAACTTTACCTTCAGCATCTTTTAAAACACCAGTAATGGTACAGTTACCTGTTACTTCACTAATACTTAAAGTAGTGGCAATGTTTTCTCCAACGGTAAGTTTGAATTTTGCGGTAGTTTTAACGTATGTTCCTTCACCCGCATAATTCATAACAACGTCATATACACCATAGTCTAGGATTGCATTAACTTTAGCTACACCGTTTTCATCAGTAGTTTTTTGGTAAGTAACATTGTTAATGACTACTGAAACGTTTTGGTTTGCAATTCCTTTGCCTTTAACGTTTGTTAATTTGACTTCAACAGTTGCATTTTTACCAGTTTTAGCATCGTCTGCGGAAATGATTGTGTCGTAAAGGGTGGTGTAAGTTCCTTCAGCATTTTGATAATATTTATTTTCAGCTTTAGCAAGGTAAGTTACAAATGTAGGTGGGAATGGTAACCAGTCAAGGTTATATGAGTTCATACCGATAGTTACGTTGTAGTATCCTCCACCGAGTAAGATACCGATTCTGCTTCCTTCGATGGTGTTGTTGAATATATTTTCGTTACCTGATCCGTAAGCAGTAATGCCGCTGATTGAACAGCCTAAAACAGTGTTGTTGTAGACATTGTGTCCTTGGGAGTGCATGAGGTAAATACCTTCTCTTGCACCGTCAATGGTATTGTTAAATACGGTTACTCTAGGACCGGTTCCGTGTCTTACGTCAATACCGTGGTTAGCAACATTGATAATAATATTTCCTGCAATTATACTTTCAGGAGTTCCGAAGTTTAGGATACCTGTTGTGAATTGATTTTTAATTTCGTTGTTTGTAACGATTGCAACACCAGAGTATTCTAAGTAAATACCCCATGATGCACCATCAACAGTACATCCGGTAATTGTAATGTTTTTACTGTTTTGAGTACGGATTCCTGCAGTTTTATAAGCTACGGAAGTTCCAGGAACAGTAGCTAATGGTTTGTATCCAGGATATTTTGAAACAATGTTTAAATCACTAATTACAACACCTGAATTGTTTACGGAGTATAATACTGCAGGATTTGAAATACCATATCCTCCTTCAGCAGTTGTTGCTGTGATTTTTGAAGGAACGTTGGTTAAATTAAGATTGTCATATCCAACTAAAGTTGCACCGTTACCAATTATTTTGATGTTTTTATCTGTGTAGATGGAAATGTTGTTGTAGACTGCATTTTTAGCGAATTTTAAAGTATCTCCATCTTTCATACCTTCCATCATTTTTTGTATGTCAGCTGAAGTCATATCTTCAGGAACATTATAAGTAGTTCCGGTTTCACTTAAAATTTTGGTGTAATCAATATTGATATCTTTAGGTGTTGGGATTTCTTTGTAAGCTTTGTAAGCTGGTGAATATGAACTGCTGTCACTGTGAGTACCCATCATTGCTTCTGCACCGTTGTAATCGGATTGTGCTTCAGCGATGTAGTATACAAAGGTTGGTGGGTATGGTAAGTTATTTAAATTGTATGTATTTGGTCCAACAGTAATGTTTCTGTATCCGCTATTGAATAAGATGCCGATTCTTGATTTTTGGAAAGTGTTGTTGTATATCTCGATGTTGGATGATCCGCAACAGGAAACTGAACTGATTGAACAATTTATGAGTTTGTTGAATGCTGCAGTGTGTCCTGCAGAGTGCATGAGGTAAATGCCTTCTTGTGAACCGATAACTGTGTTGTTAAGTACTTGAACATTTGGTCCGGTTCCGTGTCTTACGTCAATACCGTGGTTTTTAGCATTGACTACTTTATTTCTTTCAATTAATGTTCTAGCTGATCCGAAATTTATAAGTCCTGTTACAGCTTGGTTTTGAATCAGGTTATCAGTAATTTTTCCATCATGGGAATATTGTAAATAGAGTCCCCAAGATGAACCGTCAAGCTCATTGTTTATAAAAGTTAAGTTATTTGCATATGATGCGAAAACTAAGGTATTAGAATATCCTGAGGAGCTGTTTGCCCCACCAACTATATTCAAACCATTAATGGTTACGTTATTTGCTCTAACTACATATAATGTTGCTAGGTTTGATATTCCGTATCCTCCTTTAGCACTGGTATTGGTAATAATACTTGGGGTATTATTGATTGAAGGATTGTCGTATCCGACTAATTTTGCGCCATTACCGTTAATGGTTATGCTTTTGTTAACGTAGATACAAATATCGCTATAAGTACCATTTTTAAAGTCCAACACGTCTCCATCTTTCATACCGTTGATTGTATTCTGGATATCATCACTTGTTGCTCCAGGTGAAATGGTATGATGTGAAGCTGTTGGAGTTTCATCTACTGCTAAAATATTATTATCTTGCATATCGCTTGCATCTTCCGCAAATACTGCACTGGATGCAAAGCATACAATGGATACTAATAAGATAGCCATTATAAATCTCTTTTTATTCATGATTTCACTCAATTAAATTAATTTATTCCTTGCTTATTTCACATAAAAATAATTTTGTTCATCGATAAGCAATTATTTTATATTTGTGTTTTTTATATTATTTAAATTTAAAATTTTTGATTTATTTATATAACATTGTTAATTATGTTTTAAAGAAATTTTAAGGGATTAAATGCAATATTTTTGCAAAAAACTTTATATATTATGTCACTTGATATATTATCATATAATCAATATTTATGTAGGTTCATTTTGTTGATTTTTATTCGCAAAATTGGGCTTATTTCATTAAATCAATAGGTCAATAGTTATTGGGGTTTATATTGTTGATTTATCACTTTATTCTCTTCGAACAATTGATTTTTTATCGATTATTGATTATGGTTTATATCGAGGGGAGAGTATGAATAAAAAATTTATAAATCTTTTTTTCATATGTTTAATAGGTTTATTCCTTATTGCTGCGGTGTCTGCTAGTGACAGTGGGGATGGCGGTTTAAATAAAACTTATCAAATCAAATCTTCTCTGTCAAATGATGAAATACAGACTTTGTTTGATAATGCAAATGATGGAGATACATTTGAATTCACCAGTTACACATATAAGAACATATCTTTAGTTGTAGATAAACAGATTACTATCAAATCGAATAAATCTGCTACAATATATGCATCTACCAGTGTAAGCGATAAGGCTAAAAGCATGGGAATAAGCGAAACCTTCGGATTTTACTTTACATCAAATGGTGCTGGAAGTGTTTTATCTGGAATCAGAATTATCGCAGATTCATGTGATAATGCGGTCCTAGTTGATGGTGCTGATGGTGTTACCATTAAAGATAGCAGAATAGTGAAAGGTGAAAATTCTATTTTAGTTAAAAATTCAGAAAAAATCACTTTAAGCAACAACGACATATCACAGGCTAGTAAAAATGGAGTTCAGCTTCAGAATGTAAAATACAGTGATATAGTAAATAATAATGTTCATAATAATGGAAGATCAGGTATTGAGACTTCAAATATTTATAACAGCAATATTTTGCGAAATGCTGTTCACCATAATGGATTTAACGGAATTTCAATGTATGATAACTCAGCAAACAATATTATAAAGTACAATACCGCACACAACAATACAAACGGCATTTTCATCGATTGTAAAACTATAAATGACACGGTAATGGCAAATACATTTTCATACAATCGTAATGATCCGTTTTGTGAATTGGGAGGTTCTGAAACAGGAAACGGTCTTTTATTTGGAGAAAACTTCAGAACACCAAGTGAATCTGGAAGGCTGCTTGTTAAAAACAATGCATTAATTCACAATGAAAATTTCCAGGCTAAAAACAATCCTTCAAATGAACTTTTCAAATTGGATCAAAATTATTTTGATTCAACTGACGGTGAGGATACTTTTATCTGTCCGATGCTTCTTGCAAAAATCCTAAAACTGGATACAATTACAATTCAAAATGGAATTGGAATTCAACTTCAGGATGAAAACGGAAAACCTATTACTGATTCACCGGCATTTGATTTGGCTGATGTTGAGGTAAACGGAAACAAATACACTGCAAGAGTGGAAAATGACGGTATTGCAAAAATCCAGTCTAAAGATATTGAACCTAATGCCGAACAGAATGTAAAGATTACTGTTGGGGACAGAATTCAAAAAGTCCTTGAAAAAAAGGTCAAATCAGGTTCTGAAAGATATCAGGAATCAGAAAAACCTATACAATCCAGTGATGAAAATTATCGGGATGATGATGGTTCAGATGATAGCTCTCAAAATCAAAACACTGATGGAACCAATTCCAATGGCAATGGAAATGGTAATGGAAATTATGTAGATGGTTCATCTCAAAGTTCACATGTTTCCAATGGACAAACCACTGGAAAATACGGATCCAACAGTTCTGATGTAATATCTTCAGATTCAACTGACCAAGGTGAAAATGCAATGTCTATGGGTGATGTTAATGCAGGTTCATCAAGTGAAGGTTCTGGAGAGGGATCAAAAGCTTATGAAATGGTTCCGGAAACTCCAATTTCCAAATCAGTTGACAATACATCTGGTCTTGTCGTATTAAGTATCCTGATTTTATTGGGTTGCCTTGTTTATGGATATAGATGTAACAGTAAATTCGATTAAAATTTTCCTTTCTTTTTTTATTATTTATTAATTATTATTTACAAATAAATATTTGATGATAATTAAATCTGATTCTTTAAAAATTAATACGAATAAAAATTTTGAAATTATTGATATTACCTCATTGGTAAATGAGTTAATCAGTATTGATAATGGAATTGTATCTATTTTTTCTAAACATTCTACTTCAGCTATTGTTGTTAATGAAAATGAATCTGGACTGCTAAGAGATTTTGAATTTATGCTTGATAATTTGGTTTCGGATAAATTCAGTTATCAGCATGATAGAATTGACAATAATGCTCGTTCACATTTAAAATCATTTTTGCTGTCTTCAAGCGAATGTTTGCCTGTAAAAAATGGAAAACTAGAGTTGGGTACATGGCAATCAGTATTTTTCATAGAATTAGATGGGCCAAGAGCCAACAGAACAGTAACTTTGACGATGGTTGGTGAATAATTGAAAAAATGGACAATAATTTTAATAGTTATTATAATAATATTGTTAATTCTGATACTTATTTTTAATAATTATGACACTACATCAGTTTCAAATAATTACTCTGAAATTGAAACTCAAATGAGAAAATTATGGTATTGAAAAAAGAATTCATTTGTTGATGAATTCAATTTCAAATGCAATTACTGGATATTCTAAAGTAAAGTTTGTAATAACTTCCGGAGACACTTCTCCAAAGAATCCTTTGATTGTACCTTTTACAGATTCTCCAGTTACATCAGCCACTCTTCCTTCAATGAAAGTCTTGTTTTCACTGTCAGTTATCTCCATGGAATAGCCTAAATTAGCCAAAACGCTTGTCATTACAGATTTGATTTCGGTAAAGTTTGCAGTTGAATGACAAATCAATGCAGCTAATTTTTTAGAAGATTTTGTTTTATTTTCCTTTGAATCATCCAAGTATAACACATCACCAATTTCAAATATTTTCTGTGGCAAATCTTCATGCTTGTTGTCTTCTAAAAATTCCATTAAGCTATTAATCAGGCTGGTTCTAATCATGGTCCTGTCAATTGTAATTGGTCTTGCAACCTGAACGTGGCCTTCTTCGGTCTGGTTCATCTTTTTGTAATGGGCGTCTTCATTTGTAAGCATGAGGCTCATTACTTCTTGAAAACCCAATCCGACCATTACTTCACGGATAGTTGATTCTGCTTTAAACCAGTTATTTTCATAAGCTACAGTGTTGATGTCTGGCAGTTTTGCTTCAACACTGTTGATATGATATTGGACTGCGATGTTTTCAACAACATCGACTTCATGCAATATGTCTACTCTGTAAGCAGGTATTATTGCATTGACTTCATTGTCATTAATGATTTCAGCATCAAAACGTGCCTTTAAGAGTAATTCTTTGATATCTTCGGCAGTTAAATTGGTTCCTCCAATTAATTCATTTGCGGTTGAAACGTGTACAAGTTGTTCTTGTGGAGTTAAATCAGGACTTATAATAGTTTTGTCTTCATATTTAACTTCCATACTTTTAATTTGACCTCCAACTTCTGCAAATGATGAACAAATGATGTTTAATGCCTGATTGACTGCTTTTTCATCAGTTCCAGTCACGTCAACAATAATGTTTTTAGTATCTTCTTTAAGTTTGGTTAGCTCACCGTTAATGATTGGTGGCATTGATAAAACATTATCGTCTTTATCTAAAATTAATGGATACTTGTCAAATTTATCAATTAAATGAGCATATGCTTTTCCTTTATCATGCTCAGTTAATATTTCGTTTGGAGTCATTTCGGATTCTTTTTCCAAAGGAACAAATGCATTGGCATCTTTTGGAGTTGCGATATATTTAAATGGACCATTAACAACATCTGCATTGTGAATGCCTATTGCAACTTTTTTCCTATCTCTTCCGATTACCCAGTGGAGGTTTTCCTGGAAATCCATCACGTATTTCAGTTTATCTCCAGTAAAATCAACATTATCTATTTTAGCAAATCCGATAAATGGTCTGATTTCAGCAACATCACTTTCTACTTCAACATATTCTCCGGATTCCTCAACTTTATAATCTGGAAGTCCAATTTCTTGGCCAATAAAACCTTTAAAAGATCTGGCTACTCCTTCAACAGATAAATTGTCAGGTCTGTTAGGGAAGAATTCCACTTTAATTTCCTCATCATCAAAGTCTTCAATATCACTGGACATCATTGGTAAAGTGTCAATTAATTCGTCTTTTTCCATATCGATTCCCAAATCTTTTAAATCTTCATATTTGAATGTAATTACTGGCATTTAATAACTCCATTATTTATTTTTATAATCCATAAATTAATATGAAAAATAGAGATTCACAAACGAAGTGAAGTGCTCTATGTTCTAGTTCACCCATATTGCGTATTAATATTGTATGGGTTACATCAATTACAAAATGAATCAGGGCTGCAAGGATTCCTACAACTGGATTTAAGAAAACTATTGATACAACTACAAAATGAAATCCAGCTTCCATTATTTCATGTGCAAGCCATGTTTGCCAAGTTGTTTTAGTGGTTTGTTGGATAAGGCCACCTAAAATAATGTAAAAGTTATTCAAAACTTTCCACATTAATTGTGTGTGCAATATATCGCTTATAGCTAATATAATAGCAACATAAAACCATAATAATTCCATTTTTTCACAGTCCTTTTATAGATTGATAATATAATTATTTTATTTTTTTATTATAATATACTTAACTATTTATTTTAATGTTGATTCTCTTATTTTATAATTACTTTTTTAAATAATAAACTACATATTTAATAATATTATTTTTACTTAATTATTTAGGAGAAAATATATGTCAAAAGAAGAAATTCCTAAAGACTATGATTTTAAAAAAGAAAAAGAATGGGAGGCAAAATGGGAAGATGAAAACATCTACAAATACATTGGAGATGGTTCTCGTCCTAGATATGTTATTGATACTCCTCCTCCATACCCAACAGGTTCTATTCACTTGGGCCACGTTTTAAATTGGGTTTACATTGATATGAATGCAAGATACAGAAGACAAAAAGGCCATGATGTACTGTTTACCCAGGGTTGGGATTGTCACGGCCTTCCAACTGAAGTAAAAGTTGAAGAAACTCATGGAATTAAGAAAAATGATGTTTCAAGAACTCAATTCAGAGAGTATTGTGTTGACCTGACAACTGACAACATTGCAAAAATGAAAGCTCAAATGCAGGCAATGGGTTATTCACAGGATTGGACCCGTGAATTCGTAACCATGACTCCGGAGTATATGAAAAAGACCCAATATTCATTTTTAAAAATGTATGAAGATGGATTAATCTATCAGGGCAAACACCCTGTTAACTGGTGTCCTCGTTGCGAAACAGCTATTGCTTTTGCAGAAGTAGAATACTCAGATAATACTACATTTTTAAATTATGTTAACTTCCCACCTGCCGTTGAAGATTCATATGATGATATTGCTTCATCACAATCCTCCGGCAAACAGGCAGATCCTAAAGAGGAAGGAATTTTAATTGCAACTACCCGTCCTGAATTAATGTCTGCCTGTGTGGCAGTTGTAATTCATCCTGAAGATGAAAGATATGCTCACCTTTTGGGAAAATATGTTGAAGTTCCTCTATCACATCAAAAAGTAAAAATCATTGCAGATGAAGAAGTAGACCCTGAATTCGGTACAGGTGCAGTAATGATTTGTACATTCGGGGATAAAACTGACGTAAGTTGGGTTCAAAAATATGATTTGGAAGTAATCGATGTTATTGACGATACTGGTACATTAACAAGTGCTGCCGGAAGATATGAGGGAATGGACTTACAAAGCTGTAAAAAACAAACTATTGAAGATTTGGATGCTGAAGGATACTTATTAAAACAGGAAGAAGTTGACCAGAATGTGGGTCAATGCTGGAGATGTAAAACTCCTGTTGAAATTCTTCTTAAAGAGCAGTGGTTTGTTGCAGTACGCGAGTTAATTGAAAAAACCAAAGTCGCAGCAGATGAGATGAGATGGGTGCCGGACCACATGAAATCCCGTATGGTAAACTGGGCAGATTCCATGGAATGGGACTGGTGTATCTCAAGACAAAGAATATTTGCTACTCCAATTCCTGTATGGTATTGTAAGGAATGCGGTGCCGTAATCCTGCCTGATGAAGAAGATTTACCAATTGATCCGACAGTTGATAAGCCAAAACATGCATGTGAATGCGGTTGTGAAGAGTTTATACCTGAAGTGGATGTTTTAGACACTTGGATGGATTCATCAATTTCACCATTGTCCATTGCAGGATGGCCTGATGAAGATTATATAAATCATTTCCCATCTGATATTCGTCCGCAAGGCCACGACATTATCCGTACATGGGCATTTTACACAACTTTAAGATGTATTGCCCTAACTGGTCAAAAGCCATTTGACGATATTGTAATTAACGGTATGGTATTTGGTGAAGACGGAAATAAAATGTCCAAATCAAGACCTGAATTTGTTGTAGGACCTGAAGAGGTTATTGAACAATACGGTGCTGACTCATTAAGAACCTGGGCTGCCAACAGCGTTCCGGGATCTGATGTAATATTTGACTGGAAAGACATTAAGCATGGATACAGGTTCCTTAGAAAATTCTGGAATGCATTCAGATTCATCAGCATGCAAATATTTGATGAGGAAATTTCATATGAAGATGTTAAAGATAATTTGGGACCAGTTGATTTATGGATTTTATCCAAATTAAACAATCTCAATAAAACAGTTGATGAAGCTTTCGCAGATTATAACTTTGCCGAAACAATCACATCAATCGAAAGATTCTTCTGGCATGATTTCTGTGATGAATATATTGAAGCGGTAAAATACAGATTATACACTGATGTTTGCGATGAATCCAGAAGAGCTGCAAAATATACTTTAAGAACAGTCGTTGAGACTTCTTTGAAATTATTAGCTCCAATTGCACCATTTTTCACTGAAGAAGTTTACCAATATTTCTCAGATGAATCAATCCACACAACTTTATGGCCTGAGGTATATGAGGAATTAATCAGTGAGGAAATGGAAACTAAAGGTGAAACAACCGTTGAGTTAATTGATGAGGTAAGACGGTTTAAATCAGCTTCTAAAATTCCATTAAATGCAGAACTTGCTGAAGTGAATGTATACACTTCAGATGATTCATTAGTTGATATATTCAATGATTTTGAAGATGATATTAAAGGAACTTTAAAAATTAATGATTTAGCTATTAGCTCTGGAAAACCTGAAGTTCATGAAAAAATCATCGAAGTTGAACCTGACATGTCTCAAATAGGACCTAAATTCAAAGGAGATGCCGGAAAAATCATTGGTTATTTAAAATCAACAGATATTGAAGAAATTGGTGCTGTTTTAGAAAATGATCATGAACTGACAATTGGCGATATTGTAGTTCCTGAAGATATGTTGAATATCAAAAAGGAGATTGTTGGGGCATCCGGTAAAAAAGTGGATATCTTGCAATCTGAAAACTTAGACATGATTGTGGAAGTAATTAGATAATTACTTTCCATTAACTTTTTTTTTAAAATCAATATTGTTTTTACTTTAAATTATTTTTAACTGAAGTAAATATTGTATTTTGTTTATTTAAAGTATTTATACTACTTTCCAGTGAAATAAAAACTGGAGATGAGAAATTATTTTTGTATATTTTAATGGACTTGTGTGTGATGTCAAAAGCCTATATCTATTTTTATTTAAGTCCAGGAGGGTTCTATTAGTGTTTTGGTCTCATCTCCTACTCAATATCATTATCTAATTTCCTCACAACTCTTGCAGGAACTCCTATTGCAAGAGAATTGTCCGGAATATCTTTTGTAACAACTGCTCCTGCACCAACAACTACATTATTTCCAATAGTAACTCCCGGTAAAACTGTCACGTTTCCACCTAACCACACATCATTACCTATTCTGATTTCAGTTGCCTGCGCTAAATGTTCTCTTCGACCTTTTGGAGTTAAAGGATGGCTGGCAGTAGTTATTAGAGTATTTGGACCAATCATCACGTTATCCCCAATATAAACTTCTTTAACGTCAAGAATTGTTAAATTAAAATTCGCTGTAAAATTATTTCCTATGAAAATGTTTTTTCCATTATCAAAACAGAATCGTTTGGCAATCCAAACCTTTTCACCTACTGAACCTAAAATCTCTTTTAAAACTTCATGTTGCTTGTCTAAATCATCTTCAGTAAGTGAATTGTATATATTTGCATTTTCAATTGCATTCAATTTCATTAATGATACTTCTTCATCGTCATAGCAGTATTCAAGACCTGCTTTCATTTTATCAATTTCTTTCATAGGTAAATATATATTGAATTTAATTAAAAAATATTCTGATAAAATGAAATGGGATATATTACTTTGAAGCTATTAATTCATTAATTATTGCTTCATTTTAATAATAAGCATAGCTAT
The DNA here is from genome assembly GCF_017427765.1 of Methanobrevibacter sp. GTDB lineage: Archaea > Methanobacteriota > Methanobacteria > Methanobacteriales > Methanobacteriaceae > Methanocatella. Next base: position 82,696 of record NZ_JAFRSC010000016.1, on the reverse strand, counting down.
ATCGTCAGATAGTTCCTGATTGTTGTAAAATTTGTTGAGGTCATTTTCAATGGATTTTATAATGCTGCTTAATTCATTATTCTTATTTTGATTTAATGTTTTTTGCAGATTTTCGTATCCGTAATATTCATCATTGCTATTGTTTGCATCAGTAACTCCGTCAGTATATAAGAATAATGTATCATTAGGTTTTAATCGAATAACGTGTTTTTCATAGTGTATATTTTCCATTCCTGCTAAAAGTAGCCCTGGTTTACCACTTAAAAATTCAAAATTACCATTGTTTTGTTTAATTAATGGTTTTTTGTGTCCTGCATTAACATAAGTCAATTCACCGGTTTTTATATTGAGCTTTCCAAGCCAACAGCTAATAAACAATTCTTCAACATTATCTTTACAAAGTTCGTTGTTGGCTTCGTAAAATGCTTCTGATAAATCTGAATAATATGTTGCATAATCTCTGATTAATGTCATGGCTTTTACCATGATTAATGCAGTTGACACACCTTTTCCACTAACGTCTCCTATTACAAATCCAATATTTTCATCATTAATTTTGAAGTAATCATAAAAGTCTCCGCCAACCTTATGTGCTGCTTTCATAAATCCCCAAAGATTAAGATTATTATTTTCCTGGAATTTTTCAAAATCTGTCGGAACCATTGAGTATTGAATTTCATGAGCTAATTTGAGTTCTGTTTCATATCTCTCTTTTTCTTTGGTTACATCCAATAAGTTGTTAGTATAATCTACAAATTCTTTTTGCATGTTAAGCAAGGATTCAGACAGTGATTTTATTTCATTGTTTACGGTAATTGAATTCAAATTATTAACTAAATCCTCTAAATCATTATCATCACTTATCTCTTCAGACAGATATGTGGATAACTGATCGATTGGTTGTATAACTTGCTTTTCCAAAAACAGCATATAAATTATTAATGGTATTAGAATGGCCAGGAAAAATCCGGATAACATAATAAGATAATTTAAAAATTCAGATGCAATACCAAATTTATAAACTCCACTTATTGTTAATGAAATCAAAAGAATAGTAGGGATTATAATTAATATAACGAATATTGTAATAAATGCATTATAAAATAATGTAGGTTTTTGAGTATTTTCTATTTTAAAGACATCTTCATTCAGTGGTTTAATTAAAAATATTCCGGAGAATATTAAAATTAAAAGTAAATAAATAGTATTTTGGTTGTTTATTGTAAGAATTGAAAGTATTATTGAAATTAAGAAGAATGCTTCATATAATTTAATAGGCATGATTTTTTTAATTTGTTTTGGAGTATATGTTGCAATATTTAATTTTCCAAATATTCCCATACCTAACAACAGCAAAATCAATCCTAATACGAATATCATATAATAGCTTTCAAGATTTAAATTGATGACTTTATCAAAGATTTGATTGGTAAACAGATATGTTTGCAGAATCATGAAAAATATGATGCATATTATTTTAATGAAACTACTAAAACTATTTAAATTAGGTATTTCATAATTTCTATTAGATTTGATTGAATACCATAATTTCCAAGGCATTATTCCCAAAATAAATAGGGATGAACCAGTTAATAGGATTGTTAGAGGGTTGGTCATGCCTAAAAATAAAATCCAATATAATACTTCAACTATGGTAAATCCTACTATCGAATATGGGCCTAACAATAAACTTAGTAAAAGTAAAGAGGATAACTCTAAGTGAATAGAATTGTTATCAAACCAGATGGATCCAATTAAAATTAGCATTATATTTATCATCATGGAGATTAATATTATAAATTTCCTTGATTTGAAAAGTTCTTTACTAATCATTTTCCACCTGCTCCATTATATTTTATTATAAGCATTGTTGTATCGTCAAATTGCTTATTATTGCAAAAATTATTAATGTCTTTATTAATTTCAGTTATTATATCGCTTAATTTTTCATTTTTATTTTCATTGATTATTTCTTTTAACCGTTCTTCTCCATAAAATTCATCATAATTGTCATTAGCTTCAGTAACTCCGTCAGTATATAAGAATATCATGTCTCCGGCATTCAAATTAATTTCATGTTCACTGTATTTGATGTCTTTCATTCCTCCAATGACTAAATTTGGATGTGTATTTAAATACTCAAAATCGGAGGGGCCATGTTTAATTAACGGTTGGTTGTGTCCGGCATTAACATAGGACAGTTTTCCGCTCTTTAAATTTAATTTTCCAATCCATGTTGTTACAAATAATTCCTCATCATTTCTTTCATAAGCCAAATTGTTTACTTTTTCAATAACCTGTGACAAATCATCATTAAATTTAGAATGGTTTTTAATTAAATACATTGTTTTAACCATGAATAATGTTGAAGGGATTCCTTTACCACTTACATCGCCAATGACAAAGTATACATTGTCTTCATCAATTTTGAAATAATCATAGAAGTCCCCGCCAACTTCTCTTGCAGGTTTCATTGTAGCGCTGACTTCAAATTCATTTTCTGAAAATTCCTCGAAATTTTTTGGCACCATGTTTGATTGTATATTGCTTGCAACATCAAATTCAGTTTTGAATTTTTCTTTTTCAGAAGTTGTAATTTGAATTTGCTTTAAATTATTCTTAATCTTATTATAGGACCTTACAAATGAATTGGCCAATACTCCAATACTGTCATTTCCAATGTATTTTTTTACATTAATAATTGATTCACTTCTATTTTCTGTTTTAAAGTAATTGTCTGCAGTATCAATTAGTGTGTAAAGTGGATTGGTTATCTTTTTTTCGATGTATTGTATATGAATTAATGAAACTAGTAATATTAAAATGCTTGTGAATGCAATGATAAGTAAAAGTTGATATGATGGATCAAGATCAGGTGTAAATGATAAAATAAGTGTGTTGAAATAGTTAAAGTTCAAAAATATAGTTATGGATATAATTATTAAAAAGATTAATATAATTTCTTCAATAATAGAATAGTTGTCGTTTGTTGGCTTAATTGTCCTGTCAAAAGTATTGAAACATATCAGCAGAGAAGTCACTATTAATATAAAATAGAAAATATGCTTTATGAACCTAATACCTACAATGAATTCCTTAAACATGATATATGCTACACATATTAAAAGTACTGTTAAAAGATAATATGGGTTAATGTTTATTTTTGTTATTCTTCTTTTAGGAGTTCGTAAAGGTATCTTAAGTATATTAAAAGAACTAATCAGTAGCAATCCGAATATTATTGAAAATGTAATAATATTTAAAATGTAAGGGAAGTTAAAATCCACATCTGTAATGGAATATGAGAAATTTAAACCTGGATACAATGAAAAAGAAATAACTAGAAGTGCAAAATATACAATGGAAACAATCACTGTTATGCAAAAGAACTTAACAATATTATATGTTGAGTTAAATCTTGGGGTGTCTATTTTCTTTTTTGTTAAAATATTATACCACAATTTATATGCTAGCAGTGAAATAAAAAATGTTGTTGCAAAATCAATAATCGGTGTAGGAAAACCTATTCCTTCAATTAGTTCCCCGGTTAATGTTGCAGTTGCAAAACCTAAAGCTCCTGCCGGACCAAACATCAAACCGAATGTTGGGGCAAAAGCCATGTCTATAAATATGTAATTGCCTCCAATACGTTGGTATTCGAAAAGGTAGTTTAATATCAATTCCACACAAAATGTGAAAATGAATAGGAATATTGGATTACTGAATAACTTTTTAATTTTTGAAGGAACCATTGAATATTATGTATAAATACTGGTATATATAAATCTTTTTTTAGTTATTTTTCTAAAAAATGTTAGTATTTAATAGAACAAATTGGTTTTTTTATGAATAATATATAATATTGATTATTACTAAAAAGTATTCAATATAATTATTTCATCTACATTGAATTGAGGGGATGTTAGAAATACGAATATTCTAATTAAAAATATATGTATATATATTTTAAAATTTAAAAATAGTAATGTGTATTTTACAGTTGGTTGAATTATGAATTTATTAAGCAATGATAATAAATTATTAAATTCTTTTTTTAAAAACTATTTATTCGGAACAGTAATTTCTGTTGTACTTACTATTTTAACTGTTATTTTAAATGGAATTGTCATTGGTAATTTCTTTGGCAATATTGGTCTTGCAGCATTCGGTTTAGCGATGCCAATTATTTATGCCAATCTGGCAATAGGATATATTTTCTCGTATGGCGGTTCCATTGTTGCATCCAATAACCTGGCTGATGAGAAAAGAGTAAATAACAATTTCTCCGTGACTTGTATTGTTGCGGCAATTGTGGGGATTGTTTTAACTGTATCATTGTTATTTTTTTCAACAAATGTTGCCCAAATATTAGGTGCATCAGGCGAATCATTAGATGCAACTGTATCACTAATGAGAGGTTTGTTTTTAACGATATTACCTTTGATGTTTTTATATATTTTTGTAAATTATTCAAGAATCGATGGGTATCCTCTATTGGGTCTTTATGCTGGTTTGATATTATTTATATTAAATTTAATTTTAGATTTGGTATTTGTACTGATATTGAAAATGGATATTTTTGGTATTGGACTTGCAACTGCATTAAGTAACATGATTACAGTTCTATTTCTATTGAGCCATTTTCTTTCAAAAAAAAGTTCATATAAATTCCAAAAGAATTTAGAATTTAAAATGGAATTGTCCGAGATAATCAAGTCAGGCCTTCCAAGTGCTTTGAATCAGGTTTATAATATGGTCCGTACAATAATTACAAATAATTTAGGAGTATGGGTTGGTGGAGTTATATTTTTAGGTGCCCTTTCTGTACAATCGAATGTTTATACATTGTTATGTAGTGTAGGTATTGGAATCGGGTCTACTACTTTAGCATTGGGCGGTGTTTTTTATGGTGAAAATGATAAAACTCACTTGGAACAATTATTGGAAATATCAATTAAATATGCATTGGTTATCATTTTTATTATTTCTATAATTCTCTTTATTTTTGCCCCTTATTTCGTGTACATGTTTGGAAATAATCCTGAAGTGTATGACACTGCAATAAGAGGTCTTAGAATATTTACATGGTCTTTGCCGTTTTCGGGATTATGTTTTATTTTATTGAACTTTTATAATGCAACACAGCAGCTAAAGATTGCCAATTATATTAGTTTCGCCCATAGTTTCCTATTCTTGTCAGCATTTGCAACAATATTTTCATTTTTAATTGGTGGTGATGGTATTTGGATAAGTTTTGTATTGTGTGAAATTGTTACATTGCTTAGTTTACCTTTCTTAATTAAATTAAAAACTAAAAAATTCCCTAAATCATTAAGTGATTTTGTAATTATGGATGAAAATGAATTTCCATCTGAAGACACTTATACAGCATATCTTGAGTCAGAAGAGGAGTTATTGGACCTCGTTGAGAATATTGATGAAAAATTGAATGATAGTGATTTGAATGATAAAACCAAATTGAGAATACAATTGATACTTGAGGAAATGGGAACAACTATTTTTACCCATGCCTATAAATTTAAGAAAAATAAATATTTAAATATCAGAATTCTTTATAAGAACACTGAAGAAGTAATTATTTATTTCCAGGATAATGGAGTTCCTTTTGATATTGAAGGCGATATCTGGAATAAAAAGGAATTTTATGGAATTAAAATAGTTAAAAACTTTTCAAAGGACATAGATTACAATAACAACCTTAAATTAAATAACAATAAGATCATTATTCCTAAAAACTAAATTGGTGAATTTATGGATATAGAAAAACAAAAAGACGGAAAAAAATTAGATATTAAATTAGCGGGTAGATTGGATACAAAAACTGCTCCTGAACTATCAGAAGTACTAAAAGATAGTTTAACGGATGTTGAAGAGTTAACTTTTGATTTATCTGAATTGATTTATATTTCAAGTGCAGGACTTAGAATAATTTTATCTACTCAAAAAACAATGAACGAACAAGGTTCTATGAAGGTAACTAATGTTCAGGATATTGTTATGGAGGTATTCGAATCAACTGGATTTGTAGATATCTTGACAATTGAGTAGTTTGAGGTTGAATTATGGATTTAAGCAATATTGATATTTCTAAATTATCCTTTTCTGAACGGTTTTATTTAAAGTGTATTTCAGATGGAAATATGGTTCGTGAATCATTAGATATTATGACCAAGGACCCTATGAAATATAATGCTGATTTATTGTTTAAAATTCTTGAGGATAATAAAGATACAGAGTATGGTCAAAAATATGATTTTGCAAATATTAAAAGCATTGAGGAATATCAAAACAAGGTTCCTATAACTGATTATGATAGTTATGCAGATTACATTTACAGAATGACTGAAAACGGAGAGAAAAATCTATTAACCTCCTATGAAGTAATTCATTATGCAAAATCATCCGGTACAATGGGGAATCCTAAAAGGATACCTGCCAGCTCTCTTAATCAAGAAATCAACATGAAATATAATTATGCTTATCTATTCAACATGTTTTCTGAAAAAGTTGGTTTTGACTGGATTAAATATCCTTTTTTAAATTTAACAGAACTTTCCATATCTACATTGCCTTCCGGTGACACTTATGGTTCTATTTCAGGTAAGATAATGGGTGGTTTTGGCGATAAAATTTCTGAGTTTATCACATCTCCGATTGAGGCTTTAATTCCTGAGGTCGGAACTGATATTCGTTATATCCATGCACGCTTTGCATTAATAAATCCTGACATTTCATTTACAATAACCAGTTTTGTAAGTTTGTTTTTAGAAATTTTACGTTACATTAAAGGTAATTGGGAACTGTTAGTTAAAGATATTGAAAATGGGACTATTAATGAGTCTGTAAAAATGTCTGATGAAGTTCGTGAAAGTTTACTTGGAAAAATCAAACCGATGCCTGAAAGGGCAGATGAACTTAGAAAAATATTCAAAGAAGGCTTTGATGAACCTATTGTTCCTAAAATTTGGCCGAGAATGTTGCTCCTTATAGGATGTGGATCTGGAGGTTTTTCAAATTATGTTGAAAAAATTAAAGAGTTTACAGGTCCTGAATTTAATTTTGCATTAATTGGATTAACTGCATCTGAAGGTATATTCTCACTTTTTACTGAATTAAACAGTCATGATGAAGTTCTCATACCTGACAGTATGTTTTATGAGTTTTTACCGTTGGATGCTGATGGGGACTTTAGTAAAATCGTGACTCTGGATAAATTAGAAGAAGGAAAAGAATATGAAGTTATTACTACTAATCTATCCGGATTTTATCGTTACAGGATGAAAGACGTTGTTCGATGTATTGGAAAATATAACAACACACCAATGATTGAATTTTTATATAGGATGGACCAATGTTTAAGTTTGGCAGGTGAGAAGGTTAACGAAGTAAACTTAAGAGCAGCAGCATATAAAACAGAAAAGGATTTAGGATTCGATTTAATAGATTTCTCAGTTTATGCTGATTCGGAATCATCTCCAATGAAATATGTTTATTTAATGGAAGTTGAGGATTTACCGGATGATGTAACAAAAGGAATCATTCAGAAAAAAATAAATGAGAATTTCTGTGCTACTGATCCAGTTTTACAAAATAAACTTGAAAAAGGGTTACTTGGAAAAACAGAACTTCATTTGCTGCAACCTGAAACTTATCTGCTATATAAAGAATTAAAAGTTGCCAGAGGTTCTTCTCCCGCTCAAGTTAAACCTCCTAGAATACTAATGGATGAACTAGATAGGTCTTTCTTCAATATTTTAATAGATGAAGAATTGGACCAGGATTGCGGATTGAAAATGGAAGAAATTATTTTAAAATCTAATACAGATAATTTGGATGTACTTTTATTAACAATTGAAGAATTGCTCGAAGATAAAGAAGTCCCAATAAAATCTAAATTGCAGTTGGAGTTAATAATGGAAGAATTGTTTGTAAATATTTGTAATTATGCTTATGAAAAAGAGGGTGAAATAAAAATCCAATATGGACTTTTAGAAGACCCTTTGAGGATAATTATGAATTTTATTGATGGAGGAATAGAGTTTAATCCTTTAAATAATGAGTCTCCTGATTTAACTCTTGAAGCAGAAAAAAGAGAGATTGGTGGATTAGGTTTGACAATAGTTCGGAAAAATGCGGATAGAATTGATTACAATTATGAAAATAATCAAAACATTTTAACTATTGAAAAAGTATTTTAATTCATCTAATTATCCAATTTTGGAATTTAATTTATTATTATCTAAAATTTAATAAATGATAAATATTTTATATATCTTTGGCATGATAAAATGATTCTTAAGGTTAAAAAGATTTCAGAAATTGGGGGTGTTGTCAAAGCGCCGCCTTCAAAAAGCTATTCTCACAGAGCAGTAATTTTGGCATCACTTGCAAAAGGCACTTCGAAATTATATGACATGTTGTATTCTGAAGATACTTTGGCATCAATTAGAGTTTGTAAAGCGTTGGGTGCTGAAATTAATAAATCTGAAGATTATTTGGAAGTTATTGGAACAGGAGGGAAACTTCACAATTCTTCAACTAAACCGATTGATTTGGCAAATTCTGGAACTACCTTGCGTCTAATGACTTCGGTGGCTGCTTTAAGTGATAATGAAGTAGTTTTAACTGGTGATGATTCCCTGCAAACCCGTCCAATGGGTTTATTAATGAGCGCCCTACAACCGTTGGGTGTCAATGCAGAATCAATTAATGATAATGAAAAGGCACCAATATTGATTAAACCAGGTTATGTTGGTGGTGAAACAAATATTTATGGAAATGTTAGCTCACAGTTTATTTCATCAATTTTAATATCTTCACCTTTGTCAAAACATGGTGTAGCATTATATGTTCTTCCGGAATTTAAATCAAAGCCATATGTTAACATGACTTTGGATATTATGAGAAAATTCGGTGTTAAAATACTAAAAGGATATTACTTAAAGCACGATAATTGTGATAAGGAGCATCAAAGTTGTAGGATTGATGAATTTAAGGTTATAAAGCAGGAATATGTGGCTTGTGATTATACAGTTGAAGGTGATTATTCTTCAGCATCATATCTTTTAGCATTGATAGCTATTAATGGTGGAAATGCTAAAATTAAAAATCTGTTTAGGAATTCTAAACAGGGAGATAAGGTAATTTTAGATATATTGCAAAAAATGGGTGCCACAATTATCCGTGGTGAGGATTATGTTGAAATTGCATCAAATGGACATTTAAAATCTATAGATGTTGATTTGTCTAATGCTCCGGATTTGCTCATCACCGTTGCAGTTCTAGCGGCGATGGCTGAAGGCACTACTAATATCACTGGTGTGGCTCATGCCAGAGTTAAAGAAACTGACAGAATTGATACTACTTGCAGAGAGTTAGAAAAATTGGGCTGTAAATTAACTGAACGCGAAGACGGAATGAGTATAACTGGCGGAGTTGGCTCAGGTGTTGTTGATTCTCATGGAGATCACAGGTTGGCTATGGCATTTTCACTAATTGGTTTAAAACATGATATTGAAATAACAAATGGGGAAGTATTTGACGTGTCATTTCCTAATTTTATTGAATCTATGGCTGAGTTAGGATTTGAATTGGAGTTGGTATGATGAATAAGGAAGAAAGAGTAATTGAACTTGTAAATCAGCTTGACAATACTTTTGAAATAAGGACTTTTTTAGACCAGGATCCTTACAAGGTATTAGTCAGGACAATTTTGTCCCAAAGAACAAGAGATGAAAATACAGATCAGGCTACTGAAAATTTATTCAGTAAATATAAAGACATATATGAAGTGGTTGATGCTCCAATTGATGATATAAAAGAATTGATTAAACCTGCAGGATTTTATAATGTTAAAGCTGCAAGAATTCAGGAAGTTTCACAAATTCTCATTGATGAATACGGTGGTGAGGTTCCAGATACTTTAGAAGAGCTTGTAAAGCTGCCTGGTGTTGGAAGAAAAACTGCCAATTGTGTATTGGTGTTTGCATTTGACCTACCAGCTATTCCTGTTGACACTCATGTTCACAGAATTTCTAACCGTTTGGGTTTGGTTGATACAAAAGAGCCTGAAGAAACTGAAGTAGAACTTTCAAAAATAGCTCCTAAAGAGTTATGGATTAAGTTAAATGATTTGATGGTTCAGTTCGGTCAAAATATCTGCAAACCTCTAGGGCCTCAGTGTGAGATTTGTCCCTGCACAGAAATCTGCGATTATTTTGATGAAAACATCTAATTTTTTTATTTTTTAAAATTTTCCAAAACATTTATAAACTAAAACAATGTTATATAACAATAGTTATTATAACATTCGTTATATTTAACTTAAAGATAACCCTTTTAATATACCATTAAAAACAATTAATATAATAGGAGAAAAAATTATGGCAAATATACCAGAATTAAAAAGAGGAGTGCTCGACAGTATTACTGATGCTATTGGAAACACTCCAATTGTAAGATTAAACAATTTAACAAAAGACTTAGAAGCAGAAGTGGATGTAAAAATAGAATCATTTAACCCAACAGGCAGTGTAAAGGATAGGGTTGCAGTTGCTATGATTGAGGATGCAGAAGAAAAAGGACTGCTTAAGCCAGGTGCTACAATCATCGAACCGACAAGTGGAAACACTGGTATTGGTCTTGCATTTGCAGCGGCTGCTAAAGGTTACAAATTAATTTTAACCATGCCTGATACCATGTCTGTTGAGAGAAGGAAATTCCTAAGCGTTTTGGGTGCAGAACTTGTTTTAACTCCTGGTGCTGATGGAATGGGTGGTGCTATTGCAAAAGCTAATGAACTTAACGAAGAAACTGAAGGTTCAATTATTTTAGGTCAATTTGACAATCCTGCAAACGTTAAAATCCATGCTGAAACTACTGCTCAGGAAATCTTAAGGGACACTGAAGGAAATGTTGATATTGTAGTAGGTGGTGTTGGTACTGGTGGAACAATTACTGGAATTGGTAAAGTATTAAAAGAAGAAGTTCCTGGTGTAAAAATTGTTGCAGTTGAACCAAAAGATTCTCAAACCTTGGGAAAAGGTGAAAAAGGACCTCACAAAATTCAAGGTATTGGTGCAGGATTTGTACCTTCAATTTATGATTCTGATGTAATTGATGAAATCATTCCTGTTGCAAATGAAGATGCTGGAAACACATTGCTTGCTCTTGCTAAAAAAGAAGGCATATTTTCAGGAATATCTTCCGGAGCTGCAACTTGGGCTGCATTGGATTTAGCTAAAAAAGATGAAAACAAAGATAAAAGGATAATAGCAATTTTACCTGATAATGGTGAAAGATATCTCTCTGTAGAATGGTTATTTGAATAAGAATAATTATTTATACTATATTTAGCGAAATATGATAAACCTTTACAAATTTATCATATTTCCAAAAATATATTTTTCATATTCATAGGAATATGATAATACTTTTCAAATGCTCTCTCTCAACATTAAAATAGAAATGAGAGATAGAAATTATGAACATGAACAACCATGAAATTCTTCAAGAATTCTTCATAGTCAAAGGCCACAAAGGCAAAACACAAGAAACATACCTACGAGCAATAAACAACTACTCAAAATTCCAAGGCCTAACCATGCAAGAACTCATCGAAGAAGCAGAAACAGAAGAAGACAACAACATCATTTGGAAAAGAAGAAAACTCAAAAAAAGACTACTAAACTATAGAAGCTACCTAATAGCAAACTATAAGAAAAACACCGTAAACACCTACTTCACCCAAGTCACCGCAGTATACAAATACTTCGAAATCGAAATAGGCAACCTAACACGTGCAAATCCCAGAAGTTATAAAACTCCTGGAGAAGTAACATTCGATGAACTGCCAACACATGAAGAACTATCACAAGTCTTACATGTAGCGAAATTATGGTTTCAAGCAGCATTGCTTTTCATGACATCAAGCGGTTGTGCAAGAAAAGAAACAATCGAAATGACAGTAGGCCAATTCAAGAAAGCAACATATCCTTTCCACAAAAAGAATGATATTGTCGAAGCATTACACGTCTTAAAAGACATGAACAATGTTATTCCAACATTCAAACTCAAAAGGAAAAAAACAAACAAACACTATTACACCTTTTGCAGTCCGGAAGCGGTGTCTAAGATTGTGGAATACTTGTTGAATGATCGGATTGAAACACTTGAAGACGGCAGCCTAAAACTAATACATCTCAATGATGACGATAAACTATTCGACCGTGCAGAAAACTATCTACCAGTCGCATTCTACAGATACAATGATGAATTCAACTTCGGTGTTGCAAGTGACGGGTTCAACAGATTCCGAAGTCACATGATGAGAAAGTTTCATTCAAATCATCTTCGGAAATCTGGTATGAGTGAGTCAGATATTGATGCACTCCAGGGCAGGTCAAAGACAACTACTCATGCAGCATATTTCCTGGATGATCCAACTGTACTTTTGAAAAAATATGTTGAACATTTCTCATGTCTAGTCATCGAGGCTAATGTTAATAATATTGATTTCAAGAGTCCGGAATATCAAGAGTTGGAACGAAAGTATCATGAAAAAGAAGAAGAAATCGTGCATATGGAAGATAGGTTATCATCGATTGAAGAAAGGTTAGCTGATATAGACCAAAGACCACAATCAAGGGAAAGTATTCTTAAAAAGATTAGTGAATCCTCAAGGTAGTGTTACAAAAAAGTCAATGATAACACAGAATAATTATTGTAACTGGTGAAAAATCGGAGAAAATTAGTCAAAAACAAATGAAATTTTCTAAAAATTTTTGTGAATTACTCCATATATTCGAAGAATTTTCCCATTTTTCTTCTGGTTACAATCTCTTGGTTTAAACGAAATTTTTATTGAGAACCTGTATTGCATGGAAAATTATAGAGTCACTCCTATAAATTAAACACTCTTTAATATTATCTAAATTTAATCACTCCTCTATATTTTTCATGCAACATACAATTGAATTTTTTTTATGATTCTGCTTGTGGTTCGGGATGATTTCATGTTGGTAAGGATAACTAATTTTTGGTTATCATCTATGTGTTTTCAGGTCAATATATAAATAGTGTCCGGCATTTTATTTTTTTAGTATTTTTTTGGGATTATTTTTTGGGATTATTTATTTTGTACATTTCACTATTTTTCAAGTGTTTTTTTAAAAGTTTACCCCATGTGTTTTTGCAAAAATCGATAAACAAACTAATAAAAATATTAAAAAACATTGAACAAAACTTAAAAAACTAAAACAATAAATTTAAATAGTTCAATTACTAAACTATAATCAACCATCAAAAAACAGTACTCAAATTAAAAATATTTTTTTAAGATCACCTAACCTGATGGTGAAAATCTACAATATACTATGAGAAAATATATTGTAAAACAAGATTATAAATATTTGAAAAAATAGATATTATAATTGTAACATTTGTGTTTTGAGAGCTTGGTCATAGTGTTGCAGCACATCGCAAGCTCCTAAACACTGGTTATTAAAAATAAGTCACGCGGATGTGAAAGTATTCTTATAACCAATAGACATATTTATCTTAAATGCTATTTAAATTTTATTAAAATAGTCGCAGACAGAATGCGAAGTTTTAAAGTGTTAGCTTGGCTTTTAAATGATTTTTAAATAGTTATTTTTTGAAAAAAATATAATGTTTTTAAGACTACTCATTTTCACTAACATATGCTCTGATGAAATCATTCAAGATGTTTGTGATAGTTGTGTCATTTTTGGCTGCAATTATCTTGAGTTTTTTCTTTAACTCCGCATCTGTGATAAATGTTATTTTATCAGTTTCCATATTAAAAATTCCTCCATTCTTATTTTTAGTAATTTTATAATGTTATTTTTGTAATTTAAACTATTTATAGTTATTCATATAATTATATAATAGTTTATGAGAATATTAGTATATTATAATATGTGAATAAGTTTATATACTAATAAAACCAATATTAAATCAAGAAGCAATTACATCATGTGTTGCAGCACATGAAAAATTACTTCAAAAAATGCGGATGTGAAAGCATGGAAATTAGAAATCAGAAACTATACATCGATGGCGTTGCCATCGGAGACAAAGAAAGAGTATTCGAACTACTTGACAAAGCAATCAAGTACGACGAATGCAAACCTATTTTTGAAGAACTAAAAGAAGAGAACACAAGATTCAAAGCTAAAAACCTCGCTTTAACCAAAAGGTTACAAAACGTAACACTTTGGGATTTATCTCCTGAAGCACAGGAAGAAGCAGGACACGCTTTAGCAAAAAGTCTACTCGGAGGCAAATAAACATGTCCTCCCAAAAACTCTTTTTAGAATTTCAAGATGACAGCAAATTCCACGTCATCGACGCTGACAACAATACCATAGGTGCAGCATACGAAATTCCAGACGCTATCAAAGAAGCAAGGAAAACTTCAAATGCACCAATTGATATTGAAGATTCACATGCAGGATTTGAAAGACTCTGCGTAGCAGAAAAACCAATAGAAGCTATTGCAGACTCCGAAGTATTCATCTCTGCACTCGCAGAAATCGGAGGTATGAAAGTCAAAAAACTATTCGACGACAACATGCACTTCATCGGCTACACCATGGAACCAATCGAAGAAGACGATTTCACCAAAGCAGAACTTGCAGAGATAAAAGCAGAAGAAGAACTTTTAAGTTCATTCGATTGTTATTTCGAGGAGGAAGTATAACATGAAATGGTTACCAATCCTCAGAGCAGAAACAGACAGCACACATGTTTTTGTAAAAACAAACCGTGGAATCGAACCTGCTCAAAAACAATACGAATTCTGCAACAGAGCAAAAACCGGAGACTTTGCATTATGCAAATCCCAAAAAGGCCAACTCATCATGATGGACTACAGCAATGAAGAGGTGGAAGCATGAGCAAAACTCCTGCAAGACTCGGTAAAGTAGAAAATAATGTTTCTCCATTAATGAATTTAGGAAGCTGGGTGTTACTACACCCAGCTGCAATTGTACTTGGACTTATTTTAATCATGTTCTTTAGTGGAGTATTACTATTTGCAGTAACCGGTCACGCTGCTGTGGAAAGTGGTAGTATGAGAAACTTCATTGCAACTGGAGTGTGATTCAGGATGGATCATAAACCATTCATCATCACAGACCTTGATGAATACAGACAAGAACACGCTGAATTAACCGAACAATACCTTCAATTAAAAAGGAACATTCAAACACTTGTCGAATCTGACGATGATGAAACATTAGCCAACACAGCAGGAGAACTAAAAAGAATCTACTGTGAAATGCAAGCCATGTTCTGGAAAGTCAAAGAAGAAGAAGTCAATATGAAAATTGACCAATTAAAACTAGATAATCCAGAAGACTATGAATCTGTCGAATACTATGAGTTACTCATCAAGAAATTCGAACATTATGACAACTATGCAAAGTATCATTACATGGCTAAGAATCAAGACTACACCTATAATCGACATATCAGGCCAGTAGTGGACCATAAAATCATTGGTTTTCATAATTGCATTGATTCTGTGAAAAGAAGAATAAGAGTATTTGGGAAGTAGATATCTATGAAAACAATCTGCCTTGAAGACGTTAACACTCATGATTCAGTATTCGATGCATATTCCACTTGTAAATACCTTGAAAGACAAGGAATCGAACTCGATGAAATTACACTTGGAAATGTGCATGATGAAATCGAAGAAGCAGTAGATACTCATAATCTACCAATTACCCAAGTGATCTATGAACAATCATATCCAACAGATAATGGAATCCACTCATGGACCAGTATTGAAGGATATCTTATAGGAGCATAAAATAATGAAGAGTTTTAAGCAATCATGTGAAGACATGACAATTTTAATCGAATCATGTTGGGATGAAAACAATCCCAACGATGGCAAAACCTTCGATGAAAGATTAGCAGAAAAAACTGCAAATCTAGAAGGTACAGACAAAGAAGTAATGAACCGAATTTTAGGAGGAAACTAATTATGAAATTTATAAGTAATTCCTGGTCTCCCAACATGTTCTCACTTCATGAATGGGATATGAAATGCCATGAATTAAGTGAAGACGAGTTTAAAGTGTTAAGCTACGATGGTTTCTCTCATATGGGAAACAAAGCGTTAGCTAAAATATTAGGAGTTGCATACAATCCAAGTCCTTTCACTCTCAGACCAGGAGATGTGTTACTTGTAGCACATTTGAAAGGAGGTAGATTACCTGAAAATGCAGAATCTATCCCTGAAAATGTTGTATTAGAATTTTACTGTTATCAAATATTGGAGTCTGAAACTCCTTTGATACGTGAAGAAGAAATCTATATGGAGGAATTTTAGAATGGGTTTAGAACCAACTGAAAATCCCACTATCCAAGCAGCCTTGGAAGAAATGGGAGAAATAGAAAAAGAAGAAGAAATCGAAGAAAAACAATTGTACAAAGATACAGTTGACTTTGAGAAAACTGGTGGTGGTAAAGTTGAAGTTATCACTGAACATGATCCATCTGATGAAGAAATCTTTGAAGCTGTTATTGATGACAGCATTGAAGAACATATGAAAAATAGTCTTGATGAAGATGGAGAGTTAATACAAGTTAACCAACAAAGTCACCAGTTAATTGATGCTGATGTGTTAAATCCTATGATTAGTGTTGCTAATCGTGTGGTTATTGCTACTCGTGTAGCAGATGCATTGAAAAGTGTACTTGAATCACAGAATTTGATTCAAACCATAAGCGGAAACAATTATGTTACTGTATCTGGTTGGAGTACTCTTGGTACAATGATTGGTATACGTGTTGAAATTGAATCTGTGGAACCTTTCCCAACCAAAGCTCGTTTTGGTTACAGGGCTAAAGTCAATTTGATTGATGGTCGTGGTGTTAAAGTTGGTGAAGGTGAAGCTATTGCAACTTCATCAGGCAGACAAAAAGAGGAACATGCTGTGTATTCCATGGCAATTACACGTGCAACCGGAAAAGCCTTTAGATTATCACTTGCATGGATTATGGAATTAGCTGGATACTCCAGTACTCCTTATGAGGAAATGCCGGAGGCAATGATTAACGATACAAGTTAATCTTTCTCCCTTATTATTTTAAATTTTTTATGCGGATGTGAAAGAAGAATGGACTATGAAAACATTGAAAGAATGCACAATACCTTAACAAACGAAAATCAGATAATGGTTTTCGAATTAGTTAGTGGTACTAACGTTCCATGCAATAATCAAGACAGAATAACCCATCAAGGTGGAGATATCTTAATTGAATCTGATGAACATTTAACCACTAAATGTTTAGATTTAGATTCTATCTGCTCCATAATGGTTATGGACATGGATTTGATGAATGAAAAATTAACTGAGACAAGAAATGAACTTTTAAAAAAATTATTTAAGGATTGAGTAACAATGGCAAAAACTGATTTAACTAAATTATTTGGAATGGAAACTGGAACAGAAGAAAACGACCTTGAAGACTACAAAAGATACTACTTATCTGATATGGTAGCAGGTCAAGCTTTCAGCGGTGAAGCAAGTGTTGAATTATTCCCTATAGTGGAAAGAGATGACGAAGTCAAAAAATACTCACAAATTCGTTTCAGATTAATCGACGAACATGAAAACCCATTCCTCGGTGAAGATGAAGAACCAGAAGTTGGAGAATACTTAGACATTTACCTCAACTGTCCTAAATTCAAAGACAATGGTATTGCAACCCGTGTTCAAAAACCAACTGAAAGATTTGACTTCCACAGAAACCTCTGGAACTGGTTAACTGGAATCATGAACATCATTGACCCAAAGTCACTTATTGATCCAAAAACTGGGGATGAAATTAACATCTTCAAAAAAATCAATTTGAAAAATGTTGCAGATTTCATTGATGGTAAAAGAGTCACCATTGAACAAGTAGAAGTCGATAACTCTGATTATCCTACTTTCAAAATCACCAAGATTGAATAACATCCTTTCTTGGTGGTTTATTTGTTTATTTTATTGACTGGACCAGGAGGTGAAAATGGACTATGGGATTAGAAGCTGCACCTGAAACAGAAATGTTATGGAATCTTGATTATGGTATTAAAATGGAAGATGGTTTTACTATAAAACCAATTCCATTTAAAAAAGGCTGTAAGTATTTCTTTTACGATAAATCCAAAAAATTAGTCAGTAAATTGGATGGTAAAACTCCATTGGAATTAACTGAAAATTCAACTATTGGAAAAGAAATCAAAAAACACATTGACCCAAAGAATAAGTATAACAAAACCACTATTACTGAAATTTTCAGTGATTTGAAAATAACATTAGAAAGTTTTGTTGATGAATATGTTGAAGTTGAAACAGCTGTTCAAAAACAAAACGAAGAAGATGAGTTAGCTCAGAACAAACAAGAATATGAAAAAGGACTAAGTCTCTTTGAAACTAAAGATAATCCTTTATTATATATTGCTAGTTTAACCGATTGGTATACTGCAGGGGAACGTATTAACACAATGATTACATTCCTTTGTTACTGTAGTCAAGTTATTCTAAAAAATCCAATATCTGTTATTGGTTTAGGTGAAGGTTCTTCAGGAAAAACATTTGTTGAGAATACGGCCTTGTCAATGATTCCTCCTGAATTTGTAATCTATGAAAAGAAACCTACACTTCCTGCAATGTTCCGTCGTGCTGAATCCAATCCTTATTATTATGATGGTAAAATCGTAGTGTATGGGGATATGGGAGGAAGCAGCGACCAAGATGAAGTTGAAGAAACAAAAAATCTTCTTAAAGAATTGCAAACTGATGGACATTTGGTCAGGCCTATTACTATTAAAGTTGATGGGGAATTCGAGGTAGTTGATTTAGTTTTAAAAGGATTTCCTTGTTTAACTTACACTACTGTCTCTAATTATGATTTTGATAGTCAAGAGTTGTCTCGTAGTTTTATTTTCACTCCAAGAACAGATAATCGGAAAATCTTCAATGCTCAAAAATCTTGTTTAGAATTAAAAGGAAGTAAAACAGAGCAAATTTACCAGTCAATGTTGGATTTGAAATCATGTGTTCAAAGCATGGTTTTAGGTTTAAGGTATAAATTTTCAGATATTATTATTGTTAATCCTTATTCTGAATCTATTCTCAAGTTCATTGGAGAATCTGAATTTTATAAAAGGGATTATGATAAGTATAATGGTATCTTGAAGGTGATAACTGCTTTCAATAGTATTGGACGTCCTGTTTTTAATGTTAATAATCAGAATATTATTTTCACACAACCTGAAGATATCCAGTATTTTGTTAGCTTATTTAGCACATATAAAGCAAGTATTACTCATAATTTGTCTAAAAAAGCTACTGAAATCTATAAGGATATTATTGAACATGACGGGGAATGGGATTATCAACCTGATACTAAATTTGAAGAAGCATTAGATTTTGGATTTACTGTTAATGATTATTATGAGAAGGGTAATGTTCATTTGAATAAGAGATCACTTCAACGTTATTTTAGTGAGTTGAATCGTGAGGGTTATTTGAAAGTTGTTGGAAAATCTTCTCGTAGTAATATGTATGCATTGATGGGCAGTTCCAGTGATGTTGCTGCGGATTGGAGTAATTTGTTTTCATTATCTGAGTTTACTGTTAAACATTTGGAGTATGAGTATCCTGAAGATATTGTTGAGAACATTATTTTGCATGATAACGTGTATGATGAGGAGGTTAGTATTTTAAACCAAAGTGATGATGTTGTTAAACCATTTTGGGTTGACTTTGATGATTAAATATGGTTTTTCGCAGATAGGGTTGCTTTGTTGATGATATAGGCTTTGATTTCATTGTCTTTTATGTTTAGCGACAAAGCGACATAAGGCGACAAATGGGTTTGTCGCTATAATCAATATGTGGAAAAATGATATTATTGCTTTGTTTATCGAAAGGAGGATTTTAAAGGATTATTCAATTTTTGAGTTTTTTTATAGCGACAAAAATTTTGACAACGACAAAATTCAACAATTGACTTTGTTGTCTTGTATGTTCTGGAAAATTTTTGTCGCTCAAATTTTGGATAATGATTGTATGGTCTTGGTTTGACTTGTAAGTGTTTGTATGGTCTTGTTTATGGGGTTGTCGCTAAAACTTTTGGTTTGTCGCTATAATTTAACCATTATGAAACAAGGCAGTACAAGTCTTATTTTGTTTGATTAAGACTTTTAAAGAACTTTGAAAACGACAACATATTTTTGTCGCTAACTTGTCGCTTAAACATATTTGGTGGAGATTATGATTGACTATAAAAAAATCAACAAGGAAATTTCCCAACAAAAATGGGATAGAATTCACAATAAAACTGTTGATGAATTCACTTGTTACTATTGTCCTGGAGTTGGTCATGAGTTATGCACTCATCCACAGCATTGCATATTAGATAAAGAATTCCAAAGATTACGCGGTGAAATCAGTGCGATATACGATTATGTTGGATACCTTGCGGATATTTATGATGATGCATTAGATTTGAAGGAAGAGTTTCCAGAAAAGGATTATGATGAATTATATGTTAATTTTAGTCCTAAAAGGAATCGTATTACAAGGGCTGTGTTAAAAAAGAAAATTAATGGGCATTATAAGAAATTAGATGAATTGAAAACAAAAAAAGGTGGATTCTAAATGAAAGATTTGAATTTCAATGATTTGAGGAAGAACACTATTTATATTGATGCAAGAGAAAAAGGCGGAAAATATGATAGGAGCAGATTATTTAGAAATTATTATTTAAAGTTAAAAAGAGGAAAATCAAAGAAAAAAGGGTTCAATCAACTTAAATTTATAGAATTCGACAATAATTTAGAAATTGGGGATTTTGCTTTTGAAAATTGCATTGTCGAATTCAAGGAATTTGAGAATTTTAAACAAGATTGTAGAAGTGGGGAATTAACAAGATATGTTGAAAATATGCATATGAGTGATTATAAATCTAAGATGTTATTGGTCAGATGCACTCCTGAAGAATATGAATGGTTGTACAATGCTGATGATCTATATAAAGGAGTAGTTAGATTTGGAGATAAAGTGAATATAATGTTTGCACCAGATTACCGTAGGTGCTGGGAGTCTATTATTCACATGTTTTGTTTAAATGCACATCATATTATTCAACCTCCACGGAATAAAATGAAAAAGAATTATAATTATGCTCATAATATGTTATGGGCCACTCACGAGTTGAGTGAAGGACAGATAAAAAAGATTATTCAAAAAACAAGGATTACCACAATCCCTCATGTGTTAAATTTGAATGTTAATATTTTAATTGAATGTGGGATTAAAAAGGAACAAGCCGAACGAGTAATTAAAGTTCTAAATGGTGAGCCTTTAATTTAATGGATGGTGTTAAATTATGAATGAAACTGCTTTTAAGATAGACCATTGGGAATTTAAGAAGGTGGATGATGATTTAATCTGTGGGCATGGTTTAGATAATGAGCCAGATTATTGTTCAGTAGTGTACTATTATCCTTCAGTAAATAATTGGGATGATATAGAAGCAATGTTCAGACAAGAAGATTTTCCTCTTTTCAAAACTCCTCAATTATTCAATGAACTATGTGATAAGCTTGGTTATTCTTTTCCGGAATCTATTTTAAAAACATCAAAATTATTTGATAATTATTACCATTTAAAACAGAATATTCAGTGGTTGATAGGTAATGAAGTAATTGATGGAATCAATCCAAAGCTGATGAGGGACATAATTGTTTCAAGGCATTACTTGACAACTGATGACTGGGTATCATTTAAAAATGATATAGGTCCAAGAAGAATGAAATATATTTATGAATCCAAATTATGTAATCCTTTTTGGAATTCATATGATAATCTTGCTGTATCCATACATAATGTGATGTCTTATTTTGGAGTTATGTATCCCCATGATAAATTGAATTTATGTTATCAAGTAACTGATGATTCCCATTCTCAAAAGATACTTATTCCAAAAAATTATACATTTGAAGAATTATTTGAGAAATTAATTAATTCTATAAACTATGGGGAATATAAAAGGCTTCTTAAATTTTGTAAAAAGGAATTAGAATATCAATTTAATTTATTTAAAAAATATAATACGTGGTTTTATGATGACAGTATTTGTGAGAAATGGAATACTGAGTATCAATTGTATGATATGGATAAAAGGATTAAAATGGAGGAGTTTATTCATGAAACAACACTGAAAGAATTTGATTTAAGACTAACTTTTATTAATTCTCCAAAGTTTTGGATGTATTGTAAAATTAAAGATATTCGTAAACCATCACGCGTTCAAAAAAATGATAAAAGAATTTCCGTGTGGTCAGGTATTGATGAAGGAGACTATGTTCAATCATGTATAATCTATGATGTGGATACGAATAAAGAAATTAAAGGATTGTTACTTGATGATATTGCAGATTTTGATAAATGGGAAAACATATGTGATGTTAAAATATTAGCAAAATATTTCCCTAATGAATCAAGACCTTTATTAATTTCTAAAATGGAGATAATCTCCTTCCCAGAAAACAATAATCTATCAACCAACCGTAACCAAGAAACTCCAGGGTATGATAAATGGAGAAATGCAATTATTAAAAGAGACAAAGTTTGCCAATGTTGTGGTTTGGATAAACATTTGGAAGCACATCATCAATTTGGTTATGCAGAACATCCTGAATTAGCTACTGATCTCTCTAATGGTATTGCTTTATGTAAATTCTGCCATGACAAGTATCACTCTATTTATGGTTTGAAGAATATTAATCCACGAGATTTAGTGGAGTTTGTTAGAAAGTATGGGGTGAGATAATGTTTGTTTATTGCTTATGGGAAGGAGACATTCATGAAAACCGAAGAATACTACTTGCTCATGAAAAACACTACCCAGAAATAGAATTTGAAAACATCTGCAACACCATCAGAAACAAACTAATCAATTTCACCAGCAAAAACCATGAAATAATGGACACATTCAACGGAGTTAAAAGCATCTGGGAATACAGCATTGACGAGGCCCTAATGAGAGACATCAAAAAAGTATTAATCGAAGACTATGATTTCATTGAACTAAAAGATTTCCCAAAATATCATGTTAAAGGAGTTGATCCATATGACTATGAAAATTGAATATGTTCCAGACGAGTATACAACTATTGAATCACAGGAAATGAATGACAATCTGGCATTCAAACTTGTTAAATTCAATACAGAAATCTACGGGATAATCAGTTACAATCCCTCCTCTAAAAAAGAGGAAAGTGTAATATTATTATCCCCAGAAAAAGATAAACTCTCCAATACCTTTTCTTCTTTAGGATGGGATGGTGGTCTAGGTTGTAAAAGTTTCATGGTATTTGCACGTGACGCTAAAAAATACTTGGAAAATGCACCATCTGAATTAGTGGTTTATTTGGGTACTGAGGCACCAGATGAATATCGTGAAGTCATCACAAAAGACCAGGAGAAAACATTATATGAGAAAGTTGCAATCTGTTTGGAAATAATGGAAATGAAATTTGAAGATTCTTTCCATTACAAGTATGGGGATATTATAGTTACTGTTTTCATGTGTATTACTATACTTATGGTTTTGATTGCAATTGCGAATACTTTACATCTTTATGGAGTGATATAAGATGTCTACAGTAGATAAGTTTAGAGATTATTTAAAGTTATTAGATGAGAAAGAAGCTAAAATCAAAGAATTAAAAGATGCGGTGAATAGTGAAACATCATTGAAATTAGACTTACTTCACAAAAGTAATGAAGTTAGATTACATCCTGATAAGGTTAAAGAAGAATATGAGTTATCAAAAGCTCCAACTGAAAAGCAGATTCAAGCACACATTGATGAAACCTATAATGAGTTAACTGATGATTATGAATTAGCTAAACAGAACACTAGTCTCATCCGTAAGGATTTAGAGTTAATTGATAATCGCATTAGCTTTGAAAAGTACGTGTTACAATTGGAGATGAAACAATGACTACCACAATCTGTAATGCAAGAATAACCAGTTGCTGGCTTGGTTTCTTCAGCCCTGACTTAGCAGATGGTAAAGATTTTAAACTTAAAATGGAATTGAAATTAAGCACAAAAGGAGAATGCATTGTTGAATTGAATCCAATTAAAATCCCAATGCTATTAGAGTTATTAGGCCTCAGAGGATTTAATGAAATTGAAGGCAAGTATATTCAAGTGAAATATGAGGGAAATAAACGGCCTGATTTCATTAAAGATATTCTTGCAAGTGAATCTGATGAATGGTTTGAACTGGATAATGGGATTTATCTTGGTTCCAGAATTACAGAAGGTGTTCCTAATGAAGAATAATGACTCAAAATCATGTCTTAATTGTAAACATTGTTATGATAAAACCCAATGTGTACTGAGAGATGATCTAATAGAAAAAGTAGGCAGTTGTTGGATATGGAGTCCGAGGTGAAATATCTATGAGTGATTACTTCCTGCAATTAAATGATTCCATCAGACAACTTCACAATGAAATACAAGACTTTGAAAGAAGATTCTGGGAAACCGAAGACGGTGAACCAGAAATGATAAACATTTGGATAGAAGCATATGCAGCATATCATGGATACAATTTCTATTTAGAAGTTGAAGTAAAAGGAGAAAATACATGGACCAGTAAATGGCATGAAACATTCTGCAAACACTTCCAATGCAAATTAAACAATATCCGAAAAGAAGTAGTTAAAACGGATAACAATTATGGTGATGGATTCAAAGAAAAATGGATTTACACCTACGAACCAAATAACTGGAAAAACTACAATGACCTCAGATACGATGACCTTGCAGTAGTAGAATTCCAAAGACACAACAGTTGGGAAACAGTAAGACTTGATTTAACAATCAACAATGATTTCACAGACAGCATGTGTGTCAGCACAAGTTTCTATGATGCTTTAAAAGAAGCCAGTCCAAACAATACAAGTCTAACTGTTACTGAAGAGGTTTACGAAAGATTACATGACTCTGTCCGCAATGACCGTGAAACCGGATTTGTTCAATTCCTAAGCATTGGAGACCGAGTAAGATTTAAAAAATGGAAAAGGTGATTAGATGAGTTTATATAGCGAATATTTAGACGCAAAAAGTGACTTGCTAAGCAAAGACTTAGCATTTAAAACAGCAGTAGATGAATGGTTCCGTGAACATGAAGGATTAATGTTAATGCAACCAATCGACTTAATCGACACATTAACAATGGATCACTTCACAATCACAACCACCATGGCATTTGAAAAACATTTACGTGACTTCGAAAAAACATTCCAAGTCCAATGTATCATGATACACCACCAGGAAATATTAACTCCAATAACTGGAGAAGAAGTCTCACGTATTGAATATAATGTGAAACATGTTTGGAAATTCCATTTCAAAGAAAAAAAGTGAGGTCACATATGAATCCAGATTTTTATGTTAATGTAGCAGACTTAATGCCTGAAGAACTGCCAAGACCAACACGTAAAAAGCTCATGGAAGACGGTGTTGAAATACCAATCATAACAGTAACATGTGAAGGGATAGAATGGTAATGGTAAGATATGTTTATCAAAAATCAACTCAAACATTTGAAAAAATGCCTAATTACATTTATCCTAAAAAGAACGGGTGTTTTGAGATACGAAAAAGAATTGATAAAGTATTAACTTATTGGGGGACTTTCCATAGTCTTGAGGAAGCTGAACTATGGAGGGCCTATTATATTGGGAAACATTGGAATGTGAATCCAAGCTTTAGAGGAAGACAATACATCATTAAAGCAAATGGAGGATATTTTGTAGCGAAAATAATAAACGGTAAAAGAGAGTATTTTGGTTTCTTTAAAGATTTTAAGGAAGCTGAACGTGAGCGGGATATTTGTCTTGCTTGTAATTGGGATATTAACCAGATTGTTGAATTTGATGAATCTGATTATTGTTGGTTAGACCAACCAATCGAAGCATAAATAGGAGGATAGAAGAAAATGACTGGAGAATATTGGGCAGAACTGGAAAACAATCATCATTACATTATCGTAGATGGTGAGCATGATAGGACTTATTATTGTCCTGCAGAAGCAGTAGCTAATGACCTTAGTAGAATTTTAAATGATAAGAATAAGAAAATCAGCGATTTAAACAGACGATTATATAATATCAGACACTCTGTTGTATTTGAAATCGAACGAAAATTAAGTGACACAACTGAGCATGTGGCCTTTGTAACCAATGAAGAATTAGCATGGGAATTCTGCGATAAACACAAAGATTGCAGTTATCATCAAATCCACATCACAAAATATCGCAACGAATTAGAAGCTAAAAGAGCACAGGTTCCATGTTGCGGATCATGTGACCACGCATCACCACAAATAAAATCTGAGGGATCAAATATTATTTTCTGCAATTCACTTCATCAGGAAGTAAATGAAGATGAATACTGTTGTGGTTGGGAGAGGGAGCCATGATTCCCCATGCAATAACAGAAGACCTACGCAATGGAATGGGATTAGAAGAATGTTTAATCAAACATGAAACTAATCTCAAAACTTTATTTGATAGAGAATACCCTGATGAAATAAAATGTGACCCAGAATGGAGATACATTGAAAAACGAGGCAGAGGATACAATATCAAAAAGAAAATATTCAAATCCACCTACTATTATGGGAAATACAAAACCTTAGAAGATGCGCAACAAGTAAGAGACAAATTAATCTGCATCAATTGGAAACAAAACCAAGTGGATAATATCTGCAAAGAATTAGGGATAACCCGCATCCCAGGTAAAAACGAACAAAGATATTCAGAGGTGCCACAATGAATGATTACTACAAATTATATCTCGGAATACTCATAGCTTGGATAATCATCACAGTATTATCTTATACTGTCAATTGGACCATTAGCAGAAATGGTTTTACAGAAATAGCATTGTGGTTAATGTTTTTAATTCTCGGTTTAATAGGTGGTCGAACATTAACATTAAAAGAAGTGAGAAAATGAGTTTAGAAAATATCTGGAAAAAATTATTAAAAGAAATAATCACAAAAGGCCATGAACACACAAAAGACGACAGCCCATTACATGAAATAATTGGAGTGCATGAATTCATACCAAACCAATTCCAAACTCCAATCTATTTACCTCCAAGTGAATTCCTTAAATGTGTAAAAAAAGGAGCATATGACATTAAAGATTATCCGATGAGTGGTGAATCTTTACATGATTATGTGGCCAGTATTGATGATTCATACATTATTGAGGGTGGAGACTTTGTCTACACTTATCCAAATAGGATTCTTAGATATAATACTGTTGATCTGTTTGGTGAAAACATACTTATCGACCAATTAGAATTAATGATGAACCGTCTTGAAAATAATCCTGGAAGTAACAGAGCTGTTGCAGTAATATATAATCCTGGTCTTGATGGAGTAGCTGAAGACATCCCTTGTCTTCAATTCCTCCAAGCATTAATCCGAGATAATGAATTAACATTAACAATCATCTTCAGATCAAATGATGCCTACGGAGCATGGCCCGCCAATATGTTATTCATAAATTACATAGGATTGAAGTTAGTTGATGAGTTAAGGGAAACCTATCCTGGACTAACCTTTAAAGGGAGTTACTACAATTGCAGCAGTCTCCACATTTATGAAACTGATATGCCTGCAGCGGAAAAAATAGTGGGATTATGAAAATAGATGCAGATGATCTTCATTGCTTACCAGATAAAACACATAAAGATTGTGACTGGTATGATGAAAAGGAAATGGAATGCACCAATTGGGGAGAATTCGAAGAGGATTGCCAACCAGCTTATGTAGAATGTTTTGCTCCAATTGGAAGCATTTTCAAAGACAAAAAAGGAGGGTTAAATAATGACTGATTATTTAGTGGAAATTGGCAAAGCAAAAAGAGCTTATACTAAAGCATGGACAACATTTAGCGATAAATTAGATGAATGGGAAGACGAACACGAAAAGATGGGAGAATTCGTAATAGGACTACATTTTAAAGATAAAAAGATGGTTTATATCAAATTCCATGAAACCAAAGTGAATATGGATATTGTTAATAAGGCCTGTGAAGATTTCAATCTTCAAGTAATGCACAAGCATACACTTGAGAATTATTTTGCAGGAACAAAATCTGTAGAATTTGAGTTAAGACATAAAGATTATCCATTTGCAATACCGGAGGATTTGTTAGAATGAGTTATTATGATGTGCTTTGTGGAGTAGTTTTAAGACTACCCAGCAATGATGGTAAAGACATCTTCAAGGATATTAAGGACATAAACAAGAAACTTGGAGAAACAATCAGCAAAGAATTCGAAGATATTATGGTCGTACCATTCGGGATGGAATTAGTGGAAGATGACATGCAAGTCCGAATCTTGAACAAGATTGAGTATAATGATGAAATACCCGAAACAGATGATGAGGTTGAAGAATGAGCTGTCAATTTTGCAAGAATTATAAAAGAGTACATGAATTTTGTGAAGATGATTTTCACTATGTTGAAACTGGAAATGAAAGTTTAGATTGTAACTCCTATGAATACAACGGTGAATTAAAATATTACTCCTATTTATCTAAGAGAGATGAACAGGAAGTACAAGCGATAATTAGGAGAGTTGTCAGTTACATTATAAGATTGGGTTTTGATGAGATGTCAGTTGCAACCCATCAAGTAGCAGTTAATGTATTGGAAATGGCAAATGCAATTACAAACAATATGGAGTGTTTAAATGAAGCTAAGTGATGTAACAGATGACAAATCATTCATAGCATTCCTATATTCAATGTATCTGGGAAGACTAGCAAATGATGGTGAACCCGATGATTATTACGCAGTTGAAATAAGTAATAAATTAATGCATGCCTATGTCAGAGTAACTATCTCAAAAATACCAGATGAAGCAGATAAATATGCCATGGCACACTATTTAGGAGTTGACGTCGATAAACTTTTAAAAGAGTTTGAAATATTGTCCTCCGAAGAAGAATCCACAAAATATCAAAACTGGCATCACCAACTCTACAAATCTAAAGAAAGATATGAAAATGATGTCAAAAGATATGAGAAAAAAATACGAGAATTCTTCAATGGTCATGCGGACATGGTGGAATTCGATGTGGATCATGATGTTGTGAAAGTACGTGGACGATATGAGAAAACAATTCCTCCACAATTAATAATGGATTTCTGTGATAAATTCGGTTATTACATGCCAACATTAAATAATGACTGGATAGGAACTTCAATGTTCAGTCATGTTCATTATAGATTCAGTAAAAAAGATTGCAGGATTTCAAAGGAGGTATAAAAAGAATGGAGGATAAAATAGAAACAGTCGGAGAACTAATAGACTACCTTGAATGCTTCGACAGAGGCACAAAAATATTAGATGACATAAACCCTTGCTGGTGGAGTCCAAGAAGTGTTGATGAAAACGAACCGGAATCCATTATTGATGCAATGTGTGTAGCAACAGATTTACAATTAATAGATGAAAACAAAGAAACAGGAAAATTAGAATATAGTGAACATGAACATTATCAGATTGTCGAACGTCCAAGCGAATACGGCGGTACCGAGTATATCGTCAGAGACAACGACCTTGTTGGCGAAAGAATGATTGTCTGCATCAATTCCCCAAATCCGAAATTGAATAATATTCTTGCAAATGCAGTATGGGGTAAGATTCAAAGGTTCATGGAAAAAGAACCATATGTAACACTAGATTAAAAGGAGGCCGAAATAATGGACGAATATTACGTTGAAAACGGTAAAATCAAAAACAAATATACCGACAGAGAATATTCATTAGAAGAAATATGCTTTAAACTATCAGTTCTTCAAAGAGAAGCATATAAAACTGCTAGGGATATAGAACATTGCATTGAATTAAAAGCAGTTAATAGGCATTTAAGAATGGAGAATCGTTTCTTAACAATAAAGCTGCACAGTTTAGTATTTAGAGGAATGTTAGACCTAAAAGATATTGAAAACGAACTTAAAGAGTTATGCTTAAATCCTGATGAAGCAAGCGATTACATCCATAAATTTGAAAAAGAAAATTTTGAGTTAAAACAGAAACTGCGCAAGCTTGGAGAATACAACGGTGATTTATTATGAAAAAATTATCATATTTAATGGAGGAATTATGACTTGTGGAATTTACTTAATAAAAAATAAATTAACTGGCCAAATGTATGTTGGACAATCTGTTAATATAGAAAACAGATTCCGACAACATATTACCCCCTCAAATATACGGCAGTATATTGATAAAAGTATTAAAAAATATGGGATGAGAAATTTCTTTTTTAAAATTTTATTCGAATGTAAAGAAGAGGAATTAGACAGGGAAGAAATAAAAATCATCAGATTATACAATACTTATCTTGATAAAAATCATTATAACCTTACTCCTGGAGGAATGGGGTTTAGAAATGGTAGGACACCTAAATATCATGTTACTAAAGCAGGAATTAAATTTAATAAACAACGATATTTATTGTTATCCCCTGATAATAAGTATATTAAAGGTTCAGTAGATGTTAATTACTTGGAAGATTTAGCTTATCAACTAAATAATGGAATCATAACAGAGGAATATTTTTTGAAAAATTACAGGATTATCAAAAATGGAATACAAGATGGCGTCCAATTATATGTTCTTAAAAGTAATGATAAGAAACTTATTTATTCAGGGATAAAAATAAATTGGAAAATTTGCGTACTAAATTAATAAATAATGAAATTTGTGAAGAGGATATTCAGAATAAAACATATAAAATTGTAAAAAATGGTATTACACCATATGGACAAAGATATTCACTTATTAATCCTAACGGAATGATAATTAAAACATCTGTGCGTAGGAAAAAATTAGAGATTTTGTTAAATCAATTAATTCTGGAGGAAAATTGAATATGTATGAAGTGAATCCTAACCTTCTAAAAGGAGTTAATATTGTATTAAATGAGGACTTGCCTCCAGATACTGTTAAACCAAAGGATTTACACGGCACCACCTTGGAAGTTAGCAGAGATGTCTATGACAAAATTCAAAAGGAAATAACCCATGATTACAGAGGATTAACAATAACAAACAAAGAGGAGAAAAAATGAGTTTTTTAACTTGCGGGGAATTTATTGAAGCATTAAGTAAATTCCCAAAGGACTGGCCAATACAATTAGGCCTACCAAATAGTGACGAAGCATGCGGAATAAAAGGCATATTTGATTGCAGTGAATCAGAATACGGCTACTTAAAATATGCTTTTGTCCAGATAGAACCAATGGATGATTTGGATTTAGATGACTTATATGAATGTGATGTTGAAATGTACGGTGACCGAAACTGGTACAATACAAAAGACACATTTTACACAGTATTCAACGATTTAAGCATAGTAAAATATAAACTCGATGAAAAAGGAAAAGTCATCATCACAGAATGTAAAAATAAGGAAGGTGAAGACATTTCCCTCGATGATATTGATGATACTGAAAATCAGGATTGGTGGTTATAAATGTATGATTTAGAATGTGATGACATGATGGAAGGTGAATGGGGTTATTGTGCAGCAGATCATCGTGACTGCATGGACAACCGCATGTCCTGTAAAAAAGCCGATGACTACTACTATAAACAAGATGGTGAACATTACTATCAAAGATTTGTAAGGTTTAAAGAAAGGCATTATGATGAGGAAACTGGTAAATTCACTTACTCTTATTCTTTGAGGGATTTACAAGGGGAATTCAAACCAGTACCTTTAAAGAATAAAGAAGATGCGGATAGTTTAATTGACTTCCTTTACCAGTTATGTGATAAGATTGATGAACTCGGCGGATACAGCGAATGCTTAAACCACAGGTGAATACGATGACTACAAAAGGATACAAGTTAATCCAAGACAACCTTGGAGAATACAACATCTTAAGAAAAGACAATACTCTTGTCTGCAGCGAAATCCAATGTAAAGCCGAAGCAGAATTAATCTGTGATGAACTAAATGAAGTCTACCAATATTATCAGGAATTAAAAACTGAATATGATAGATTACATAAAGTGCATGGTTTACTCCACGATGAACATTTAGACTTAGAAATCGAAAGAGACAAGTTAAAACAAGAAACACTTGAATTAAAAGAAGATAACGCAATACTACGACAAGCATTAGATGGACTTGTTGAAGAGTTTGATGATCGTATTTCAGATAAAAGTCCAGTAAGAGATTTGATAAGATATAGGCATAAATTCTATGATATTCGAAGATATATAGTTTATAATCTTTTAACAATCCTTGATACTTTTGCAAACAAATATTATTCTTTAGATGCACCTAATAGTGCAGAAGTTTTTTGTAAATTATTAAATGATTATTTTAATGAAAATAACTCATTGCAACAAACAAATGAGCAGTTAAAAAAACAAATAACTGATATTACATTTAAATGGAATCAAAACCACAGAGAGTTTGACAAAGACACATTATATGTTAAAGACAATAATACTGAAATTGATTTGAAAAACAATAATCTTCAGATTAAAGTATTTCTTCCTAATGAGTGTGTTAGGTTTAATTATTTTGTTACTGGAAGAAGATTGGAAAAAGAAATGTTAATCAAAATGGATGATGAAAATGACTGAAGAACGATTTGAGTATAATCATATGGAAGGTTTTAAACCGTATATTTATGATGTTAATGATAATCATATGGTTGATAATTTGGAAATTATATGTGAGTTATTAAATCAACTATCAAATGAGAATGAAGAGTTAAAATCTAAATTAAATGAATCTAAAAAAGCACATTCAAGATGTGGTAAGTTATGGTGGGAATTACATGATGAAAAAGAACAATTAGAAAAAGAGGTTGAGCAGTTAAAGAAAGAAAATCAGGAATTACGAATGAGTCCACGAATAGAAGTAACTGAAATTGAAGCATTAGTTTGTGAAAATGAACAGTTAAAATCAGAAAATGAAGAGTTAAAATCAAATATTGATGATTTATTAAATCAAGAATTAGATGAGAGAGATATAGTTTGTCAAGCAGGGAAATTTCGATTGGAAGAATGGGGCAAACATAGATACCATCAATTCTATAATGGTGATGAATCATTGGAAGATGAATCTGTTGTTATAATGTTGATGGAACAATCAAAAGAGAATGAGCAGTTAAAACAAAGATATGATGCTCAAAGGGATTTATATGCTCAACTAAATTCTGATTATAATAATGTATATGATGAGAATAGAGAGTTAAAACAATTACTGAAAGAAGTTGAACACGAATTAACAACCATAACTGGTTTGTCTGCTTTTGATAAATGTGCAAGTCAGTTAGGTTATGTTGAAGTGTTTGATGAGGATTACTGGGAATTGGATTATTCAGAAATCCTTCAAAAGATTGATAAATTGAAAGGTGATGTGGAATGATTAAGTTTATTCAAGTAGAAAATGGTTTAGCAATTATTAAATGGGAAAATCTTGATGATAGTGTTGAATTAAAAAAATTTATGGATAACTGTGAAGTAACAATGCAGTATCGGAATTTAAGTAATCCTTTTGAGATAAAAGATGATGGTGATGTGGAATGACTGAAAAATCTTTTTGGGATTGTAAATATCTTCGTTATGAAAGAGATAATGATTATGTCAAGGCATTCGGTTGTAAAAAAACAAACAATCTCTGTCTAAAAAAGATTTGTAAAGATTGGGAAGATGGTGATGTGGAATGACTGAAAAACCAATTAGGAGTATTTTATTATGAGTTGTAGATTAATACAAGGCGATTGCATAGAAGAAATGCAAAAACTCATAGATGATGGAGTAAAAGTTGATTGTATACTAACTGACCCTCCTTATGGTACTACTGCTTGTCGATGGGATAGTGTTATTCCTTTTGATGAGATGTGGGATTGTATACATGGATTAACTCATTCAACAACACCCATATGTTTATTCGGAAGTGAACCATTCAGTAGTAATTTAAGAATGAGTAATATTAGAGAGTATCGTTATGATTGGGTATGGCATAAGAATAGTAGTGGTGATTTTGCCCTTGCGAAAAAAAGACCTATGAAATATCATGAGATAATATCTGTTTTTTATAGTAAACAATGTAAGTATAATCCTATTTTTCAGAAGTATGCTGATAGTATGTATAGTAGATTTAAAGATGGGGATTTATGTAAAAGAGAGGCACAATTAAAAAATAGTACAAACAAAATTCAAGGGGGTTTATCATTAGAACCCCGAAATATTATCTCTTTTGAAAGGGGCAAGTATCCTGAAAGTGTACAATATTTTAAAAGTGTACATAATCATAGTAGAAACCATCCTTCAGAGAAACCTGTTGAATTATTGGAGTATTTAATTAAGACTTATACTAATGAAAATGACTTGGTAATGGATTTCACTATGGGTTCGGGGTCTACTGGTGTTGCTTGTCTGCAAACCAACCGAAACTTCATAGGAATAGAATTAGAACCGAAATACTACGAAATCGCAAAGAAACGATGTAGTGAATATCAAAGCAAATTATGGTGATGTGGAATGACTTATTATTGTCCAATATGCCGAACACCACTAATAAGAATAGCAGAATACATTTTTTGGTGTGTAAATTGTCGAAAGAAAGTAGGAGCATTAGCAAGGGATAAAGGTGATGCTGAATGACTGAAACTGTAGCATGGGGGTTAGCAGGGGGATATGGATTTTTATTCTGTTTACTGATAGTGTATATTAGATTAAAATTGTGAGGTTGATTGAATGAATGTGAAATTAAGTAAATCAATAAGTAAATCAAGGAATAGTACAGGATTATATCGTGTTTCAAAATTAAACGATTCTAATTGCAAACAAGGATTCAGATGGAGATATACTTACTGGGAAAATAATAAACATAATTTAATATCTGCTACAAGTATTAAAAAATTAAAAGAAAAAATTTTAAAAAAAGGATTGGAGTGGAGAGTATTAGATGTTGAAAAAGTAAAAGAAACATTTCCGAATGATTTGGAAATATTAACAGAAGATTGTTTCCATTGTGATTATGCACAATCAAACGAAGATGGAATTCATTGTTACAGAGAAAATCGTAAAAGAGTAAACGGAAAAGATACTTGTGAGTATGATACTCCTATAAAAAGAGGGGGGAATAGAATGACTAAAAGATTCACTACTGACTCTCCAACCATGCCAGTAACACAATTTAAAATAACTGATTTCTGGCTAAACCGTGAATTAACCACTATGAAAGAAGTTGTTGATGCAATGAACGACCAACAAGAAACAATCAAACTACTCCAAAAAGCAAACGAAAACATAAGCCGAGCATCCTATGAAATATCACGTATCCTTGAAGATGGAGGAGTAATATTAACCAAAGAACAATTAGATGAAATCATCCGAGAAGGATCATACAAGAAGAAAGTAGCTGCAACATTACAAGAAAAAAATGACCTGGTCAACAGATCATTACTTGTTGGAGCACCACCACAAGCAGGTAAATATATGGGCCAACTTGTCCAGAAAAACTGCTCAAGATTACTGCATGAGATTGCAAAGGATTTACAGGTTGAATTAAAATGAGTTACCGATTTATCATCAAATACTGCAACATACTCGATTCAGTATTCCTAATTGACACACTTGGAAGAATGCCTGAAACACAAATACATAGTGAATTATCCGTTCATGGTTTAGATTGTGACGACCGAGAACGTGCTGAAGAAAGACAAAAATATTATGAAAACTTATTCGGATTTCAAAGACCTTTATTTCAGGAAGTAACTGGATTTGAACTACGAACCCGTAAATGGGTATCTTCTGATTTCTATAGTTTTTATTATGACATATTTGATAATACTGGACGACATGTTATTCGCAGTTCTGATTTGCGTTTGGCATTTGAATTTAAAGAATGGTTAGAAAAGGAGTTGAGCATATGATAATCTGTGACGATTGTTCCAAAAAAGAACATTGCGTAGTTAAAAAACATAACTACCCTGAAAAACAAAGTTATTTCATATGTATGAATTATGAAAAGGAGTTGGAAAAATGACTGATATAATATTCCACGATTGCGAATACCGATACGAAGATAATAATAAACTATACTGTAAAAACAAGACAGATAAAGGCGAATGCGACAACTGTAAATCCAATGTACACTTGAATTGCCAAAACTACGTGCCTCGGAACGATATGTGTCTACAATACTTCCAATTAGGAGTAAGCGAAGTTTCACAGTACGATGAATGTGCAGAAAAGAAAATATACAACGATACCGACTTACAGAAAAAATGGAGTAATTAACTATGAACTACAAAATATTCGAAAACCGATTAAAATACCTGAAAAAAACCTACGGCCCCGAACTATGGAACATGACCGTAACCGCAAACAAAATCGAAGGAAAATCATTCCTAATACTAAAAAACAGTAATAATGGTAAAGTAGTGGAATGCATACTCCTAACAGATGAAACAGAAAAATTCAAAGAAGAACCAACAATTGACCCCGACGATGAACTAAGAGAGGAGTTAGAGATATTATGACTGAAATGATAATCTGTGGACTTTCAATGGAAATGGAAATGGCACGAGAAATGGGTACTGTTGGTAAATGCAGAGGATGTGTTTACTGTAATAGATATTCAGATGAACGTATCGTTTGCAGTAAAAAAGGAGTGTTGGAAAAAGAAAAAGAAAACTGTAAAGAATGGGTAGTAGATTACCGATAAAAAAATACACCTACTTATTTTTTTTGTGTTACAAAACAGTCAAACCACCACCATACAATAATATATGACAGACAAGATAATCATCAAAAATACCTCATATGCAGACTCACGCACTGCACCTGAGGATATGACAAAAGAAAAATTATACGAAGCAACAGAAACACACATCGAAGAAGTTGGTCGCATAATGGATTGGTTTGGAGAACAATTACATGAAATAGGCCTTAAACATGA
The DNA here is from genome assembly GCF_017427765.1 of Methanobrevibacter sp. Lineage (GTDB taxonomy): Archaea > Methanobacteriota > Methanobacteria > Methanobacteriales > Methanobacteriaceae > Methanocatella. The sequence continues at coordinate 45,601 of NZ_JAFRSC010000016.1, read as the reverse complement.
CTTCACAAAAATGGGAGCAAATTTCGAAGAATACAGTGAAGTAGCATTAGCACATTTACCAGAAGGTGAATTCGAACAAACTAACTGGTGTCAAAGACATTACTTTGAAGAAAGACATCATGTCAATGACCAAGCATGGCCAGATGTAAACTTATTAGATATTCTTGAGCACATCGCGGATGTGGTGGATGCCGGTAAAGGAAGAGCCGGACATGTAGCATCAAAATATTGTGATATAAATCCATTGTTGCTTTATAGAGCATATTGGAATACAATCCGTTTACTTGATGATGTCCTTGAAGTAGATGATGATGCAGTTACTCCTGAAGAAGAAACCGAAGAGTGATGCTATGGAAACTGTGAAAATGGAAAGATTCAAAATCGTCCCCACTCACAGAAGAGAAGGATTATCATTAATCGACATCGAAGGAACATATAATCAAACATTCCCTGAATGGAAAACTATTGTAACTGTTTCAACAGGGAATAAATATCTGGATCAAAAAATAATGGATTCCATCTTTGAAGACATTAACACAAACCCAGAATATTTAAAACTATTAAATACTCCAGATAAAAAAGAAGGTGACTAAATGGAAGATAATACAATATTAAAAGTCATAGATAGTAAAATCAATGATTATGATAAAATGTTATCAGAAGTAATGGAATCAGAAACCCCTGATGAAAAATTAGCAAGCAAATATCGTTACTATGTAATGTGCTTAACAGAATTAAGAAGAGAATTCTTCTTCAAAGAACATGCAATATTTGAATTACTGCGTGAGAATCATGAGAAACATGATACTGAATTCGTATTCATGGATGATTCCTCTTATACTGTTAAGAAAGATGATATCTGCTCAATGAATGATAATTATGTGTTAATCCTTAATAAAAAAGATTATCTTAAAAACAGTCCTGAAAGTCCATATGTTACTGATAAAGCATTGAATTTAGATAATGTTAAGATTGTAAGGACATTATCTTAATAAAAAAAGGAGGGGAATCTTATTGAATAATTTCAGTCAAATTAGTGCAGAATACAAAAAAGGATTTATTGAAGATGTTCTCAACGGCATGACTCCACTACTAGACAATGTACAATTAAGAGAATTAAACCGAGTATTAAACTATCACACCAGTCAATTAGATTTTGGTGAAGGTTTAATTGACACTAACCTCGATTATGAAGTTCAAAATAAGAAATTATTAGTTCAATATATAAAATCCAAAAAAGTAGAAGGCCTAAGTGACCGTACAATAAATTACTATGAAGTCACATTAAAAAAACTGGAAGAATGGACTGTTAAATCATTCATTAATTTAACACATACAGATATACGAGAATTCCTAGTATTCTATCAAGAATTAAATAATGCTAGTAAAATCAGCATAGATAACATCCGCCGTATACTATCAGGATTTTTTGGCTGGTTAGAACTGGAAGAATATATTATTATTAATCCAATGCGTAAAATCCCTAAAGTTAAATTTGAGAAAAAAGTTAAAAAGGCATTTACTGATAAAGAAATTGAAATAATGCGTAATGATTTAGCAAATCGTAGAAACAGTAAATATAAAATCAGGAATCAAGCTATTTTTGAATTCTTATTATCTAGTGGAGTGCGTGTTAGTGAATTAGCAGGTATTGATACTTATAAAGTTAATTTTGAAGATAATAGTGTTGTTGTATTAGGTAAAGGAAATAAAGAACGATTAGTATACTTTAATGAACGTACAAGTCATTTATTACAATTAATGATTAAAGAACGTAAAACTGATGGTGACGGTGCTTTATTTTTAAATTTGTATGATAAGAGAATTGGGTTGTCTGCTGTTGAAGGTATGATACGGAAGTTAGGGGAAAGACATAATATTGAAGCATATCCGCATAAGTTCCGTAGAACTTTTGCTACTAGATTGGTTCGAAAGGGCATGCCTATAGATCAAGTGCAACAATTATTAGGTCATACTAGTTTAGAGGTTACTTTACGATATGTGGAATCTGATGAAGAATCTTTGAAAAGAGTACATAACCGATTTGTATCATAAAAAGTGAGGTGTTTTATTCATGGTTGAAGTGATGAGTAATCTTGGTGTTGGTTTAACTGATGAATTTTACCGTAGTAATGATAATAATGCTAAACTGGAATTAGTTAGAAGAATACTTCAAGATATGGATACATTATGTGATGCAAGGCAATTAAAGAATTTATCCAACATGCTTGAAGAGACCTTGAAACGATATAGTATTGCAGTATCTGAACATAAAGATGAACATGTTGTTGTGGATAAAGTTAATGATTATCTGATTAATCGGTTTAAAGAAGGTAAAAAAAGCCAAGGTTTATCCAGTAAAACATTACGTTTTTATGAAAACACTTTAGACATGTTAGCATTGTTTTATCCTGATAAAGCTTTAAGTCAATTAACTACTGATAATGTCCGTGACTGGTTCCATTATTTAATTAATGAAAAAGGAACCACAGAGGTAACTGTTGATAATTATCGCCGTAACTTGAATAGTTTCTATAATTTCTGCACAATTGAAGGTTTAATTTTAAAGAACCCTGTTAAGAAAATTAAAACTATTAAGAGACAATATCAAGTTAAACAACCTTTCAGTGAATTAGAATTAGTTATACTCAGAGATAATATAAAAGATACTCGTACACGTGCAATATTCGAATTACTTATTAGTAGTGGTTTAAGATTGGGAGAATTGGAATCATTAAACCGTACTAGTATTGATTTAAAAGAATGCACTGGTTATGTGATGGGTAAAGGAGCCAAGGAACGTAAATTCTACTTCAGCATATCTGCTAAATATTATATTGAAAAATACTTAGAAACACGCACCGATAATGATATAGCTTTATTTGTTGGTAAAGGAAGAGGTCGTTTAAAACATAGTGGTATTGGTCGTAATCTTAGGGAATTGGGTCAATCATGTGGGGTTAAAGATGTTCATCCGCATAGATTCAGAAGAACATTTGCAACAGGATTATTACGTAAAGGTGTGCCATTAGAACAGATAAGAGTATTTCTGGGACATTCTCAGATTGCTACAACTAAATTATATGTTGTTGAAGATGAAGATGAAATTAAATTTAATCATAAAAGGTGGATGAATTAGAATGAAAGATGTTCCTGGAACTGAAAATATTAATTGGTGTAAAGAAGACCGTAACTATCGAATCTCTAAAAGAATTAATGGTACTCAAAAATTAATAGGTTCCAGTAAATCATTAATTTCAGCATTAATGATAAGAGATTGGAGTAAAGCCAATAACTGGAAACGATATCCCAAAAGGGATACTAAATCACATGAACATTATATTCGTGTTAATGATAAAGCAGACCCATTATACAGGTATCGTGTTGCTAAAGTGATTAATGGTAAAGAATACAGTTTCGGTTCTTTCCCATTACTTGAAGAAGCTATACAATGCAGAGATAACTGTATAAAAAATAATTGGAGTTTAGATTTAATACCAGTAGACCCATTAAGATATATTGAATTCATAATCAGGGGAGGTAAAATAAAATATAATATTAAGCATAAGGAAAATGGTTCATCAGTTAATTATGGATTATTTAACACTATCCATGAAGCAATGCATGAAAGAGATTTATTAGAGCAATGTAATTGGGATTTTGAAGTAATATGTAATTTAGATGAAAGGATTAATGAAGAAACAATCTATCTAAGTAAAGTGATGGTATGAAAAATATTCCTGATACTAAATATATTTTTTTTGATAAAAGAAAAGGAACTTGGGTAATAACCAAAAAGGTAATGAATAAACCATATAATTTTGGTAGTTACAAATCTTTAGAAGATGCTAAGAAAGCAAGAACTTATTTTGAAAAGAACGGATGGGGTAAATGTTTAGATGAACGATTAAAATTCAGTTACAAACAACCAAAATATTTAGTATGGATAGCTAGTAGGAAAGTTTGGCAAATCCGTAAAAGAATCAATGGTAAAATTGTTATTTTTGGACAATTTAAAAAGATTGAAGATGCTGAAGATGAAGTACGTTTATTAAAAAAAGTTAATTGGGATATTCAAGATTTATGTGATTTGAAAACAGACGGAAATCAAATAACTGAATGTTTAAGATGTGGGAGGAGTTTAATATGAATAATTTTGAGAAAACTTTTGAAAGTTTAGCAAGAACTGATGATGCCAGTACATTATGGATTAACTGGTTAGACTGGGTAATAGACCAAAACCTAATCATAAACCATGATAGACAATTAAACTTCAAAGGAAATGAAGAAACCTACTTTAAACTCTATCAAGAATGGATACAAATTGTATCTGATGAATTAGAGAATACTGGAAAGTATTACTATGACTATCTTGGAGTATTCTACGAAGATGTAATCCAATCCAAATACAAAGCAGGGACTAATGGACAATTTTTCACACCTCAATGTGTATCAAAGTTAATGAGTAAAACATTAATGCAAAATAAGGGGGGAATAATTAATGATTGTGCCTGTGGAAGCGGTAGATTATTATTAGATGCCCATAGTAAAAATCCAACTGCAATCTTAATAGGTCAAGACCTTGACCCCGTAGCGTGCAAAATGGCAGTATTGAATTTCTATATATCTGGAGTTAGAGGCAGTATAATTCATCAAAACACTTTAACATTAGAAGTATTTGAATGTTGGAGAGTAAACAATTACATTCACTATGGTTTACCAATCCCACATATTGAATTAGTCTCAGAAAAAGAAGCATACAACTTCATAGGTGCTAAAAAGAATAAAAAAAGTGTTGAATTAAACAAGTCATTAACAGATAATGACAAAGTCATAGAAACCTATGACAAACCAAAACCTAAATCAGTACAATCAACACTATTCTAAAAAAAGGAAAAAATATAAAAAAATATTAAAAGTGATGCGACATTAAGGTCGGGGGTTCAAGTCCCTCCAACTCTACTAATATATAATGGGGCGGTGGTCTAGCAAGGGTTTTGATTCCCTGTGTCAAAGGCGCTAAGGAGCACTTAGATAGCGGAGGTTCAAATCCTCCCCTCCCCACTTCTCTTATGCATCGGTATCTTAGCATGGTAAAGAGCAGGACTGCTAATCCTGTATGCAATAGCATTCAGGGGTTCAAATCCCATCCGATGCGTAACATTTACACAATCCAAGAATAAAGACAAAAAAAGAAAAAAGAAAATAAAAAAAATATTAAAATATTTTCACAGGTTCAACATTATTATTACTATTAAAATCCTGAATAGACAACAAAGCAGCACCAAGATAAGCCTTATCCTCAACACCTTTACTATAAGTACTGAACACTAAAAACTTATCCCCATCAACTTCAATCTGTTCAACACAACCTTGCTCACCTAAACCCTCATCAACATAATAATAAGTATTCTCAGTTTCACCAGTTGGATAAATACGATATCCAGTTTCATTAGTATCAATTTCACTAGTATCATCAGTTTTTAAAATAATAAATGTTGGATCATCATCCCCATTAGGAACCTTATAAACCCCATCATAAGGATTATCAGAAAATTCAAATGGCACTTTAAAATCTGTTACTTCTTTAGCAGCAACCACTCCTAAAGTAAATAACAATATTATTAAAAATATACTAATTTTTTTAATCATATCATTAAACCTCCACATATTATGTATATATTATTATGTTCATATTACCATATAATCCTTTTTTCATAAAATATTATACTCCTTACCTGCAAGGAACACATTAATCACAATAGTAAACTCCTGATTAACCACTTCAGGTTCATCCAAATTATAAATCATCACATTACTCATAGCAGACTTATAAATCGATTTCAACTTATTCGGATTAGTCTTAATATAAGTCGAATGAACATAATTCTTACTCCTGCCTTGCAGTTCATCAATATATTCAGCTGCCAAACCAATATTACTGGCATGGAATTTTCTTAATGTATGAGCACGGAAGAACCTGTATTTCCCTTTGAAACCCCAACCCATTCGGTCATTTATTTCTTGAAATTTATTCAACAAACCAGAAGCTGTGAAATCAAACAAATTATCACTTAACTTCAAATCTTTACGTGACTGCAAATACTTCACAATATATTTAGTGGCCTCTGGACTGCAGAAAGTATAATAATACTTATCCGTCTTAATACGCTTCAAATAAAAAGTAGGGACAACATTTCTTTTATGAGATAAAGTTTCCAATATTACATCTAATGATCCACCATTATGATAAGCGGAAGTTCCTTGGATAAACTGGTCTACTTTAAGACTTAAAGTCTCGGCCTTAGCAGTTCCACTACTTGACATAAAAAGTATAACTGCCTTCAAATCAACTGGCACACTATCACAAGCTTTCCTGATATGCTCTTTAGTAGGCAAATCAAGATAATTAGTCTCATACAACTTATTATATTTCGCATCAGGTAAGTGTGGAATCTCAATATCAAAATGGATATAAAAAGTTTTAACCTTAGTAAAATAAGTCCGGACAGTATTAGGTGAACAATTACTCTTCAACAAATAACTACGATAATTCAACAAACGTTTTTTAATCCGCCTATCTTTCAAAGGAACCATATCTTCTTCATCCTGTTTAGCTTCAGCCATCAACTCATCTAAACTTTTTTTATGGAACTTCAGATAATGCTTCAAAGCAGACTCATAACCACTCGCAGTACTCTCACGTATATTTCGTTCTCGACAGAACCTTTTGAAAAATCTATTATCAAACATACATGTCATGTTTGTTACAAAAGAGTCAAAGAATTTATAGATATTATACTATGAATTCTGCCAACGAAAATTTAAGAATTATACGCAACCAAAAGGCCACAATAACAAAAGCATACGAGGAAGCTAAAAAGAAATTAGAAACCAAATATGCAGCGGACATGGCCATATTAGACCAAGAAGAAAAAGAATTACTTTCACAATTCGATGATGTTCCAATAAATGACATATACAAAAAGGAGAATACAAAATGACTGCTACAAGTGAACACAACGGAGAAAAAATCTATTACAATGAAGAAGCTGAAGAATGGCGTTATGTGACAACTAACAAACCAATCAAACAAGGATTCTGGACTCGATTAAAAAATAAGATTCTAAGGAGGAAATAGGGAATGTCAGAAAAATCAAATGAGGTTTGGCAAAGACTAATAAAAAGACATCATGATGCCCGAGCAAAAATGATAGAACTAAATATCAAAATAGAAGACGGCATGGAAAATTATCTTAAAAGCATAAGTGAAAATAATGATTTCACAATACGATTTGAAGATAACGGTGCAATATACCTCAATTGTAAAGGCGACTTATTTGACCTGGAGCAGATATTTGATTTTTGTGACGTGTTTGGTTTAACTTTAATGCTTAATAATCGTACCATGGTTGAAAATCATTTGGATGATAAAACTTCAATCCGCACAGAGTATTTGTTCACTACTCATCCTCCAGAAGTAATTGAGACAGAAGAGGGGGATTAAATAGTGGAACCTACAGTTTTACATGAGTTACTTGGACAAGCACGTGCAGAGAATAAAGCGGTGCAATTATTGAATAATCCTACTCTTAATGATGTGGAGTTTATTATTGAACCTGAACATCAAATTGTGAATAAAAAAGGTAATGTTATTAAAGTTGATGATTGTTTGATTGATTTGAATTTTATTGTTGCTGCTTTAATTATACCTAATCGTAAGGATAGATTAGCTGAAAAGAAAAGGATTGAAGAAGAATTATGGAGTGCATTGAAAGAAGCTCCGAAAAATGAGAGGTTAAGTGTATGACTTTTAAATTAGAATTATCAGATAATGCAATATTCAAAACAGTATTTGACAGTATCGCAAGCATTATTGATGAAGTAACTATCATCTTTGATAGTGAAGGAATGAGATTAAACGCATTAGACAGATCACACATAACATTCGTAACTTTAGAATTAGAACCTGAAGTATTTGACGAGTATATCTGTGATGAACCTGAAAAGGTTGCGGTTGATTGTACTAAGTTTAATCAAATCTTGAAAAAATGCAAAACCAATGATATTATACAACTTACCATAGATGAAGGTAACTTCATTATAGTTTTTGAAGGTGATGCTACAAGGAGATTTAAAATTCGTGTAATAGATACAGAGTATGAAGCACAAGTCCCTCCAAATATTAACCACAACGTCAATATAAAGGTACCTTCCAATATGATGCAAGACGCATTAAATGACATGTTAATATTCAGCGACAAATTAAAACTGCTCATAGATGAAAACTATCTTAAAATCATATCCGACGGAGAATTCGGAGACGTTGATATCAAATACTTACATGGAGAAAACATCCTTGAAGTTGCACAATCAATATACAGTATTGAAAAATTAAAAGACATTTTCAAAGCCAGTAAATTCAGTAAAGAATGTAATGTAGGTTTAGGAAATGACATGCCAGTTATGATTACATTTGAATTACCAACAAGGGACGGAGTGCTACGATACTTACTCGCCCCTCGTCTTGAAGAGAGGGGTTAAAATGACAGTTGAAACCGCACCCCCACTTCAAACAAAGTGGGGAATTGCAAGATTAGGCCAAAACGGATATTATAGAATTACTTCTAAAAAAGAAGGCAATTGCGATAAGCTACTCCATAGATTAATTTTTGAGGATTTTTATAATATTAATTTAAATAAGGAATTCCCTGAAGGAATTCACATTCATCATATTAATGGAAATCGACTTGATAATAATATGTGGAATCTAGAGCCATTATCTCCCTCTGAACATATTAAGTTACATATGGGTAATGGGAATCATCATGGGTTGGGTAAACCTCTTTCTGAAGAAACTAAAAAGAAGATAAGTAATGCTCATGAAGGATTTGTGCATTCTGAAGAAACTAAAAAGAAAATAAGTGAATCACGTAAGGGTATGTTAAATTCTTTAGAGAGCAAACTTAAAATGAGTAAAAATAGGAATAAAACAGGATTTTTTAGAGTGCATCAAATGCCTCATAAAGAATGTAAACAAGGTTTCAGTTGGAGATATGAATACTATGATGATACTGGAAAACGAAGAAAATTGAATAGTGTCAATTTAAACAAGTTAAAAAAGAAAGTTTTAGCGAAAGGGAAGATTTGGGAAGTCATTAATATTGATAATGCTAAATTAACTTGTGAAAAGTATGATTATAATTTGGAGGAATTAATGTAATGTTAACCGTTTTAATGAAAGATATATTTGTATTTAGCTGTGGAATACTCATTGGCGTTGCATTCGCCTTTGAAGTATTCCAAAACCAACTACAAAAAGAAATAAACTACCATTACTTCCGTAGCTACATAACCAAATATGGTTGGGAGAAAAACAATGAAATTCCAAATACAAATAGACCACCGAGAAAACGATGAAAGAATACAAGAAGCAGCCTATTACTACAAAAGCAAAGGAGACACAGTACAAGTCAAAGAACTACTAGTAGGTGACTATGTCTTCAACAACCAAGTAGCATTCGAATACAAAACAATGAATGACTTCATACAAAGTGTTGAATCAGGAAGAGTCTTTAACCAAGCTATAGACCAAACAACTAACTATCATTATCATTTTGTAATAATCGTTGCAAGTGACAAAGAAAAACAAGAATACCTCGATGGATTCGATGAAGAAGCATACGTATTCGGATGGGACAATTACGATGGAGCAATCGCCCGATTAAATACATTTACAACTGTTAAGGAATGTTCAACAGAAAAAAGAGCAATACGATTCATGAGACAACAAGCAAGAAAATGCTTAGACAATAAAAAAATCGTGAAAAGACTAAAACAGAAAACAGACAACCCTGCTTTCAACTGGTTAGCATTGGTTAAACACATTGGCGATGATACCGCAGAATTAATCGTTGAAAACAAAGATTTATACTCTTTAACAGATTTACTGGAACTGGACAACAACAGCCTACAGGAAATCAAAGGCATTGGAAGCAAAACTGCAGGCATTGTAATGAGGTCAATTAAAGGAAAAAGGAGATGATACATTTGAACAAGTTAAAAGTAGAAACCTACTTGGATGCTCCACCAATTGGAGAAGAAATAAAAAACATTATTGAAGGATTATCAGATGTTAATAATTTTGTTTTAAGCTTACAATTAGATTACAGGGATAATAATACAATTTTCTATTTGAATCGTGTGTAGTTAATAGAATTCAAAACGGATATGTTGCATATATCTCAAGAAGAAAAGAGTCATGTCTATATTAGTTATGGAAATATTGTTGAATATGCTGTGATTAATGCTGAAGATGTTCTTGATTTAGGGGTGATCTAAAAATGGGATTTGAAATGCCTGAGCAGTCTTTTTATAGAGGCCGGTGTGTACCTGTACCATTAGTTGGAGATGAATTAAATCAGTTTAAACAGAAGTTAATAAAAGAAATGCATTCAGAAAGAGAGGATAATATGGAAGACATACCAACAAACATTAGGGAACTTGAAGAAAAAGGAAAAGATTGTGAAAGATTAGCAGAACCCGAATATTATGCAGGCAATGGATTAAGTCCATTAGAAGCATTCAAAAAAGGATTACTCTCACGTGAAGAAACAATAGGTTTCATCAAAGGAAACGTAATCAAATACACAGTAAGAGCTGGAAAAAAAGACAATGCTTCAAGAGATATAGTGAAAGCTATTGATTATCTTGGACATTTGAAAAGATTGTATGAAGATGAGCTAAGAGTGAAATATGAAGAATAAATCTTTTGAAGGTGAATAACAATGGTTAATATTTGTGGAAAATGCAAACACTTCATGAAAACTGAAACAACAACCGACGGATACTTTTATCATTACTGTAATAAAGCAGATGAACTATTCCCACCACAACCAGAGGAATCTGAACCACAACCAGACTCCGCAGAAAAAACAAAACATGAAGTTCCAACATTAAAAGTAAAATTCAACGACACCGCATGCCAATACTACGAAAAAAGGAGACAATAAACAATGTACGAATTACTGAAATTCAATAAAAAATACTACGCAGACATCATATCTGGAATAAAAACACAAACCATCAGAAAACATAATAAAAAATTCAAAGATGGGCAAATCGTAAAAGCAATCTTCCCAGGAACCGAAAATGAATGCTTCATCGAAATAACACATTCCGGTTACAAGCAATTCAAATATGTGAATGATGATGATGCCAAACGTGAAGGATACACTTCAGCTGAAAAACTAAAATCAGAACTATTAGACATCTATCCCGTCCTCGACTCACTTACACGAATTTACTATATCCAATTCAAAGTAGTTGATATCAATGAGAAATAAAGTATTACAATATGTACTTAGCTGTTGGTATGATAGCAGATGTCACCGCAAAGAAGACATACTTAAAATAATTGATGAAATAATCGCTGAAAATCCAAACGAAACAAGAATAACAAAATTAGGAATGCTTGCAAAACGACGTTGCATAGGAGAGTTATAGAATGGTATACCTTGATTCAATTAAAATAAAAGAATGCATAGACATCGAGAAAATAACAAAGGACACCGTAACACTTAATGTAGATGGAGAAAAATTAATACGCCAAATATACGAAGACCTGAAAATTGAATTATCCGCTACAAGTGATTATCCTACATTGAATTTCCAAGATGCTCCATTTATTAAATTCTATCCAAATGAAATATTCAATGAAGAAGCATGCCACCAATTAGCTATTGAAACAATGCACAGATTAAACAGTCAAATACGAACTCAACTAAACATCAAAGATTAAATGGGAGGTTAATATGACAGTAATAGTGGCTGTGAAAACAGATGAACATATTATCATAGGTGCGGATAAAAGAGTAATTCAGGTGATACCCTATGAGTGAAAGAGACATTGATTTCCTGTTAGACCTATACGAACAACCCTATGTGAAAGGCGAACAAAGAAGCAATGATACGAAAAACAAGATAAACATTGAAAGCAAAAGGAAAAACAGACACCTAATATTAGATGAACTATTATTAGAAGCAAAGATATTAGTGTTAACTCCAAATCAGAAACAATTAGTACGTGAACTAATTGATGATTTTAATTCTGATTTCCAGAACCTGCACCGTCAGGCAAGTGAAGAATGCATAATCCTTGCTTTCATATTCTTCGTGAAAAAACTGGAAACTCCAAGGATAAAATTATCCAATTACAGGATCACTAAGAAATATAAGTTAACAGACCAAATCTTTGAGAATATTTTATGCAGATTAGCTTTGAAATTCATGCAACGTGTTCCGATTGTGCCTCGTCAAACCAGTAAAGATGAACATGATGTTTTAATAAGAGAGGGTAAACGATGATTCGTGCGGATAATATTACTTTTAAACCACCAATGTGTATGGTGGACCAGAATCGTGAAAGGAATGAGGAAGTGGATAGTTTATTGGATGCTTTAACAGAGTTTTTCAGTCAAAGGAATGTGGTTTTTCTTGCTGATTTAACTGTTTCTAATAATGAGTGGGTTAAATGTGATGGTGGTAAGAAGAGGAAGGATTTCACATTCCCTTTGAATAGTCTTGTGAAATTGGAGGTTTATTCTGATAAGTTAATTTTTAGTTTGTTGGATGGTTGTGTGCATGAGTTGGTTATTGGTAAGGATTTTTTCTGGTTTTTTGAGTGGGAGCCTGCTTACTATGACTAAAACTCTTTTTGTCATCTTATTCTTTTTTTTATAAAAAAAGAATCAAAAAAAGTTTTATACTGATATATAATCTATATGTACTAGTATAAATATATTACTTATTTTTTTAGGGTATTGACTAGTCAACACTAAAAAAGAGTTTAAAGTCAATATTAATCTTTCCAGGACGATGTAACTTACTAATATAAGAGATTATTAGTATGTGTGATGAAATTCCTGAAGACGAAATCGAAGAAGTCGAAAATACTGACAAATGTCCCGAATGCAAGACATTAACAATAGTCCGTAGTGAAGACCGCAGCTATGAATACTGTACAAAGTGTGGTTTAATCACCCGTGCTAGTTACAACTATAGCGCCGGAATAAAATTCGACTTACCATATGGATTACTCATCATATAATAAAATACTAAGTCTTATTCTTATCATTTGATTACCTCAATAAAATAAAATGGAGTCAAATATGGAGTAAAAAAAGGATATTATATAACTACTGTAATTTATCATTTCCAGGTACTTTTTAATCAAAAAATTTTTTTGCTTTTTCGAATTTCATATACAAATTTTGTTACTTCCACATTTTCCTTTTTTACTCCATTTACTCCTTTTTTCATATATGCTAATGTTATGGGCGAACCATAACACCAAAAAAAATGTTATATTCTTTAATTTCGATTAAAAAAAACGTATTGCATCTAAGAATTTCATATTTGGTGTTATAAATAGGCTGAGGGGGTGCAAATCCTCTCCATAACACTTACCACTAATTTTTTTCATGAAACAAAAACTAATTAAAGTGATTAACCATGGTTGAATCTTTCAAATATAAAAGTAAAATAGCAACAGCTGTAGCATTCATAGCAATGATAATAACAGCTTTAGGTAAAGACGGATTAACACAAATAATCCCCGCAGAATATGTATGGACAATACCAGTACTGATAGGTGCTGCATCATGGATTCTAGCACAAAAAACAGAAGACCATCGTGTTGAAGTTGCTGAAGAAATAGTCCATGAACAATACAATGATGTTGATCCAACTACCGAAACAGAAATTGAAACTAATACTGAAAATGATGTAGTTGGAGATGATCTCGATGGAGGATGCTAAAACCAATGATGAAAACATCATCGAAGACATCGACCCAGCTTCAGAATATGAAAAATTAAATGACATTTACATAGCAGGTGATACAGATGCCTGCACATGAATGCATCCATGAAGAGCAAATCCAAGGACAATCACGTGAAATCGAAAGATTATCCGAACGGTCCAAGTTCAAAGAACAGAGGATAGATGAATTGAATGATAAAATAGATAAACTCACAGACAAAGTAGATAACATATCCGATGATATAAATAAAATAATTCTTCAAAGTAACACAGCAGATAAAGAATTAGAATTACGATTAAAAACAATGGAAACTCAAATTGCTCTTCAAGAACAATTAATCGAACAACAAAAACAAGCATTAAAAGATTACAAAGAAGAAATGCAAACAGCTGCTGAAGAAGCCAAAAAAGAAGCTGATAAAAAGAGTAATACGAGACTAGTCATTATTGGTTTAGTATTCACAGCAATAACAATCATCTCAAACATCTACTTTAACATAATCAGATTATAAAGAAAATTTTTATTATTTTAATTTTAATAGTGGCCAATTGGCCAATTATTTTGACCAAATGACCAAAACGATTTTGGCCAATTACGACCTTTTACTAAAAAAATATTAATTGATGTAGATAACATGGCACGAAAAAGTCTAATTGAATCAAGTGACCATTTTGATGAAATAGTCGAACGATTATCTCGAAATGAAACTGGAAAGGATGTGTCTACTTGGTTGAAAGATACATATAATGAAGACATATCACCAAGGACTCTGAACCGTTACAAAGCTACTAAAATTAATATGGAAGCAAGGGTTGAAGCTGAGCTTAATAGACGTGCAGAGAAAAAGCGTGAGTTGCAAAAGAAAAAGAAAGCTGAAAAACTCAAAGCGGAAAAAGAACAATCTGAAAAATTGGATAATGCCACTAGTGCTGTGGTTCAAAGTACAACTGATGTTGAAGAAACTATCCGGACTGTTTCCGAAACTATTGCTGATAATATGCGTGGTGTGGCAAAGGTTGCTGCTGAATTTCCAGGCATATTTGAGAAAGCTAAAAAGGATGCCCAAGACCCTGATAGTAATGTCACATCAAAAGATGTTGCACGTTTAGCTTTAGATGCTAATAAATTATTCAATGATTACTTTAAAGACACTGGCCCTGATGTAGAGGTTAATGTTAATAATGAAGTAATCGGTTTATCTGATTCAATTGAAGCAAGTAGGCAGAAGTATGTCAAATGGAAAGAGGAACAAATTAAAAAGAAGAAAGAATAAGAATTTTTTCCATTTTGGTGAGTGGGGTATGACCTCACTAGATTATATTTTCTGTAGTGATGCTTGGATTAATATTGCTTATGGATCTGTTAGGTCCGGTAAGACAATTGCCTGTAATGCTAGGTGGATTGAATTTGTCACTAAATCAGATAGTGATGAATTTTTGATATCTGGTAAGACATCGCAGTCATTGAAGCGTAATGTGATTAAACCGTTAATTGCTATGTTGAATACTGATAATATTGATTATGATTATCGGCAGCATGATGGTGAATTGCTTATTGAGGATAAAACTTGTTATTGTATGGGTTTTAATGATGAGAAAGCTGTTGATGTTATTGCGGGTATGAGTGTTGGTGGTTGGTATGCTGATGAGATAGCTAGATGTCCTCAGTCAGCTGTTGAAATGGCTATATCACGTTGCAGTGATGTGGGGGCGAAGATGTTCTGGAATACTAACCCTGACAGTCCTTATCATTATATTTTTACTAATTATATCAACAATCATGAACTGTTGGAAGCTGGAACTGTTAAGACTTGGAAGTTCCTATTAGATGATAATCCTAATTTACCACCAGAATATGTAGAGGAACTTAAGAGAGTTAATCAGAAAAGTGAAGTCTTCTACAAAAGAAACATTCTTGGTGAATGGGTTATTGCCGAAGGAGCAATCTATGACATGTTTGATACTAAACAGAATGTCTTTACATGGAATTACTTGAAAGATGAATTCCCCTCTGAACAGAAGATTCATGAAATCAACTTATGCTGCGATTACGGAGTCAGTACCGTTACAACTTTCGGGGTAATGGGAATACATCGAGACATACATCAAGGTAACACTTACTATTTACTCGAGGAAACCTACTATGACAAAGAAGACATCGGTGTAGCACAATCAGACTCCGAAAGAGTCGATGACATTGTAATGCTACAGGACAAATACCATCTCAACGAGACCAGTACAATATTCCTACCACACGATGCAGCAAGTCTGAAGACTGCTTGTCAAAAAGACAATCGTGTTAAACTCAAAGTCAAAACCTATGCACCAGACACTTATGAGGATATCAAGAAAACTCAAGACTTATTCAATAATAACAGATTCTTAATACATCAAGACTGTACCAACAGCATCAGTCAAGCTCAAACTTACAGTTGGGATAAGAAAGCCCAACAAAGAGGTGAAGACCGACCATTAAAAATAAACGACCACTGCCCAGACATGTGGCGTGGAGGACTATACGGTCCAACCAATACAACAAATACCGCAACACCATTAGGTGTAATTTACTTTTAAGGAGAAACTAATATGTTAGATAACTTTCGTATGAATATGAAATCCCGATTCAGGAATGCTGTAATGCCAGTACTCCGAAAACCATATGAGGATAGTTTATTCCAACAATATATCCGAGACTATCATTTCATATTCAATACAGTTAATAAAACAGCTGGACATTATGGTTTCTTCAAACAAGCGAAAAACAATCCATATGTCTACAGTTGTGTAAACGCAATCAGTGATACTTTCCTGATTAACGGATTCAAAATCAACAATCCAGATGATTTCAAAGTAAACATCAATAACAGAAGATACCTTACTAACTTGTTCAATCATCCTGAATCAAATGAATCCAGCATTACTTTTCCTGTATTCATTAAACAGATAGTGAACAGTCAGGAACTTGTAGGCGATACTTTCATTGAAGTGAACTATGAAGAATTTGATTATGACCATAACAATTATCATATCATTAATGGTTTGCAGTATATTCCTGCAAGTCTTATCCGATACTTTGATGACACCGACCAGTATGGTTTCCGTAACAAGCCTCATATCCGTTATGAGCCGGATGAGTTGATTCATATCTATGAACCTTCAACGGAATTTCATGACAGTAAGTTCGGTGTGTCCAAATTGGAGACAATTCAAAAGCCGTTGCTGATGATGTTTCTGGGTATGGATTATAATCAGAAACTCATGGAGAATGAGGGTATTGACCCTACTGCAATTTTGGCTTTTGATAAGGATATGGATAATGATGAGTTCAATACTGAACTTTTAAGATTACAAGCTATGATCCAATCTGAAGTTCGTAAACGTGGGGGAATGTTAGCAGTCAAAGGAGCCACTTATCAGTCTGCGAATATGAATAATAAGGATATGGATTATGTTAATATGATGAACATGTGCAGAGACATGATAATATCATTATTCCGTGTACCACCGGCTATTGTTGGTATTATTGAAACTGCAAACCTTGGGAGTGGTAATGGTGAAGCTCAAAAGGAACAGTTCAAAAATGTTATGAATGCCAAGGCCAAATTCTATGAGGCCGGTTTCAACAAAGCCCTTGGCCGTAATGGGTTTAATGAAGTTTTCCAGTTTAATGAAATTGATATTGAAGATGAATTGAAACGTGCAAATATAGAATCTATACAGGTTCGTGATGGTGTAAGAACTGTTAATGAAGTTCGTAAAGAATACGGATGGGAACCTGTTGACTGGGGAGACTATCCACTCAATAGCGGTTCAAATGCTATTGATGAGTTTGATATGAAAAGCCTAGAAAATACTCAAAGATACAAAAACAATTTATACAAATCAGGATTACTTGAAAATTGGATGTTTTAAAAATGATACCTAACCTTACAGACTTACATATCCCTAATGATAAAAAGTTGAGTCGTGGAGAGCAAGAATATCTCCGCAGATTATTATCCGGTTTGGATAATCAAATGCTAACCGCTGCAGAATGGTTAGGTACACAGGAGGCAAAGGAATTTTTCAATACTCGTCAAAGTGAGATAAGGGAATTCTTCCAGGAATCCGGAATACGACAACAACTTCGTGACATCATTGATTATAATGCAAAAGATAGTGATGATCTGATTAAGAAATTTTATCAGGTTGGTTCACAGTTAGGTTACAGGGACATCCACAAGAAACTCTTGTATACTCCTGCGGATAAAAAGGCATTGTATCATGTGACTCAGTATAATTTTGATTTGATAAGAGATTTGAATACTCAATTGTTTGAGGGTATTCAGGAAACTATATTTAATACTGTTGCAGCAGGTAATGGTGCTGATGTTACTGCACGTGAAATATTAAATCTTGGAATCAAACCTTTACCTATCAAGAATGAAGATGGAGAGGTTGTTCGGTTGATTTCTCCTCGTGTAAGAGCAAGGATGATTGCACGTACTGAACATGCAAGAGCTGTTAATACTGGTACATTGCAGGCCTATAGTAATTATGGTGTGGAGCATGTTGAGATAATTACTGTTGGTGACAGTAGTGTCTGTGACATTTGTCTTGATTTACAGGATAATAATCCTTATACTCTACAGGAGGCAATGGCATTGTTGCCCGCTCATCCAAATTGTTATGATGATGAAACTGAAGTGTATACTAAATCCGGTTGGAAATTATTCAAAGATGTAACTTTAGAAGATGATATTTTAACTTTGAATCCTGAAACTAAATTAACTGAATTTGTTAAACCAGTAAAATTAATTTCATATCCTAATCCTCATGGTTACATGTATCTTATTCATAATAAATGGTTTAATTGTTGTGTAACTCCTGACCATGATTGTTTTGTTTACCAAAGAAGAAGGGTAAATGGTGAAAGAGATGATTATCCTGAATTCCATAAACCAGATGAGTTAAACTCAGAATCTAAATTTTTAAGAATTGTTGAAAATGATAAGGTTTCCCCAGAATACATTGATGTTAACGGTTTGAAATTTACCTCTCAAGATTATGCATTTTTCATGGCATGGTATCTGAGTGAGGGTAGTATTTTACATAATCAAAATTCTGCAAGAGCTCATTCTTATCCAATTAAAATAACTCAAATGAAAACAAATACTCGTGAAATTTTAGAAAAAGAATTCAAAAGAATATCTGAATATTTAGGTATTAAATTATATGTTGGTAAAGACTATTTTGAATTCCATAGTAAACAATTGCATGACTATTTGAAACCTTTTGGATATTCATATGAGAAATATGTTCCAGAAGAATTATTTGAGTTAAGTCGTGATGATCTAAAACTATTCCTTGATATGTATGTTAAAGGGGATGGGCATAAAAGAGGTAATGAACAATGTTTATTTACTTCAAGTAAACAATTAATTGATGATTTAAGTTATGTTTCATTATTGGCTGGATATAATCCAACAGTATTTCTTCATTCTAGAGAGGGAAGTGTTGTTGAGCATAGAAATGGAGTTTATACTCAAAATCATGATGTTTACGGTATTAGGTTAAATAATTCAAAGTATGCGTTTATTGAGAAGTGTAATATTGATAAAATAGACTATGATGGTAATGTGTATTGTATTGAATTGCCTAAATATCATACTTTATGGGTTAAACGTAATAATCAGACCAGTTGGAATGGTAACTGCAGATGCAGTTTCGGACCTGTAGTGGAAACTCCATTATATTTCCCTGAAGACAATCCGGTTATTATTGATTTAACTCAAAGGATGACATTACCTAACGCTACTGTATAGTGTTACAAAATAGTCATGTTTATTATATAACTATATCATGGTGATGAAGAATATTCTTTTTTCATTCACAAAAAAAGTGGTGTGTAAAAAACTTCTGTAAAAAAAACTGCCGTATTTTTTCATTTTTAGTGTGTAAAAATACCATAATATATAATCTCCGAAATTTTGAGTTAAAAAAATTGGAGTTTTCTTATAGACCATTTTTGTGGTGGTTTCTCCTTTATCAAAAAACCACCCCCTCCTATAATTATCATATTATTTTTATTCATCGTGTTTTTACATCAAAAAATAGTTTCTATGAGAAAATAGGGGAGGATAAAAATATTATCCTCCTTTTTTCCTCCCAAAAAATATTTTATATCATAGTCATTTCGCTACCTTAATTGTGACTCCACCTGGAACAAGTGGCTAAACTATTCCACAATAGATTCGTCCGGTATCTCCTCCAAATATAATGGAGGGTAGAGAGAAATCGTTTTCTAAAATTCGAACACAAAATGCATTAATCACCGCTAATGACCAATATTACAGAGGATTAAAAAAGTTATGTCACTAAACTGTCCTTATTTTATCCTCCAATATACTGCCTAATTTTTTGTGCATTTTTCCGCAAAAAAAACACGTATCTACAAAAAAACCCTCCTCTTTTACATCTGCGTAATATTAAGGGAAACTTAAAAAAAAGCCTAAATATATTCTTTTTTCATTGAAAAATGTTTTTCCCCAAAAAAATCCAGTTCCTCATCTTTTTTGGGGTTTTTTTCATTTTTCAAAAATATTTTAATCAATATGTTCTTTTTCAACTTTTAAGCTAGTGAAAAGAACCACCCAAATTAAACATTTTTTGTGATACAAAATGACAACCGAAGCTTTAGAATATCGTGTCTACGGATTACCCATCGAAAGTAAATCCTACGACATGAACGAAGATGGAACATTGACAATAATAGGTGTTGCATCAACCACCAACAAAGACTATGCTAATGAAATAGTATCACCAGAAGTTTTAGAATCATTAGCACAGCAAGCCGTTGGAATCAACATATACCGAGACCACAACCGGCATTATGAAGGTGGAATAGGAGCCGTTATCAAAGCATGGGTAGAAGATAACCAACTTTGGATCGAAGGAAAAATCCTATCAGAATATGCACCTGGAATAAAAGAACGCCTAGACATAGGAATGAACTTTGGTTTCAGCATATCCGGATTCCCAAAGAAACAAAGAACACCTGAAGGCCTATTAATTGTTGATTACGATTTGAAAGACATTACCTTAACCTATATCCCGATGAACTGGGACACCTACGGTACTGTTGAGTATAAAAGTCAGAATTTGATAGCCAGCAACTGTTTGACTGGTGCATGTTATCATGCGTTAAATGATGGTGAAATTATGAGTGACGAAAAAATCAAAACTGAGCCTATTCAAGAAGAACCAGTAATTGATGAAAAAGATATGAACGATGATGCTGGTTTATCTGATGCTCAAAAAAATGAAGTGAAAGATATAATGAATGAGGTTATAGCTGAATTAGAACCTCGTATTATTGAAAATCTTAAACCTGAACTTGAAAGTCTTGCAGATTCTGCTGCTAATAAAGCTGCTGAAGAAGTGGCTAATAAGATTGTTGCAGAATTAAAAGCTACTACTACTGTTCAGGATGAAGAATCTGTTGAGGAAAAAGAATTACCAACAGAAAAAGAAGAGGAAACTGAAGAAGTCTCTGAACCAGTTGAAACTCCTGAAAAAGAGGAGGAAAAATCTGAAGCAGGTATCGCTGAACCTACAACCGGCGACCTTGAAGAAGAAGATAAAGCTGATTCAGAAAATGATGATGATGCTGAACATGAAGAGTCAGAGGAAATTGATGAAAAATCATTGGATGAAAAAATACACAATGCAATTGTAAAACAAGTCAATGAGAAATTCAATGAAAAATCCATTTCTTCCAAATTCAACAGGTTCAAAAAAGAATCTAAATCTAATACTGATTCTGAAGTAAAACCTAAGCGTGATGCTTACGGTAGAAACCTCAAATACATCTAAAATAATATTTTTTAATTTTTTAATGATAAAATCTGTATTTTTATTTTTTTAAACAGAATTTTTGATACTTACTCTTTTTAGCAAAAACTTGAATCCCAGTTAGCTAATGCTAGGATTAAACTCTTAAAAAATATTCTTTTGCTAAAAAGGAAGACCATTTTAAAAAAACACCTACTATGGAGGATATTTTTTATGTCAACTACAATTGAAGAAAAAATTTTAAGTCAAGACAATTTTAACATGAAATTTGCAGACGCAGCTTTCGATGCTTCTGGTGACCTCAACCCAGGTTGGGCTGAACCTACCTTTGATGACTTTTTCACCAGAGTGACTGATGAACCTGTATTACTCGAACAATCCAGAGTAATTAAAATGAGATCATTACAACATGATATTGATGACCTTGGTATTGAATTAGATTTCGATATTCAAAGAAACGCATCCACCGGCGCATCCACTGGTTTAACCAGTAACGAAACCGCACCAGTATTAAAAAGGAAACAATTATTAGCTCAACCTTTACAAGCTAAAACCATTATTCCTTTAAACTTCATCGATGAAAACATTGAAGGTGAAGACTTCCTTGCTAAATGGTTAGGTTTATTAGGTACTGAAATGGGTCCTGCTATGGAAAGATACGGTATCTACGCTGACACTAGTGTTGCAACTCAAACTGGTGAAAGAACTGGTTTCACTGCAACCAATGGTTTACTTGCTCAGGCAAAAGCTATTCAAGCAGATGCTACTACTGATGCTGAAGGTTTCGCACCATTAGTATACAGTAATAATGCTTTGGATGGTTTATTAGATGCTGCTGAAATATACGTCGAACAAGACGGTAACATGAAAAACGCTAACATTGTTGTACCTCCTTCCATGTACACTAAACTTGTACGTGACATTGCAGCTCGTGAAGACAACCTCGGAGAAGCTGTCCTTAAGGATGGTAAAATCCCAATGGTTATGGGAATGGAAGTTAAACAAGACAACATTCTCAGAAACACCAGACACGGTTGGGACACTCAAAAATTCAACACAACCACCGGTAAATTCGCCGGCAATGGTTCCAACATTGATAAATTAAGGTACGCTTTCATTGGTGAACCTTCCAACATCGTATTCGGTATGATGCGTGATATGGATGTTTTAAACCAATTCGACATTGATGAAATTGGTTACAAAGTAGTTGGTCTTGCTAAAGCTGACGCTAAAATCCACTACGACCAAGACACTCTTGTTGTACCTTACACTAAAAACGCAAAATCTAACTCCTAGATTTTGCACCTTAAATTTTTTTAAATTGGGAGCGTGCTTATTTATGGTTAGATTTAATGATTTATCTACAAAACAGAAAGCTAGTAAAGAAGACCGTTTTGATGTTCTTGCTGCTGAGATTGATGCTGCTGCAACTGGGGATTCCAGTATTGCTGAGGATGTATCTGCTTTGAAAACTGCTGTTGGTGATGCTGAAAGTGGTATGACTAAAGATGTTGCTGACTTGAAAACTGCTGTTGGTAGTGAGGAAACTGAAGGTAGTATTCTTGCTAGAATCAAAGCATTAGAAGATGCAACCTAATGGACAAAAATCTTCTTTATTATATTTTTTTTTTAATTTATAGAATTTGAAACAAACAGGGAGGAATTACAAATGTCTATAATTACTCCTGAAGAATTGAAAACATTTTTAGAATTACAAGGGATTGCTGATTCTGAATTAGAAGACTTAACCCTACTTCAAAATTTAATTGATTTGAAAAAAGAAGAGATTATTGCATTGACTGGTTTGCCGGTTGATCCAGTAACTCGAAAGCAAATCATAAAACGTTTCAGGGGAGATGTTTTTGAAACAGATTGGTATCCTATTTGTAAAGTGGATTCTTTTAAGATTGATAATGTTGAATTAACTGCTGATGAAGATTATGTTTTAGATGAAAATGCGGGGATTTTTTATCTTACTCGAATTAGACAAGGCCTAGTGGTTATTGAGTATCATCAGAAAATATCTGATGATGTAGTTTCTGGTAAGATTAATCCTTTGATTTCTGATATGGTTCTGTATCACCTATCCAATACGGATACTAATATGGGAGAGATTACTTCCATTCATGAAATGGACACCTCCATCAGTTATGATACATCAAATAATCTTGGTAATCGTATTTACAGTCGTATTGACGCATTGAAACAGATTAATTGTTACTCTCCAAAAGTTAAATGGTTGTGATGGTTTATGGTGTATTTCCCTAATGTTGAGTTAGAGTTATATGACTATACTGATTCTCTCACAGAATTTAATTCTTATTACGAACCATTAAAGGAGTATTCGCTTAAAGAAACTGTTCCATGTAATTTCCAACCTATGTCTCCAAATGATTCCTTGAAAGAGTTTGGGGAGATTTTAACTGACACTTACAAGGCCATTATTGATTCTAATGTAGAGGTTAATCCTCGTATGTTGGTTAAAATCAAAGGAGAACCAGATACATATGAGATTACTGGTACTCCTATGGTTAACACTCATTTTAATCCTACAAAGCATACGAAACTGATTCTTAAGAAACAACGAAAACCTACAAAGGTGAATACTAATGATTGATGTTGATGTTGTTTTAGAGCCTAGTTTTCGTAAGAAAATTAATAGGTCAATTATCCGAGAGTGTGAAGCAATTACTATAAGGAACACTACTTTGGAAGCGGAATCTCGTTGTAAAAAGATTTGCCCGTATGATACAGGGGCTTTGATGAGAGGTCATTCTACAACCATATCTGATACTGAAGGTACTGTCCGTAATCGGCAGGATTACTGGGTGTTTGTTGTTTTTGGAACTAGTAAAATGCCTGCTAGGAATTATCCTCAAGTTGTTGTTAATAGTTTGTATAGTGAGAATTATATGAGCAGGACTTTTAAAACTCAATTGGTTAAAAAAGGAGTGTTGGACTAAAATGATTAAACCAATACAAGCACTATTAAGTATACTTCAAGGTAGAATCGTTTTAAACGATGGTACTCCAGTCAATGTGATAAAAAGAGACTACCCATATGACCATACTCCATGCATTACAATTGACAATTCCGGTGGAAGCACAACCATAGACAAAAAAATAACAAACCGTGATTACATCATACCCGAGACTCATCCACAATATGACCCTGAACATCCTGATAAGACTATTTCTCAACAAGTACGACGAGAACAAATAGCAATAGAATTAGGAGTTCATATCTGGTGTGATGATGAACATCAAAGAGAGGAAATCACCCAGAAAGTCAAGACCTTATTCGATATGGTGCAATCAGATCACTACCTATTCTGCCAACAATACAACAACGGGAATTGCACATTCCTCGACACAAAATGTAAAGTAGACATTCATTCTGCACGGGGAATTAAAAACCAATGCCCAAAACCATACGATTATCATTACAAAAACATCTTCACAGCATTTGATATTATAAGAGCAACATTCAACGTTGCTCCACCTTATATCTTAGACGATACAACTACTAATCCACCTGTATTGCGAAGTATTATTCGAGTCTCCTTTAGCTACTACGAATATTATAATATCGGTGGTGCAGTCAGTGAAAACTTACATGTTAATGAGGACTTATTATGACAAAAAAGACTAAAAAGGAAACCTCAGAAGAAAAATTCACCTTAGTGGAATTAGTGTCTAATTCCGATTTGCACTACCCACTCATAATAATGAATCTTTCTCGTGCAGGTTTACTCGAACAATATGAAACTGAAGTTGAAGCATACGGCCGTTTAGACATTGAGCCAACTATGACTTTAACTGAATTTAACAAAATTATGGAGGCCTAGATAAAATGCCTATTACAAAACGACCAGGTTTGTATTTTAACGAAACTACCGAATTTGAATTACAGGGAAATGGTGGTAAAATCCCAGTATGGATTGGTAAAACTGGGAATTCAGCTGCAACTGGTTATAAAGTTGATGGTACTCAAGTATTAACTTTTAAAAACTGGGGAGAAGTGAATCGTAGTATTGCAAATGGTGGAATTGGAACAGATACTTCCACAAACCCTTTATTAGCTGCATTAAAAGACTTTTTTGAAGAAGCTGAAGTCAAGTCAAGTGAACAGATTGGAATTCCATACATCTATGTTATTGACGTAGGTGCAGGAACAAGTAAAGATGTGTGGTTGGCTGCATTAACTACTGCTAAAACAATGCGTAAAGCTATAATTGAATTCTATGTTGGAGCAGAAAGCATAACCGACAATAACTATACTATAAGTGATTTCATTGCAGCAGCAAATGCAAGTATCAGTACTGAAACTGCAAACTTAAATCTCAGAACTGCATTCACCACCAAAGCCGGTGCTACTGATGCTCAATTAATTGCTCTAAATCCAAATCCTGGAGGAATCTTAAAATCAAGATTTGGTTTAATCGAACCTGATAAATTCGGGAAACATGCTGCAAGATTATGCTGCACCCCATATTATATTGAACCTGGTTTCTTACCCTTCCGTAGTGTTGAACCTGGTGAATTCAAAGCCAGAACTGATGCTGAAATCTTAGCTTTACAAAATGCAGGAATCATCTTTGGTACTGATGAAGTTGTTGATGACCTTGTGGTATGTAGAATTAACCTCAGTACTTCCACAGCTTTTGCTTTAAACCCAAGACCTGCGGACAGTTTATTCCATGCTAGATTTAATGCAGACCATCTTTTACGTGAAGTGTTCAAAGCAGTTTTCAGTCAAATCAAAGCAAATGAAACTGCATCTTATCTTGTTAAAGCACAGACCAAAGTTGATGCAGTTATTGATGATGAAGTTGAAGCTGAAAGAATGATTGCTTATAACAGTGAAACCGGTGACGGAACCAAATTAACTCTTGTTGAATCTGAAGATGAAGAATATGATATGGAGTTAAACGGTCAAATCCAAGGAATCAACTGTACTAATGCAATTCTTGTGAACGTTAAAATTAAAAACCCTGCTGTAAAAGCAATAGCAACTAGTTAAAGGTGGTAATAATGGCTGATACTATTTATTATGGTGAATCTCAGTTAATGTATGGTGATATTGAAATTGTATGCGAGTCATTCAAGATATCTTTCAAAACAGATAGTGAAGATTTGACCGCTACTAACAGTTCCACACCTTACGGCACTCAATTCGGTAAAGACACTATTGAGGCAGAGGCAAGTGGTATTGACCCTGCATTAAGAAAACCATTGAAAAAAGCAATGGAACAAAAGATTAGAGATACTCTTGCTTCATATGATTTTGAAGAAGCTACAGGAAATCTTATTGAAGATGATGTATTGTATGGAGCATATATTAAAGAGTTAAGTAAAGAGAATGCTGTTAAACCTTTCAGCGTCAAATTTGGTGCTACTGGTTATAAGAAACAAAGTTAAAATCCCATTAATTTTGTTTCTTTTATTTTTTTTAAACTTTTTTTAGGGATTATTTTATTTTTTACTATTTATCATTTTTATTAGAGGAGGAATATGCGTATGGCAAAAGACAAAAAAGCAGAAAAAATGGAAAAACACTTATTAAAAACACAATTCCCCAAAGAATGTGAAGAATTACCTTTTGATAAGTTAGATGAGGATGAACAAGCGGTTGTAACTAAATGTATTAATCATGAAGAGTTATCTGACGATGAATTTTCATTACTGAAAATGACCTTGCAGAAATATCGTGAATATATCCGTAAACACAAACCATCTGAAACTGTTGAAGCAATGAAACAAACTGTTCAAATCATTAAAACAGAAAAAGAATTTTTAGACATACTTGATGATGAAACTAATAAGATATTAAGAGTTCATTTACCATATCAAGGCAATGTCTATGAGTTTGATTTTGAAATATTACCTATCGATAACTCACGTATCGTGGAATACATGGACATGAATATAGATCTATTCAAAGATTATGGTCCTGAAGAAAGAGAATTATTCACCAGGTCACAAGAAGGCGGAGACTTAACACCGGAGGAACTTGCAATAGTTGAAAAAATGACAAAAGACTTGAATGCAATTGCAAGTGAAGAAAAAGCAAAAATAACAGACGGATTCCTCGCAAGTCAATTAAGACTACCCGAATCCACTCAAGATTATAACGCTAGAGTAAAATTCTGGCAAAGATTCCCATTCCTTGAAAAATGGGCTATCGTAACCAAAGTCGAAGACAGACTTGGATTAACCGAAAAACACAATGAAAAATTATTTCCAGATGGCTAACAGTTTTTTCGGGGAAGTATATTTCAGAGTATCCAAACATCTAGGTTGGTTGCCCTCTGAAGTTATTAAAAACAAATTCAATCCCGACATTAAATTTTTAATTTTCAAATATACTGCAGAAATTAGGAATGAGATTAAACAAAGTGAAAAAATCAAAGAACAAATGAAGGAGACATGAACGCATGGTTTCATATGAAGATATCTTAATCCGTATTAGAGGAGAAGACAATACGGGTGGTGCTTTTGGAAGTGTTGAAAGTAGAGCGGGGGCTTTGAAAACTGCTATTGGTGGAGCAGTAACTGCAATGTCTGCTTCAATGTTATCTTATGCTAAATCTGCTGTAGATTCTGCTATGACTGCGGAGAATGAATGGAATAAATTCAGCAATGCAGTTAATAATTCCGGAGGCAATTGGGATAAACAATCAGATGAGATTAAATCATGGGTTCGTGAATACTCTAATAGTATGGGTAGAAGTGTAGCGGATACAAGAGCTGCAATGACTACTTATATGAATATGGGAATGTCTTTTAAAGAATCTCAAGATGCAATGCAGGCCACAAGTAATTATGCTGCGCAAATGGGTATCTCTCAAGAACAAGCTGCAGGTCAATTACAAAAAGCATTTATGGGCAACGGTAGAGCATTAAAATCTTTAGGTTTGGATATTAAAGACTATCAAGATGAAACCACCGGCGCTATTGATAAACAAAAATTATTAAATGACATATTATCCCGTACTGGGGGTGCTGCTGATAAATATGCTGATAGTGCTACCGGTAAATTTCAAAGATTAAACAATGTACTGGCTAGTTTGAAAACTGATTTTGGAGCTGCACTATTAGATGCAATCACTCCGTTGATTCCTGTTGTTCAAAATTTTCTAAATATAATAAATGGGTTACCTGGGCCTGTTAAAAGTGTTGGTTTTGCAGCAATTGCTCTTGGTGCCGGTATTGGTATTATTGCAGGACCTTTAACAAGTGTTATTGGTTTAATGGAAATGATGGGGATAACACTCCCAACAATTGGTGGATTACTGGGTACTGTAGGTGCTGAAACTGGAGCATTAACCGCTGAACAAATTGCGTTAGCAGCTTCTCAAGCAGGTTTAACCGCTGAAGAAGTAATGGCTGCAGCAGCTCATAGTGGAAACATGGCTGCATTAATGGGTGAAGGTGCCGCAGCAACTGGTGCAAGTGGAGGATTTTTAACTTTAGCAGCTGCTGAATTAGCAGCATTATGGCCTATACTTGCTATTGCAGCAGCCGTTGCAGCATTCGTTGTAGTGGTGGAGCAAATTGGTGAATCTCTTGGATGGTGGACAGATTTCAGCACAATGTTAGATGCAATTAAAGCAGGTGTTGAAAGGTTATGGAGTGCTTTCATAAATAGTCCTCAAGTTCAAGGTGCAATTAAAGCTGTGCAAGATGCAGTGAATCAGTTATGGACTTTTTTACAACCTGTCTTTGCATGGATTGGTGCTGCATGGAATAACTTATTCCATAGTGAAGGAGCGGGTAGTGGTGGTCCTGATGTTGTTAGAATGATTATTGATTTCTTTGGTCAATTGGGGTCTGTTGCAAGTCAAGTGTTTTCAATATTACAAACAGGATTCAATACAGTTAGTTATATTGTAACTCCATTATGGAATGGTTTATCTAATATTGTTGGAGTATTTTCAAAGTTAAGTGATGGATCATTATCTTGGCAAGATGCTTTCATACAAGTCATAACTACTATTGGTCAAAGTATTTCTGGTTTCCATTTACGTATTGCTCAAATTGCATTACAGATTGGAGCAAGGTTATTAAGTGGAATTATTAGTTATGCTAGTAGGATTCCTGCTAGACTTGGAGGTTTCTTAAATCAAGTTTTATCAAGATTATTGGTATTTGGTTCTGTTGCTGCTATATATGCTATTCAAGCGGGTTTAAGAATATTGAATGGTATTATTAATCGTGTCCGGCAAATACCTGCAAGAGTAGGTGCTTTCATGAATCAAATTCCTGGAAGAATTTTAAGTGCTGCTGGTGCGGCTGCTAGTGCTGCTGCAAGTCTTGCTAATCAAGCTAAACAAGCAGTAGTTAATGGTATTATGGGTTTGGCAGATTCAGTATATAATGAATTCATCAAGATTGGGGATAAAATCAGAGATTCTGTAAGCAGTGCTGTTTCTGCTGCAACTAATTTTGGTAATGATATTAAAAATGCTGTATTAGGTGCTTTGGGTATTGCAAGTCCTGGTATTATTCAAAGGAAATTAGCTATTGAGTTTGCAGATATTCCTGGCCGTATTGGTGAGTCAAGTGACTATGTATATAATGCTGCAAAAGACTACGCCGGTAACATTCTTAAAGGATTTAATGCTCCTCAAATGAAGATGAGCACACTTGGTGTTGTCCGTGAGAATGGAGAATATAGTGTTAATGGTATGCGTAACGGTAATGTTACTATTGTCCATGTTCATGAAAATGCGGTTCCTGTTGATGCACGTAATATGACTAAGAAAGAAGCTCAAGGTGTTGTGACTTTAGCATTAGAATCGTTGAAAGACCCTGAAGGTACAGGAGGTGCTTAAGTATGGCGGAATCAGCAGATGTGATGTATAGTAAAGAAGGCATTCCTACTGATGGTTGTAACTTGGAGATTATGGGTTATCCGTTCTATGCGGATAATGTCAGTCCTAATGAGGCTTATCGCAGACGAGAATATAATTTTAATAATATTGTTGGTGGAACTCAAGATGTTACTCCAGGTGCTTATGTGGGATTGGATTTCACAGTTACTACTCATGTTTTCATTGATCCGGATAGGCCAGATGAGTGGAATAGTATTTTTCAGGAAATGATGAGCAAACCGGTAGATGTTGTTTCACCTGACCTTGGAGGTAGGTTTACTGCTATTGTTGTTATTAAACCGGAAAGGGAGAAATTGAATGCTTTAAAGTTGACTATTAGTGTTAAGGAAGTTCCGGATAGTAAAAGTTTGATTCCTGGTGAAGAGTTTTCTGTTCCTAAATCTCGTAAAGTCACAAAAAAGAAAACCACTACTAAAAAGACTACTACTAAAGATACTAATACTAAAAAACAATCCAGTTCCATTACAAAACTGATGAATACTGCTTTGAAAAATGCGGGTATTAAAAACAAGACCCGTACAAAGAAAAGTAAAAGTAAAGGGAAGTGAATATTGATGTCTGTTAAATTCTCGCTTTCCAAAGCAGGTCTTGAAGTTTATACAACCGAACCTCTCAAAGAGGTGACTGAAACTGAATCTTCTACCGATAACACTTCCACAACTGATGTTTCTAATAATTTCACTTTAGAGAATGGTGAAACAAAACAAATCGACTATGTTGGAGAATTATACTCTGACAGTTATGAGATGGATTATACTGAAATAAGCAGTAATTCATCTGTTAGTGTTCCTATCCGATATGTTAATCTTTTTTTCAAAGGTAAAAAAGTAGCTTTGAAGAAAGCATGGCAAAACGGGCCATTGAATTGGGAGCATATGGAAACCGCAATATTAGGTTTTGTTACTGAATTCACTTGGAACAAAGACAAGGCCAATATTAAAATATCTGGTATGGATAAATTAATGGAAGTTAATTATACTTTTGAATTCACACAAACCAAACGTTCCGAGGTTGTTAAACAGATTATTGAAGCCAGCGGTTTAAAAGCAAAGGTGGATGTAACCGGTCTTGTTGATGAGGTTATAGATTTCAAAACTTCATCAAGCAGTGATAGTGGGAGTAGTGACACTCCAGGAATTGGTAGTGCTAAAATCGATGACCTTGTCGCAAAATGGTGTTCTGGTAAAACATCAGATTTGGAAAAAGCAAAAGCAATCCACGCTGGTTTAAGAGATGAAGTTGGAATATGGTACGCATATTACTATAATTCACGATATCATACCCCGGAAAAATGTTTAGAAAACCATAAACATTTGAATTGTGGTGATACTGCAATATTAACCGCAGCTTGTATGAAATCTGGGGGATTAAACGCATACATCGTATTAAGATGTGACTCCGCACATTACTTCACAGTCATTGAAATTGGAGGAACAAAATATTACTCTGACCTCACATGGAGTGAAGGCCAAAGAAGCCAAAGAGCATTTAACGATACTTGGGAAAACAACAAATGCGGTAACAAATATGATTTAAAATAAAATGAGGGAATTTCTATGTCATATGTAGTATTAGGTTGTGATATTAACAACGGCAATGATTCCAATTTCCAAAATACTGTTGCAAAGGCCTTAGAAAAACAAGGCCATACAGTAGAAAAACTAACTATAGGTCCTAACTACTTTGCAAGTTACTCATACTCCAGTAAAGCAAAAGGAAAAATCGGAGTATTCCTTATTGCAGCAGGATTAACTGCTTTATGTGATCTCTATGATGGTAATACCAGTTTCAAATATGCTTATTTTGGTATAAGAGGAGATATTGGGAATGGTATTGGTTCAATGAATGATTTTAAAACCAAAGGAATTCACAAAGACCATCACGGAGACTGCATAAGTAAATCATGCAACCCATTCAATGGTAAAACATTTCCTCAAATTAACGAAATCACTAAAGCTAAATGTCAGGCGGTGTATGGTGGAACTCCTGAAGAAATGGCTAACAATATTATTAAAGCAATGGGAGGTCAAACAGATTCCAGTTCTAGTAATGGTTCAAGTGCAGGTTCCACTATTAAAGACTCTTTGAAAAAAGCAGTATCTGGTTGGGATGGTGACGTGGAAATAAGAGTTGAAGGGGACACAGTCTATGTTAATAAGATTAAAGACCCCACCACAACTAAACTGGTTGTTAATGAGTTTGAAAATGTTCAATTTGACTCTGTTACTGTAACAGACGTTAATCCACAAACCACCAATAAGATAACTTGTAATTATAAAGGTTATGAATTGACTTTGCAAGATGATCTGTTGATTAAAAGGTTTGGAGAAAATGCCGAAACTGTTGAAGTTGATGAATTTGTGAAAAATTATAATGATGCAGTTTCATTCCTGCAAAGAGCATGGAATAAAATACGTCGTGATGATGGAAGACAAGTTGAATTAAAAGTCAAAGGTGACAGTAAATGGAAAACTGGCCTATGGGTAAGAGTATATCTTCCTTCATTTTATATTGATGATTACATGTATATTACCAGAATGTCCGCAGATGAAGACGGAAGCACTCCTTGGATTACTGGTCTTACATTAGTGGATTATCCTCCTAGTTTCGGAACATTTGAAGAAGAGACATCAACTGAAGAAGAAACCACTGAGGAAGATAGTGAAACTACTACTGATGAGGAGGCAACATCATGAATTCTCAAGATATAACCGTAACTGAAGGCCGTGCCAAAAAGGCAGTTGACAGTATTGTCACAGAATTGGCAATGCCAAAGGTAGATGATAAAGTTAAAACTGCTGTTGAAAATGACAGGACAAGAACTGGAACTATTACAAAATTTTATCCTTACATTGATAGGGCGGAAGTCCAATTGGATAAAACCAAAGAAAAAGTTCTTTGCAGAATATTACACCGGTTTGGTGGGGAATTAATAGATTTTTTCACTCCTTTAGCTGAACGAGTTGATTTTGATGAAAAGTTAGGTGAAAAATATATTGTTCCTCGTGTCCGTCAGAATGTTCTTGTTTTAAAGATTCATGATGATGACAGTAAAGAAAATCTTATCTTAGGCTCTTTCCCGAAAGATGATATTATTGAAATCAATCCTGCTAGTCCTGGAAATGCTAAACTTGCAGCAATAGGAGTTACCAATGACTACTATATCAAGTTTGGTATAGATGGATTGTCCTATAAATTACCGAAGAAATCTTCCACAGAAGTAGGTTATTTTGAAGATGAAATGCAAACAATCGAGCATTACACTACTGATGAAACTTATTCAAAAGATGAAGTGGATGAGAAAATAAAAGAATCTCAAAATGGCAATAATACGGATATTGATGATAAGATTTATACGGAACTGTTGGAGGCTAGTGAAGATTATAAGCAAATGTCTTATGAGAATAAATACTTCCTTTTCCGTGGGGACTGCTGGACAATAAATAACAATTTCGAATCTTCCGCTGCAATCACAAGTGAAACCACAGATGACTTCACCGTTACAGGTACATTCAGGACAAAACAAGACCTCGTGGGAATATACTGGAATTCCGAGGACTTGATTACTCATCCATATATCAGTTATGGTAAACGCACAGATTATCGTAACGTCACACTTGAATTTGATTACACCATGACCGGATGTAAAGACTTCAGCTATAACAACTTGGAAAACCATCCCGTCAGCGTCACAATTGCAGGAGGCAATGGTGAAACATATTACTTCAACATGTTCAATTTCATCAATAACGGTCATGTAACTATTCCTTTCAATAACCTTGTCATTACTGCTGGTGGCCAATATCGTAATGCAGCCGGAGAACTGATAACTGTTGGAAACAACCAAACCAAACAGGTTGATGCATCAGATATTAAGTTCATCATGCTTGTGCTTATTCCTGAAAATTATGATCCGAATACTGCTCATCCTACAGAATATCAGATTATGGAGAATGTTGATTTCACATGTGAAGTTACTAACATTGAAGTTTCTAATGGTGCTATCTGTGAAGAGCATATACCATTAGAGCCTCATAAATATCGTATTTGTGAAGGTTACGATGATTTTTATAACTTGAATCCTCATCGTGTCTGTAAAGAAATGCGTAAACTGGGTTATACTGAATGGTGTGACCTTTATATTGGCGCATCACATTTCTATGAGAAGTCTGGTACTGTGGATGATACGATTGATGCAAGTGCTTTCAATCATACAAGGACAGAGAAAATGGTATTAAATAAGAATGTACCATTGAATAAAGCATTCATTGCTTGGTTGGATTGTTATAGTCGAGAGTTACTTGCTAATGATTGTCCAAACCTTGTTGTATCAGTTAGTATGGAGAATTTGCAATGTCCACAGAGTTGGAGGCAAAAAGATTGTAATGGGAATTATGCATTGACTGGATGGGTTCCATCTACATTCTTTTATAGTCCCTGTAATAGTGAGGTTGCACCATACATGCAGTCAGTTAGTGAGGCTTGTTTGGATATTGTTGTTGCTAATGGTATGCAGCCGATTCTTCAGATGGGTGAAGCTTGGTGGTGGTGGAATGAAAATGACAGACCAAATCAACCTCCTTGTTTCTATGACCTAGCAACACGAAATAAATACTATAATGAATTCGGCAAGAACATCCCTGAATACAGTACCTCGTGGGATGTGAATTATGATGCTGATATGATGTTCTGGTTAAACAAACAGTTATGTGAATATAGTGATTCTTTAAGGGCTGTTGTTAAATCAGATAGGTATAGTAAAGGTTTGTATATGGCTTTGTTTTTCCCACCGTCTGTTACTGATGTTGACCGTGTTCCTGCAATGATGCAAGATGCGAATTATTTGAAAGATGCTTATCATCCGGATAAACTGGATGTTTTGCAGATTGAAGATTATGACTGGGTAATATGGGAAAGTCCACATCATAAGGAAGCTTATAATATTGGTCAGGATTTGGGATTTCCTGAAGACCGCTTGCATTACTTCGGTGGTTTTGTACAATACCCTGAAGATGCAAGGATATACTGGAGATTAATCAAACAATCCATGGATGATGCAATAGCTAAAAAGTTCAAGGAAGTTTATGTCTGGGCAGGCTCACAAGTCCGTAGGGATCATAAGATGATTGGTTATGATAAATATGAATTAGTTCAAAATCTACTAAAATAAAAGGAGATGGAGTATGACTTTGCCAATAGACACTAACAGTTACGATTTCAGGTATAATAAAACTTTGAATGAAGATGTGAATCTTGTAGGGAATGAATATGGTAAATATGATTTGGACATGGACAATGATGATTATGTTAATGTTGTTGGTGTTAATTCTTTGGCGAATGCCTGTATAATCGCAATATTAACACGATACAATGAATTAAAAGACAATCCTACTTATACTGGTTTTGGTTGTCGAGTTCATGGACTTATTAAAGACAATCAAAACAAATTAACTAAATTCAAAATCGAAACATACCTAACAGAGACATTGAATGCTATGAGAAGAGTTGAAAAAATCAATTATTTGAAACTTAAGGAAATCCCAGAGGGACATGCTGTTGAATTTAGCATCACTAGTGTTAATGATGAAATTGTAAAACAGAAGGTAATATTATGAATTATATTGAGAAACAATATGAAGAAATCTTTGAAGAAGCTTTAAATGACAGTCTTGAAAAAGGCCTGATTAGTCATGCTGAAGACTTCCCCACTTTCATTCAGAATCATGAGGACATCAGCAACTATTATGTGATGGATAAATCAGTGATCTCATTAATGGTTTCCAAAGTCTATACTGCAATGACTTCAGTTTATGAATCTGCAAAAATTGAATATGCTGAAGGAACTGATTTAGATGACATTGGAGATGAGTTAGGTATTCCACGGCCTCAAGCCACTAGTGCGGAAGTTGAATGTGAATTCACGTTAGCTAGTGTTTTGGAGGAAGATGTTAATATTCCGGCAGGAGTTATAGTTTCAACAAGTTCTGGTGTTGAGTATGAAACAATAGACCCGATATATATTGCAGCGGGGTATTCTTCAACTACTGTTATGACAAGAGCTGTTACTCCTGGTTTATCTAGTAAGGTTACTGCGGGTAGTTTAACTCACATTGAAACTCAATTAGAATATTCCTTTTCTGTTGCTAATTATAAGAATAGTAGTGGTGGAAGTGAAACTTATACTGATGATGAATACCGTTATTTCTTGATGAATTGGACTAAAATTTTAATTAGAGGTTCATTGGAGGCTTATGAGTATTATTTTGCGAATGTTGATGGTGTTGATGATTATAAGGTAATCCCGAATTGGGATGTGACTGGTACTTTGAAGGTTATTGTTGACCCTGGAACATCCAGTCAATTGAATAGTATTTATAATGATTTGCAGAAGACTGTTTGTCAGGCCGATGAAGATATTGTGATGTTTGCTCCGGTTGCTAAACCTATTGATATTTATATTAAGGTTAATGTTGATATTGACCAGCTTAACCCTTATTCAGAGTTGGAGAAAGAGGATATTAAATCAAGGATTAAATCTGCAATATTATTGTTTATTGATGGAGGTTACATCTACGATAGTGATTCTGAAGCAAAGGTTTGGTATAACGGATTGGGTATTGGTGAGGATTTCATTCCTCATAAATTGGCTGTTTTTTTAGATGAGCAAATTTCTGAAGTGAAAGATATTAATTTCTCTCTTCCTACTGAGTATATTAGTATTCTTGATGAGGAGATTGGAGTTAGTAATAATATTGTTATTGAGATGATATAGTATGCCTCGTAATAGTGTGAAAAGTCTTTTGGACATGTTTCCATATTTCTTTGATAAGAGCAGTGCATCTAATTTTTATAAATCGCAGGATGTTACTAATAATCTTTTCAAAGATGTGTATAATGATTTGTTTAAGGTTAAGGAAAGTTTCAGATTAAACAAGAGATTGCTTGTTTGGAAAACACAAACTGTCCCTTACAATTATACGATTAATTTTGTTTCCAGTTTTCCTAATTTGAAAACTGTTAAGATTTACAAGGATGATAATCTTGTTCATAGAGAAGATTTTGTGGATGATGGGACTTCTAGTTTTGAGTATCTTTATTCTTATGATACTCGTAATGAGTTCTTATTTAATAATCCTGATGATGAGGATAGTGAAGTTGTTGTTGTATCGGATGAAGTTCAAAGTTTATTAGATCAGTTATTGTTTTGGCGTATTGATGTTGATGATCTTCATTTTGATGTTAATCTTCAAGGTGGTTTTAGTCATCTGAAAAGTGTAACTTTATATAAAAATAGTACTAGCATATACACTAACTCATATGAAGATAGTGCTGATGAAACAGTTATTGAATATTCTTATAGGAACACTATCACAAACATAGGAGTTGATGATGAAGATGAAGAAAACGAAGGTGTTGATGATATTTTCTATGTTGAAATAGAATTATGGAATACCGAAGATACTTTAACTAAATATCTTCCGCAAATCGAACCACAATACATCACATCATCAAGATTCCTGATTGAAGTTGAAACATATGATGAATATCATCTCTTCAAAGGATGGCCTGAAAACGACACCATACAGGAAGACTATTATGACCATGATGAAAGCTTGGACAGTATGGGTGCTCAAAACAGAATACCAAGAAAACAATATATCCCCATCGACACACTTGGTGACTATTTTACTTCTGAACCACCATTCAATAACAGATTAACTGAAGATGATTATCATTATATGAAACGGATGTTGGAGTATAATGTCCGTTTGCATACTACTCCTGCACCAGTACTGGAAATATGGAAAATGTATGGTATTGATGCAGTAATGCTCAACCGTGAAAGATACATCCTAAAATGGTTCGACGTCCTCAGACACCCACACCACAAAGAAACAAGAATTGACCCTTGCAGTGGTGCGGAATACGAAACATTGATTGTTGATGACTGGACACCCGAACCATGGGAACATAAAGACAAATGGGTTGATGGAAAAAGCGTACTTAGGGAATATTTCTATGCTTCTGCAAGTACGGTAAGGCCAATTAGAAAGCAACCTGTTACTTTCACATTTAAAGTGTTGAATAGTCTTGCTGAAGATATCAGTAATGATTATACTGTTGCAATATTATTGAATGGTGAACCAATTGATTTGGATGAACCGATTTCTGCTAATCAGCAATGGAAGTGTAATCCCGATTTACTGGATGAAGATAATCCTAATGTTTTCACATTCATCTGTAAAGATGGTGAGAGTAATAATGTGGATAGTGTTGAGATAATAATTAATGTACGTGGTTGTAATGATGCAGACTTCTATGTCAGTTCATCAGGTAGTGATAGTAACGATGGAAGCATAACACATCCTTTTGCAACTTTACAGAAAGCATTGAATAGTATCAATGGAAACTTGGACTTAATTGCAATATATGGGAGTATTGAGATTCCGGAACCTTGCATTGTCCGTGAAAACTGTACCATTATCGGTTGTGAAACCGCAGAGATAACCAATCTCACTAACCCTCGTTTCTTCTACATTTCACAGGATAAGCAATTGACGGTACAGGACATTACATTCATCAAAGGATCATACAGTACATTGATTGATACTCAAATATTCACTAATGAGAATCGTGTTAATGAGACTATTACTGCGATATTGGAAACTGATGAGTATGATGTTCTCATCACTGACTTGCAAGTGGATAAGTTCATTAAAGATTTGACATTAGACCAGGAGACTGGTGTGTTGTCTTGGAAGGAAGTGCCTACATCTGATTTCACTAAATTATCTGATTTTGACGGTGTGGTCAGTAACTTGAATTTGAGTTTGGATGATGATTTAACATTCACCGAATACTCATCAGAAAATGAAGATACTCTCAGACGAAACTCTCCATATGCCCCAGTCGGAGAACTGGCCGGAGCAATTTACAGCATAACAGACAACGAAACCACACTCGCCAACACCGGCCTAATACATGTGGAAGAATACGGTTCGGAATTATACAATTATACTGAACGTGGAATTGATGAATTTGAAATACAACACATCAACAGCATCACACAAATCAGTTTAACACAGGTTACAGGAGATTCCTACAACATTGTCATACGACCTAATGTCCTGCATCCAATAGCCGGACAGAATATTATTCTTGAATTGAATACTGGTGAAGTCACCAATGCCACTTACGCAGCTAATACTAATTATACAATCCCCGTGAACAAAAACACCAGTCAAACTGTACGTATTGTTTTTGAACGTTATGTGGATGATGGTGTTGTTTATCTTGGTTGTGAAAAACTTATGACTATTAATTGGAGTTGAAAAATATGACTGAAGTTGTTAAAGATTTAGAATTAGGAACTTATGTTCTTGCTAAAATTGCAGAAGCCCTTGCAAATTTACATTTTATTGACATTACCGATGATAAAGGTACTGCAAGTGCAGATACAATGAATAAGTTATTTATTGAAGTTGGTCAAAGCAAAGTGGATATTTATTATACTGAAAAAAATGGGAATACTTACAGTTGGCATCAACTGGAATCAGATATTTTTGATGATCTGGTTATTGATTCACAATTATCTAATAGCAGTACTAATACTGTGCAGAATAGGGTTATTACAAATGCTTTGGATAATAAGGTTTCTTCAATCAGCATTGATTCTGATTTGATTTTAACTGTTAGCTACGAGTGATATTCATGCCAGAAGAATTTAAAGAAGAAATCAACAGGAAATGTTTCCATAACGAACCTTTCATGACTCCAAACAATTATGATATCTATTTCAACCCATTGGAAATCCCATCAAATATCCCACAGGAAAGCGGTTATAATTTGGAGAGGAGATTGCAGAAACTCATGCCTTTAACAAAGATTATTCATGTGAATGTTGACTCAACAACAGTTCCTGCAGACAATCATGTGGGAGTGTTCACGGAAATGACGGTAAACGATAAAAAGGTGGTGTTCATATGAACAGTTTTGGAATAATAGGGATTTATACAATCAGTATGCCGGTTCAGACAATGTTCCTCAATGAACGATTAGAATTTACAAACAAGAATATAATCACACAATTCGGAGAATCATTCTTCCTCAACAGATGGATAAACGATGCATTCGACCCCCTAGAATACATTGCAGTAGGAAACGGCAACAACCAACCACAAAAAACCGACTTAACATTAGGCAATGAAACCAGCCGAAGAAAATGCAACTGCGAAGCCGATTTGAAAAATAAATGTTTAATACTAACAACAGCATTCAAAGCAAGTGAAATGCTCGGAACATCAGAAATAGGAGTATTTAATGATAAAATCATGATAAGTCATGACAGATACGAAAAAATAGATGACACATTCCTATCCGGTGCAATTGGAGAAGTAACTGTAGAATACAAATTCCAATTATCAACCGGCTCTATCCGTCGAGGTTGGCAGGAATCACAACAAGGAAACAACATCTTCTACATATCCGAAAAGAATAATGTCGTAGGAGTATTTGAAAACAATACTGGAAGCGGATACAGAAGAGTAAACACCTTACAAGACTTACACACAATCAAAGGCGGTTACTACTATGATAGTGAATCTCAAAACTTATACATCCGACCTACAAAAGATACTGCTTATATAAGAGACATTAACGAAGAAGAAATAGTTGTGCAGGTGAATTAAACATGTCAGAAAACTGTAAACCAGTATATAAAAACTTAAAGAAAATCGCATCGTCTGGTGAGCAACAATATGCCGTTACACAATGGGCTGACCAGAACTGTGAAAATGATGAATACTTGAAACAGGAAGTTGAAAGACTGGACTATCGTATTAATCCATATGTCCGGAAAAGATTCAACCCAATACTTGTTGATGATGAGAAAAGTTACGGCCACCAAATCAACAACTTGGATGGGACAGTAGGTTTCAACAGCGATACTGAAGTAATGATACCTATTGACTTTACAGATGAATCATTATTGGATATGGATATAAGTGACTGTGTAATCGAATCATATCCCACAGTCTCAAATGGAATAGTCAGTATCCATAAACGTGCAGTATTGCCAAAGGAAGAGAAATTAACTGAAAACTTTAACACTAAAAACATGGCTGCCAACGGAAATGTGAACACTTTCTGGTATGTAGGCTACAACAAAACCAAACCATATGTTTTGTATCCGGAATGGTTGAAAAACGATAAAGTAAATAATATTCCTTCTGTTGTACGGGCTCAAACATTCAAAGCACTATCCTCCGGAGTATTGGAATCTGTTTCATTGAAACTGGAAACCAATGGCAGTAACTGGGTAGGATGGGGAAGCCCATTATATGTCCAGATATGGCCAACAATAGCCAAAGAAGTTGCAGTAACCACCTGGAACAAGAAAAAGAAAACCTCTGAATATGTTTATATCCTCGCACCGGCCGGCACAACAAAACAAAGATATAAGGAAATCCGCTCCGGTAAAAACAAAGGAAAATATGTTAAAAACAACAATGGAGAATATATCCGTCAAACTGAAACAATATATTATCCTGCAACAAGAGTTAACAGTGCAGGTACTGCTACTATGTATCAGCCATTGGCCGAAGCTAAATTCGACCCTAAATTTGCAACTCCTGGATTCCATAGTTTTGTCTTTGACAATCCATGTAATGTAACTGAGAATGAGCATTATGCTATTGTGGTGTTCTGTCCTTTGGCTCATTGGGAGCAAGCGCCACGTATTGGTGGTTGGGGTCGTAACTGCAGCCACAGATATGATGATGGTGACGCATTCCTATCTGAGAATAATGGTAGAACATTTACAAGATATGGTAAGAATGACCCTGATAAGATTGAATATAAATTGGGGAAATATACTCCGCAGGATTTTGCTTTTGAATGTAAAATCGTTGCTCATAGTGAGGAGTATGTGTCTTTTGATAGTGAAGAAGAAGACTATAATTACTTGTACTTTAAGCCGATTTTCACCAATCCAATAACCGGAATAGACATAAGTGCAAGGTGTAGAGGATGGGATGACACAGACCATGCAGACGGTAAATTCCTTGAATTCGAATATAGTACAACAGGTAATCGTAACAACCCTGATGACTGGCATAGTATTGGAACTGCAAGAGCAGCCATAACCGGCAAACCAACAATACTCTTCGTAAGAGCCAAGATGTGGCAAACATCAGTCGACAACAGCGTAACCCCATCCATACAAGAG
This sequence comes from Methanobrevibacter sp., assembly GCF_017427765.1. Lineage (GTDB taxonomy): Archaea > Methanobacteriota > Methanobacteria > Methanobacteriales > Methanobacteriaceae > Methanocatella. The sequence goes on along the minus strand of NZ_JAFRSC010000016.1, from coordinate 2,824 downwards.
GTTAATATTAAAGTATACTGCACATTACCAACCAGTATGTATGTCCGTACCAAAGTATATAATCCTAAAATCACTCCAATGCTAGGAGCTGCAGTATGGGGCCGTGCAAACGCACCATTCACAGTTGACTCCACAGAAATAGATTGCAGCGCAGAAATCATACAAGACAAAATCGTCAAGGAACACTTCGAAATCATAACTGTCTCCGGTTTAAGTGATTTCACTTACCTGTTAAGTGAAACCCATCAAACCAACATCAGAAATAAAACTGATGATGATTCCCTCTGCACATACTTGGCGGATAATCCGGATATTCTGGAAACATTGAAGAAATCTAATGTCTATGTCAAACCGTACTTGTATACTGATGAAACCACTACCGAATATTTGAGCTTTGATGGTGGTTTGGATGATGATGACAATCAAATCATAGCAGGAATACAATTCAGCAACATACCAGCATATCCAATACTTGAATGTCAATTAGTACCGAACGGTGAAGGATATTATCAAAGTTATGGTGAGTGGTATGATTATAAAGTGGATTATGATGATGATCTCATAATTTTTGATGAAACAGTCATTGACAATATGGCACCAGGTAAACTATCAGTTAGTTATAATCCGGTATTCATCCAAGGATTAACCAATGATGAAATGCCACTTGTCCTTGATTATTTCGAAGAAAAAATCCAAGTAACACAGGACATACTCGAAGACAAGTATATAGTTTTAAGAGCATCTGCAGTAGACCCAATCCGCCACATCTACCTAAACAAAGATGGAGACAATGAAAAAGAACTCGTAGAAGACGTGGACTTCACAGTTGATTACCTGACAAAGACAGTTAAATTCAACCTATTAAACATTGAAACAGATTCAACAAGCCTAAACTTAAACGATATAATAACAGTCGTATACACTCCAAACATTGAAGAAACAGGCCTCGCAATTGGGTATTATGCTAAAAGAAAAGAATCCGCATTAAACAAACAATGCAGTATTTTACCGAATTATTTAGAATACAAGGTGTAAATTATGGTGGATTATAAGACAAGAATTTTCTATGAAACAGAAACAGGAATGATGGGTGCTGAAGTAAAATTATACTCTGAAGAAGGAGAAAACATTGACAATATCGTCATCACAAGTGAATCCAAATTAGCAGAAATCGCCGAAAGAGTATTAGAAATGGATGACACCTATGTTGATATGGAGGAATTAACAAGTGTATTGTTGAATGCAAGTGAACAAGTCACTATTAATGCAACCCGTTTCCAAGGTTATGTTCCTGCTGATTTTGCACGTGCATTACACAGTCACAGTGAATATGCACAGATTAATCATAGCAGTCCACAGGATGTCTACGGTAAAGGAACACCTGCAAATTATGGACATAACAAACTAATCAACAACCTAACAAGCAGCAGTTATGTTGATGGTGAAGCATTAGCAGCATATCAAGGAAAAGTCTTAAAAGATGCTATTGATGCTGCTGTAGCTAATATCTGCAAATGGGAGAAAGTCACATTATCCGGTCACGATAGTGTGGCCTCCTACTGCAACCTTTATGTTAATCAAGCATTAAGACTGGCAAGGGTTACTTATAATCGTAATTCGGTTAAAAAAGGTGTGGGTTCCAGTAAAGATGGTAACAATAGAGATAAAAACCCAAGTCCATATTGGGTTGTTGGTGCTGCAACCAACGGAGGAATATACCTCCATAAAGCCGGCGCCATACCAGAAGCTTATCAACCAAGTACACGTGTATCTCAACCTTTCTACCGTGGAGACTTTGTTTTCCGTGTTGAAACAGACGGAGGTATTGAAGTGCATAACATAAATGGTAAAGGAAGCCAAACTGATGGTATCAGTATACATCAGAATGTATTATATCATTACTAATATAGAGGGGGGGATTTATGATGCCTAAAATAGAACAACATAATTTAAGACAAATGATTAATAATCATTTCTTCGATAGAGATCAGACAAAAGAAATACTTGAAAACTTCGTAACTGTGGATAACAATAGTGTGTTACATGTGGGTTTACCTGACCCCGCTAATGTTGCTTTAACTACTCCGAATAATGCGATTACTACTGCTGATGTGGGTACTTTGAAAGCCAAAGTAACAGACAGTAACAGTAATAATTGTTATGGTGTGCCCGTAGATTTTGTGAACAGGAAGACACGTGAAGTTATTGGTCAAGGAATAACAGATATAAACGGGGAAGCATACTATAACTTCAGATTGGAAGATTCCGATATCTTCAGCGTTCAAGCCAAATTATCACAGGATTATCTTTTCCATGATGGAGCTATATTAAATAATACTGCCACATGGGGTAATTCCGGTAATATTGTTCAGGAAATATATCATGACTACACTTTGATTTATAAAGATGATGACAGTCTCGATAGTTTACTGTATAGTCCTACTTTATCTGGTTATACTGAGATTAGTTTCAAGGCCAAACTTGTAGATGCAGCAGCAAGTGATAGTTTCTGTGGCCTTATAGAAACTAATAGTTCTGGTACTGTTACTGGTACATTGAATGGTGTAACATTATCACAATTAGGATTAACCACCGCAAGTAATGGGCAATGGTTCAAATTCTATATAAATGTTCTTGGTACTGATGTTCTTATCAAGGCCATTAATTTGGAGACTGGTGCGGTCAGTACAGCAAGTGTTACTTTATCAGCTGCAATGAGTTATTTCAGTTTCTGCTTCGTCTTAACCGGAGACTTAACCAGTACTTATTTCAGTGATGTGAAAATCAATAAGTGCAGTGATGATTTGACCATGTTTGTAAAAGA